>PMUS01000058.1 GCA_003166795.1 Acidobacteriota bacterium | reverse complement strand
ACCAGCCGCTTCAGCTTGGCGTTTTCCCGCTCTAGTTCCTTGAGTCGTTTGGCTTGATCGAGTTTTAATCCGCCGAATTCCTTCCGCCAGCGGTAGTAGGTCTGTGCGGTGATCTCGGCTTCTTTGCAGGCTTGCGGTGTGGTTTTTCCGTTGGCGAGTTCCACTTCAACCTGCCGCAGCAGTGTCACGATCTGCTCCGGCTTGTATTTCTTCATTGGCATACCAGCTTCCCTCCAGAGTGAATTCTCTCTCACTCTCGCTGGTACAAAAACCCCCGGTCAGGTCAGGCACAACTAGCCAATATGGAGTCACGGGATATCCTTTGTCATAGAGTCGCACATCAATATATGCGCGGATTATCTGAGGCGGAGCGGACGGAGTTGACGGCGCTGCTGTACCGGGACTCGCGAGGTTAGATTGTGGGGCGAATTTAGATATGCCGGAGACCACACCGCTTATAATTTGATTTACTATTGCTGGAATTGAGATATTAGCGTCTTTCATCTTTCTAGACACATAAACCTGCGCGGAGGATAAAGTCGCAAACGTAACGACAAACAGCAACAAATACGAAGGTACTTGCACTTTGATGACAGGACATCCGGTTACAACCTTAGCTCGATGAAATGCCAACAGCACGCAGCCACCACAAATACACAGGACCGGAATATAAATAAAAACTCCCACAATGCCCGCTACGATTCCAACCGGGGTGAGAAAAAGGGGTTGTTCGATGAAACCTAAAAGTCTCTGCCATACGTTTTTCGACTCAACGGCCAACTGCGGTCCCTGTGCACTCGTGGGAATGTCTGGCATAGACCTATTGGCAACTTGACGTTCAACCGCCCTACGGAATATGCGGCGGTCGTGACTACCACCCATTCGGCTAGGTTACTCACCTGAGGTACTGCGTCAAGTAGACAATCGCGGTCAGATGAGTTCGCTTCAGGCTCCTTCCGCGCGAGCGCCGCGTAGTGGCCCAGCGGCGGGCCGCGGAATTCGAACCGGCCAGATCGGTCTGTGGTCGTGTTTTGCGCGCTATCGTTTCCATCGGGTTCGCCAACCGGTCGCAGCGGCATCCGCCGAAGGCTTCACAAAAAGTCCACAGGCGCTGCTTGACAATCGAAATTTCAATTCATGCTAGCTTGGCTCGGGGCGGCAGCATCGGCCCGGAAAGGACGAGACATGGCGGCGGATTTCACTATCGAGCGATCACCTCATCAATTGTGCCCCCGGGATTTTTCGCATCGAAGTCGCGTCGGCGATTGGATCACGGTAGGGGACACATCGGTACGATTGCGCGGAACGCTCGAATCAAGAGAGTCACAAATCACGCGTCACGAGTCTCGGATTACGATTCACGATCTGCGCAGTTCTACCCGTCACTGCGTGCCGAGTAGAATCGCCCCTAACTCATTGAAAACACGCATTCGGGACCGACTCTACTCGTCACTGAAACGAGGGGGGCGCGAAGACTGTTTTCGAGATGCCTTTCGGCGGATTGTGCGTTGTCTTGAAAAAGAAACGAAAGCTCAAACGGCGCGGGCGGCGGAAATCGGCGCGGCAGTCGCGCGCCGCGCGCGGACGCGCAGCACTTTGCGCTGGTTGGCCTCCAGCACCTCAAAGCGCAGCCCGTCGAACTCGACTACTTCTCCGGTACGCGGCACGTGCCCCGCGACGCTGTTCAGCAACCCGGCAATCGTCGTCACGTTCGAATGCTGCGCCGCGGTTTTCAGCGGCACGCCGAAAAGCTCGCCGATTTTGTCCACCGGCACGCTGCCGCGCAGAACCATCGCGCCGCCGCTTTCGCGTATCACGTCAGGCGCGGGACGGCGGTCCTCTTCGCCAATTTCTCCGACGATTTCTTCCACCAGATCTTCGATCGTGACCACGCCGGCCAGCAATCCATACTCATCAATCACGATGGCGATCTGCTGGTTTTTCCCCTGCATCTCCTTCAGTAGCTCGGAGCCGAATTTCATTTCCGGAACAAACAGCGCGGGCCGCATCAGCTCGCGAACCGTACGCCGCCCCGCGTCGCGGTCGGGAACTTCAAGCATGTCGCGCGCCACCACGATGCCGGCGATGTCGTCCATCGTTTTTTCGTACACGGGCAGCCGCGACAATTTGGTCGCGACCACCCGCTTGCGCAGCTCCTCAAGCGACGCTTTGGCCGAAATCGCGACCACGTCCGGCCGCGGCGTCATCACGTCGCGCACGCGCTTGTCGCCGAATTCCACGACCTGCTCGATCAGCCGCGCCTCGTGCTGCTCGATGATCCCTTCCTCGGTCGCCGCGTCCACCAGCGCTTCGATCGCTTTTTGCTCGGCGACCGGCGCGCTCGGCTCGTCCTCGGAAATTCGCAGAACGGAAACCGCCAGATCAAGTACCGCAAGAATCGGCCAGATAATCCAGAGGCAGAGCCGAACCGCAGGAACCAGCGGCGATACCCACCGCCCGGTCGTTCCCGCCAGCAGCATCAGCGGAAGCAGCTGCATGGCGATCACGACCTCGGCGCCCAGCAGCAGGACGATTTCCAGCGCCGTCTGCCAGCGGTCGGGCTCAAAGTAAACTATGCCGAGCGCGGTAATCGTCGTCACCACGACGATCCAAAATCGCGCGAGCAGGCTGAACGCCATTCCCGCGCGCGTCCGGTCCATCTTGAACCGCGGCTCGATCTCCGTTTCGAATGCGTCTAGATGATCGTGGATGCGGCCCGCCGAGGCGCGGCCCAGCTCGCGATACACGCGGTCGAGATACGACACGACGATGAGACCCACCGTCAGCAGCGTCACGCCCAATATGTAAAGGAGAATCGCCATCTTTTAACCCAAGCCGAGCGTACGGCGCATTCGCCGCTCGCGGCGGTCCATTTCGCCCGTGTCGGTCTCATGATCGTAACCCATCAAGTGAAGCATGCCATGAAGGATCAGAATTCGCATCTCTTCGCCGAATGTTCGGCCAAAGCGGCGGGCATTTCGCCGCGCGACCACTGGCGCGATCGCGATGTCCCCAAGATACGAGGCAGAGGACGTAGAGGACGAGAACCGATAACGATTAGTGCGCGGTCTCCTCTGCCTCTTCTGCTTCATTTGCTTCTCATCAGGAGGAAACGATAAAACATCCGTGGGTCCCTTTTTGCCGCGATAGCTGCGATTCCATTTTGCCATTTCGGAATTCGCGACCAGACAAACGGTGACCGATTCGGCGGGCAGGCGAAGCGCGCGGCGCGCGCGCGCGAGGAAGTCTTCCAGGTCTCCCACGGAAACGCGGATATTGCGCTGGCGATTCAAGATCATGAAAGCCGCCGTTTCGCGCCTATCAAGCGAGTCGCCGCCGGATCGATGCGGAGTGCGAGATGTCGCGCGTTGCGGGATGTCATCGCAAATTCAATTGCGCGTCACCTGCCGCGGGCCTTCTTTGCGGGGCGCGCCTTGGATTTCGAGCGCGCGGCTGGGGCATGCTTGTGCGTCGCGTGGTGCGCTTTGGCCGCGTCTTCGTGCTTCGCCTGGGCCCTCGCGCCAATGGCCGCGGCCGCCGATTGTGGCGGCTTCGAGGCGCTTGGCGAAGTTTTCGCCGGGGCATGCGATGCCTCTGGAGCAGCCTGCTGCGGACGCTTGTCTCCGTGCTTTGCGTCCTTCGCGTCGGGAGCTTTCGCCGCAGGAACTGATTCCTTTCCCTTGGGCTTTTTCTTTTCCTTCTCTTCTTTTTTCTTGGGCTCTTCCTTGATTCCCGCCAGGTTGCGCAGCGCTTTGGTGCGGTCCTCCGGAGAGCGCGCCTTGCCGCGAAGCTGCAGTTCAAAAAGCTGCTCGATGATCTTGTCGAATTTCGGGCCGCGCGGCACTCCCAGCGCATCGAGTTCGCCAAAGGGAAGCGCCAGGCGCATGGGCCGCCATTTCTGGACATAGTTGCGAATCTTCGAAACCGCGCGCGGGTTCGGCAGCTCGACCTCGATGAAGGCAAGCATCTCCGGCGGGACGGAGGCGATGTAGAAATACGCATCGCGAGCCGAATTGGTTTTGCGGCTTTTGAGAATCTTCACTACCTTCTGCGCTTCGGGAACCAGATGCGCGATCGCGTCAACCTCCGCGGATCGAAACTCCATGTTCCGCAATGCGGCCGCCGCCTCTCTGGATTTGAGGCGGCCGATCACGTAGCTGGTGATCGCCACTTGCGGACGCGGACGGATTCCCGCGGACAACAGGTTCGACCGCACGCGCGCCAGCTTGTTCAAGCTGTCATAGTCGGGTTTCCGCTTTTGCAATCTGGGATGGATCGAAGCCAGCAGGCCTCGCGCTTCCCATTGCTTGAGAGTCGCGGTCGGGTTGTCCTCGCGCGCCAGTGCGCGAACTTCGTGGCCGGCCTCCGCGCCTTCGATGTTTTCGTAAAGGCGGCGCTCCATCGCCAGTTCGAACCACTCCTGCGTTCGCGACTCCATCTTGGATCCCATGCGGGCGCAGTAGCGCAGGATGCGCATCAGCCGCACCGGCTGATTCGTGAATGCGTGAATGGAAAGCGCGCGGACCTCCTGCCGTTCGAGATCGGCCAGCCCGTTCGTGGGGTCGAGCAGCAGGCCGCGCGACTGCGCGTTGAGCGAAATCGCAATTGCGTTGAACGAAAAATCGCGCCGCCGAAGATCTTCCATGATGCCGGCGAAATGGTATTCGGGTTTCGCGCCCGGCTTGTCATACACGTCGTCGCGAGCCGCCGAAATCGAGCCGTCGGCGTCGCCCGCGAAGATCATTTCGTAGTGGCGCAGCTTTTCGCTTTCCCAGACGATTCGCGCGCCGCCCTTCTCCAGCTCGCGCACCATGCGCACCGGATTGCCTTCCACCGTGAAATCGAGATCGCGTATCGGCTGGCCGGAAATCAGGTCGCGTATCGCGCCGCCCGTCAGATAGACGTTGATCTCCTGCGAACGCGAAAGTTCCTGCACGCGTTCGAGCGTGGCGCGCTGCTCGGGCGAAAGCCTGCTCTCGAGCAAGTACATGTAATCGGGCATGAAGTCGTGCTCCTTCTCGCTAGCCCCGCCGGAACTTCAGGCGCGCGGGTGATGCGCCTTATAAACCTGTTTCAATCTTTCCTCGACAACGTGCGTGTAGATCTGCGTCGTCGAGATATCGGAATGGCCGAGCATCATTTGCACGGAGCGTAGATCGGCCCCGCGATCCAGCAAGTGAGTCGCGAAACTATGGCGAAGCATGTGTGGCGTCAGAGCCTTACGCAGCCCCGCTTTGCGTCCATAGCCCCCAAGCGTCTTCCAAAACGTGATCCGCCCGACCGTACGGCCTGCCTTATTCAGAAAAAGATGGGGCGACGTGCCCTCGCGCAGCAGCTTTGGCCGGCTCGCGCGCAGATATCGTTGGACGGCTTCGAGCGCCTGCCGGCCTACGGGAACCAGCCGCTCCTTGTCTCCCTTTCCGATGCACCGGAGGCACCCTGCTTCTGCTTGCAGGTCCGCTACGCGCAGTCCGCACAGTTCCGATACGCGCAGCCCGCACGAATACATCAGCTCAATCATGGCCCGGTCGCGCATGCCCACAATCGCCTTGGTGTCCGGCTGCTGCAGCAACCGATCCACCTCCTCGAGGCTCAGGAATTCGGGCAGGCTCTGGCGGAATCGCGGCGATTCGATCGTGGCCGCAGGATCTTCCTGGACGTAACCTTCCATGAGCGCGAACCGGAAGAAGTGCCGTATGGTGACCAGGTGGCGGGCGACCGAGCGGCTGTCGAGGCCCTTACGGTAGAGCGTGCCGAGGAAATCCACCACGTCGCCTCGTCGCACGTCCCTTGTGCCGAGTTTGCGCGTGGCAGCGAACGCCGCAAATTTCGCGATGTCGCGCCGGTACGCCTGGATCGTATTGTCCGACAGGCCTTTTTCGACCCGCAGGCAATTCAGGAATGTGCGAATCTGCGTTTCCAAGTTCTAGCTCTTTCCTTCATTTCGGGCGTATCCAAGGGCGCATCGGACGGCCGCGCGGGTACCGTCAAGCGGAGAATCACCCGTAGATCGCGTAAGTGTCTGCAAATCTGGCTGATAGCGGTCACGGCGGCCAAGATGGAGGCTGATTCACGAACGTGCCGTTGGCTCTCTATCGACGAGGCTCCGGAGCTAACCCTTTAACCAACAACAACTTGACAAAAACCGGCTTAAAGATAACATAGTCTCCGAGGACATAGCAACATCCTCCCCGAAAATTGACCTCCAAGCCGTGAAAAGCCGCGCCCCAGCTTCGACGCACAAGAAAGTCGTGGTCCTTCTGCTTGACCGCAAAGCAGTGCGAGGCTATTTGAACCCAGCCATGCTTGGAAGGTCGGAGCAGATTGAACTGCTGTCCATGGATGGCGAGCAGGAGTCCATCGCGCTCGACGGCGTGAAGTCCGTCTATTTCGTGCGCGAGTTCAAGGACCCCTTCGAACCGGAGCGGAAAACATTCCTGAGCCGGCCGAAACTGGACGGATTATGGGTCCGCCTGCGCTTCAAGGACGACGACGCAATGGAAGGCATCGTCTCGAATAACCTGCTCGACCTCCTGGACACCGGCGTGCGGTTGACGCCCCCTGACCTGCACGGTAATGTCCTGCACATGTTCATTCCCCGCACGGCCCTCGCCGAGATGAAAGTGCTGGGTGTGGTGGGAGTGGCCCGGCGTGCGCCGCGGGCGACGCGAGATATCCGGGCGGTGCTCGAAGCCCAGTCGAAGCTCTTCAACGAATAATTTTCAGAAAAGACATATTGGCTCTTTACACCTTGCGCCTGTAAGCTATATTGGCCTATAGGAACGGGCCAATGCTGCCACTACATTTACAGCCTGAAAGCCACATTCCGTTGTACGTGCAGCTTCGCGATCAGCTTCGCGCACTGGTGCATTCCGGCGAGCTTCGCTCGGGGGATCGCATCCCCGCAAGCCGGGAGCTGGCCGGCCAGTTGGGCGTGCACCGGACCACCGTCGCGAACGCCTACGCCGAACTCGAGTCCGAAGGGCTGATCAGCGGCCACGTGGGACGCGGCACATACATCTGCGGCGCGCCCGTGAAGCAGTTTTCGCCGCCGCCCCGCTCCAATGGCAACGGCGGAGGCATGCGCTGGGAAGCGCTGTTTGCTGACGATCGCGGCGAGGAAAGCTTGAGCCGCATGATGCCGGAAGTTCCTCCGGGCGCCATTGCGTTTACGGTGGCGCGGCCCGAACCAGCTTCTTTTCCGTTGGAAGAGTTCCGCCGCTGCGCCAATGATGTGCTCCGTCGAGACGGAAGCCGGATTTTGCAGCTGGGTTCGTCGGACGGTTACGAGCCGCTCAGGCGGGAACTGATCGAGCTTTTTCGCGGCGAGGGATTGATCGTTCGCGGGGAACAGCTTCTCATTAGCGACGGCTGCCAACAGGCGATTGACTTGGTTTGCAAAGCGTTCCTGCGGCCGGGAGATTCGGTGGCTCTTGAAAATCCCGGCTATCCCGGCGCGATCGCGATCTTTGCCGGCGCCCGGGTTCGCACGCTTGCCGTCGGCGTGGAAACGGATCCCGCACGCACCGGGCACGTGGGTCTCGACGTGGACAACCTCGAGACCGTGCTGCTGCAAAACCGCGTGAAGTTCCTTCTCATCACGCCGGATTTCCATAATCCTACGGGAACGGTCTTGCCTTTGGCCGAACGCCGGCGCCTGCTCGAGCTCGCCGCCCATTATCAGGTTCCGGTGATCGAGGACGGCATTTACGCGCGGCTGCGCCTCCGCGGCAATTCGATTCCTTCGCTTAAGATGCTGGACACCGCGGGCAACGTGATTCATATAGACAGTTTTTCGAAGACCGCGTTTCCCGGTCTGCGCGTCGGCTGGTGCATCGGCGCGGAAAGCGCCATCGAACGCCTGCGCCTCGTGAAGCAATCCACGGATTTGCATACGGACCAGCTTTCGCAAGCGGCCATGGCCGAATTCATGCGCCGCGGATATTTCGCGCGACACCTGGTGAAGATGCGCAAGCTGTACCGGAGCCGCCTAGCAGCAATGGAGGAAGCTCTCGAAAAGCACATGCCGGACGGCACTTCGTGGACGCATCCCGAGGGCGGTATGACGCTTTGGGTCACGTTGCCTCCCGGTTTCGATGCGGGCGAGCTGCTGATTCACGCCCGCGAACGCGGGATCTTGTTCCTGCCCGGCCGGTATTTTTATTCGCAGCAACCTCGGCCGAATGCGCTGCGCCTGGGTTTTGCAGCGGTGGACGAGAAGCGCATCGCGCAGGGAATCGAAAAACTGGGTGAGGTGGTGGAATCCGAACTGCGCAAGCGGCAGCGAGGCGCCCGAGACGAATCTCGCGCGCGGGTAGCGCTGATCTGACGACCCGACAAGGATCGTCATCCCGAACGAACAACGTGAGCCGAGGGATCTCTCTTTGGCGCGGTGGAGATATTTGGACGACAGAGATGCTGCTGAAACCAAATCTCGAGAATCATTGCTTCGGCTGCGGCGGTGCCAACCCGGACCGAATGCAGCTGGCGTTCGAGCAAGACGATGCCACGCGCCGGATTCGCGGCGTGTTTCGAATCGGCGCCGAGTATCAGGGAGGTCCGGGCTTCGTTCATGGCGGGATCGTGGCGACGCTGCTGGATGAAGTGATGGCCAAGGTGAGCCGATTCGAAAAGGATATTGCGGTGACTGGAGAGTTGACGGTCGAATATTTGAAACCGGTTCGCGTGGAAGAAGAAGTGACGGTCGAGGGTTGGGAAATCGAACGGAATGGACGATTGCGGATGCGGCAGGGCGAGATTCGCGATTCTTCGGGCGCCGTGCTGGCGCGCGGGCGCGGCAAGTTTGTCGAGATTGATCCGGCGCGATTCCGTCCGGCAGCGGCGGACGAAACGCGCAGAGCTTGAAATTAAAAGGGGAAAAATTATGGACCTGATGAACAACAATTTATGGCGCGTGAAAGTCGGGCTGGCGGAAATGCTGAAGGGCGGCGTGATCATGGACGTCACGAACGCCGAGCAGGCCAAGATCGCGGAGGACGCCGGCGCTTGCTCCGTGATGGCACTCGAGCGCGTTCCCTCCGACATCCGCAAGGACGGCGGCGTGGCGCGCATGGCCGCGCCGCGAATCATCCGCGAAATCATGGACACCGTTTCGATTCCGGTGATGGCCAAGGTACGCATCGGCCATTTTGCCGAGGCGCAGGTGCTGGAAGCGCTCGAGGTGGATTACATTGACGAAAGCGAAGTGCTCACTCCCGCCGACGAGGAGCATCACGTCTGGAAGCATGGCTTCAAGGTGCCGTTCGTTTGCGGCGCGCGCAATCTCGGCGAGGCGCTGCGTCGCATCGGCGAAGGCGCGGCGATGGTTCGCACCAAGGGCGAAGCCGGGTCCGGAAATATCGTCGAGGCCGTGCGGCACATGCGCGCGATTGTCGGGCACATGAAAAAGCTGACCACGCTGGGCGAAGAGGAACTGATGCACGAAGCGAAGGAACTCGGCGCGCCGTTCGAGCTGGTTGCCTGGGTTGCCAAAAATGGCAAGCTGCCCGTGCCGAATTTTTCGGCGGGCGGTATCGCGACTCCGGCGGACGCTGCGCTGGTGATGCAGCTCGGCGCCGAATCGGTGTTCGTCGGCTCGGGCATATTCAAATCGAGCGATCCTGCGCAGCGCGCGCGGGCGATCGTGAAGGCGACCACGCACTTCACGGACGCTAAGGCTGTACTCGAAGCCTCGGAAGAGTTGGGTGAAGCGATGCCGGGCCTCGACGTGCGGCAGGTGGACGAGAAGGATTTGCTGCAGACGCGAGGTTGGTGAGGACGAACAGCAGCTAGTGATTAGTGGCTAGTGGCTAGTGACTCGCCAACGCGGCACGGGCGATCGGTCAGGTTGCTCCTGGTGTTCCGTCTATGTTCTCGCGAGGGTTTTGTCTGTGTTTATCAGTGTTGATCCTTGGCTGCAATGGGGTTCAGGCGCATGAATATTGGCATCCTCGCAATTCAAGGTGACTACGACGCGCATGCCCAGGCGCTCAATCGCCTCGGCGTTGCGCATTCGTTCGTGCGGCGCCCCGAAGATCTCGCCAATATTGACGGCATAATTCTGCCGGGCGGCGAGAGCAGCACGCACCTGAAGGTGATGTCGGAGGAAGGGCTCTTCGATGCGCTGAAGGGTTTTGCCGCGAACGGCGGCGCATTTTTCGGCACGTGCGCCGGCGCGATTCTGCTCGCGCGCGAGGTGCACGGCCCCGCGCAAGCCTCGCTCGGCTTGCTCGACGTCACCATCCTGCGCAACGGCTACGGCCGGCAGCTTGCCAGCGACGTTCACATGGGCAAAACGAAGCTGCGCAAGGAACCGCTTGAGATGGTTTTCATCCGTGCCCCCATTATCGAATCCGTGGGGCAGGGAATTGAAGTCCTCGCCGAGGATGCCGGCCATCCTGTGCTCGTTCGCGAAGGCCGCGTGATGGCCGCCACGTTTCATCCTGAGTTGACCGAAGATACTACCGTCCACGAATACTTTCTGAAGCAAATAGCTCAGTGATACACTGCGCGCACTTCGATGGGTACCGATGTCGCCCGGTCAGCGGCGCANNTACGTGCGCTTCGATTTGCGCAGCTACGCCTTGTTGACGCGTTTCGCCGATCCGTCCGCGTCCGGTCCGCTGCTGCGCTTCGAAACTCACGACGTGACTAGCGAAGACGTTACGATTGCCACGCCCAGCGGACCGCTGCGTGCGCGCCTCTTTCTGCCGGTCGGCGTGGCACATCCGCAAGGCATGGTGGCAGTGCACGGCATTCATCATCTCGGAATGGACGAGCCGCGCCTGATGAGTTTCGCGCGCGCCGTCGCGGGGACCGGCCTCGCCGTCTTGACCCCACAGATTGACGCGCTCGCCGACTATCACGTGGACGCCTCCTCGATCGCCGACATCGGCGAATCGGCAGTGTGGCTGGACGACCGACTGGGCGATCATAAGGTGACACTGACCGGAATCAGCTTCGCCGGCGGCCTATCGCTTCTTGCCGCGAGCGATCCTCGCTATGCACCGCATATTCGCGCGCTCGTTCTGATGGGCGCGTACGACGATCTCGCGCGCGTCTCGCGTTTTTTGGCGACGAGCCAGGAGGAACTGCCGGACGGCAGCGCGATTCCGTATGCCGCGCATGATTACGGCGCGTCAGTTTTCGTATACGCACATCTCGCGCAGTTTTTCCCGGTCGCTGATTTGCCCATCGCTCACGACGCACTTCGCTATTGGCTCTGGGAGCAGCCGGAAAAGGCGCTGCCGTTGCTGGATAAGCTCAGTCCGCCATCGCGCGCCACGATGGATGCATTGCTGAATCGTCGCATCAGTGAGGTGCGCCCGCGAATCCTGAGCGAAATCCAGATGGACACTCTGGAACTAGAAGCCATCTCGCCGAGCGGAAAGCTAGCTTCGTTGCGCGTACCGGTTTTCGTTCTACATGGATCGGCGGACAACATCATTCCGCCCGCGGAAAGCTTGTGGATGGAAAAGGACATTCCGCGCGAAGACTTGCGCGAGGTTTTGATCACCGAAGCGTTTTCGCACGTGGATCCTGCGAAGGGAGCCAGCCTCACCGAGAAGTTGCGGCTGGTACGCTTTGTCGCCGGCGTTTTGCGCGCCGCGGATTAGCCCACTTCGCGCGGGCTAATCGTAATATTCCGCGCCGAGGTGCGTGATGAGCTCTTCGCCCATCATCCACCGCAGCGTGTTCTTCAGTTTCATGGACTGAATGAAGAGGTCGTGCTCGGGGTAAAGCTCGCGCGCACACATGGGAGACTTGAAATAAAAGCTCAGCCACTCCTGAATGCCGCGCATCCCCGCGCGTTTCGCCAGATCGAAAAACAACGCAAGGTCCAGGACGATCGGAGCCGCCAGAATCGAATCGCGGCACAGGAAATCCACCTTGATTTGCATCGGGTAGCCGAGCCAGCCGAAGATGTCTATGTTGTCCCAGCCCTCTTTATTGTCTCCGCGCGGCGGGTAGTAGTTGATGCGCACCTTGTGATGAATCTTGCCGTAGAGTTCCGGATAAATGCTCGGCTGCAGAATATATTCGAGCGCGCCGAGCTTCGATTCTTCCTTGGTCTTGAACGAGCCGGGATCGTCCAGCACTTCGCCGTCGCGGTTGCCCAGAATATTTGTCGAGAACCAGCCATTCATGCCCAGCATCCGCGCCTTGAAGGCAGGCGCCAGCACGGTTTTCAAAAGTGTTTGACCGGTCTTGAAATCTTTCCCGCCGATCGGCACTTCCTTGGCCTTCGCGTATTCCTCGAGCGCGGGAATGTCCACGGTCAGGTTCGGCGCGCCATTGGCGAACGGCACGCCTTCGCTGATCGCCGCCCAGGCGTAGAGCATCGAAGGCGCAATGGCCGGATGATTCGCCTTCATCCCCTTTTCGAATGACTTCAAATCCTTGTGCACGTCCTCCGCCTTCAGGAAAACTTCGGTTGACGCGCACCACACCATCACCAGGCGGTCGCATTTGTTCTTTTTCTTGAAGTCGCGAATATCCTGGCGAATCTGTTCGGCGAGATCGAATTTCGTCTTGCCCTTCTTGACATTCGTGCCCTGCAGGTTCTTGACGTAACTCTGATCGAACGCAGCCTTCATGGGCTTGATGGTCTTCAGGAATTTCTGAACTTTTGTCAGGTCCCTCGCATCGAGCACGCCGGCCTTCGTGGCCGCCTGATATGCGTCGTCGGGAAACACGTCCCAGCCACCGAAGACCAGATCGTCGAGCTTCGCGAGCGGCACCAGATCCTTGATTTTCGGGACGCGCCCCTCCGTCCGCTTGCCCAGGCGAATCGTGCCCAACTGCGTCAGCGATCCTACCGGAACGGATTCGCCTCGCCGCACGAGTTCCACACCCGCCATGAACGTGGTGCTGACCGCGCCCATTCCGGGCATCAGCACCCCCAGTTTTCCCTTTGGCGGAGCAATACTCGCGGGCCTGCGCATTCCGTTTCCCCCTGATCGTTCGATGATCTTGCAGCCGGTTTTTCTTGAGCGAGGCCGAAGGATTACTCGACGGCTCTCGTACGCGCCCGCTAAACCTTGAGCGATGCGCCGGATGGACCGAAGCAAAGCATGATGCGGCATCCCGCAATCATTTGCAAATCCATTCCGAGCGTGGCATCGGAGCAATCAGGTCACGGCGTGTGAATCAACCATCGTATCCTGGTCCCGTTGGGGCTCAACTATCTCCGGCCCTGTAGGTTTTTCGGGTGCTCCATCCTCGTCTTGCGAGGGTGGGCTCTTGAAGTTTTGTCGTGCTCGTGGCAGCCGGCAGTCTCGGTTTCACGTTTCTCTGGGTTCTCTGTGGTAAGCCTTGAGTTCTCCCCTACACGAGAATTCGCGGTAGAATGGTTACGTGGCAAGGCAACGAGACACGTCATCTCTCGCACGCATCTTCACGGCCGCTGCGGGCGCCGGATTCCGCCGCGCCTACCAGCAGGTTCAGATTGACGAGCGGAAATACCTCCGGCGCATCCAGCGCGCACACCGCCTGCCGATTGAATCCTGGCACGACATGTTCCTTCTGGGTCCGCAAGTGATCGACCCAATCGCCGCGGGCACAATCCGGTCGGCATCCAGAATGGCTGCCCTCGAAGGCGCGGGACTCGGCCTCGGCGGCTTCCTCACCGTCGTTCCGGACATGGGCATACTTTCTGCGATCACCCTGCGAATGCTTCAGAAGCTGAGTTTGCTTTACGGCTTCGAATACGCGACCGAGGAAGAAACCGTGAAGCTGTGGGTCGCGGCGGCGAGCGCGGCAGGACTGGAATTGGGCCGCGATTTCCTCGAGAAGCAAGCCGTGGAGCGGATCGTTCCGCGCATCATTGACCGTATGGCGGTAAAGGTTGGCGCCGAGGTCGCGGAGAAGTGGGCCGGAAGAATCGTTCCGGTGCTGAGTGCCGGAGCCGCGGGTGCGCTCAACTATTATTTTGTCCGAGGCTGGGGCCGCCGCGCGCAAAAGCATTTTTTGGCCCGGCATCTGTCGGTCGCGGCCGGAGCAGGACGTCCACAGAGGCGCGCGTTGTCCTCGGTTCCTCTCTTTCCCTCGAAATCGCCGGCATTGTGACCTGCTTCTAGAATTTTCTACTTCTAGCGTCTAGCCTTGCTATTACCATCTCGCCCGGGAACGATTCACGCATTTTCGTTATTACAGTTTCTACAAACAACCGTTTTTCCCCGCTCCACATCAACGGTCACAATGGCGCCGGACAGGCGCCGTCGGTGGGGAGGAATCTATGAAACGCTACCTTTCGACAATGCTGTTTGTATTGGTGTTTGCGGGAGTCGCGAAAGCGCAGGCGCCGGAAATTCGATTTGTCGCGGATACTCTCGTCGTGGATGCGCAGGGAATGTTCGAGAGCGATCCGGATCTGGGTACTCTGACGTTCGACATTTCGTCGCAGGATAAAGATCTGAAGGTCGCCTACGACACTGCGGCGCAGTCGGCGCAGCGGATCGTTTCGCTTGCTGAGAAAACGGGTCTTGCCAAGGAGGACGTTACTCTCGGCACGCTCACTCTCGCACCATCGTACGAGCGCGACCGCAAGAACCGCGCGAAGTCCTACCGTGTGCAGGGCCAGGTTGATCTGAAAGTGCATGATTTCTCCCAAATCGGTCCTTTGCTGGACGGAGCCGTGCAGGAGGGGATTGTCGAATTCCGGTCCCTCACGTATTCACTTCAGGATGAAGAAGCGGCCAAGGAAAAGGCGGTTGCCGCAGCGATGCGCAGCGCGGTGGGGCGAGCCAGCGCTGCGCTCGCTCAAAGCGGTCAGAAGCTCGGGGCGGTGCGCTACGCGAATCTCGACGTCCGGCAATTGGTAGGGGTGACCCGTTTGGAGGGAGGAGTGGCGACCTCCGCGCAGATGGTCACAGTCGAAGCGAGTACGGCGGGAATCGGGCGCGCGCAGCTCCCGACATTTCCCACTGTCACACCGGGGAAAATAGCAGTGAGCGCCTCGGTACAATGCGCGTTCCAAATTCAGTAGAGGCCACGGCGCACAAGTTGGGCGCCTCCGTCGGGCCTGCCCGTTGAGGTGGGCCCGGTGGACGCCATGCGAGGTCGCAACTATTTCTCCAGCGCGCCGCGATCCCAGTTCCCGAGGTTTGCGGCGGCTTCGTAGGTGCTCTGGAAAAATTCCGTCAGCGCGCCGGCGGGATCGGCGGAATTCCGCACGGCGTCGTAGGGCAGCAGGAACTCGCCGATCTTGGCTTCATAGAATGCTTGAGCCGGTCGGACTTTGCTTTCGCGGAAGCCGGGCGGCTCCGGCGCCGCGTACGCATAGAACATCGGTGCGTCGAATCCGCCGTTTCCGGGCCACCATCCCACGCTACTTGCCTCGTGCGAATATGCTTCGCGTGTCACAGCGTCCGCTCCGGGGCGCTCCGGCGCTCGGCGCCCCGAGAAGCGGGTCGCCGCCAGGTCTCCGCTGCCCCAGAAAAAATGCACTGGGCTGGCTTTGCCGATAAAGCGCGCGCGGAATTCCTCGCAGATTGGGTCCACAGTCGCGAGAATCCGCCAGAACCGGTTCGCGTACGCAGGGTCGTAGGATGCGTGGATGGTGTCCTGATCGAAACGGATCGGATCGGGAATCTCGACCGGCATCGGCCAAATTTTCGCTTCGATGTTCAGTGACGCGAGCGTGGCTTTGAACTCCTTGTAGAAATCAGCGACGCTGCGCGGCGCGAGCGCGATAGTCTTGATCTCGCTGCGGCTCGTGGTGAACCGCAGCGTGTGGCTGATGAAATCGAACTCAGCCTCGAAGACTCCGAGCCGATAGGGAACCGCTGACGTGGTGAGGCCCCGCGCGCTCACATACAGGGGCACTTCCCACCAGTGATTCAACCGCGGGCTCAGCGCCAGCCGCAGTTTGCCAACCATCTGCATCCACAAATGCAGCGTGTCGCGCGTCGCGCTCCATTCGGCGAGCGGCAGCGCCGGCCACGCCTCGTCCTTCGGGAGACCCGGCATGATTGCTTTGCTCGCCATCGCGCCTCCGTCCGCGCTCACACTTCCATCTCGTCCACGTAACACCATCTCCAGTTTTCTCCCGGTTCGATGGACTGCATGATCGGGTGATGGACGGCTTGAAAATGCTTCGTGGCATGTCTATTTTTCGAACTGTCGCAGCAAGCCACGTTGCCGCATATGAGGCACATCCGCAGATGGACCCACGTATCGCCAAGCTTCAAGCATTCTTCGCAACCCTTGGCGCTGGGCTTGACCTTACGGATTTCTTTGACGTGCGGGCAGACAGTAGCCATGGCAGACGCTCCTCCAAACTGCGTTCAACGACCGATGACAACCGCCCTATGGTAAATCAAATCCAGCCAAGCCTGTTACATGAACGGACAACTCCCCGCCATTCGCAACTTGTATAGGTCCCAGCGCCGGAATACATTGTTGGCGGTCCGCTTGCGCCAGTGACCCCTATAAGGAGGAGTCCATGTGGTGGAGCAAGCAGGCACAACCAGCAGCAAATTCGTTTTCTCCCGCGTTTAGCTCGACGGGCGTAATTGATTCGCCGACCGAATCGCCGGCGAACCAACCGGCCAACACAACGCCCTATCTTTCCAGCAGTCCCAGATCCGATCTGCGTCTAGACACCGTTATCCCGGGATCGATTTCTCTGAATTGCAAACGGCTTACCATCGGAGAAACGGCGAAGGCGACCGCCGATGTCGTCGCCCGCGAAGTAATCGTCTACGGCGAGCTCACAGGCCATCTTCGCGCCGCCGACCGGATCGAGATCAAGAAGCATGCTTCGGTGAAGGGCGATCTAACCACCCGGCGCATCATGATCGAAGAAGGAGCCTACTTCAAGGGTACAGTCCAGATCGAAAGGCGGAAAAAGCCCCGGGACTGATCGCGGCCACAAGTTTGGACGTCCATCTCGCAACTAGATGAACTTACTATAAACGGGCGCCGGACCTTGCCTTGGCTCGCGCTGGACCCGCCGTTGTTTGCATTGGCGCGCGTATTTTGTATAGATTATCGGATTGCCCAACGGGCGGCTGCACGTTGTCGTGCAGCCGCTTTTCTTTGCGGAGTTCCGATGAAATACCCGAAGCTCGATCCTCGATTCACCTGCTGGCGGCTCCGCGTGGGGCGCTCCCGAATCCACCGGCTGGGAGTGTTTGCGGCTGAGAACATCCCAAACCGGCGGAAGGTTGTGGAGTACACGGGAGAACGGATTTCCCTGAGCGAGGCCGCGAAACGATTTGCAAAGCTTTGGCGGTCGCGCAAGCGCAACAAGCGGTTCTATTGGTTTTCTCTGAACGCGCGCTGGGTGATTGACGGGGCTGTCGGCGGCAGTGGCGCGGGGTTCATTAATCACGGCTGCGATCCGAATTTGGGAACGCGGCGAATCCGCGGTCATATTTTCTACTTCAGCCGCAGGCCGATACGGAAAGGAGAAGAGTTGACTGTGGATTACAGCTTCTCGAAAGAAGCGGTGAGGGTGCCATGCCGCTGCGGCGCGCCTGCCTGTCGCGGTACGATCAATCGCAGATGAGCTGTATTGCACCCAGGAAGTCTTCTGCGATGCGAGCAAAGTTGCAGCCAAGTGCCCGATCAGTCGGATTACCAGGCAGGTTCTTCCCCGGTACTCCAGGCGTGCGCTGCGCCCCGCTTTCAGCCATTGACCGACAGAACGGCGAGTGAGATTCTTAGCTCACAATCACCTTGTCTTGTTGCGCGGGATGGATATAAATCCCGGTACACTGTTTGATCTGGATTCTGTTTCTCCAAGATGCCCGTTCGGAGGATAAATGAGATATTGGGTTGGCTTGGCGCTGGCGATTTCATTGTCATTGGCATCTTGCGCTGCCAAAAGGATGCCTACGATAGTCACCGTAAAGGTTCCCGATACCTATGCGGGTCCGCTTCACCTAAAGCCCTGCGAAGAAGGCGCGAAGGAGCCCGCTGTTGTCGACGAACAGGGCAACGGAGAAACAACTGCCTGCCCGAATGGTGATGTGGAGATTGTTGTAATTAAACAAACCCAAAAGATCTACTTAACCTCCGAAAAAGTTAAAGTGGACAAAACAGGCGACGGCATACCTGTTGGTATTACTGCCAACGTTCCGTAGCGCACGCTGCCTGCGCGGCTCGCAAACCTATCCGCGGCCAACGCGGCAACCTAATGGATGAACCCATCCCAGCACATCAGATTTACCGCATCCGCCGTCTCCGCCGCGCAGAATTGCCCGTGGATACGCTCAAGCTCGCGCGATTCCTGATCGGCAAGACGCTCGTTCACGATCTGCCCAGGGGCCGGCTGAGCGGGCGAATCGTCGAGACGGAAGCCTATCCGGTGGGCGACGCCGCCGGCCATGCGTTTTCCGGTCAGTCGCGCGCCAATGGTTCCCTTTTTCTGGTTCGCGGCACCGCGTACGTTCGTTTCACGTACGGGTCGTGCTGGCTCTTCAATGTGGCGAGCGAGATTCACGGCGTGGGCGCGGGAGTTTTGATCCGGGCGCTGGAGCCGCTTGAGGGGATCCCTGGGATGGAGCGTCACCGCGGAGTGTCGCGATTGCTGGACCTCGCCCGCGGCCCGGGTCGGCTTTCCGCGGCGTTGAAAATTGACAAGCGCTTCGATGGCATTGACCTCTGCTCACGGATCAGCCCCGTCTGGCTCGGGGGTGCCACTCGGCGGCTGGGCGTAATTGGTATCAGCACGCGCATCGGGATCTCCCGCGCCGCCCATCGGCGGTTCCGGTTCTACGAGCGCGGGAATCCCTTCGTCAGCGGTCCGCTCCGGCTGCGGCCCTAGCCAGCTCGACGACCGCCGCGGTTTTGTGCAACCCCTTTCTTCTGTTGCAATTGTGGCAACTCTGCCACTCCTTCCAATTGACGCTCGCGGCGTTCGAGAACACATTGTGACCGTACCTCTCGGAGGAAGCGAATGCGTCACGTTGCACGCTTTTGCCTGATTTTATTGTGTTACGCAGCCCTATTTATCTGGCCGACGTTTGCGGCGCATCGCCGCGTGCTCGGCGTGGTCACCCAAACCGATCGCGCTCATATCGACAGCCAGAACGCCGTCATGGGCGCGGATATTTATTCCTGCGACAATCTCGATACAGATGAAGTCGGCGCGATGCGCGTGCAGGTCGGCCCGAGCCAGGTCTATCTTTCCGCTTCGAGTGGCGCTGCGCTCGAGGACGACCAAAACGAAATCCAGGTCTTGGTAACTGCCGGAACGGTGGGATTCTCCGAACCTGCATCTGGCAACATTTCGATCCGCACACCCGCCGGTCTCGTCCGCGCGGCCGGTGGCGCCGCCACGGCTGGAGAAGTAACGTTTAAGGGTCCCAATGAGTTGATAATCTCAGCCATGCGCGGCAGCCTCACACTGGACAATGGCGGCGAGCTCCGCACGATTCCCGAAGGAAAATCAGCGGACGTAACCTTCCAGGACAGCCTGGAGCAGGGCTGCCACGATGAAGGCGCCGACGAACAGCAGCAACAGCGCCCCTACATGCGCAAGCCAATCGGCTTCTACATCATTGCCACCGCGGCTCTCGGTGTCCCCAGCTACCTTCTCTGGCGCGAACTCACCGAGAGCGATTCAAAACCTCACAAGTGAGCGTTTGGTTGCGGCGGCCCACGTTTCGGCGTTTGAATTCCTTCTCCAATGGTGACCCATGCCTGTTAGAGAAAATATAGAGTTCGTGCACCGCGCCATCGCTCGCTTCAATGCCAAGGACCTCGAAGGCTACCTCGAAATGTTTGACAAGGCCGTGGTGTTCCACGGGCTTTCCCGGCGACTGAAGCCCGGCGTCGGTGGGCTGCGGGATTATTACAAGGTGCTACGCGACGGGTTTCCGGACATGCGCCTGGCCAGCGAAGATGTGATCGCCGAAGGCGAGAAGATTGCGAATCGCTACACGTTTTACGGCACTCACAAAGGCGAGTACATGGGAATCGCCCCGACCTCGAAGCTGGTTATATCGGCCGGTATGGTGATTCATCACTTCCGCGGCGGCAAGTGCGTGGAGACCTGGCAATCCACCGACGCTCTCGGATTCATGACTCAGCTCGGCGTCGCGCAGCCTCTTCCGATTAAGAAGTAACCGCTCTGCACTTTCGCATCACGGCTCCTCGTGCAACTCCTTTCCGTATTTATCGAGCAGGATTTGCACGCCGATGTACCCCGTGAACTCCGGCTGGCCGCTTGAGTTCGCGCTGAAGCTCCGCCCTGCCGTGAAGAGCAGGATGAGACCTTTGTGAAATCTGTACTGTCCTCCGGCATCGAAGGTCGTGTCGTGCGGCAGCGCCCCCATGACGTAATCGTTGTAGACCTCTCCCAGGATGTTTAGTTTGGGTGTCAACTGATGGCCGGCGGCGAAACCGATGATCCGCTCTCCGCGAGAATGCCAGGGAAAATAATAGCCCGCTTCGATTCCGAGGTTTAGCGGACCCACTGTCTTCGCGATCTCAACGGGGAAAAGCAGCCGCGTCCCGCTGGAGGCGACTCCGGTTCTTATCGAAGCTCCCAAACCCGGCGGCTCAACCTGAGGGAAGATGGAAGCGCTCCAGCCGCTCTTATTGTCGAGAAAGCGCCACTTCAAACCTACAAAGGCGTTGCCCCATCCGGTTTGGATTGGCTCGCCGGGTTCACTTTGAAGCGCGTAGGGAATTTCGTAGGTGAGCTGGATCCGATCGCCCAGCCCGAAATTAATATCGATTTGCGGGACTTGAAAGACATTCTGATGCTGGCGCAGGACCGGAAGCATACCCAGATTGATTTCCCAATTGCCGTTTCCCGGCGTGCCGGGATCGTTAGTCAGCAGCGGGGGAGCGCCCTGGGCGTGCGCCGCCGTTGGAACAGCGAGAACGCAGAGAGCCGTCAGCCACGACCGGCGCCAGCAACGCCGTGGGGGCTGTCTCGAGTGGCGCCATGGAAGCTTCCNNGGGGCAGAGTTGAACTGCCTACGCCGGCCTTTTCAGGGCCGCGCTCTACCGGTGAGCTACCTCGGCACCGGCACAACAAAAGATTCTACGGAAAAGGCGGCGCGACGGAAAGGGAAAAGCGTCTGAGGCAATCTGCCACGGAGGCACAGAGACACAGAGGAAAAGGGAAAGCAGAAAATGGCCAGCGCGAGTTGAACGAGCCGAACCTCGCGTCGAGAGAGAGCCTTCGTCGGGCTCGCCGCGCCGGACTCAGGATGACGATCCTTGTGGGATCGTCACTTCATCGAGTCGTCGAATTCTTTCATCCAGTCCTTCGTCTTGAGGACTTCGCGGGGCTTGGAGCCGTCGGCGGGGCCGACGATGCCGTCCTTCTCCATGAGGTCAATTAAGCGCGCGGCGCGGCCGTAGCCGATCCGCAAGCGGCGCTGGAGCGTTGATGTGGACGCGCGGCCCATTTCGAGGCAGACGCGTACGGCGTCTTGATAGAGATCGTCGTCAACGTCTTCTCCGCCGTCTCCACCATCGGCCATGCCGCCGCCCATTGCATTCTCATCCTTGGGCGGTCTGAGAAGCTCCTCGTTGTAAATGGCTTTGGCCTGATCGCGCCAGAAATCGCAGACGGCCGCGACTTCGTTCTCATGGACATAAGGGCCGTGGATGCGGTGTAGTCTCGACGATCCTGCCGGCAAATAGAGCATGTCGCCCTTGCCGAGCAGGGACTCCGAACCGTTCGTATCGAGAATGGTTCGCGAGTCAACTTTGCTGGCCACGCGGAATGAAATGCGCGCGGGGAAATTGGCTTTGATCAGCCCGGTGATGACGTCAACCGACGGCCGCTGCGTCGCGAGGATCAGGTGAATGCCAACCGCGCGGGCCATCTGCGCCAGTCGCGTGATGGATTCCTCGACGCCGTTGGTATCCACCATCATCAGGTCGGCCAACTCGTCAATCACGATCACGAGATAAGGCAGCGGGCGATGCTCCTCGTCTTCGGCATTTTCAAAGAGCGAAAGCGACTGCCCCTTCTCGAACGTGCGGTTGTACTGCTCGATATTCCGCACGCTGCGTTGCGCGAGAAGTTTTAATCGCCGCTCCATTTCGCGGGTCGCGTTTCGCAGGACGTTTGCCGCCACTTTTGCGTCGGTGACGACCGGCGTATAGAGGTGCGGAATGTCGGCATAAAGCCCCAGTTCGAGGCGCTTCGGGTCCACCAGCACCAGCTTCAATTCGTCGGGCGTGGATTTATAGAGCATGCCCATCAACAGGGAATTGATGAAGACGCTCTTGCCGGTGCCGGTCGAGCCAGCGATCAGCAGGTGAGGCATCTGCGTCAGGTCGGCCGCGCGGATGCGCCCAATCAAATCTTTTCCAAGCGGCAGCGAGAGCTTGGATGAGGAATGCGAAAATTCCGGCGACTCGATCACATCGCGCAGGGCAATGGTTTCCCGCCGCACGTTGGGCACTTCGATTCCGACGGTTGATTTTCCCGGTATGCGCTCGATCAAAAGTGATTCGGCGCGCAGCGCGAGGCAGAGGTCCTCGCCCAAGCCGGTGACGCGGCTGTATTTGATCCCCGCCTCGGGCTTGAACTCGAATGTGGTGACCACTGGCCCGGGATTGATCTGAGTGATGTGGCCGCCAACTTCAAACTCCGCGCATTTTTGCTCGATCGCGCGCGCGCACTCCTTGAGCTCGGCTTCGTCCATTTTTTCGCCGCGCTCGGCGGTGTGCAGCAGGTTGAGCGGCGGCAGCTTGAAGTTCGTCTTCCAGTGGGAGATTTTTGGCTCGGGTGCGCTCTTCTTGGTCGAGGGCGGCGGAACCGGATCGTGGAACTGGATGACGTGCGGTCCGCGTTCGCCTTGCGGGGCCTTGTGATCAATCGCTTCCTCTTTTTCTTCTTCGTCTTCCTCGATCTCCTTCGTCGAAACGCGCTGCTGGGCTACGGGGCGCCGGCCCGCGATCCTGGTGTCCTCGACCTGCTTGCGCAGGCGGACCGATTCGCGCTCTTCTCGCCAGGCCGTCACGCGTGCCATCCACTGCCCGATCATGCCTTCGCTGGCCATCGGTTTCTGCATCCATCTGGCGGCCGCGTTGAACGAAAAGCTGGTGGTCAGGAATAGGGCAGTCAACAGAGTGGCGATCGTAACCAGGTTCGCGCCAACCGGATTCAGAGCGGCGCGCAATCCCTGGGCGAGCAGCTTGCCGAGGAGTCCTCCCGCCGGCAACGCGCCGCGAACATCCGGCATGTGCACGAGAGTCATTTCCGCGGAAAGCGAGAGGAGCAGCAAACCCCATCCGATCAGCTTCGCGGTTGGCGCGACCAAGAGCTGGCTGCGAAACCAGCGCATGGCCACCAGAAACATTCCGATCGGAAACAGAAACGCGCCGTAGCCCGCGAGCTGGAAAAACAGATCGGCGGTGTGAGCCCCCACGGGCCCAATCCAATTCCGCGCCGGGCCGGAACCCGGAGGCGCCGCGGAGACGTTGAACGAGGCGTCCAGGGGTGAATACGAAAGCAGGCTCAGAGCCAGCAGGACTGCCAGGCTCAGGCCTACGAAGCCGATCATTTCGTTGAAGCGTTTGTTTTCAGTCGGTGTTAGAACGCGCACAAAACTCTCCTCGGGCTATTGGGGGGAAGGCCGCGTCACGAGCGACGTCGCGGGCTTGCGGCGCAGAATACACCGCAGCAACCGCGACGCCTCAGGGCTGGGTCGCGCGGGCGCTGTCGCGCGGGACCCATTCGGAGGAACGCGAGTACGGCGACGACTATAGCAAACGGGATTCGGGGCTGCACAGCGATATCGAGAGGCGCGTGTTCCAGCAGCGCACCCCGCTTCCGTATCGGGACAGTCGGTGCGAGGAGCTGGTTCTTCGCAGACGGCGAGCTCGCTTGAGCCTTCGTTCAGACGCAGATCAAACGAGGGCGTGCGAGTTTGTGATAATTCTCCAGAAGGCGGGGAGGTTAAGTCGGGTTTCCCCGCCTTCTGGAGCCTAAGCAGACGAAATTAGAGGGTGCACTCTGCCCGTCGTCCAAGCGTTTCGATGCCACAACCGCTGAATTTCGTAACATCCCGCAACAGGCCAAGGCCTGTCAGGGCCGGCTTAACGTACTTTTTCATGTGACTCCCCCGAGTGGATTATGGCCCCTCAGCACCTCGTCAGATAATGGCGAGGTGACTCATTGCTCCTAGCAACGCAAGTTCAGCACCAGTAAGCAGGGCTTCGCATTCAGGGGCAACTGATTGATATCTAATGGGTTGTGTTGTGGGATCAATCAGTGCCGCACGGGATAGGGTCATTCGACATTAAGCGTTTTCGTACTAATGGAAATATTCTGCATCGGACGTTTTTTGCCGCTAGCGATATAGGTGGCATTTCTGGGACCCCTAAAGCAGGAGCCGGCAGACGCCAATATTGAAGGCTAACCAGCCGGGAACGATGGGCTCCTCGCGTCCAGCGCTGGCGGCCTGGCGCCCATGATGACGAGCCACAGCGTGATCGCCACCTCCCCGAAGAGGGCGGGCTGAGCATAGGCAAACACCTTTTGCTGGTATTGCGGCACCAGTTCGCCCGTAAGGCTCAGGATGATATAGGCGACGCCGCCGAGGGCGAGCCACACGCCCAGGAACCGCGGCAGGAAACGCGACCGGTACACAAGCACCGCTAACGGGAGGAGCCATACCCCCCAAAGGATCTCCGCGGCAGTGTTTTGACGGTCACGCAGGTGAAGGAACAGGAGTACGAGCGCGTCCCGCTGGGGCTTGTCGAATACGGATAAGAAATCGGCTCCGCGAATGACCATGAGGGCACTAGCATCAGTCACCACGCCAACGAAGTTGATGATGGCCGGCATCACGCCGCCGAAGATCACTACCAGCACAGCGAGATTCTGGTCTACTCCCTTGAACAACCGGTAAAACGCCAGCACAAGGAAGATCAGAATCACTCCGCAGGCCAGGTCGCCGACGATGCCGAAACGGAAGAGCCACTCATGAGCGGCGATGTTGTTGACCGTTGCGGCCGCGTTCCCGGTCACGAACAGTTTGGTGGGAATATAGATGAGGCGCAGCGGGCCGATAACGCAAAGGAGCAGGTACCAGAATCCGGCCACGCGCCCTGGGTTGCGATTCGAGCTCATGTTCCCTCCCATGCGAGTGCTTATCCGGAGATACGGCGAGGGCCTTTAAAAAATTGCGACTAGAGCGGTGATTCTACGCCGAGGACTCTCTAACGGGAAGGGCGCGGCGGGAAACCAAAGGCCGCCCAGGTCTTCGGAAACTAAATGATCATCGTTTATATTTGTTGCCATCCGGTGATGCGGGTTGATTTTGGAGACACGAACCAATTGCCGCACGTGCTCCGAGTGTTTAAGATGCAAGCATGTCCATTTGGCGCGTTCTGATTCTGGCATTCGTGCAAGGCTTGGCAGAGCTGCTTCCGGTATCAAGCTCCGCACATGTGGTGGTGGCGGAGAAACTGATGGGGATGGATCCGTCTTCGCCAGAGATGACGCTTCTCCTGGTGATGCTTCACACCGGCACGATGTTTTCGGTCATTCTGTATTTCTGGCAGAAATGGCGAAAAGCGTTCTTTCAGAGCGCCGCAACTTTTAAGAATTTCCTGCTGCTCCTGATTCTCGCCACGGCGATTACAGGCATCGTGGGAGAGACGTTGAATAAGTTGATCGAGAAGTTCTGGTTTCACGGCGCTCCAGGCGCGGAAGTCGAGGAACTATTCAGCCATCTGGAACTGATCGCTCCCGCGCTGGCCGTGGGAGGCGTTCTCATCCTGATCGCGGGCGCTTTCGAGAAGCGCGCATCGTCCAGAAGCGCGGCGGTGGGAATTGGTCTAGACGCGAAGCAAGCCGGTTTGATCGGTTTCGTGCAGGGCTTATGCCTTCCGTTTCGCGGGTTTTCGCGTTCCGGCGCAACGATATCCACGGGGATGCTGGCGGGCGTGGCGAAGATGCGCGCCGAGGAGTTCAGCTTCGCGCTGGCGGTCGTGTTGACGCCGCCGGTAGTTGCTCGGGAGCTGCTGCGATTGGTCAAGGCCGAACATGTGGATGGAAGCGCCGCGCTGGTCTCGGCGATGGTTCCTGGAATTTTTGGAGCGGTCTGCGCGTTCGTGGCGGGCCTGTTGGCGCTGAAGTGGCTCAGCCGGTGGCTGGAGGGCGGACGCTGGTATTTATTCGGTATCTACTGCCTGGTTGCCGCGGTCGTAGTAGAGTTTCTGCACCACGCGGGTTTTTGAACAGCATCAGCTAGCAAGCCGGACACTCCCAGCGGCGATCCTGCCAGACGTGCCAGCGTAGCGCATCTAGATCATTTTGCTCATCGAGTAGGCATCGCGGCCGTCCGGGTAATACTCCTTTTTCACTCCGCTCTTGCGATAGCCGTGCTTTTGCCAGAATGCGATCGCGGATGCGTTGTCGGTCGCGGTTTCAAGCTCGATGGCGCGGACGCCTGAGGCCGTGAGGCGGCGCTCGGATTCCTCCAGCATTGTCGTGGCGACACCCTGGCGGCGGTAGGCCGCGAGCACGTCAATTGTGACGATGGAGCCCATGGCGTTTTCGTGAGCGGTTGCGAGAAACCCGGCGATTTTGCCGGCGGCTTCCGCGATTACGCAATCGCTTCCCGGCAGGTTCAGATAGATTCGCAGGTCGGGCCGCGAATAGGCGAGCGCCGGGCCGAAGCACTGCTGGTCGATTTCGTAGAGAGCCTCGAAATCGGCGGCCGTGTATGTGCGGAGAATAATCTTCATGGGCGGCATTCGAGATTAAACCTGAAAGCCGGAACATTAACACAGAGAACACGGAGAAAGACGAGAACACAGGGAAAACTGAAAACCTAAACTTCCAGAATCACCGGCAAAATCAGCGGGCGCTTCGAGGTTTGCTTGTTCAGGTAGCGCTTCAGATCTATGCGGATTTTTTCCTTGATGACGCTCCAGTCCATTTTTTCCTCGGGACTGGATTCCTCGATCGTTTTGAGGACCACTTCGCGGGCTTTGGCCAGAATTTGCTGGCCGTCGTCGCTGGGCAGGAATCCGCGCGTCACGATTTCCGGCGGAATCTCGACCTTGCCGGTGTGCTTATCAATCGCGATGATTGGCACGACCACGCCGTCTTCCGACAAGTGCTTGCGGTCGCGCACGACAACATCCGCGATTTCCTCGAGCGAGCCGGAATCCACCATCACGCGGCCGGCGGGCACGGGTTCGCGCTGGAAGGCGCGGCCGTCGGCTGTGAATTCGACAGGATGCCCGCTCTCGAGCAGGAAAATCTGGCCGGAGACAGCGCCGACCTGCTCCGCGAGCGCGGCGTGCTGGAACAGCTGGCGGTACTCGCCGTGCATCGGAATGAAATATTTCGGTTTAACGAGTTGGAGGAGTATTTTCATTTCCTCCTGGCTGGCGTGGCCGGATACGTGAATCGGCGCGTTGCGCCCGCCTTCGTAATAGACCAGCACGCGGCGGCGGAAAAGGTGGTCAATCATGCGGAAGATCGCCTTTTCGTTGCCGGGAATGATGCGCGCGGAAAGAATCACGGTGTCGTTTTGGGCGATGCTCATGAGCCGGTGATTATCCACGGAGATGCGCGACAGCGCCGACATGGGCTCAGCCTGGGTGCCGCTGGCGAGCACGACGAGTTTTTTCGGATCGAAGCCGCGGATATCCTGCGGCCGCACGATGCTGCCGTCCGGAATGCGCAGCTTGCCGAGGCCGTGCGCGATCTCGACGTTGTCCACCATGCTGCGGCCGACGAAGCCGACTTTGCGGCCCACGCCGCGCGCGACGTCAATCACTTGCTGTATGCGATGGACGGAGCTGGAGAAACACGAGACGACGACTTTTTCGGGAGCGGCGCGGAAGAGCTCTTCCATGCGCACTACCACTGCGCGCTCCGAGGGCGTAAATCCCGCGCGCTCGACGTTGGTGCTGTCGCTGAAAAGCGCGAGCACGCCTTCCTGGCCATAACGCGCGAAGGCGTGCAGGTCGAATGGCTTGCCGTCCACCGGCGTGGGATCCATTTTGTAATCGCCGGTGTGGATGATGATTCCCACAGGCGTGCGAATCGCGAGCGCGACGCAGTCAATCGTGCTGTGGGTGACGTGCAGGTATTCGATCTGAAACGGACCGATGGTCGTAATCTCGCCGGGAGCTACTTCGTTGAGTTTCGCGGTGGATAGCAGCGCGTGCTCTTCGAGCTTCTTGCGCACCAGCGCCAGCGTGAATTGCGTTCCATAAATCGGCACATTGAGATCGCCGAGGATGTAGGGAATCGCGCCGATGTGATCTTCGTGCGCGTGCGTGAGGATGATGGCGCGCACCATGCGCTTGTTTTGTTTCAGGTAGGTGATGTCCGGGATGACGATGTCCACGCCGAGAAGTTCCTGCTCGGGAAACATCAGGCCCGCGTCAATCACAATGATGTCGTCGCCGCAGCGGAGGGCCATCATGTTCATGCCGAATTCGCCCAGCCCGCCCAGCGGAATTGCCCACAACGAAGAAGCAGCTGAAGATGCGCTCAAGAGTGGCGTTTTCCTTGGAACAGCAGACGTTATCGTATCACAGCGCCAACAGGACCGCCGAAGTCGGGTGGTGGGTCACTCCGCAGAGCCTAGCCGTGGTCGGCGGTCATTTTTCCGATTAGCGCGTCAATCGGGACTTTGCACACTAGTGGGCAGGATTCGCCGAGATTGCCGTCACTGATGGTACATGGGAGCTGCCGTACCGTCAGACCACATGCCGACCGGAATCATAAAAACAGTCAGATGGTCCGGCGCGTCGTCACTTGACAAAATCGGCGAGCCTGGCAGATCCGCGCCCCAGGTTGCAGCTTCGGTTCGCGGAACGAAAAACATCAAGTGGGGATGCCAATGCCCGGCACGGTCGTTCAGGTACGCTTGCTTTGACATCATGTAGCACATCGCGCCGGATTCCAGCGCCGGCAATTCCTTCTTGTCGAAAGCGACCTTGATACCCTCAAACATCTGAGCTTTTGATCGCCCGGCCAACACCAACTCGGTCTTCTTGATGGTGATTGGAAGGTAGGTTCGCGCGGCGGCCGGGTTGAAGCAGATCGCCCCTCGCAGCTTCGGATTCCAAAAGTCGGGATCGTCACTTCCGGCGGTCCACGATCGTTCTACCATGCACACGAAACCGTTCTTCCCTTTGACGACGTTTTCGTAACCATGCCGTCCGAGGACCATGACCCCGGCATCCCGCGAGACTGATTCCGGCGCAGCGCTCTTCGCCAACGCTGTCTCGGCATTGTGCTCCATCAGGTATTGGTCAAGCGGGGCCATGCTCGGATAGGGTGTCTTGGCGTCCTGTGCATTTAACTGCCAGGCCGCGCCGACCACCATCAGGAGAAAACTTGTTAATGCGCTGGCCCCGCGAATCTTTCGCCGCATACGTTTCTCCGTGAATCGGGATTCTCTTGCGACACAGGCGGACAGCCGGTCGCCCCGCTTAGAGAGCCGCTTAGCGTCCAATATAACCTATCTGTATAATCGGTCGCGGGCCATTCTTTTGACACCACGCCTTTGGTTCGCGATTCTTCGCCTATCTAGAACTTATCGTCGGACGACCGCGAAGTCCCGATTAGTCGGATAACCGGGCGTTTGAAAAATTGTCCTGTCCAATCACTGTGGAGTGAGGCCTTCGACGATGAATAGGCGGCTCTTGGCTGAGCTGTCCCTAATTGACTTGATCGCCACATAGGCAGGCGAATCGTACCAGCCGAGCGCCTTCTCAGCGCTGGCGAAAGCGATCACCACGACGCGCTTTGGCATTTCGCCCTCGAGAGCTTGGATCTTGCCGCCTCGAACGAGATAGTGGGCATTGAACGGCGCCAGCGTTTCCGGGACCTTGTCCGCGTATTTCTGAAAAGTAGCTGGGTCCGTTACCTCCACGTCCGCGATGATGTAGGCTGGCGGCGTCTTGACTTGCTGCGCATGAATCGCTTCCACGCCAGCTACGCCCCGGGAGACACCCGCCAGTACTGCCAGCGCCAGTTTGTAGTTCGTCTTCATGGGTTCATTCCTCCTGTGTGTTTGTACGAGCGAGCACTAACCCGTACATGGTGAATTTGGAGAAAGGGACACACCTCGTAGCGCAAAGTCCAGCGCCTGGTCCAAGTCCCGGCAAGCCGGACTACCGGGCGAGTGGTCCATCAGCGCCGCCGGCAATCTAAACCACTCTCGTCCCGCGGAATCGGTTACATCCGCGAACGGGACTCTACTGCTCGAGGGCGATCGCCTGGGTGATGAATTTGCGCGCCTGTGCGATGTGCTGGATGGCCCGATCTTTCGCGCCTGAACCGTCATCCTCCTTCTGGACGTTATCGTGAGCCTTGTTGAGTAGTTCGACGGCTTTGTTTAAGCCGGCGATCCAGCGCGCGTGCGAGTCAATGGACGGGTGATCGTCGGGGCCCTTGCCATCGTCGGCGACCGACTTGAGTTCCGCGATGGCCGCATCAATTTCTACGATGGCGCTCTTTTCCTGGTCGTGAAGCTCGCCGCTATCGGGATGCGCCATGTAGGCGCGGGCGGCGCGCAATTGTCCGAGTGCGCTGTGGTAGGAATCGTACCTGGCGAGAGCGGCCGGCGCGCCAAAACTCAACGCCAGGAACAGCGTTAACACGGATGCGGCTATCGCAAATCTGTACGAGGATTTCATCTTCGGAATCTCTCCTTCGTGGCTGGAATCTCGGCGCGGGGCTCGCGCTGCGGCCAACAATCTACCATTTCCGCGCGGCGGGAGGATAGATGGCACGGATGCGCGGAGTGGGTCAGTTTGCGAGATGCGGCCGCGGCCAAATAGTTAGCCCTATACAACAGCAACCAGCGAAGGCGATCCACCATCTTCGTCGGGCATCCGGCAACGCGCCTAACGCCGCCGGGTGCCCGATTCACTTCTGGCACCGGTTCCTGCCGCGCCCCAGAAACATAAAGGGATCAGATTCACGTGTGACGTCGCAGTCGCAGCGATTCCACACGCCCGATAGACGCGGCAACCAGACACGCGTCCTCTGACCACGATTGATTTTTTCACGCTGCCTCGCCACCCGGACGCGCGACGACCGAACAGATTTAGTCCGGCTCGCATTCGCAAATCCCTCGAAAGCCTGTAAGATTGGCTGCGCTCCGCGAGAGTATCGAGAGCGCAGAAAACATCCATGAAACGAATTGCCATTCTCGGTTCCACCGGCTCGATCGGCCGGCAGTGTCTCAGCGTCGTTGAGTCGCTGCCCGGTGCGTTTGAGGTGGTCTCACTCGCTGCGGGATCGAACGTCCCGGTGGTCGCCGAGCAAATTGTGCGACACAAGCCCAAGATCGTGTCCGTCGCGACCGAAAGCGACGCGATGAAGCTGCGGGCGATGCTGAAGGCGCGCAGCAGGACGGCAGCGCTGCCGGAAATCTATACGGGCGCCGAAGGCATCGAGCTGGTTGCCACACACCCCGAAGCGCGAACAGTGGTGTCGGCTGCCGTCGGTGTGGTCGGTTTGCGCGCAACGTACCAGGCCATCGAGCTGGGCAAGGACATCGCGCTCGCGAATAAGGAAGTTCTAGTCGCCGCCGGGGAAGTGGTGATGGCGGCGGTTGCGCGCCGCCGCGTCGCGCTTCTGCCCGTGGACAGCGAGCACAACGCCATTCATCAGTGCCTGCGAGCGGGGAGCAACAGCGAGGTAAGGCGGCTGATCCTGACGGCGTCCGGCGGGCCGTTTCGCAAGACTCCCATTTCGAAGATGGCCAAAGTGACGCCGAAGCAGGCACTGGCGCATCCGAATTGGAAGATGGGCCAGCGGATCACGATTGATTCCGCGACGCTGATGAACAAGGGTTTCGAGGTGATCGAGGCGAAATGGCTATTTGGAGTGGACCTCGACAGAATCAAGGTGGTGATCCATCCGCAATCCACCATTCATTCGATGGTCGAGTTCGTGGATGGCTCGATTCTGGCACAGCTGGGCCCTACCGATATGCGCATGCCCATCCAATACGCGCTAACTTATCCGGAGCGAGTTGCATCTAACGGATGCGCGCTCGATTGGTCGGCGCTGCGTCGGCTGGATTTCGAGGATGTGCCGCCGCGGAAGTTCCCATGCTTCGAGCTGGCCAAGGAAGCTGCGCGCCAGGGTGGGCCGTTGCCGTGCGCTTTGAACGCGGCGGACGAAATCGCCGTCGCGGCGTTTCTGGAGCGCCGGCTGTCGTTCCCCGGTATCGCAGCGGTTATCGAGCGTGTGCTGGAGCAGATGCCGCGCGGCGCGATGCGCAGCGTGGATGATGTCCTGGCAGCAGACGCCGAAGCGCGCCGGCTGGCGCGGCTGGCCGTGGACCGCCGCAAGCAGTAGGGCCGATCAAGTTTAGGGGCCAGTTGCCCCGGGGAATTCGCGTTGTTTGGCTTTACGCGCGCCGACGTTAAAGGGCGCATATCGGAAGGCGCCGCCTTTCCTGTAAAATGTACTGAGGATATATGACCGACACACTCAGAATGCTCGTCGCAGGCGGCATCGTTCTCGGTGTCCTGGTATTGCTTCACGAGTGGGGACACTTCATCGTCGCGAAATGGTGCGGCGTTCGGGTGGACGTGTTTTCCATCGGATTCGGCCCGCGCTTGTGGGGAGTGAAACGCGGCGATACGGATTACCGCATTAGCGCGCTGCCGCTGGGCGGCTATGTGCGCATGGCCGGCGACAACCCCGTCGAAGAACGCACCGGTGCCGCTTACGAATTCCTTTCGCGTCCCCGGTGGCAACGCTGCCTGATCGCCATTGCGGGACCGATCATGAACATCCTGCTGACGTTCGTGGTTTTCATGGGGGTTTTCTGGCTTGTCGGGATTCCGACGCCTGACTATTTCCGTCACCCCGCCGAGGTCATCGCCGTTGCGCATGATGCGCCAGCGACCGGCGTGCAGGGCGGTGACCGCATCGTGCGAGTGAACGGAGTGAGCACGCCGACGTGGAGAGCTGTTTTCGCGCAAGCGGAAGACGCGAAGCCCGGCGATTCGCTTTCGGTGGTCGTGCAGCGCGGCGGCGCAGAAAAGACCTTAGGCCTCCCAGTTACGTTACAGGCCTCTGCCGACGATCTATTTGGTTATCCTGCGATGAAGGCAGTCCTGGACGAAGTGCTTCCCGGCACGCCCGCGGACAAAGCGGGGCTTCGGCCGGGCGATATCATAGCGTCTATTGATGGCCAGCCTGTTGTCACATGGCCGCAGTTTGTGGACGCGGTTCACAATTCCGACGGCCGGGAGATTCACTTCGACGTGTTGCGCGACGGCTCGGATATGCCTCTCGCGGTCACGCCGGCGCGGACCATGGACCCCGACGGCAAGATGGTTTGGCAGGTTGGAGTGCTGCCCGGGACGCAGGATTATTACGAGCGCGAGAGCTTCTTCTCTTCCGCAAAGAATAGCGCGGAATCAACAGTAAACGGAGTGCGCCAAATTGGGAATGTTCTCGGCGGCCTGGCCAGCGGAAAAGTTTCCGTGCGCGATCTGCAAGGCGTGATCGGAATCGCTCGCGAATCCGGAAGAGCAGCAAAGCGCGGCCCGGTGGACTTGCTATTCCTGGCGGCTGTGATCAGCCTGAATCTTGGCTTGCTGAATCTGCTGCCCATACCCATCCTCGACGGCGGCCATGTGCTTATGCTGGCGATTGAAGGGGCGATGCGCCGCGATTTGAGCATCGCGTTCAAAGAGCGCTTCGTGCAGGTCGGCCTCGTGTTTCTGCTGGGCCTCTTTGCCTTCGTGATGTACAGCGACATCATGAGGATTATCCAGACTCACCACTAGGACGCGATTGCCGGTGCCTGCTCGCGCCTCCATTCCTTTCCCGCGACTCGAAACTCGTTTTTGGTATAATACTGCCTGAGACAATGTCAGCCACTCCTTCACATCGCGTTTCGACCGGCGAACGCATCAACGATCACGAGCCCGCCGGCCGCCTGCAGCACGAGCTTAGTTCGCGAGGGATTCGCCTGACGCGCCAGCGCCGGGTGGTGCTCCAGGTGATGGAATCCGCCGCCCGCCACATGGACGCCGGAGAAATCCTGGATCGCGCTCAGAAAATTGACGCGGACATCACGCGCGTGACGGTCTATCGCACCCTCGATCTGCTGAAAGGCTTTGGCCTGATTGACGAGCTCGACCTGCTGCATCTGCGGGGGCATCGCCACTACTACGAGAGCCACGGCCCGCGCGACCACATCCACGTTGCTTGCATTCGCTGCGGCAGAGTCCGCGAAATCGAAAGCGAGCTTTACGAGGACCTCAAGAAACAGATATCGAAAGACTGCGACATCGAGATCAGCATAGCGCGGACGGAAATCGGCGGCGTGTGCGGTGATTGTAAGGCGAAGGCAGTGAGTAGTGATTAGTGATCGGTGATTAGTGGCGCGGTTGGTTGGGCCTGCCCTGAGTTTCCCCGCATAAAGATTCAGCAGTCGTTGCCGGCTTAGCTTCCCTAACCGTCAGCCGTCTGGAAATATTCCTTTGCTTGGTCGATGTCCTTTAGAACTTGTTCGCGCAGTTCCGCGGGGCCGGAAAATTTGCGCTCGTCGCGCAGCCGCTGCCAGAATCGAACCTCGAGCTTGCCGCTGGTCAGGTTTTCGCTGAAGTCGAATAGATAAGACTCAATCGTGATGCGTGCGCCGTCAAATGTGGGCCGCATGCCAACGTTGGTCGCTGCGCGGTAGGTTTTTCCCGCGACGACCACTTCGGTCGCATACACGCCATTTTTCGGAAGCACTTCCTGATCGGTCGCCAAATTCAACGTGGGCACCACGAGCTTTCGTCCCTGGCCGGTGCCGGTTCGAATTTCGCCTTCAAGGGCATAGGGGTGTCCGAGCATCCGGCGTGCATCTTCAACATGGCCGTCACGAATCGCAGTACGGATCGCCGTGCTCGATACCACCACGCCGTTCTCGACGACCGGCGGCACAATTTCGACCGCGAAGCCCGAGCGCTGGCCGAGTTCGCCCAGCAATTTTATATCTCCGGCGCCGCGATGCCCGAACCGGAAGTTGCCGCCCACCAGGATTGTCTGCGCGCCCATCGTGTCCAGCAGATAACGGCGGACAAAATCCTCGGGAGCGACATTCGCGAGGTCCCCATCGAAGCGCGTGACCAGCGCGGCGTCAATTCCGGTGGCGCCAATCGCGGCGAGGCGCTGATCGAGGGTTTCGAGAAGGGCAGGCGCTTCCGCCGGCCGCAGGACCCTGGCGGGGTGGGGATAAAACGTAAGCACCGCGGCCAGCGCGTCGGTCCGGCGGGCTCGATCGAGGACCGTATGCAAAATTTGTTGATGGCCAAGGTGGACGCCGTCGAAATTGCCAATCGTAACGACCGAGCGCCTGCGCGGGTTGCCGAACCGCGCGATCCACTCTTCGGGCGAATGTACGACGGTTAGCGCCATCAGATCGCGACCTCAAATTGCAGCCCGTCGTACGCCAGGCGAACGTGCTCGGGCAGACGCGCATTCGCTTCCGCGTGGCCAAGATCGTGGCAGATGTGCGTGAACCAGGCGCGTTTCGGCTTAAGCTTTTCGACAAGGGCCAGCGACTGTTCGACATTCGAATGCGTGGGATGCGGCACGTAGCGCAGCGCGTCGAGGATGAAATCGTCGAGACCGCCGAGCAGAGCCATCGAGCTTTCCGGCACCTGGCTGAAGTCTGTGAGATAGGCCATTTTCCCTACACGGAATCCGAGGACGGCCTGCGTGCCGTGGATGGCCGGAATCGGCACGAAATGCGCGCCCAAGAGATCGAATGGTCCCTCAATCGTGTGCAGATCAATGAGCGGAAGAGTCGAACCGGGCTGCGCGTCGGCGAAAATATAGGCGAACTGGCGCCGTAGGATCGCGAGCGTATCCGCGGCGGCGTAAATCGGTATTGCGCCGCGCTGTTTCATATTGAAGGGGCGAATGTCGTCGAGGCCCATCACGTGGTCGGCATGGCCGTGCGTGTAAATAACGGCGTCCAGACGGTCAATCCCGGCGCGCATGGCCTGGAATCGGAAATCGGGGGTCGTATCAATCACCACATTGCGGCCGCCGTAGGCGAGAAGGACCGAGGGGCGCGTCCGCTTGTCGTGCGGGTCTTTCGATTCGCATACAGCGCAGTGGCAGCCGAGCGTCGGCACGCCCATGGATGTTCCCGATCCCAGCACGGTGAGTTGGAGTGAAGGCATGAACCCAGAAAGATTTTACACGTTCGCGGCGGAAACTATCCAGGTCCGGGGACGGGAGCTGCTGCAGGGGGCATTCGTCGTCCGCCGCGGCGGACTCCTCAGGATGACGATCCTTGTCGGATCGTCACTTCTTAGCGTTCTTCTTGGCCATTGCTTCGGCGGCGGCTTTCGAAATCTCCATGAATGTGAGCTTCAGGCTGCCGACAACTTCCATGAGCAAGTCGTCGTCAGCCTTGGCGAGGTTGCCTCGCGTTTTCTCGCGCAGCGCGTCGAGCATGTCAATTACCTCGCGTGCTCCTTCGAGATCAACATATGCCTGGCCGGTCTGCGGATCGGCCATGCCGCCCATCATCGCGGCGGCGTTGCGGGTTAGAAAATCCACCAGCATCTGAAAGCTGCGCGACGACGCGATTGTCTCGGCGGGAACGTCCAAGACTGCCGGCGCAGCGACGTCTGGCACTGCCGCAGCCGGCACGGCCTTGGCTTTCGCCGCGGCCTGCACGCTCGCGGCTATTGCAGCTGCCTCTTCTTCGCGGCGCTCCTGCTCGACGGCGCCTTCGCGCAAATCGCCCGTTTCGGTGAAATGCCGCCGATCTACGACTTTGAAGCTTTCTTCTTGCTTGGGATCAGCCACGCTCGAGGTCCTCAATTCTGATTGCTGCTTTCGGCAGTGAGACAAAAGCTTAACATCCGCGTGCCATTGCGACAAGGCGGCCGGAATGCCAAGCATGTTTGCCAGGTGTAGCAGTGCTACGCCCCTACAAAACCTGGGTGCGTTTCCCGCGGCGGCTGCCGAGACGCAGCGAAAGCGCTACCGCTTGTGCCGGTTTTGGCAGGTGAAGCTGGCGGCGCTATTTGTATCGCCTGATCCCTTGTAGACGGCCTCTTCGGGGAAGGGGCAGAGAGGGCGGGTCATTTCGACGCCCTTTGCCGGATCGCCGCCCACGAATCCCGTGGCGATGATTTGATTGGGGGCGACGCCCTTCTCGACCCATTGATCGAGCGCGCTGACCACGTCGTGGCCGGGGTCGCGTTGGGCCGACGGCACATTACCGAACGCGGTCGCGCCGACGCCACCGGCGCAGTGGGACATTCCCGGCACCATGAAAAGACGGTAGAAATCCTGCGTGGCTCCCAAGTCGCGCTCGCGAGCCGTCTTGCCCATCACGGACTGCACGCTCTCGAAATAATTGATGCTGTTCTGTGGCGGAATCGCGGCATCGCCCCAGCCATGATATTGAATCAATTTCCCGCCGCGCGCTTTGAACTTTGCAAGGTCCGGATCGGTCGAGTTGAGAATTCCCGCGGTCTTGTCGTCGGCTGTTTGCACGTCGCTATCGAAGTTAAAGCTGTGAAAATCCCACTTGGGATTCTCGAAAACCATGTAGGCGTAAAACGTGTTTCCGAAGAATGCCTGCAGCGTCGGCTGTCCCGGCCCGTTGCCTGAGATCCAAACACGCCAATTCGCGGGCACCGCTTCAGTCCCGGGCGAATAACCCGGAAAAATTTGCGCGCCCGTTCGGGGGTTCCTGGGTCCGCCGTAAATCTTGCGGACTGCTGCGACCTGGGGCTCCGTAAGGCAATCGGGCGCGTCCGCGCCTTTGCACTGAACGACCGCCGGATCGAAGTGGCAGCGCCTTGGATCTCCGATCACGCCGTCCTTCACGCCGTCGAGGGCGTCGCATGCAGCGACCACGGCGTTTTGAAGCACCGGCAATTTGCTTGGCGGAAGGTAGCTTGCGGGTTCATTGAGCAGCGCCTGCTCGGTCCAGATGGCACCGATCAGCAGGTGAGTCCAGTTGTTCGCTGGAGCCCCGGCGACGATGCCGACAAAATCATCGGGGAAACGCTGCGCTTCCATCAGCGCTTCGCGGCCGCCGTCGGAGCACCCTACGAAGTATGAGCGCGCGAGATCCTTGCCGTAGAACGCCTGCGTGATGGCTTTGGCTTGCACGGAGGTCTCGTGGACGGCGCGGTAGCCGAAATCAATTAGCTTCTCAGGGTGCCCGAGCGCCCACAAACCATCTGTCGCGGCAGCGTGGCCATCATCGGTGCCGGCGGTTGCGTAGCCGCGCAGAAGAGGGCTCGCCATCGCGGACAGCGGAATCGTCCCGGCGAACCCGCCGTTGCCAACCTGTTCGTACTTGCCGTTCCAGCCGGAGATCGGCAGCCACAGCTCAAACTTGATCTCGGAATCGCTGGTCGGTTTCGCGGTAGCGGCCACCCGGCAGAACGCCGGCAGAGGTTCGGTGGGCGCTGGCTGCCCTGGGCCGGCAGGCGGCTTGAATGCACCGGCCCCGACGGAGGTCGCCGACGTGATCGTCGTGTTCGCGAGCGTGAGAGTAGTTAAGCTCTCGCAGGATTTCTGCGCTGCGGCAGGCGCGGGTGCGAGCGCCGTTCCGATCAGCACCAGACAAGATATGAATGCCACGCGATGAGTCATGGCAGCGCTCCTTGACCGAACGTGCGATTAAGCGGCTGCTACCTGGTCCGCCCCCGGGGGCGCAAGTATCTGACGGCGCGGCGGCCTGCGTCAATGAATCTGGCTCCCTCGGCGAGCGTCTTTTTCACTGCTGCACTCTTTCCTTGTTAGGCGCGAACCGTCACTGTAAATTGGCGTGTCGAAAGGCGTTGTCATAGGTCAGAGAGCGCGCAACCTTTGTAATGGGCCAACGGAAGAAATCATCGAAGCGGAAACAGCGGAAGTCGCTGCGTCGCGGTGGTGCGCCGAACCGGGCGCGAATTGCGATTTCTGCGCGCGATCGCGCCGCCGGGAAATGGTTTGAAAAGCTCGTGGCGTTGCAGGCGCGGCTTCGAGGGCCGAACGGCTGCCCGTGGGATCGCGAACAGAGCCACGAATCGCTTCGCAAATTCCTGATCGAAGAGACCTACGAGGTGCTAGACGCGATGGAGTCCGGCGACCCGCGCAAGTTTTCCGGCGAGCTGGGCGATTTGCTGCTGCAGGTGGTGTTTCACTCGATTCTCGCGGAAGAATCTGGCAATTTCACGATGTCGGACGTGATTGAATCCGTCCACACGAAGATGGTCCGCCGACACCCGCATGTCTTTGGCGCCGCGAAAGCTGGGACCTCCGCGGCGGTGCTGAAGAGCTGGGAGCAGATCAAGGCGGAGGAGCGCGCCGCCGAGGGCAAGGATTCCACGAATGGCGCTGCCGCAGACTCCATCGTCGGCGGCGTGTCGCGTTCGCTTCCGGCGGTATTGGAGGCGTATCAGTTGACGCGCCGGGCGTCGCACGTGGGCTTCGATTGGAAGGACCTTGGCGGGATCTTCGACAAACTCGACGAGGAGAAGCGCGAAATCGAAGCAACTCTGAGGTTGGCTAATGCCGCTAGAACGAAGACGCCAACGCTGCACCTCGAAGAGGAAGTCGGCGATCTGCTATTTGTCGGAGTGAACATCGCGCGATTCCTGGGAGTGGACCCGGAGATTGCCCTGAGGGGCGCAAATCGCAAATTCAAGCAACGATTCCAGTGGATGGAGTCCGCAGCGGCACGGGAAGGCCGGCGCCTCGCCGATCTGCCGCGCGAACGCATGGAAGAGCTGTGGAACGACGCGAAAGCCGGCAAGTAGCGAATGATGGAAGCGACCGCCACGCGCGAAATTGACGTCCGCCACTGCTCGACGCTCGCGGAATATGAAGAGTGCGTTCGCCTCGAACATGCCGTCTGGGGCGAAGAGATCGCCGTGCCCTCGGCGGTTTTCGTGGTCGCGCACCATACAGGCGGGCAGGTTGTGGGAGCGTTCCACGAGCGCAAAATAGCGGGATTCACTCTAGCGCTTGCGGCCATGCGGGCCGGCAAACCGTTTCTGCATTCGCACATGACCGCGGTGTTGCCCGAATTCCGCGATCGCGGTGTTGGCCGTCGGCTGAAACTGTTTCAGCGCAAGGACGCCCTCAAGCGCGGCGTCGAACTCATCGAATGGACATTCGATCCACTCGACCTGAAGAACGCGCACTTCAATTTCGTTCGCCTCGGTGCTGTGGCCCGGCGTTATATTCCGGATTGTTACGGCGTCACCGAAAGCCCGCTGCACGGTGGCCTGCCAACCGACCGGCTGGTTGCGGAATGGTGGCTGGGATCGGAGCGAGTGAAGTCCATTCTTGCGGATGACGTGCGGCCGACGAAAGGCTCGCCGGAGCGCGTGCCGATTCCGACAAATCTCGTCGAAATCAGGGAGAACGATCGCGCGGCCGCTGCCCGGGTACAGGTCGAGGCCCGCGAGCGGTTTCAGAAATGGTTCGCGAAGGGTTATGCAGTGACTGGCCTGGAATCGCGCGACGGCGGGACAGACTATCTCCTCGAGCCGATCGCAGAGATTGATGGACTGCGGCTTCCGGAACTGACCGGCGACTGAAAGGCAAGAATGCGACTCAGGAAAATCACGCTCCGCGAAATTCATCTGCGGCTTCTCTCGCCCTTTCAGACCAGCTTCGGCACCTCCGACCTGCGTCGCATCCTGCTCGTCGAGGCGGATATTGACGGCGTCGCCGCATGGGGTGAGTCCACGGCAGGTGAGAATCCGTTCTACTCCTACGAGACTGTCGAAACCGCGTGGCTGATTCTGCACGATTACCTATGGCCGTTGCTGAAGGGAAGGGAAATCGCCTCGGCGTCGGAGGTGTGGGACCTGCTCGCGCCCGTTCGCGGGCACAACATGGCCAAAGCCGCGATCGAAACTGCTTTCTGGGACGCCGAAGCGAAACAGAAAAATCTGCCGCTCGCAAAACTTCTGGGTGGCGCGCGCGATGAGATTCCGTGCGGAGTCTCCATCGGAATCCAGCCGACGATGGCGGGACTGGTCGCGAAAGTGGACGAGGCACTCGCGGCCGGTTATCAGCGCATCAAGATCAAAATCAAGCCGGGGCACGACGTCGAGCCCGTGCGCGCGCTTCGCGAAAAGTTTCCCCGCGTCCGGCTGCAGGTGGACGCGAACTCCGCATATCGCCTGGAAGACGCGCCACTGCTGAAGGCTCTCGACGCCTACTATCTGGTCATGATCGAGCAGCCGCTCGGCTGGGACGACATATTCTCGCACGCGCAACTCCAGCGCCAGCTTCAGACGCCCATCTGCCTCGATGAATGTATTCACGGCGTGGAGCACGCGCGCGCCGCGATTGAAACCCGCGCTTGCCAGATCATCAACATCAAACTGGGCCGCGTCGGCGGGCACACTTCGGCGCGCCGCATTCACGATCTGTGCCAGGCTAATTCGATTCCCGTGTGGTGCGGCGGGATGCTCGAATCGGGTATTGGCCGCGCGCACAATATCGCGATGTCGTCGCTCGCGAATTTCTCGCTGCCCGGCGACGTCTCGGCCAGCCGCCGCTACTGGGCAGAAGATATCATCCAGCCGGAAGTGGAAGTGACGCGCCAGGGAACGATTCGCGTGCCGACCCTCCCCGGAATCGGATACGAGCCGCGCCTTGACCGGATCGAATCGCTGACGAAGCGCCGCGAGGTTCTCGACTAGCACTTGCCATTAGCCCCCGCCCCATCGAACACCGCCTCCGCAAATCGCCCGAGTTCATTTGTGCTGGCCGTGGCGCTCGGGGCCGTGCTCCTGGTCTGGTCGGTGAATTACGTCGTCGGCAAGCTCACGCTCACGCACCTTGACGCGCTGACACTCGCGTCATTCCGATTCCAGCTTTCCGCCGCGCTGCTTCTGGCGATCTATTTCAGCCAGCGCGGCCGCACGCCGCTGCGGGCAGGCGACGTGTGGGCGTTTGTGTATCTCGGATTCTTCGGCTTCGCCGTGAATCAGGGCTGCTTCGTTCTGGGACTCTCGCTCACGACGTCCCAACACTCTGTCCTGATCATCGCGCTGGGACCGATCCTGATACTTTTGCTTGCCAGCGCGCTGAAGCTCGAAGAGCTGGCGATGGGGAAAAGCCTCGGAATGATAATTTCCTTTTGCGGAGTGCTGTTGCTCGAGACCGATCAGGGATCTCCCCTGCACTCGCCTTTGCTTCTGGGTGATCTGATCACGCTCGCCGGCACGCTGGGGTTTTCCATCTACACCGTTCTGGGCAAGCGAGTGGCGGGATTGTACGACGCGCTTTCGATGACCACATTCAACGCGACAGCGGCCGCTTTGCTTTGGCTCCCGCTTGCGATCCGGCACGGAATGCGACTCGATTGGAAAAGCGTCGGTTGGTCCGCCTGGGCGGGATTGTTTTACATGGTCGCGTTCAGCTCCGTTGGAGGCTACCTAATTTTCTATTGGCTGCTGGGCCACATGGAGGCGTCGCGCGTCGTGGTCGTAAACTATTTGCAACCGGTCGTTGTGGTGCTGCTCTCGATCCCGTTGCTTGGCGAACATCCGACGGGGCGTTTGCTGGCGAGCGGCGGGCTTGTGCTCTTGGGTGTCTACCTCGCCGAGCACGCCTCTGCGCGGGAACGCCAGCGGAGAGGATAGAACCGTCAAAATCGGCGACGAGTTCTACGTTTCGGAATCCGAGGCGGTTGCGGACGACGGCGAGCTTGTACCCAGGACCTCGTCGTATAGTTGCGGAGTAGCCTGATCCACCGATGGTCGGATGTGGAACGGGGCCGGAGTCGGGGACGATGCCACACTCCCTGACGACGGACCAGGGCCGGTGACGAGCGACGGCAGCGTCGTCAAAGTCGTTACGGCGTTCAGTTTCTTTGCTGGAGCAAGTTTCTTGCTCTTGTTCATTCTCTTTGCCGTCGTCATTTCCCGCGTGTTCCTTTCGTTTCGTCGATTTATTGGAACGACGGGTCAATAGTAGGCAGCTGGCTATGAATTGTCCATAAGCTTCGCTGGTGGACAGCCACTCGCAACTTCCGTCGCCCGGCCCTTGGCGATCGGGCAAGCGTCCGCGCACGAAGGGCATAATCTTTTTGAAATCCGCGATTCGAGAAAAAAAGGCGGCGCCGGAATCGACGCCGCCTTCCTAAATGCTCGATGGTGGTGAAATCCGATTACGGTTTCGGCGCCGGTGGCGGCGTCATTTCGAGGTCCAGCATGATGGTGATGTCGTCGCCAACCATGCCGGGATCCTTGCTCACGCCAAAGTCCTGGCGGTTGATCTTTCCCGTCGCGGAAACGCCGCGGCGCGTGCTGCCCATCGCGCTGACGGGAGCAGTCGGGCCGGTGACGTCAAATGTGACTTCCTTTGTGACGCCCTTGATGGTCAGGTTGCCGGTCATCTTCAACATGCCGTCGCCCGACTTCACGATCTTGGTGGACACGAAAGTCATCGTTGGGAACTTGGTCGCATCGAAGAAGCCATCGCTCTTCAGATCGTCATCGCGCCGCGAAACGCGCGTGTCAATCGAGGCAACGTCAATCGAAGCGTTGACGGTGGATTTGGTGATGTCCGAGTCGTCAATTACGACCGTTCCGGTAACCTTGGTGAACTCACCCTGGATGTTGGAAATTCCCAGGTGCCGCACAATAAACTGCGCGTTCGCGTGGTACGGGTCGATATTCCAGGTGCTGGTCGCCGCGAGCGACGGTACCGCCAGCGCCGCCGCGAGTCCTGCTAATACGAGAAACTTCTTCATCTGCTGCCTCCTCAGAATAGTGTTCGAATACGGATTTCAATCGTTCGCGACGAAGCTGCCGCCGCAAGAGAACCTGTTGGAACCCACCCAGTGGACCAGAGTTTCCCCCGGGAAGCGCCCGGCCCGGCGAGAGTATATACCAGTTTTCCTGATGGCTCGTCTATGACGTTGCGCGCGCGGCGGAAGTGGATGGGTCAGGCATTCGAACTAGAGCGTTACGATCGCGCTCGTCGATCTAGTGCGAGTTGGATGCGGGCAGTGACGCAGGGCTCTCTGGGTATAGCCGGTTAAAATCCGGATCGCTATGAAGCGGAGCGAGGTCCGGATCGCGGCGGGCCCACACGGCGTCCCGGAATCCCGCTTCCCAAGCTTTGTTCAGGGCGTCCACGGCCTCCCGATTTCTTTTCAGGCCGCAGTACACGCAAGCAGCGTTGTATAGAATCGAGGCTTCATTGGCGCGCAGGGTAACGGCCAGGTTGAGTTCGCGCACGGCGTCGTCCGACCGTGCCAAATCGGCGTAGTCGCCTGCCAGCAGGATGCGGGCTCGCGCATCCTCGGGCACCTGCTTCAGATGGTTCTCGAGCGCTGCCATCCTTCGCTGGGTCATGTTTCGCCTGGCTTCTCCTTTGCCCATGGCGCCGAGAGAGTTCCCGATGGGCACATAAACGTTGTAGTCCTCACCGCTCGCTTCGATGGCGGCCTCCGCCACGTCCACAATCTCCTGGTAGCGTCCAGCGGCAAAGAGGGCGCGGCACAGCAAGTAATAGGCGCCCTCGCAGTCGCGCTTGCGCTCGATGGCTTTTTTGACCATGCGCACGGCTTCGTCGTGGAGTTCGGCCGCGTAAAGGACCCATGCTTGGCTGACCTGCACTTCGGGCAAGTCCCAGCGAAGAGCCACGGCCTTGCCGGAGGCCTCCCGCGCGCGTTCCACCCAAACCTGATCGCGGCTGTAGTTGCAGTAGAACATGGCGCAGGCATTGGCGCAGGCCGCGTACGCCAGGGCGAAGCTGGCGTCCATGGCCACAGCGTTTTCGAACATCTGCAAGGCGAATTCGAGGTCCTGACGGGTCTGCCGCCGCGCGTATCGTTTGCCGCGCAGGTAGAGGTCGTAGGCCTGCAGGTTTTCCGTGGGCTTGACGGCCAAAGCCTCCAGTTCCTGCGGGGAAAGCGTCACGCGCAGGGCCTCGGCAATCTTGCGGGCCATCTCGTCCTGTATTTCGAAAACGTCCTTCATCTCGCGGTCGAAGCGCTCCGACCAGAGCGGAAAATCCGTGTGCGTGTCCACGAGTTGGACGCTGATGCGCAGACGCGCGCCGGCGCGGCGCAAGGTGCCGGTGAGCACATAAGCGGCGCCGAGCTGCTGGCCGATCTGCGCCGGAGTCACCGGTTTATCTCGGAAGGCCAGAACTGTGGGGCGCGAAAAAGTGTTTAGTCCGCGAATCTTGGAAAGCTCGGTGATGACGTCCTCGGTGATACCGTCGCGCAGGTATTCGTCTTCCTTGGCGCCGCTCAAATTTTCGAAATAGAGAACGGCCACGGATTTTCCAGTCTGCTTCTGGACTGCGGGATCTGAGTCGATTTTCTCCTTCGCGCGTTTTTTGCCCGTTTCGAGATCGCGCTTCAGCCGGCTGAGATCGGTTTTCAGCTCAGTGGCCGTCTGGCAACGCAGGTTGCGGTCCTTTTCGAGGGCCTTGTCGAGGATGCGCACAAAATCGGGAGGGAGCAAGGGATTCAGCTCCGCAGCTGGCTTGGGTTCGCGGTTCAGGATCGCGTCGAATACGACCGCCGAGGTGTCTCCCTGAAAGGGCAGCGTCCCAGTCGCCATTTGGTACAGCACGGTTCCCGTGGAAAAGAGATCTGTCCGAGCGTCCACAAACTGGCCACGGGCCTGCTCGGGCGACATGTAGGACACCGTGCCGATGGCCGCGCCCGGCGAAGTAAGCTCGGGCGCCATGGTCTCCGCCTGTCCGACCGTGAGTCCCTGAGCGATTTCGCCCTGGTTTATCTTGGCCAGGCCGAAGTCGAGAATCTTCATCTGCCCGCGCTCGGTGAGGAAGAGGTTTGCGGGCTTGATGTCGCGGTGCACGATTCCCTTGGCGTGAGCCGATTCCAGGGCATCGGCGATTTCGATGGATAGCGGCAGCAGCTTGTCTATTTCCATCGGCTGCCGGGTCATCTTCTGCGCCAGCGTCTCCCCCTCCAGCAGCTCCATGACGATGAAGTGCCTGCGTTCAAACTGTTCGATCGCATGGATGGTGCAGATGTTGGGATGATTCAGGGACGAAGCGGCGCGCGCTTCGCGCTGAAAGCGCTCGATCAGCTGGCTATCCTGCGCCATTTCTGGCGGGAGAAATTTCAGGGCCACGCGGCGGCCGAGCTGGGAATCCTGGGCTTCGTACACCACGCCCATTCCGCCGGCGCCGAGTTGTTTGAGGATTCGGTAATGCGAAAACGTCTGTCCTGTCAGGGAAGCGGTGTCGGGCATGAGGCCGACATCTTAGTTTGTCGCGGGAGGTGAGTCAACGACGCGAAGAGTCGTCCGAGCAAACGTCGGCTTTACGGCGCCCAATAGACGCGCTTAGAGGAGAGGCGGAGTGACGCTTCGAATCCCCGGTTATTCGCCTAATCGGGTGGTAGCCGGACGCTATGCTGTGAGAACTTTCTCGGTCTGCGCAATGACTTCGACGTGTTCGAGCGCGGAGTCAATGCGGTTGCTGCGGTCGTCTTTCGGTAATGTCTTTGCGGTTCCGAAGAACGCCTCGCGGGCTTTCTCGAACATGTCGTCTGACACCGGATTTGCTTGTTTCATTTAGCCCCCAATCGATCAATTTGTAATTGCCTTAGAATTCTGCGCGGAAGATCAGCTAGCGCGAGCCAGCCTCGAACCGTAGGGAATCGCGAAAGCAGCGAGTCGTGGCGAGCGGCACTCGTATGGGTGGCCTGCCTGGAACTCCCAACATCGGCCAGGCTCTGCTTTAGAGAGTTTACGTAGCCGAGAAGATTTTTTCTTATGACGGGATGTTGATCCAGGAAATCCGAATGTTGTATCAGGAGCCACTCCTCCCATATACGGATCCTCTCCTGGTAAAGATCGGCGCCTGTCAGCCGAGGCCCACGATGATCGTGACGCACGATATGCACACCCGGCACGGCTAGCGGCAAGAAGCCTTCGCCCAGAATTCGGAAAAACATGTCGGTGTCCGAGGCGACTTTTAGCGCCGCGTTGAAAGGACCAACTTTCGCGAGACAGGCCTCTTTTATCGTCACGCCGTGGCCCGTTCCGACGGAGAGAAAATCTACAAGGAGTGCGTGCCTGTTCTTATGCGGCCCGAACCTGCTTACGCGCACGCAGGGCGCTTCGCCAACCTGCCTCGGGTAGTGGATGAATTTCGCACCGCACCAGCTGATTCCAATTTCCTCGGGAGTGTCTTTCAAACTGGCGTAGGTGCGGGAAAGGAATGAACTCTTGTATTCGTCATCGTCGTCGAGAAAGGAGATGTAAGTCCCCTGTGCCGCTTCAATGCCAATGTTTCTCGCCTGGGCGGCACCCAGGCTGACCGAGTTTCTGATGATCCGAATGCGAGGGTCGCTGGGGAGATCCGCCGCGTGGCATTCCGCCGATCCGTCGTCAACGATGATGAGCTCGAAGTCCGGGAACGACTGACGGCACACGCTTGACACCGCTCTCCGCAACATCGCCGCTCTGTCGCGCGTCGGCAATATAATGGAAAAGATCGGGGTTTTTTTTGTCGGGGGAATGTGCATTTTCTTGCCGGCGGCCGGAATGCCCATCGCGGGTCCACGTCAATTACAGGTGTGCATTGACAGACTAGCGTTCCGCCACTTTCGGTACGATAGGCGGATGGTTGCGTTCGATTGGTACTAGCGCCGGCCTTCGTTTAGTACCCCCGTACCGGCGACGCGAATTCTCTTGGCAGCCGCGGGAATCCTCTTACAATCGGGGCGCGTGGGCTTACAGTTCGGACCCACCCCATGCCATGGCGTACGGGGAAATTTATGTGGAAACAGATGGCTACTGTGATCGTGTCTGGTGCCATCGCACTGGGTAATTTTTTCACGCCTGTCGCGGACACCGATTCGAGCTTTGGTCCGTCGAACCCGTTTTATGCGCCCAGCACACTGCCGTTCCGTGCGCCTCCCTTCGACAAGATCAAGGATGAGGATTATCAGCCGGCCATCGAAGCGGGTATGGTCGAGCAAATTTCCGAGATCGAGGCGATAGCGGACAATTCAGCGGCGCCGACCTTGGAGAATACGCTCGTGGCCATGGAGAAGACCGGGCGGCTCCTCGATCGAGCGCAGGCCGCGTTCGGCGCTGCGAGCGAGGCCAATACCAATCCCGTCCTGCAGAAAGTTCGGTCGGAAGAGGCGCCAAGACTGGCGGCGCACTACGATGCCATCTACCTGAACTCCAAGCTTTTTGCGCGGGTGGCTGCCGTCTACAAACAACGCGATTCGATCAAACTCGATCCTGAGTCGCGGAGACTTCTCGAGGTTACCTACGACTATTTCCTGCAATCCGGCGCAAACCTCTCGGAAACGGACAAAATCCAGTTAAAGAAACTGAACTCGGAAATCTCGACGCTCTCGAATGATTTTTCCACGAAGCTTCTAGCCGCGACGAAGGACGGGGCCTACGCCACCACGGACAAAAGTGCGCTTGCCGGATTGAGCGATTCGCAGATCGCCGCGGCCGCACAGGCGGCGCAGGGCCGCAAACAATCCGGGTACGTGCTCCCGCTGCAGAACACGACGCAGCAGCCAGAGCTTGCCTCGCTCAGCGTCTGGGCGACACGCGAGGCCGTCTTCGAGAAATCCTGGAACCGTACCGAGCGCGGCGATGCCAACGATACGCTTGACGTCATCTCGCGCCTGGCGCAGCTTCGCGCACAGCGGGCAGAGCTCCTCGGCTATCCCAACCACGCCGCGTGGAAGCTGAGAGACCAGATGGCGAAAACTCCGGAAGCCGCGATGAAATTCATGGATGCGCTGGTGCCCAGCGCGACCGCCAAGGCGGCGAGCGAGGCCAGGGACATCCAGGATGTTATCGACGCGCAAAAAGGCGGCTTCACGCTCCAGCCCTGGGACTGGGACTTCTATTCGGAACAAGTGCGCAAGGCGAAGTACGATGTGAACGAGGCAGAGGTCAAGCCGTACTTCGAGCTGAACAATGTGCTCGAAAACGGAGTCTTCTACGCGGCCAACCAGCTGTATGGGATCACCTTTAAGGAACAAAAGGACATCCCCGTTTACCAACCCGACGTCCGCGTCTTTGAAGTCACGGATGCGGATGGCAAGCCATTGGCGCTCTTCTACTGCGACTACTTCAAGCGCGACAACAAGCAGGGCGGCGCATGGATGAGCAGTTTCGTGCGTCAATCAACGCTTCTGGGCACGCAGCCGGTGGTCTACAACGTCGCGAATCTGCCGAAACCCCCGCCGGGCGAGCCGGCGCTCATCAGCTTTGACGACGTGACGACCATGTTCCACGAGTTTGGCCACGCGCTGAACGGCATGTTCGCGAACGCGCGATACCCGGGCTTGTCAGGCACAGCTACTGCGCGAGACTTCGTGGAGTTTCCTTCACAATTCAATGAACACTGGGCCCTCTATCCCGCTGTCTTCAACCATTACGCCAGGCACTACAAGACGGGAGCGCCCATACCGGCTGATCTGGCAGCCAAGATCAGGGACGCCGCAAAATTTAACGAAGGATACAAGGTGACGGAATTAGTCGCGGCCGCGGAACTCGATATGCAGTGGCACACCCTTCCTGCCAGCGCTGCGTTGCAGCAGCCAGATGCATTCGAGAAACACGCGCTTGAGAAGACGCATCTCCTGCTCAGCGCCGTGCCGCCCCGCTACCGCTCGAGCTATTTCAACCACATCTGGGCAAGCGGCTACTCTGCCGGTTACTACGCTTATCTATGGTCGGAGATGCTCGATGACGATGCCTACCAGTGGTTTGAAGATCACGGCGGCCTGACGCGTGCCAATGGCGACCGTTTCCGGCAGATGGTGCTTTCGCGCGGCAACACGGAGGATTTGGCGCAGATGTATGCAGCGTGGCGAGGCAAGGACCCGAGCGTTGGCCCGATGATGAAGTACCTCGGTTTGCAGGGGTCCGAACACTAAAACGCGAAGCTTGCAAAGGCTCCATCGCCGCGCATTCTACGCTTGGTTTTACCGATCCGGTCTGATATCGAGCAGCATCCCCGGACCATTCGTGCCTGTCTGCACCTGCGGCACCTGCCCGTTCCACTTCGCAATCCAGCGATCCGTAACGGTCAGTTTCTGCCATTCAATAATATTTTGGCTGATGGACGCTGCGCGCACCCGGTTCGATTCCGCTTCGCCATTGGCGACCGCAATTTGCGCTTTCGCCTGTCCTTCTGCCGCGGCCACCAACTTCGCAGCATCCGCTTCTGACTGCACCAGCTCATTCTGCTTCTGTACCGCGATTTGCTGCGCCTGCACCTTGGCGTTGATCGCGTCAATCACCGATTGAGGTGGCCGCGGCGAACCGATGAAACCGAATTGGTCAATCACTACGCCGATGTCAGCCACCTGTTTCTGCAAATCCAGCCGCGAATTCTGCTCCAGCTCGGATTTCTTTTCGCCCATGATTTCCTGCACCGTATATTGCGATCCGGTCCGGTTGATGGCGTCGCGCGCTACGTTTCGCAGGAACCCGTGGGTGAACTGCGTAATGTCGTCGTTTCGAAATTTCACGTAGAACGCCGGAACCTTGCTTGCATCTAGATGGTAGGAAACGGAAAGGTCGCCGTACACCGTCAGGCCGTCCTTCGTGTTGAACGACATTTCTTCGTTGTTACTCGACCCCTCATTCGGATCTCTGGTCCATTTTGCCGTTTGTACCGACGTCGGATATTCCACGATTGTGGATGAAAGGAAATTGTAGAAAACCCAGCCCGTGCGAATCGGCAGGTCCTCGACGCCACGTTGCGATCCTGCGAGGTCCACTTTAATTCCCACACGGCCCGGCCCGATGCGTGTCGCGCACCCTACGAAAAACAGCACCAGGATCAAAGGAATCGCCAGTATTCCATACTTACGCGTCATCTCTTCTCTCCTATCGATTCGGCTGGCCGTGTGGCGTCGTCTTGTGGTGCCAGATCCATCTCAAAGCCGCTGGAAACAGCACGATCACCAGTATGATCAGCCCTATGCCACCCGCCACCTTCAAATCACTGGGTTGGTTTATCAGGTTCATGCCCTGCGTCACCAGGTAAATCGCTCCACAAACCACCAGCACCAAAGCCGCATATACAAATCTTTCTCTCATCGCCTATTGAGCCTCGATCCTCTTCTAAGACCATGTCGAGCATGTTCTACGCACATGTGCAAGTTGTCCATCCGTAAATAATTCGCAACCCCGGAAAACCAACCGTGCCATCAGCGTTCAATTAGCCGCACCGGCATTCTTGTGCCAGCTAAGTGTTGCCATGCGCCCCCTAAGGAAGTGGCCGCTGGCGTCGATCAGCCCGTCGCGCAGCGTCCCTGTGAGCTCGATGGTTGCCACCGGGGAGCCGTCGGCCTTTTGGCTGTGCATCTCGATCTTGACGTCCCCCGAAGTGTCAACATCACCTGCCAGGAACATCGTGATGCCTTCCTCGTGGGCCACTACCCACTGGCCGGTGATTTTGCCGGCAGTGACCGCGCCTTCTTCGCGGTGACATCGCTCCGGCTCGTTCGGAGTCTTGCCGTAACAAACTCGCCCGGAATATGTCCCATCGTACGCGGCGAGGCCGGCGGCAGACGGCGCTGCGGCAACATCGGGACTGGGGGCACGGGGTGCTGCGGCCGCGCCTGTGCTTACAGGAGATGGCGCCGCGTTAGCGACGACGCTCCGCTGTGCGGCCGCATGTGGGGCGGCAGTTTGCCGGGATGGTGCGGCTTTCATGGCCACCGGCGCGCCGGCCGACGGGGTTGCGTGCACAATCTTTGGAGGCTGTTGAGCGGCGGGCATCGGGACGCCCGGTTTCGCGGCCGCGGGCGCCGGCGATGTTGGCGGGGCCGCGGCAGTGATCGCGGGAGCATGTTCGGCTTTGTTCCTCTCACTGACGGTATTGGCCCAGTAGCCTCCGCCCAGCGAAAGAAGCACAACTGCCACAATAGCAATCCATAGCGCAGCGCGATTCATGACGCCGCGAGACGGCTTCTCCGGAATAGAGATGCTGGAGGGCATCATCCCGGCCGAAGAGATCGGCTTTTCGCCGAGTACGGACGATGGCTCCGGCGCGCCATCAAGGACTTCGTCGAGCGTGATGCGCGCGTCGCCAATGTCGCGCAGCCTCTGCTTCGGATCCTTCTGCAAGCAGCGTTGCAACAGAACGCGAACCGGCATCGGTGTCGCCGTTGGCAGCGCCAACCAATCTGGTTCCGCGTGAATCACCGCGGCCAGCGTGTCCGTCACTGTCTCGCCCCGAAACGTCATTTTCCCCGTCAGCATCTCGTACAAGAAGCAGCCGAAAGCCCATATGTCCGCTCGACGATCCACGGCCTTGCCCCTCGCTTGCTCCGGCGCCATGTAGGCCGGCGTTCCCAGCAGGACGCCCGCCTGGGTCGCCATCAGGCCGAGCGTCGGCGAAGTGGCGATGTCGGAGGAAGCTGCGTCGCCTTCGGTTGCTTTCGCCAGTCCGAAGTCGAGGACTTTTACATCGTCGTCGTTCGTCAGCTTCACGTTTGCGGGTTTCAGGTCGCGATGTACGACCCCGCGCTCGTGCGCGTACTCGAGCGCTTCGCAGATCTGCCTTGCGATCAGCAGCGCGTCATCAATCGGAATCGGGCCGGACTTCAGACGGTCGGCAAGCGTCAGGCCCTCGACCAACTCCATGACGAGCGCGTGAGTGGCGCCGGAATCTTCAAGGCCGTAGATGGAAGCGATGTTGGGATGATTGAGCGACGCGAGTACCTTGGCTTCACGCTCGAATCGCGCCATGCGTTCGGCATCGCGCGCGAACGCAGGTGGCAGGACTTTCAGCGCGACGTTACGTCCGAGTTTGGAATCCCGCGCGCGGTAAACCTCGCCCATCCCGCCCGCACCGAGCGGAGCTAGGATTTCGTAGGGCCCTAGGCGAGTGCCGGAGGTGAGCGCCATTTGGGGCTGGATTATACCCTTAGAAGTTAATCCGTTTAGACGATTAACTCGGTTAGCGGAGAGGTGGAGTACTAGCCGGTATTTGCGGGGTAACCCTGCTATACATTCAAGTCGAACTCAGGATTCAGCTCTCCTTCATAAGCGCTTGGAAGCGCGGTTGGTTGCGCACTGGGTCGAGATCGGCATCCTTCGCTGCCCACTGGCGATACCAGTGTCCCTTCGAAGGCGCCATCGCCTTTTCCAGGCAGTCCAGGGCCTCCTCGATGCTTCCGAGCGCCGCGAAGACGCAGGCGGAGTTGTAGAGGATCGAAGGTTCGTCTGAATCAATCGCCAGGGCGCGCTGCACCCAATCCAGCGCGCGGTCGCGCTCGCCGATGTCGGCCAGGTTACCCGCGCCGAGATACAGCGCTCGTGCGTCATCGGGGTGAAGCTCCAGATGCTTCTCCGCCATCTGCAACGCGCGATGCGAAGCCTCTGACGCTTCGGCGATGCGACCCAGCCCCCGATACACGGTGCCCAGCAGCGCGGGCGCCTGATAGTCCTGTGGCTTGACGATACAAGCCTGCTCGAATAAGCGGCCTGCCTTTTCCATGTCCCCCTGCTGAAAAGCGGCGCGTGCATAGAAATAGTGTGCTTCGAACAGCTTCGGGTCCAGGCGGATCGCGGTTTCAAACTCCCGCTCGGCCTCCTTGAAATTTTTGTTCAAGGAGACGGCGAGGCCACGCGACGCGCGGGCTTCGCCCGATTCCGGGTCGAGCTCGACAGCCTTGCGGCTGGCGCGGTCCGCCTCGCGAAGGTTGTCGTCGGTGGTGTCCCAGTACATGTAGAGGAATGAAGAACAGTCCGCGACGCCCGCATATGCGCGCGCGTACCCGGGATCGATCACGATGGCGCGGGCGAACATCTGCCGGGCGTACTCAAATCCCTTGCGGCGCAACTGGTGAAAGAACTGCCGCCCGCGCAGGTAATAATCGTAGGCTTGCACGTCCGCGGTCTGGGCCTTCTTGATTTCCTGTTTTTCCTTATCGGTGAGGATTACCTTGAGAGCGCGTGCAATGGCCTGGGCGATCTCGTCCTGAATCGCGAAAACGTCCTCCATCTGCCGATCGTAGCGTTCCGCCCAGACCGAATGGCCGGTGCGGGTCTCGATCAATTGGCCTGTGATGCGCAAGCGGTTCCCGGAGCGGCGCAGGCTGCCGGTAAGCACGTAGAGCGCGTTCAGCTCGCGGCCTACCTCAGGTCCCGTGACGACCTTGTCGCGCAAAGCCAGAACGGCTGCCCGAGGAAATGCTCGCAGTTCGCGGATCTTCGAAAGCTCCGTGATGATGTCCTCGGTCATGCCATCGCGGAAGTATTCGTCGTCCTTGTCGCTGCTCAGGTTCTCGAAGTACATCACGGCGACGGATTTTTCCACCGCTTCCGGCGCGACTGCCGTCACTGCCGCCGAGGCCCGCCCCGAATCCAGTTCACGCTTCAGCCTCTGCAAATCGCCCAGGAGGCTCGCGGCGGTCTGGTAGCGCCCCGCGGGATTCTTTTCCAGCGCTCTGGTGATGATGGAAGAAAGCTCGACGGGAAGGCGTGGATTAATCCGCGCGGGCGGAGTGGGAGCGCGATTCAGGATCGCTTCGAAAATTACCGCGGAGGTGTTCCCGGAAAATGTTTGGCGGCCCGTCGCCATTTCATACAGCACCGCTCCGAAGGAAAAAAGATCGGTTCGATGGTCAAGCTCTTCTCCGCGCGCCTGTTCCGGTGACATGTAGGCGATCGTGCCAATCGCGGAGCCGGGGCTGGTGAGATGGTCCGGCGCAGTCGCCACCGTCACCGCTGCAGAAACCCCAACGGCCTCGCCGACTCGACGCAGTTGAGGCGCCAGTTTCGCCAGGCCAAAATCGAGGATCTTGGCGCGTCCCGAATGCGTGATGAAGATGTTCGCGGGCTTGATGTCTCGATGGACGATCCGTTTGAGATGGGCCACCTCAAGAGCATCTGCGATCTGAATGCCCAGCTCGAGTAGCTCGTCGATTTCCATCGGCCGGCTATCAATCCGATGCTTCAGCGTGACGCCCTCGAGCAATTCCATGCAAATGAATGGGAGTCCTTCGTGCTCTCCGATGTCGTAGATCGTGCAAATGTTCGGATGATTCAACGCGGAGGCGGCGCGCGCCTCGCGTTGAAACCGCTCCAGCGACGCGCGGTCCGCCGACATATTGTCAGGCAGAAACTTCAGCGCGACATTACGGCCGAGGCGCGTATCTTCGGCTTTGTAGACCACGCCCATGCCGCCACCGCCAAGCTTCTCAATAATTTTGTAGTGCGAGACGTTCTGACCGATCATCGAAGAGGGGCCTCACGGAAACTGGAACCGGAAATACCAAGCGATCGGCGACGCATACTGTCACCCATTCTATTATATCTGTCAATGCAGCGCGGAAACGCCGGCCGGCTATCGCGACGTCGTTTCAAGCGCGAAGAGGCGGAAAAGTTTCTCGCGTCGCTATGGCAGCGAATGAAGGAGCTACTTCAGTCTCGCGTACTCGGACTTCGCAGCGATGAGAACAGGGATGTCGGCGTCGGCGTCCTTCCACAGTCCGAGAAAATCCTGATAGGCGGCTCGGGAACGCACAGTGTCGCCCTGCAACGCGTAGGCGCGGCCGAGCTGAAGCCGTGCCAGGGCACCCAGCGGGCCGTTCAGGGCGACGCCGCGATGGTCCAGAAATTTTTGGAATTCCGCTGCCGCTTCCTTGCCCCGACGCAGCAACAGGTACACTTCGCCGCGAATGTACACGGGATAGAGAGACCCGCCGACCTCGAACTGGGGAAGCGGTGTGCCGAGTTCGTAGTTTGAGGTGGCCTGGAGATCGTCGAGCGCTTTCGCCGGATTGTCGCGCCTAATTTCAATTGAAGCGTAGATTGCCGGCAACCAATAACGATTGATCGCCGTATTGAGGGGAAAACGACCAGCCAAATCGCGAGCCATCCGCTCCGCCCGGGCGATATCTCCGATCCGCGATAATGCCAGAGCCGCGAGCACGCTTACATCTCGAGTGGGAGCTTCGGCCAGCGCCGGCGCGATTTCCTGCCGGGAGCGCGATACGTTGTTAAATTCGGCTTCGCGCAGGGCGGCATTCATCCGCCAGGCCGCCGCTGTTTCTTTCGAGTCGCTGCCTTGCGCCGAATCAATAGCGCGTTGGGAGAGCGTACGCGCGCTCGAAAGGCGCCCGTGGAACGCTTCGGTGTCTGACGCGAATGAGAGGAGCACGTCCTCGCCGGGTTTGCCATTGACCGCGGCGACCTGCCGCTGCATCTCAGCCGTATCGTTCTCGAGGAAGGCCACTCCGTAGCGATTTCCGTGCAGGAACGGGTTGTCAACGTTGTGCGCTATGGCCTGCTGATAGTTCGCTTTCGCATCTTCGAGACGATTGACGGCGGGATATATTCCCACGAGGTTGGTGTAGGCAGCGGCGCTGCCTGGGTTTAAGCGAAGGTCTTCCAGGCTCGCGGCAATCGCTTTATCGTATTGTCCCAAATAGGTGTAATCGACCCCCAGATTGCCGAAAGGTTCGCTGTTGTGGGGATAGGTCTGGGTCCACGTTTCATAAGTCTCGACGGCTTTCTCGAGTTCGCCGGTGACAAGCAGGTAGTAGGCAGCGGAGATGCGGAATTTCTCTCGCTCGCTTACCTTGTCACGCAAATCATAAGACTTCCGCAAGTTCTCATCGGCCAGGCCGGGCTCCCTGAGATTCGCGTACGAAATTCCCAGGGCTTCGTATGCGGCGGCAAAATTGGGGTCGAGCTCAATGGCGCGATTGAAGAAGGGAATTGCTGCCGCGCTGCCTTTCTCCTGCAGAGTTCGAACTCCCTCGGAAAGGGCCTTCAAGGCTTCGAGAGAAGGTGTGGTCGCTTGATCCAGTGGGTCGTCGAACTTCTCTACCGTGCTGAGCGATTCGCCAAGCTTCTCCCGCAGCTTGGTCGCCGCTTTGTCCAGAGCCTTCAGGACATGTTCCTTATTTTCCGCCGTCACCTGTTCCTGCACGAGAGGATCGCCTGTCTTGCAATTGGTGGCATCCAGGCCGATCACATACTGGCTGCCCAGGCTTGCAATCGAGCCTGAAATGTATGCCTTGCCGCCCGCGCGCTGGCACAGATCGCTCGCCACGTCCGGTGACAACTTGGTTCCCGGCGGCTTTGCCATCAGCCTTAGCGTGGCGCGAGTTCTTGCGCTCGAGAGAATGTTGAGGAACGGAGATTGCGCCAGTTGCACGGAGATAGCCTGCTTCAAGGTGTCGTCAAATACGGGGTCGCCGGTGGAATTAGTGAAGTCAGCCAGCACCAGAGTGTCCTCACCCGTCAGCTTCGGCGCGCGGTGGAAATACAGGTAGCTGCCCGCGACAATCGCCATAACCGCCGCAGCGGCGGAAATCATGATCGTCAAATGAACGGCGGGATTGGCTGTTGCTCTCGCCCCGGTCGTGGCTGTCAACCGCGCCGAATCTGAATCGCGCCTCAGCCGCTGCAAGTCGGCCCGGATGTCGGCTGCGTTCTGATAGCGCAGCGTTCGTTCTTTCTCCAGCGCCTTGTTGACGATTCCTCCCAGCTCCGCGGGAAGGATAGGATTCAGCTTGGATAGCGGAATCGGCGCGCGATTCAAAAGCGCGTCATGAAAGACAGCAGCAGTGTTGGCTGGGAATGCCATGTGGCCCGTCGCCATTTCATAGAGCACCGCACCGAACGAGAACAAATCCGTACGCGCATCCAACTCTTCCCCGCGCGCCTGCTCGGGGGACATATACGAGATCGTGCCGAGTGCGCTGCCCGGGCTGGTCAGCAACTCTTCCGCCATTGCTGTTGGCATCGCGGATCCGCCAACAATTTCGGCGACAGCGGCGAGCTTCGCCAAACCGAAGTCGAGAATCTTCGCGAGTCCCCGCTTCGTCACAAAAATATTCGCAGGCTTAATGTCGCGGTGGACGATGCCTTTTTCGTGCGCCGCTTCCAGCGCGTCCGCAATTTCCGCTCCCAACGTGAGGACCTGCTCGATGGGAAGCGGCTTGCCCTCGATCATTTGCTTGAGCGTCTGCCCCTCCAGGAACTCCATCGCGATGAAGGGTCGCCCGCCATCTTCGGCGATTTCGTAGATCGTGCAGATGTTCGGATGGTTCAGCGCGGAAGCAGCGCGCGCTTCGCGTCGAAGGCGCTCCAGCGCTTGCAGGTCCTTCGCCACGTCGTCGGGAACGAACTTCAGCGCGGCGTGGCGGCCGAGGCTCAGATCTTCCGCTTCGTAGACCACGCCCATCCCGCCGCCACCGAGTTTCCCCAGCACGCGGTAATGCGTGATTGTGCGGCCGACGATCGTGGAAGAATCAGTCATTTGCGGTGCATCTTACGCCAGCGTCCCAATGCAGGCAATTGCATCCAGCCGGATAGGTCTTTTCGACCGTACAGGCTGCGTACGGCGTTCGCGGTATTGTGCTTCCTAGCCGCCATGGCTACGCTGGTACCTGCTTTTCTCGTCGCCGTCCGTTGACCTGTGGCATTTGGCCCGGCCAGCCGTTCGTAGAAGGACATATGGTGGTCGCGTGCCATACACAATTCTAGTTGTCGACGACAATTCGGCCATTCGCCAGTCGCTGCGTCACTGCATCGAACAGAGCCCGGATTGGAAGGTATGCGGCGAAGCGGAGAACGGCGCGGTTGCCGTCGAAAGGGTGAAAGAGCTCAACCCGGACGTGGTCGTCCTGGACCTGCAGATGCCCGTGATGAACGGGATCGAGGCTGCGCGGCAGATTAGTATCGTCGCCCCCAACACCACCATGGTGATGTTCACCATGCATTGCTCCGAGCAACTTGTAAAAGAGGCCCAGGCTGCGGGCATCAGGGAAGTTGTCTCAAAATCCTCGGGATTCACAGGCCATTTGCTGACCTCGCTCAAGAATCTTCGCAGCAACCGCTAGAATTTTGATCTTCGCGCCGAAGTCCTTCGCCGGACTAACTAAAGTAGCGAACGCCCACGCGGTCACTGCGTTGACACGTCACAACTCGCGTGCTACGTTGCGCGACGGTCATGCACGAAAGCGCTCGTTCCGCGAAACGCATCGCCATCATCCCGGGCGACGGCGTCGGCAAAGAGGTTATTCCCGAGGCAGTGAAGATTTTGAAGGCCGCCGCGGCGAAGGGTGGTCGGAGGATCGCGCTCACCGAATTCGATTGGGGCGCGGACCGCTACTTGCGCGATGGGATGACCCTCCCATCCGATGCCCCTGAAATGTTTCGGCGCGATTTTGACGCCATTATTCTGGGCGCAATGGGCGATCCGCGTGTTCCCGGAAATCAGCACGCCGCCGACATCCTGCTCGGCTTGCGCTTTAAGCTCGATCTGTACGTCAACGAGCGCCCGTGCGTGCTTTTCGACCAACGGCTCACGCCGCTGAAGTCCCGTTCGGAGAAAGACATCAATTTTTGCGTGATTCGCGAAAACACCGAGGGGCTTTATGCCGGGATGGGCGGGTTCTTCAAGAAGGGAACCGCCGACGAAATTGCCACGCAGGAGGACATCAACACGCGAAAAGGCGTCGAGCGCATCGTACGCTACGCATTCGAGTTCGCCCGCCGCCGCGGCTATCGGCGCGTGTGCATGAGCGACAAATCGAACGCGCTCACCTACGGACACGATCTCTGGAAACGCGTGTTCGCGGAAATTCGGCGCGAGTTCGCCGATATCGAATGGAGCCACATGTATATAGACAATCTGCTGATGCAGATGGTCCGCGATCCGTCGCAGTTTCAGGTGATCGTCACATGCAATCTGTTCGGCGACATCGCGAGCGACGTGGGCGCAGGGCTGATTGGCGGCCTGGGACTCGCGCCTTCGGGAAACATTCATCCGGGACAGGTGTCGCTGTTCGAGCCGGTCCACGGCTCGGCACCGGACATCGCCGGGAAAAATATCGCGAATCCGATGGGAGCGGCACTGGCGGCGGGAATGATGTGCGGCTATATCGGCTGGACAGCCGAAGCTCAAGCCATCGAAGATGCCGTCCGCGCCGCGATCAGCGAAGAGAAGACGACCACCGATCTCGGCGGCTCGCTGGGCACGCGCCAGGTCGGCGACTGGCTTGCCGATCGAGTGGCCTCCGCTTAGACTCCGCGCGAAACCAGGACATTCTTCGTCCCGCCGGCTCCTTTTCCTTGTATGGACCGAGTCAAAACCGCCAGCGAGACGCTGGCGCTACAACTCCTGCACGCTCCTGCGAAGGTTCGCCGCTAATTTGACCGTTGGCGAAAAACACCCTTGCCGAATTCTTTTCCTTTTTGCTCTTCTCCCTGTTTTTCTTTATGCTGTTTTGTCCTTGATACTTGCTGGAGGTCTCATTCGATGTCGGTAAGGTCTGCCATTCTCAGCGCAGTTGCGTTATCGGTTGCGGCGATTCCTTGCGCTGGTCAGGCGCCGACGGCGCCGCCTACCGCACCAGCGCCCGCGCAAGCGGTCGTTTCTCCCGAGCAGGCCCGGCTGCTCAAATCCGCCGAGGCGTTCGTTCGCCACTTCTTCGGATGGGGCGCCGATATTAAAGTCACGCTGGGCCCGCTCGGACCGGCCGCGTCGCCGGATTTCTATTTGGTTCCCATCCAAGTGACGCTGGGCGAGCAAGTTCAAACTGGCGAAGTCTTTGTGAGCAAGGACGGCAAGACGCTTCTGCGGGGCGAAATGTACGACATGTCCGCCGACCCTTTTGCGTCTAATCGCGAGAAGGCCCACCTTGAGGGGAATCCCTCGAAGGGTCCGGCCGACGCTCGCGTCACGCTCGTGGAGTTCAGTGATTTCCAATGCCCGCATTGCCGCGAGTTATACGAAGAACTGAAAGCCGTCGAGGCGCGCTATCCGCAGATACGCATCGTCTACAAGGATTTTCCGCTGACCACCATTCATCCCTGGGCTCAGACGGCCGCGCTGGGCGGGCGCTGCGCTTTCGAGCAATCCCCGGCGGCTTTCTGGAAGGTTCACGATGCCATCTTCGAAAACCAGGACGTGCTTTCCAGCGAAAACGTGTGGGACAAGCTTGTGGAATTTGCCACGCAGGCGGGCCTCAACGCGGACACATTCAAGGCCTGCCTCTCTTCGCCCGACGCGGAGAAGGCCGTGGACGCCAATCGCGCCGACGGCGTGGCGCTGGACGTCAACAGCACGCCCACGGTTTACGTCAACGGGCGTCCACTCGTGGGCGGCGATGTCGAGACCCTCGATCGGTTCATTGATTTCGAACTCGCAGCCAAGAACTGACGCCGGCCTGTCTCGCCGCGCGATCGTTACCTGTCAAGCGTCGCTGCTTTCAAGCTGCGGATTAAATCCTGGAGCTCCGGCTGGGGCTCCTTCCCGCGCTCGAAGTAAAGTCTCCAGTCCAAGTCGGGAAATCCCATTCGCGTAGCCTGCGCCGGAAGCTCATCCCGACGCGTCTTTGGGTCGCGGCTTTTGACCGCTCGGAGCGCTTCGTACACCACTTCGTGGTCCGGCTCCCGCCAGCGGTAGTCCGTCAATTGGCTAATGATTTTGTCCCAATCAGTGGCGTCGCTGACGCCGATACAGAGCGCTCTCAAGATCTGGCGCTCGAGCGTCGCGAGAGTCTCGAAGGGATGATCTTCGGGCATAGTGGCAGGTACCGAACAGCGCGGCCTATTGTAGCGGTTTTCGGACTGCGGAGACCCCGGGGGAAATCCCAAGACTTACCATAGGGCACACAAAGAAGGCGCAGAGAACACGGAGAAAGCAACTAGATCAATGTGGCACAGCGAACGGCGAGAAAAACTCAGCAGATTGACCAGACAACCCGCACGAAGTTGGGACCGGCCGCCTCAGGCGGCAGCGTGCGCGACGACGGGGCGGACAAAATCAATGCGATCAATCGTAGCCGCCACGCCGAAAATGGGAGTAAGTTCGCCCTTGAGTTCGGAAACGCGCAAAGCCCTGGCGCTCGCGCGGACCAGCACGGACGCTCCGGGGCTTCTCTCTGTGGGAAGCGCAAACGTCAGCTCGATGCTGGTTCCGGGCTCTAGCGCAACGCCGGAGTGAAAATAAATTCCCGAGCGCGAAATGTCGCGAAGCTGAGCGGTATGGAATTCGGCAGGGCGGTGGCGCGACGTGCAAACCTGTAGGGGAAGGTAAACCTCGTACCGTCTTGCTTTCCTGCGTTCTCCCATGGGTCCCCCTCGCAATCCGTTAGATGCAAGAACTCTGCCATGGGTCGACGTGCAGATTTCATTGATTGGAAACGGCTTAGCAATTTCTAGTCAAAGCCAAAATGAAATAAACCGAGGAAATAATTCCTAGTGTGGGAAGTATCTGCATGCCTGACAGAATTATGTGGTCCTAGCACTAGCCAGTCCTATAACTCGCTGAATGGCCGCAAGTTATAGTACAGGGTCGATCAGAACTGACGCGCCCTCTGCTTCTGTGAGGATGCCTTTACCGATCATCAGTCTTACCAGACGAACCAGTGATGTGTGGTCCGCCCCGCGCTGCTCGGCAGGCCTGCTCGACGCGTACCCTGACTCGTGGCTATGCGCTTGCCGTTCTCCGGTTAGTTCGGTCAGCCAGTTATCGAGCGCCGCGCGCTGCTCTGGCTCCAGGGTTTCGAACGCAATTCCCATCCCCAAACCGGCTTGAGAATAAACCACAACTCCGCCGGTTTCGAACTGCGTCTTGCCCTTGTGAACGCTTACCCGGACATTCGCGCCAACTGGAAAGGGAACCATTGTATCCACAAAGCATCCGCCGGGCCCAAGATCGGTCGTGCGAGTCGAGAATTTGGCTCCCGAGCCTAGCTCCACCACTTCCGCCGAAGCTGTGACTATATGCCGGTCGTTGCTGCGGCGCTCGGCTTCGCCTGTACCGGCGTTCTTGCCCTTGGATGGCGTCTTTTGTCCGTGGTCATACATGATTGTGGTTCCTGCCTTCCCGTCTTAGCGTCGATTTCCGGGCGCCGCGATGGGCGGTCCCAACATCCGGTTACGATTCATTGTCGCCGTACCTGAGAAGGAGTGACAAGCCCAATTGCCCCGGACCTTGCCCAAAAGCCAATCATGGGATGTTTACAGGAGAAAGCGAACCGCGATACCCCGGGCATCGTTTTCGAGCTGTTCCAGGCGGACGACGGAAGCGAGGTATTTCCGATGGGCCGAGATCTTTTCGCCGAAAGGGAAAGTCACGATCAACCGCATCCCGACAAAATAATGGGGCATGGATGTCTTGAAATAGAGGCCGTCGCGGGTGAAATCCACTACCTGCCCCACGTCCTCAATCTCCGTGAATCGAGCGTCAAACGGCCGCACGTGCACTGGGAGGGATACTTTGAGGCGCTTCCTGGTGCGAGCGTCCTCCGGGGCCTTGGGCGCTGGCTCGACGGTGGTCTTGAATTGCGGCCACGTTCCTGCAGCCATATCGGTTCTCCGGGAGGTGCTCATGTCCTACCTCCACGTTACATATCGGCCATGTGGGCGCCAATAGGACCGGGGTACTATCGAGTTCCAGAAGGACACTAAGCGCCCGGCCGGGCCCGCGCCGCGGTTTGAATCCAGAATCACCACACGAAGACTTTCTTGACACAGGAAGCTGCCGAGGGGTAACGTTACTGCGTCCAACGTCCTGCAATTCAGGATGCTCAGTGAATTGGGCGCAAACACATGAAGAGAGACGGAAAACTCGGCGTGCTTCCTCTCGAAATTGTAGTAGTAAGACTCGTGTGCGCGTCTCTGCCAGGAGGGCATCACTGAGCTGAGTAACAAGGAAACAAAAGCTCACGAAACCCACCCGCCAGAGACGCTGGCAAGGTGGGTTTTGTTTTTTCTGGCGACAATTTGGGAAAAACTTAACCTTCACCGCAGAGAAACAGAGAAAGCGCAAGAATTACTGAGGGGAGACTACGATGGGCAGCAGTAAAGCGACTGAAAAGGCTGACAGCAAGGCCGGTGCCAACGCCGGTGAAAAGCCAACGACAATGACTGGCGCAAGAATTCTGTGGGAGTGTCTGGAGCGCGAAGGCGTGAAGACCGTATTTGGATACCCCGGCGGGGCCATCCTGCCGGCATACGACGCGCTGCGTCACAGCTCGATTCGCCACATTCTGGTGCGCCATGAACAAGGCGCGACGCACATGGCGGACGGCTACGCGCGAGCGACGGGCGAAGTCGGCGTAGCGGTTGCGACCTCCGGGCCGGGCGCGACGAACATGGTCACCGGCATCGCCACGGCCATGATGGATTCGTCGCCAATCGTCTGCATCACCGGGCAGGTGGGCAGCAAGCTACTCGGCTCCGACGCGTTTCAGGAAACCGACATTACCGGCGTCACGTTGCCGATCACCAAGCACAACTACCTTGTGACGCGCGCGGACGAAATCGCGCACGCCGTCCGCGAAGCCATGTACGTCGCGAAATCCGGGCGCCCGGGACCTGTGCTGATTGACATCACCAAGGACGCCCAGCAGAGCACGTGCGAATTGGATTGGGAAGGCGCGGCGCCAAAGATGCGCGGTTACCGGCCCGATCTTTCACCTGCCAAGGAAGAATACGAAAAGGCACTGGAACTCATCCGGCACGCGAAGCGGCCGTTGATCCTGGCGGGTCACGGGATCCTCGTCTCCGGAGCGGAACATGAAGTGAAAGCCTTCGCCGAGCGCGCCTGCATTCCCGTGGCGCTCACGCTGCTGGGCCTTGGCACGCTGCCCGCTTCTCACTTCCTGAATCTTGGCATGATGGGTATGCACGGCGAGGCGTGGGTCAACAAGACAATTCAGGAAGCCGACCTGCTGCTGGCTTTTGGAATGCGCTTCGATGACCGCGTGACCGGCAACCTGAAAACGTACGCGCCCAACGCGAAGAAGATTCACATTGATATTGACCCGGCAGAGATCAACAAGAATGTGAAAGTGGACGTCGCGCTTGTCGGCGATCTGCGGAAAATCCTGCTCGAACTGCTGCCGCGCGTCGAGCCGGGAAACCACTCGGACTGGATCGAATACATTCGCGGCCTCAAGGGCGATACCGCTGTTCGTGACATCCAGAATCTTCCGGACAACGGCCATCTTTACGCCGCGCATGTGATCAATGACCTGTGGCACGAGACTCGCGACCGGGACGCGATCATCGTCACCGACGTGGGCCAGCACCAGATGTGGGAAGCGCAGTATTACAAGCACGAGCGCTCGCGTTCGCTGATCACGTCGGGCGGCCTGGGGACGATGGGCTTCGCTTTGCCGGCGGCCATCGGAGCAAAAGTGGCGCGTCCGGATGCGGACGTCTGGGTAGTGGTCGGCGACGGCGGATTCCAGATGACCATGGCTGAGCTTGCCACGATCGTGCAGGAAAATCTGAAAGTGAACATCGCCATCATCAACAACGGCTATCTCGGAATGGTCCGCCAGTGGCAGGAATTTTTCTACGACCGGAACTACGAAGCGACGCCGCTGCTGAATCCGGATTTTGTGAAGCTCGGGCAGGCGTATGGCATTCGGAGCGTCCTCGTCCAGAAACGGGGCGACGTTGTCCCTGCGGTGCGCGCGGCGCACGCGCACGAAGGTCCTGTGCTGATTGATTTCAAGGTCGAGCAGGAAGACACGGTTTACCCGATGGTCGCGGCGGGCGCGGCGCTCAACGAAATGATTCGCCGGCCGAATCCGCTGATCGAAACGGCCGAGGACGAATAGGACAGCCATGCTCCATACGATTGTCGTTTACGTGGAAAACAAACCCGGCGTGCTATCGCGCGTGGTGTCGCTGTTTCGCCGCCGCGCGTTCAATATTGATTCACTCACCGTTGGCCGAACCGAAAAACCCGAGGTTTCGCGCATGACGATTGTCACCGACGCGGACGAGGATCAGGCTCGCCGCATCGTCGCTAACGTGTACAAGCTGGTGAATGTGCTGCTGGTGGACGACGTGACGCACCATCCGGCGCTCCTGCGCGATTTGGCGCTGGTGAAGGTCGCCGCGTCCCGCGAGACGCGCTCGCAGGTGCTTGAGTTGGCCACCGTATTTAAGGCGCGGGTGCTCGATATCGCTTCGGACTCGATCACGGTCGAGATGACTGGCGGCGAGGAAAAGGTCGACCGGCTGCTCGAGTTGCTGCATCCGTTTGGCCTGCTCGAAGTGGTGCGCACGGGAATCGTAGCCATGCGCCGTGGCGCGAAATCTCCGTCGGTGACGACGAAGGCCAAGGCCGCCGGCACCGTGGACGATGGCACCGTTTCGTATTCGGTGTAACTTCGGCGTGAATCGAGCGCTACGCGGACTTCTGTCTGGCTGCCTTGGATTTTGCGGCGGGCGGCTTGGGCCTGAGCGCGGCGAGAAACTCTTTCAGCGGCAGCGTATTGATCACGTCTTTCTTCTCGATCCAGCCCCGGCGCGCCGTTTCAACTCCGTACTTCATAAATAGAAGGTTTCGAGTTGTGTGCGAGTCCGTTGAAATCACGATTTTCACGCCGCGCTGTTTGGCCATACGCAGGTGAACGTCGCGCAAGTCCAGCCGATCCGGATACGCGTTGCACTCCATCACAACGCCGTGTTTCGCGCACGCATCGAGAACCGCCTCCATGTCGTATTCAAACGCCTCCCGCCGGAGAACAAGCCTTCCCGTGGGATGCGCGATGATCTGGGTGTAAGGGTTTTCAATCGCAGCCAGATACCGCGCCGTCATTTCCGCGCGCTCCATGTTCATGTAGGAGTGTATGGACGCGACAACTACGTCCAGTTCCGCTAGCACGTAGTCTTCGAGATCCAGCGTGCCGTCTTTCTTGATATCCACCTCGCTGCCGGCGACCAGGGTGATGCCGGGCACCTTCGCGGCGTGGATTTTCTTGATCTGCTCGAGGGTGCGCTTTTCGTCGAGGCCATTCGCGACAGTTACGGCCTGCGAATGATCGGTCAGCGCGATGTAGTCATATCCCAGCTCCTTCGCCGCCTGGCCCATCTCCTCGATTGAATTCTTTCCGTCCGACGCGGTCGTGTGCATTTGCAGGTCGCCGCGAATGTCGTCGAGCGTCACGAGCTTCGGCAGCTTGCCCTGCTCGGCGGCCTCGATTTCGCCGGTCATTTCCCGCAACTCGGGTTCGATATAGGCCAGCTTCAACTTCGCATAGATCTCTTCCTCGGTTTTGCTAGCGACTACCTTTCCGCCCTTTAGCGTCGTGAGCGCGTATTCGTTGAGCGTCCAGCCCATTTCGTTGGCGCGACCGCGCAGCGCGACGTTATGCGCCTTCGAGCCCGTGAAATAGAGCAGCGCCGCACCGAAGCTTTTCTTCTCGAGCAGCCGAACGTCCACCTGCAGTCCGCTGCCGAGGTTGAAGCTCACCTTGTTTTCGCCGTGCGCCAGCTCCTGGTCAATTCCGGGGTACTTCAGGATGTGCGCCGCGACGGCGTCCACGTCCTTCTGTTTGTCGTGGCCCGGGCGCATGGTTACCAGCAAATCGAGATCGCCGATGGTCTCGCGGCCGCGGCGCAGGGAACCGGCGGGCGTGACGGACTCAACAGCCTCGCCCGCCTTAGAGATATACGCGACCAGCTTTTGCGCTTCTTCGTCCGCAACATTGATACGGACGCGCCCTGATCCGGAAAGATTTTTGAACTGCCCGGCGGCCTTGAGGATATTCTGCTCGCTCTTTTCGCCGAATCCTGGCAAATCGCGCAGCTTGCCTTCCTTGGCTAGCTTCTCCACGCCCTCTACCGTAGCGACCTTGAAATGGCTCCACAGGAAAGCGACTTTCTTCGGCCCGAGCGATTGCAATTCGAGCAGGTCCAGCAGAGTGGGCGGGTATTTCTTGCGCAGCTTTTTGCGCAGGCTGTAATCGCCTGTGTCGAGAATTTCGCGGATATGCTCGGCCATGCTGTCGCCGACGCCGGGCAGCTCCTTCAGTTTTTTCGGATCCTTGGCGAGTTCATCAATGCGCTCGGGAATGCTGTAGAGCAGCTCGGCTACTTTTTCGTAGCTGCGATAGCGGCCGATGATCGCGCCGTCAATTTCGAGCAGTTGCGCGGTTTCGCGCAGAATCTTCGCGACGTCCTTATTTTCCATCGCAGCGTCTCCAAAACTCGAATTTCAACGATAACCTCAGCGGGCCACGAATCGAGCGTAGAATAAAATCCCCGCGACCGACTTGGAATCGCGGATCTTGCCGGAACGAATCCATTTCTCGGCTTCGCGCAGACTCACGATTTTCTGCGTGATCTTTTCGTCTTCTTCCGGCTGCGCTTTTCCCTTCGTCAATCCCTCCGCCAGGAAGATGTCCATGCGCTCGCCGAGCAATCCCGGGGAAGGGAATATCTCGAGCAGTTTTCGAATGCGCCGCGCGGTGTAGCCGGTTTCCTCGAGCAGCTCGCGGTGCGCGCCCGTGGCCGCCGTTTCGTTCGGCTCCTTGTGGCCGGCCACCAGCTCCCAAAGATATTGCCCGGCGGCATGGCGATACTGTCGGATCAGCACAATTCGTCCATCGGAAAGAACTGGCAGCACGACCACCGAGCCCGGATGCGCGATGACTTCGCGTGTCGTGATTATTCCACTCGGCTCGGCCACGCGATCTCGCTTCAGCGTAAATACTCGGCCATGAAATAGCACCTTGCTGCTGAGGACTCTTGCCCGCCTCGCCTCCCCTCGCTTTCGCTTCTTCACGCTTGCTCCTTCACGCCGCCGCTCGCGCAATTCTACCGCACACTCCGGCTTGCTTGACCCTATCTTTCTCCCCGCGGCCGGGGGAAGTGTTTGGACTTTTCTATTACGGTTAATCCGTGTCGATCTGTGTTTATCCGTGGCTCCATCTGCTTTTGCTATACTCCCCGCAGGCGATTCCATGGCAATTAATACAGTCATCGTGGACGACGAACGCCCAGCGCGCGAAGAGCTTCTCTACCTCCTTAAAAGCTTCCCCGAGATAAACGTCGTCGCCTTGGGTAAGAACGGCCTGGAAGCGGTCGCGTTGATCAAGGAACACGATCCCGATCTTGTGTTCCTCGACGTGCAGATGCCGGGCCTGGACGGTTTCGGCGTGATCAAGAAGCTCGTCGAACGCAAGCTGCGCATGCCGCAAATCGTTTTTGCCACGGCCTACGACCACTACGCCGTTCAGGCATTCGAAGTGAGCGCGGTGGATTATCTCCTCAAGCCGTTCGACAAGACACGAGTGGCGAAAGCCATCGAGCGCGCGAAAAAAATGGTCGAGGCGCACACTTCGCCGGTGCAACGGCTGGAAACTCTGGTCAGCCAGCTCGGAGCGGAAGGGCCGAATCGGAGCGCGGCGCGTCCCGTGAAACTATTGGTGAAATCGCAGTCGCGCATGATCCTGATTGACGCCGAAGACATGATTTACGCCTCGATTCAGGATGGCGCGATCACGATTTTCTCGCGCGACACCGAGGGCGTGTCGAACTACCGCACCGTGGACGAGTTGATGGAAATGCTCGACCCCGGCGTTTTCTGGCGCCCGCACCGGTCGTATCTGATCAACATCAACCACATCAAGGAAGTGGTGCCGTGGTTCAAGTCGAGTTACATGTTGAAGATGAACGACAAAAGGGCCAGCGAAATTCCCGTCTCCCGCGCGCAGACCAAGCGGCTGCGCGAACTCCTGAAGCTGTAGGGCATGGGCGCGCGAAGAGCCCGTCATACCGAGGCCGCAGTACGGCCGGGGAATCTCTCTTCGTGTGAGGCTCCCGCCACGCATCGAAATCGAAGAGAGATCCCTCGGGAGCAAATCGCCCCCGGCACGACAGCCCCGGGGTGACGTCCAGAGTAGCGGCACAAGCAAACGCGCGTTTGCGGAACTTGGGAAGCAATGCAACAATACCTCCATGCGAAAACATCTCATCATGGCGGTAACCGCACTGTCAGTTGGACTGATCCTTTCGGGCAACGCGCAGGCACAACAAACTCCCGCTGCGAACACCACACCCGCGGCGAAGGCCGTGCCACCACCAGCAGCGAAGTCCGCGCAGGCGCCCGCCGCGAAAGCAGCGGCTCCGGCTACAGCCGCTTTGACTACGGATAAACAAAAAGACAGCTACGCCGTTGGGCTCAATATCGGACGTGGCCTGAAGAAGCAGCCGGTCGAGCTTGATCCGCCTAGCGTGGCGCGCGGAATAAAGGACGCTCTTTCCGGCAGCGAGCCGCTCCTGACCGATGCGGAGGTAGATACGGCGCTCAAGCAACTGCAGGCCGAAGTGCAGAAACAGCAGGACGCGGATATGGCGAAGGCCGGGGAGGCCAATATGAAGGAAGGCGAAGAGTTCTTGGCGGCGAATAAAACGAAGGACGGCGTGGTCACGCTGCCTAGCGGCTTGCAGTACAAGATTGTAACGGTGGGCACTGGAGCGAAACCGACCCCCAGCGACACGGTCGTGTGCAACTACCGGGGCACGTTTATCAACGGAACGGAGTTTGACAGCTCCTACAAGCGCGGCCAGCCCGCGTCGTTTCCCGTGGGCGGTGTGATCAAGGGGTGGACCGAAGCGCTGCAGCTGATGCCCGTAGGATCGAAGTGGCAGCTCTTCGTTCCTCCGGATCTCGCGTACGGTCCGCGGGGCGCGGGCGGAGCGATTGGTCCGAACCAGACGCTCATCTTTGACGTGGAGTTGGTTTCGATCAAGGGGAAATAGCTGGCGGTGAGAGCGTGGCGCTCGCGGAGCGCGCCGCGAATTGTGCTAGCATCGGTTGTCTCATCTCAAATCTCCATTTTCCAGGCGGGGGATTCTCCTTAGAGTGGCGAAGCGCAAACGAGTCTTGAGCGGCATGCGGCCCACCGGGCGTCTCCACCTCGGCCACTATTTCGGCGCTCTCCAGAACTGGCTCAAGCTCCAGGAAGAATACGAGTGCTTCTTCTTCGTCGCCGACTGGCATGCGCTCACCACGCATTACGAAGATACGTCCTCCGTCGCTGAAAATACCCTTCAAGTGGCGATTGACTGGCTCTCGGTGGGACTCGATCCCGCGAAATCAACTCTGTTTATTCAATCGAGCGTGCTGGAGCATGCGGAGCTGCAACTGCTGCTCTCCATGATCACTCCGCTTTCGTGGCTCGAGCGCGTACCCACCTACAAAGAGCAAATCGAGAATTTGAAAGAGCGCGACCTCGGGACGTATGGCTTCCTCGGGTATCCACTCCTTCAGACCGCTGACATTGTCATGTACGGAGAATCGAGGCAGGACCTGCTCGTGCCTGTCGGCGAGGACCAGGTTCCTCACGTCGAACTGGCGCGAGAAGTGGTGCGGCGGTTTAACACCGCGTTCTTCGAGGTCAAGAAGCAGCCCAACGAAAAACAAATGGCGGTGTTGCGGCAAACGCTGGAACTAAAGAACGACCCTTCTCTCGCCCACATACCCGATGAGTGGGGAAGGATGCTCAGTTCGCTTCATCGATCGCCGATTGACTACCGCCAGTCTGTTTTTGCGAATGCCGGAATCCACATACAGGAGAACCTGGTCGAGCCACAACCCTTGCTTACTGAAACGCCGCGGCTGCCCGGCCTCGACGGCCGCCGGATGGCAAAGTCCTACGGCAACGCGATCTGGCTGAGCGACTCGCCGGACGACGTGCGCGCGAAAGTCCGCAATATGCTCACCGACCCGCAACGCGTGAAACGCACCGATCCGGGGCGCCCTGAAATCTGCCCCGTGTTCTCCTGGCACAAGTTATTCTCTCCGAAAGAAATGGTCGCGCGAATCGACAGCGAGTGCCGCACGGCGGCGATCGGCTGCGTGGATTGCAAGAAGCTGATGGCCGAAAATCTGGTCACCTGGATCGAGCCTGTTCAGGCACGCCGCAAGGAATTCGAGGCGCATCCGCAGCGCGTTTGGGATATCCTCGACGCCGGCGGAAAGAAGGCCCACGCGACCGCGCGCCGCACCATGAAGCGCGTGCGGAATGCGATATTCCAGTGGGACCAGGCACGCAAATCCGCCGGGGGAAACTGAATTGGCATCCGCGTCGCCATCGCCGTATCGCATCAACGTGCCGGCCTTCGAGGGCCCGCTCGATCTCCTGCTCGATTTGATCCGCAAGCAGGAGATGGACATTCACAATATTCCCATCGCCAAGGTCACCGAGCAGTATCTGGATTATCTCCACCAGCTCGAAACGCTGGATATAGACGTGTCGGCCGACTTCATCTACATGGCGGCGACGCTGATTCACATCAAGTCGAAAATGCTGCTGCCGGCCGACCCGCTGGCGGGACCGGAGGAGCTGGACCCGCGCGACGAGCTGGTGCACAGGCTGCTCGAGCACGAGAAGTTCAAGAACGCCGCGCAGCTTTTGTACGAGAAGCAGCAGATCGAGGCGCACGTGTGGTCGCGCCCGGATCGTGCGCTCTATACGGGCGACGCGATCGAGGGCGAGATGGTGGTCTCGCTGGTGGATCTGATCCAGACGTTCCATCAGGTACTCGAGCGGCGCAAGACCGTCACGAAGTTCGAGCTGCACCACGAAACTGTAACCATCGCGCAGATGATGGACTTGCTGCGCCAGCGGCTGACCACGACCGATGACCCTGTCTCGCTGATCGAATTCTTCGAGGCCTGTACGACCCGCAACGCCATGATCGTCGCGCTGCTGGCGGTGCTGGAAATGGTGCGCATGCAGGCGGTAATTCTGGTGCAATCGGAGCTTTTTGCAGACATCGGCTTACGGAAGCACAAAATGTTCGACGCGGTTTTTGCGGGACCCGACGCAATGTCCCAAATCGAGGAGCAGTACCTGTGACTTTTTCTTTACGTTGTCATTTCGAGCGGAGCCGCGCGCGGCATTTGTTTTTCCTTCGCGAAGCGAAGGCGCGCGGCGCAGGGAGGGATCTGCTCTTGATTTCGCGCACGACAGCCGCTGCTTTTGACCCTGAGGTAACGCAACGATGAACCCCGAAGATATCAAGGCTGGACTGGAATCCATCATCTACGCCGCGGACGAACCCGCCACGCTCGATCAGATTGCAAACGCTCTGGGCGTGGAGAAGTCGGTGGCGCGCGCGGCGCTCGATCTGCTGGTCGCTTCCTACCAGACCGACGAGCGCGGCATCGAAGTTCGCAAGGTTGCGGGTGGCTGGAAATTCTATACCAAGCCGCAGCATCACGACGTGGTGCGCAAATTCATAAAGAGTTTGCAGCCTCCGCTGCGCCTGACCATGCCGGCGCTCGAAACGCTCGCGGTAATCGCCTACAAGCAGCCGGTCACCGTGCCCGAGATCAACGAGATTCGCGGCGTGCATGTCGGCGGCGTGATCAAGACGCTGCTCGAAAAGCGGCTCATCACCACGGCGGGGCGTAAGGAAGTGATCGGCCGGCCGATCCTCTATCGCACGTCGAAGCAATTTATGATGCGCTTTGGCCTCTCCGATCTGGACGAGCTACCGAGCCTGAAGGAATTCGAGCAGCTCGCTCAGGCCGCGCTCGGCTCCGACGCGGGAATCGCGCCCGTTGAACCCGAAGGGGGCGCCGCTGCGTCACAAGATTCGGTGGAAGCCGCGCAAATCAGGGAGTCCGGCGAAACGAACGATCTCGCCGAACTCGCGGATGATGCGCCGGAAAGCTCCGAGCAGGCGCGCACTGCGGCTGCCGGCACGTCTGAGCGCTCGTAACGAGCATTTGATGCGCACTGCTAAGATTTTGGCGGCCCTCGCGCTCCTCGCAGTGGCCGCCTCCGCGCAGGCCCCCGCGGGGCCGCAGCAGAATCCTCCCGCAGCTCAGCAGCAGAGCGCGCCTGCGGCGCAGCAAACGCCCGCACCTGTTCCATCACCGGGCGGCCCCATCAAAACCAACACGCGCTTGATTACCGTGGACGTGGTCGCCACCGACTCGCACGGCAACGCCGCGCGCGGCCTCAAGGCTGAGGACTTTCAAATTACTGAGGAGCACGCCGGCCAGCAGAAAATCGTCAAATTTCAGTTCATAGATGCCTCCGCGCCGCCGGCACAGGGCGCTCCCAGCGTTCTGATGGCGTCGGCGCCCGGCACCCCATACCTCTATTCCAACCTTCTGCCGGAGCGCATGCGCGTGCCGCCAACTGTCATGCTGATGGACGCGCTCAACACAAATATCCAGAACCAGTCGGTCGTTCACCAGCATATGCTCGCGCTGCTGAAGACCTTGCCGCCCTCGACGCCCATCGCCGTGTTCGTGTTGGGTCGCACGCTGCACGTGGTGCAGAGCTTCACCACCGATCCATCGCTGCTGCGCGCCGCCGTGGACCATACGCTGCGAACACCCGACATCGAGCAAAGCCCCCAAGATGATCCGAATAGCGCGTCGAACGTTGCATTGGATCAAAACAACGACACCGAGACGCCGGCCACGCTGGCGCTCGAGGACTTCGAAAAAACTGAATTCGAGGCCGAGATGGCTCTTCGCGTGGACGAGACGACGGATGCGATGGTATCCATCGCAAAATTCCTGGGCGGCTACCCGGGCCGGAAAAATCTGCTCTGGTTTTCGGAATCGTTTCCGGACTGGATCGCGCCGTCAGCGGATTTTGGCAGCGATTCGTTCGCCGGGATTGCTACCTACGCGGACAAAATTCGCAAGGCCTCCGACGCGCTGACCGACGCGCGCATCGCGGTCTATCCCGTGGACGCGCGCGGGCTTGAAGTGAACCAACTATACTCGGCCGGGCAGGACCCGCATATCAATCGCAACAACCCGGGGGCCAGCCTGGGGGGGGCACTCAGTCGCGACAACAGCGCCCGCTTTGATGCGCAGGCCACCATGCAACAATTTGCCGACGAAACCGGCGGAAAAACCTGCGTGAATACCAACGATCTTTCCGGCTGCGTCCAGGGCGCGCTGGACGATAGTTCGACCTACTACGAACTTGGCTACTATCCCGAGAACGTCAAATGGGACGGCAGATTTCATAAGCTCACGGTCAAGAGCACCCAGCACGGAATCAAGCTGCGCTACCGCAGCGGTTATTTCGCCACGGAGCCGGACGCGGAAGCCAAGCAGGCTCCCGTAAAACTTCTGCAGCAGGCTTGCATGGATCCATTGCCCTCCACCTCCATTTCCATGAACGTCGAGAGCCTGACGCCGAAACAAAGCCCAACTGACGCGGGTGGCGCTCGATACCTCCTCACGATTTCACCTAACTCGCTGAGCTTCGGTCCGGGCGGCGTAAATCGTCAACTCAGCCTTCAAATGGCCATCTGCGAATACGATCCGAAGGGCGCGTCGTTTCAGTTCTTTCCCCGCGACCTTTCGGGGCCAGTGTCCGACGCGGCGTATCGAGGTTTGCAGGCCGCGGGGATTCGCAGTATTTTCGATTACGAAGCGAAGCCGGATGATCGCCGGCTGCGTTTCGCGGTGCTGGACGTGCCGTCCGGGGCGACCGGTTCGGTGGACGTGCCCGCGCATCCGCACGCGTTTGGCAGCGACCCGGTTGCCGCCGCGCCCGCATCACCGGCAGGAAGTTTTTCGGCGGCAGCCCGGCCGCCTGCGGCGCCGGCGCCCAAACCCGCCCCTCCACCTGCAGCTCCGCCGCCCACTCATATTGAATTCCGCATTCCGTCCGGCGCTTCGAGCATGCTCGATTGGACCGGCGACAGTGTCTCGTACCACGGCGACCTGACCGTCGCCCAAGGGGCTCCTGCTCTTTTCCAGAATCTTTTTAGCGCACGCTATCACTGCGAGGCGGGATCCTTGATCTCGAATAATATTAGTTCCGTCGCCACGCCGAATCTCGTGCTCACGCTGAACAAACCGGCCGGCACTCGTGCGGTGATTGACCTGGGCGGAAGCGCGCCCGCCTATTCGGGCGACGTGCCGGTGGATTCGAGCGGCCGTGCGTTTTTCGATTACCTCTGGAAATTGTGCCACTGCCAGCACCCGTAGTCCTTCGCCATCCGCGCCGTTTCCGTTAAGCTGTATGCCTTGCGGCAGGGACGCCGCCAACCTCATGGAAGAACGCCTGCAAAAAATCATCGCGCGCGCCGGAATCACCTCGCGCCGCCGGGCCGAGGAAATGATCTCCTCGGGCCTGATTACCGTGAACGGCCACGTGGTTACGGAACTCGGGACCAAGGCCGACCAGACGCGCGATCACATTAAAGTTGCCGGGAAGCTGCTGAAGCCGGAAGCGGAGCGCGTCTATTTGCTGCTGCACAAGCCGACCGAGTTCGTTTCGACGCTGAGCGATCCCGAAGGCCGGCCTTCCCTGCGCGACCTGCTGTATGGAATTCCCGAGCGCGTATATCCGGTGGGGCGGCTTGAGTATCATTCGTCGGGATTGGTATTTTTGACGAACGACGGCGACCTGGCCAATCGCATCTTGCAGTCGCACAACCTGCCGCAAACGTATCAGCTGAAGCTCAAGTCTCTGCTGACCTTCGCTGAAATCGAATCGCTCGCCCGGCTCAGCGGCGCGCGCATCACGCGGATTCGCGGCAAGGATGCGCCGTGGTACGAAGTGACCCTATCGGAAGCCCGCCGCGACCTGCTACGGAACAAACTGTTTCAGACAGGCCACCCCGTGGAGAAAATAAAGCGCACGCGGATCGCCAATCTGGAACTCGATTCATTGGCTGCCGGCCACCGTCGCGCGCTATCGCCGGCGGAGCTGATCGCGCTCAAACGTAGATTGGATGAGATTGCCACGGTCCGCAAGCCGGCCGCGCGCAAGCGCCCCGTCAGCAAACCTCGCCGGTTCCCTCGCAAGAGGTCGAGCTAGCGTACTTTCCTTTTGGCCGAAATCCGGTATGATGCATCCGTCTCGGGGGGATTTCCCAGTCGCTTCATAGGGACGATTCAGGGGAAACGCGCCGCTGCGGTGCGCTCAGTAGTTGTCTGGGCGCTAGCGGGGGTTGTGCCCATTCGCGCGCGAAAACCCCGCGGCTGCAAATTGGCGGGCACGCGGTCATTTAGCGTGCAAAATCGAAACGCACTGATGAGAGGATGCGAATGAGCAAGCCTTCCGAAAACTCCGATCCCGGCTCGAGTCGTCCGCCGGCGCCTACCGCCGGCGACCCTGCCAGCGAAATTCTCAAGAGCAGCCGGACCATCGCCGTTGTCGGCCTTTCCAGCCGCGGGCACCGCCCGAGCTACGGAGTGGCCGAGTATCTCCAATCCGCCGGATACCGCGTGATCCCGGTGAATCCCAATGAGACCGAAGTGTTGGGTGAAAAGTCTTACGCCCGACTGGAGGACATCCCCGAGCACGTGGACATCGTGGATATTTTTCGCCGCTCGGAGTTCGTTCCCGAGATCGTTGAATCCGCGATTCGGATTGGCGCGCGCGGGGTGTGGATGCAGGAAGGCGTCGTCCATCCACAAGCTGCGGAACGCGCCCGGAGCGCCGGGCTGTTCGTGATCATGAATTCCTGCATCCTGAAAGAACACATCAAGCGTTTCCGCCTGCACTGAGAATCCGCATGCGGTGGATTCAAAGCCGTGGGCTGGATCGCTGATCCGCGTTTCTCATTGCAACGCATACACTTTCAGCACGCGCTTTCCGGGAATGGTCACCGCAATGGTTTGCCCGTCGGGCGCAATTTGAAAATCGTGAAACTGCAGATCGTGCAGTATCGAAGCGAACGTCCCGTCATACAGCCCGACCCACATGAGAATATTGGACCGGTCATCCGCTCCGCGCTTGAGCAGAACATGCTTCTCATCGCGGCTCCAGCCAAAGCGCCCAAATCCGGCGCGCACGCGAACCGGCTTGTCAGTCGGATGCAAAAGGTCAATCACGTCAATCGTGTCCCCATCCTCGAAATAACCAATCTTGGTGCCCGAAGGCGACAGGCTGAGGCTGCTCTGGTAGTTGTCAATCTCCGAGACCTCGGTGACGGTCTCGCGCAGCAGGTCGAGCTGCACGAGCGTCAGATGTCCGTGGAGGCTTAGATTGTCTCCCACGGCAAACGCACGGTTTCTCTTGGCGTCCCAAATTACCATGTTGAAGGTGTGCCCGCCGAAGAGCTGGGTCGTCTGCCCGTCGGATGGCCGCACGCGCGTGATCGTGTAGGGCGGTCCTCCAGTCAAATAAACGACGGACGCGCCGTCCGCCAGCCAAGTGCCGTTCAATGCGCCTTCGATGAATCGGGTCTTCGAGCCGGCGACTTTAATCTCGTGGCCGTCGGCATCGAGCAGTGCGAGCGCCCTGCCGCCGCCGATTCCCGCAAGTGGCGGCTCGTTCTCGGAATCGTCCAGGTCGCCCTTCTTCTTGTTGTTCTTCGCGTCCCAGCCGGGAGGCGCCAGTTGCAGCGTTATATTCATCGCGATGTGCTGGCTGTCCGGCGACCACGCGAGCGAATCGACCCGGAATCCCTGGGGAGGCGGAATCGGCATGAATTTTTCGGCTTCGACGATCTTTCGCGCCTTGCCGGGACCTGACGCGACCCATATGTCGTCGTGCTCGATCACTAATCGCTTCACGCCTTTTATGTGCGACACGGCGTATACGATGGAATTGTCCGGCGCGATGTCGAACGCCTGGCAATCCTCGTCAATAATGAACTTCGGAGTGTCCTGCGCGAGCAGCGGCGCCGGACCTGTCAAGAAGATCGCGCCCAGCGCCAGCATCGTGAGTATTGCAGCAACGCCCGAACTCGTTCGAACCGGTCTGAAATCTGGCAGGTTGTCGCTCACCCCTCGCCCCTCGTCCCTCGCCCCTTCGCCTTGATCCGGCGAATTTCTTCCATTCTCTGTCGGATGCGCGCCTCAAAACCCTGATCGGTGGGCTTGTAGTACGTGCGGCCCGCCAGGCTTTCCGGCAGGCACGTCATGTCCGTCACCTTTTCCTCCGCGTCGTGCGCGTACTGATAGTCTTTTCCATATCCGAGGTTGCCCATCAGTCCCGTGACCGCATTCCTTAGATGCAGCGGAACGGGTTCCGCGATTGTATTTTGTAAATCTTTGTGGACTGTCCCGTATCCGGTGTAGAGCGCGTTCGATTTTGGGGCGAGCGAGAGATAGACGGCAGCCTGAGCGAGCGCCAGATAGCCCTCCGGCGGACCGATAAAGTCAAACGCTTCTTTGGCCGCGATCGTCACCGCCAGCGCGCCCGGCTCGGCCAAGCCGATATCCTCGCTCGCCATGCGCACCATCCGACGCGCGAGGTAGAGCGGGTCCTCTCCGGATTCGAGCATCCGCGCCAGCCAGTAGAGCGCCGCATCCGGGTCCGAATTCCGCACCGATTTGTGCAGTGCGGAGATGAGGTTGAAATGCTCTTCGCCGGATTTGTCGTACGGCAGCAGCTTTTTCTGCAGCACGTCCTCCAGCCGCGCCTCGGACAACACTCGGCGTCCATCTGCGCCCGCTTCGGTCCCGAGGACGAGCGCTTCGAGCGTGTTGTATGCCGCGCGCGCGTCTCCATTCGCGAGGACGGCGATTCGCTCCAGGATTCTGTCGCTTGCCTCGGCCTGTTGCGAACCGAGGCCGCGCTCCGTGTCTTCGATTGCGCGCCGAAGCAACTCGACGACCTGCTTTTCGGTGAGCGCGCGGAGCACATACACCTTCATCCGCGAAAGCAGCGGCGCAATCACCTCGAACGACGGATTCTCCGTGGTCGCGCCGATCAGCAGAATATTGCCGGCCTCGACGTGCGGCAGGAAAGCGTCCTGCTGCGCGCGATTGAACCGGTGCATCTCGTCCACGAACACGATCGTCCGCCGGCCGTAGCGGCGCGCGCCTTCGGCCTGGGCCATCACTTCCTTGATTTCCTTGATTCCGGCGAGCACGGCGCTGAAGGGAATGAACTCACTGCGCGTGCGCCGCGCGATGATTCGCGCCAGTGTCGTCTTCCCGCATCCCGGAGGGCCCCAGAGCAGCATCGAGCCGAGCTCGTCGCGCTCGATCTGCGTGCGCAGCGGCTTTCCGGCACCGAGCAGCTCTTCCTGCCCGATGAATTCATCGAGCGTTTGCGGACGCATCCGATCGGCCAGCGGGCGTCCCGCTTGCGGCGCTTCTTCCGGCTCGATCGCGCGAAACAGACTCATCGTCTATGCCGTGTCCCCTATAACTGACTTCCGTTGCCTCGCCGCCTCGTAAAGAACGAGCGACGCCGCCACTCCCGCATTCAGCGATTCCACCGCCGCGGCCATGGGAATCGAGATTTTTGCGTCGGCGGCACGCTCGACTTCGGGCGGAACGCCGCTGCTCTCGTTGCCGACGAAGATCGCTGCCGGTTCGCGCAGGTCGGCCTTCGCGGCGCGGTCTCCGGGCGCGGAAGTCGCGGCGTAAATTCTTACCTTGGCCATCTTCAATTGGGCGAGCAGCACTGGAATCGCCATGCCGCGCAGCACCGGCAGCCGCAGCGCCGAGCCGGCCGACGCTCGCAGCGCCTTTGGCGACCATGGATCGGCCGTGCCTCGCGTGGCCACGGCGCCGGTCGCTCCAAAGGCCTCCGCTGAGCGCAGAATCGTGCCGACGTTCCCTGGATCCTGCACCGCTGCCAGCACGATTACGAGTGGAGAACTCTCGCGCATTTCGCCCGGGCCGCGCAGGATATCGTCAAATCCCCATTCGCGCTGGCGAAAAAGGGCTGCGACCCCTTGCGGGGTGTCCGTACCGGCTACGCCTTCGAAAAGTTTGTTCGTCGTTCGCAGCACGCGCGACCGCGGAATTCCCGCTTCGCTGTCGCCGGCCGCGTCCAGGATTCGCCCGGCCTCGCGCTCTCCGCCCTCGCTTACCAGCAGCGCTTCCGCTTCCAGTCCCGAGCGCAGCGCCTCCTCGATCAATTTCGGACCCTCCACGCCGATGAGGTCGCCATCGCGCGGGCCGGTCCCGCGTAGCGCGGCGCGAAACTGCTTCAGCCATTTGTTGTCGCGACTCGTGATCACATCCGCCATTGGCGCCTCTAGGCTAAACTAGTTGGAACAGCGCTGGCAAACGCGCCATCCCGCGCGTTTGATTGCCTCGCGCGTAACATCTTGCGTTCGCGCGCCTTGCATCCTCTGTGGCGGCTATGCTAATTTCCATTCGGGTCACGGCGCTGCGCGCCGATAGCGAACATTGTCATCCGAAATCCTCAAAATCTCATCCGAAGCGCCCGAGTCGCACGTCATTGACTACGCCGCGAGTTTCATCCGGCGCGGACGCGTGATCGCCATTCCGACCGACACGTTCTACGGACTGTGCGCCGATCCGTTCAATCTCTATGCCGTCGAGCGAGTGTTTCTGCTGAAGGGTCGCCCTGAAACGCGGGCGCTGCCGATCCTTGTCAATTCCGTCGAGCAGGCGGTCACCCTTGCGCGCGACGTGCCCGATGCTTTTCTGACCCTGGCGCACAAATTCTGGCCGGGCGCGCTGACGCTCGTTGTCGAGGCGACACACCGCCTTCCGCTCAAAGTGACCGGTAATACGGGCCGCGTGGCGCTGCGCTGGGCCGATTCGCGAATTGCCAGTGCGCTGATTCAAGCAGCCGAAGGGCCTGTGACGGGCACGAGCGCGAATCTCTCGAGCCATCCTTCCTGCACGAATCCCAGCCAGATCGTCGAGCAGCTCGGCGACCGCCTGCCGCTCATCCTCGACGCGGGTGACACGGGCGGCACTCTTGCGTCCACTATTGTTCGGATTGACGGCGACGATTGGTCCATCGCCCGCCAGGGCGCTATCCCCGACGAGGAAATCCACCAGGTTTTCTCGTAATCGGCGGCCGATACTCAGCCGGGAGCAAAATTAGTCCCAGCTTGCTTTGATGAATCTGGTCGCGCTGCCGGTTGTAACCCGCGGACATCCTTTTCGCTTACTTCAATTCGGCCGTGTCCATGAATTCGTAGCCTCCATCCGGCGAAAGCTCGATCCCCGTGATTCGGTCGCGGTGCACGCAGACGTTGTCCACGTACCATAGGTTGATGTACGGCTCGTCTTCGGCGACGATCTTTTGAATCTGCGAAAGAATCGCCTTCCGTTTCTCGCGATCCATTTCCACGCGCTGCTGGTCAATCAGGGCATCGAGCGTGGGATTGTGATAATGCCCGCGGTTCGCGCCATCCGGCGGCATCCGCTTCGAGCTGAACACGTAGCGAAAAATATCCGGGTCGTTGTTCGCTCCCACCCACCGCAGCGTGTAGAGCTGAAAACTTCCGCGTCCGATGTCCGCTTGAAATGTCGCGTTCTCGAGTGGTTTCAATTGCAAATCCACTCCGACTTTCTTCCACTCGTCGGCAAGGGCCTCGCCGAGCACTCTGGTTGATTCCTCGGTCGAAGTTTTCAACGTGAGATGAATGCGCACGCCATCCGCTCCGCGCGTGTAGCCGGCCGCGTCCAGCAGCTTTTCCGCCTGTCCCGGATCGTATGCGTACTGCTTTACGTTGGGCTCGAACGCCCAATGGTTGGGAGGAAGCAGGCTCGACGCCGGGCGCGCCTGACCGCGCAGAAGATAGCGAATCAACGTGGCGCGGTCCGTGGCGTACGCCAGCGCCTGCCGCACTTCGCGGTGCGCCAGAATCGGATCGTCGAAATTGAACGCGATGTAGGCAAATTGCGTCCCCGGCTGCTCTTCCGCCAGGATGTGCGGTTGTTTGGTCAGCGCCAAAACCATGTCCGGCGTCAGCGAGCCCACGCCCGCGATATCCGCGCTGCCTTTGCGCAGCTCCAAAGCGCGGACAATCGCCTCGGGCACGATTCGGAATCGCACTCGTTCCAGTTTCGGTGCGCGGCCGAAATATTCCGGATTTCGCTCGAGAACGATCTCCTCATCCTGCTCCACGCTCACCACGCGAAATGGCCCCGTGCCGATTGGATTACGAGCTTCTTCCTTGCCCGCGCCGGCCGGCACGATTCCGATCCCTGGCCGCGTCAAGTTCCACAAAAACGAAGAGAACGGCTCGCTCAAGTGAAAAACAACCGTGTAGGCGTCCGGCGTCTCGATGTCCTTCACCATCGGAAAACTTCCGCGCTTTGGCGACCTCACCGCGCCGGAAAGAACCGACTCGAACGTAAACTTCACATCGGCCGAAGTCAGCGCACGTCCATCGTGGAATTTCACCCCTCGCCGCAGATGAAACACGTACGTCAGCGGGTCCGGCGTTTCCCATGTTTCCGCAAGGTCGGGAATAATGTTCATCTGTTCGTCGCGGCCGACCAGGCTGTCGAATATCAGGGCGTGGAGATGTTCGGAATACGCGTCCGTGCCGATTCGTGGATCAAGGCTGATGGGCATGGCCTCCATCAGAAAATTGACTGTAGAAGCGTCGTTCGCCTCGCGCCCTCGCCCGCATCCGGAAAGACACGCGACCACCAAAACCGCCCACGCAAGCGCCATCCGTCGCCAGTGATCGGACCGCTCTACTGTCCGCCTAAAAGCCCGGGAATCCTTATGAGTCGAGACTTTCCAGTTCGCGGAAAAATATGGAGTTGTCGATCCCTTCTGTGGCCGAAGCGCAGCGTTCCGAGCGCCACAGGCGCGGCAGACGTTAGCCCAATCCGCATGGATTGGGAAGCCCATCCTCCATTCCGAGCGCCGTAGGTGCGACACATTTGTTGCTGTGAAGATCAATGATTCCCCCGCAGCTGGTATTTTCCGGCGGGCGCGATCTTGCCAAGGACCGCCGCATGTTTCGCACCCGTTGCGGACGGAAGATTGCCGGGCCGGCCATGGTAGGTCTCATAGGCCAGCAGCGCGAACCCGAATGCCTCTTTCGCTTCCGGTGGCACGCCGAATTTGCTCGCGGGAATAACCTCGATGCCTGGCAGCGAAGCCGCCAGCTGGGCCATCATCAAGGGATTGTGCGCGCCGCCTCCCGCGACGATCAGTTCCTCCACATGCGTGCGCGGCAGAATGAATCTGCGGAACGCATCGGCGATGGAGAGGGAAGTAAAGATCGTCGTTGTGCGCACCAGGTCCGCGGGGCCGGCGTGGTGCAGCTTGCCCCATCTGATGAGTCCCTGTGCATAATCCTGCCCGAACTGCTCGCGCCCCGCTGATTTCGGCGGTTTCTTACGAAGGTAGGGCTCGTGCATCAGCCGTACGAGCAGTTCAGGAATCGTCCGCCCGCTCAAGGCCATGCGTGCGTCCCGGTCGTACTCGGCCCGGCCGTGCGTTGTCCGCTCGACTAGCGCATCCACGATCATATTGCCGGGCCCGGTGTCGAACGCGAACACGTCTTCCGGCCTCGCGCCGGCGGGAATGACGGTCACGTTGGCGATCCCACCGATATTCAGCGCCACGCGGCCGCGCGCCGCATCTCCGTACAGCAGATAGTCGGCAAATGGAATCAGCGGCGCTCCCTGTCCTCCCGCCGCCATGTCCGCAGGGCGAAAATCTCCGATGGTCGTAATTCCCGTCCGCTCGGCAATCAGACTGATATCGCCGAGCTGCAACGTGGATGCCATTCGCACCTTGCCCTGCGACCTGCCCGTCGTGCCCTGGTGAAAGACGGTTTGCCCGTGCGAGCCGATGAGCGACACATCCTTTAGGGGAACCCGCCATTTCTTGCAAGCCGCGATGGCCGCGCGCGCGAGCTCCTCACCCAGCAGGAAATTCAGTTCGCTGATTTCCGCTGTGGTGGACTCCGCTCCATTCGCGAGTCGCAGGATTCGCGCGCGGACGTAGGGCGGGAAGGGAACGTGAAAGTGCGCTTCCATTTGGGCCGCAAGATTCGGTGGCGCCCCGGACACCCGGACGAGGGCGGCGTCAATTCCGTCAGCGGACGTGCCGGACATCATCCCCAGGACCCTCATGGCGCGGGCCGTCATATCGCGCGCCTCACTGCAATTGTTTCTGGAGCGCAGCCAGTAGATTCAGCGCTTCCAGAGGCGTCAACTGATTCAAATCCGCGCCGCGCAATGCTCTGAGGACCGGTTCATCAATGGCCGTAAAGCTCACCTGCTCCGGCTCGGGCGGCGCAGCGCCGGGCGCCCCGCCTGGCGAAAGTTCCCGCGTTAATTTCTGCTCGCTGCGTTCGTGTCGGCGCAGTATTTCCCGCGCGCGCACGATCACATCGTTGGGCAGGCCGGCCAGGCGCGCTACCTCGATGCCGTAACTTTTGTCCGCGCTCCCGGGTTCGACGCGCCTCAGAAACACGATCTCGCTCCCGGACTCTTCGACCGACACGTGTACGTTTTTCACGCCGGGCAGCAGTTGCTCGAGATCGGTCAGCTCGTGGTAGTGCGTCGCGAATAGTGTTCTGGGCTGCGCGCCCCCGTGCAGCGATTCCACCACGGCCCACGCCAGCGAGAGCCCGTCGAAGGTCGCCGTGCCGCGGCCGATCTCGTCNNAGAATCGCCGCGACCTCGCTCATCTCCACTAGGAACGTGGACCGTCCCCGGGCCAGGTTGTCCGAGGCTCCGATGCGTGTGAAAACGCGGTCCAGAAGAGGAAGTTTTGCCTCGACGGCGGGCACGAACGATCCCATCTGCGCCAGAATCGAAATCAGTGCCGTTTGCCGCAGGTATGTGGACTTGCCGCCCATGTTCGGTCCGGTGATGAGCAGCAGGAATGGCGACTCCTCGCCGAGGTACAGATCGTTCGGCACGAACCGCTCGCCGCGTTCTTCGAGCAATTTCTCAATCACCGGGTGGCGGCCGCCGGCGACCATCAGCGCACCCCTCGGATCTTTCCGCGCGACCTGCTTCTCCGTGAACTCCGGTCGCGAGTAATGGCGCGTGGCGGCGATGCGCGCGAAGTTCACGAGCACGTCGAGCTGCGCGATGGCTGCGGCCGAGCGCCGCAGGCGGCCTGCCTCGCGCGCAATGGACTCGCGGATTTCGCCGTAGAGACGCCGTTCGATTTCCAGGGCGCGCTCCTCAGCCGATAACACCTTGCGCTCGTAGCCCGCAAGCTCGCTCGACGTGAAGCGCTCGGCATTAACAAGAGTCTGCTTGCGGTCGTAGTCGGCCGGCACCAGAGCAAGATTGGGCTTCGATACCTCAATGTAATACCCGAACACCTGGTTGTAGCGGATCTTGAGTGAGCCAATCCCCGTCCGCTTTCGCTCGCGGTCCTCCATCGCCGCGATCGTCTGCCGGCCGTCGGTGAGAATGGCCCGCAATTCGTCGAGTTCGACGTGAAATCCGCGGCGGATCACGCCCGGATCATTCGCCATGGCTGGCGGATCGTCGGCAATCGCTCGCGCGATGATGTCGCGCACGTCGGCGAGTTCATCCATCTGTTCGCGCAGCGCCCGGAGCCTGCCTCCGTTAGCGGCTGCCGCGGGGCCAGTGAATTTCTCGGTAGTCGCGGGTCGATGCGATCCGTTTTCTTCTTCGAGGATTAGTCCGCGCACGATCGGTATTTTTTCGAGCGAGGCCCGCAGCGCCAGCAAATCTCGTGGCGTCGCGATGCCCAGCGTGATGCGGCTCATCAATCGTTCGAGATCGAAGATTCCTTCGAGCTCGCCGTGAAGCTCCTCCCGCGCGATGGTGCGCGATTTCAGTTCGGCCACGGCGTCGAGCCGCGCCTCGATCTCAGTCAGCGAAATCTCCGGCCGCAAAATCCAGGCTCGCAGCAGCCGCGCTCCCATTCCCGTGGCTGTCTCATCAATCGCGCCGACAAGAGTCGCGGATGCGTCGTCTCCCGGCGCCGGCTCGACGAGCTCCAGATTGCGCGCCGTGACCTGGTCGAGAACCATAGCGTTTTGCTGCTCGTAGTAACTGATGCGGTCGAGGTGTTCGAGGCCGGTCCCTGCGGGGCGCAGGCTGGGAACTTTTGCGGCGTCCTCCAGGTTCCGCGCGCCGATGGCGGACGTCTCGCGGAGATAATGAACGATTGCCCCCGCAGCGGACGTTGCCTGCGGATGTCCGACGAGCCCGAATCCCTCGAGCGCGACCACGTGGAAGTGCTCCTCAAGTTGTCGCGTCGCGAAATTGCTCTCGAAAACCCAGTCATCGAGCCGCGTTTCGACGCTCTTGCCCTGGGAATCCCACAACGTCGGGTTCGATCGGCGGTCGTCGGGAAACAGCGTGGTCGGCCGCGCCAGCAATATTTCTCGAGGGCGCAGGATCTCGAACTCATCTCGCAGCCGCGCCTCGGCTGTGTCGCCCGCAAATTCGGTTGCTCGGAATTCGCCCGTCGAAAGATCCACGTACGCAAGACCGATTCTGGTTTCCGTCTGGCGGCTCACCGATCGCGCGCTCCCCGCGGCCGCGGCGTTGGCTGCGGCGCTGCGCGACACCGCCGCCAGGAAATTGTTCTCCTTCGGGTCCACCAGCGAAGTGCCCATGGCCGTTCCCGGCGTCAGAACTCGAATTACCTCGCGCCGCACTAGCTTCTTGCCGGGGCCGGGCTCTTCCATCTGCTCGCAGATGGCGACCTTATGCCCGGCGCGAATCAGCCTGGCGATGTAATTTTCAGCGGCGTGGTAGGGAACGCCGCACATCGGCACCGGCTCGCCCTTTTCCTTGTTTCGTGCGGTGAGCGTGATCTGCAGGATTCGCGACGCCAGGACCGCATCCTCGTAAAACAGCTCGTAGAAATCACCCAGGCGGAAAAGCAGCAATGCCGTCGGATGCTGCTTTTTTACGGCATGATACTGCTGCATCAGCGGAGTGGTGGGCTCTGTCATCAACGCGCGCGATCTCCCGGCAGTGAAGCGATTATGCTGGCTCGCCAACGGGTTAGCAAGATTCTTCGTCTGCGCGGCGGCGCCTCTGCCTCTCGCGCGGCTGCGTTATACTCGGCCATGCTTGCACGACGCCCAACCGTCCGCGAAACGGAAATCAAACTCCGCATCGCCGATCTCGCCGGGCTGGTTCGGAAGATACGCACCCTCCGTGCACATTGCAGCGGCCGGGTCCTCGAGCGGAACACCCTCTTTGAAACGCCTGACGAGGACCCCCGGCGTCGCGGACGCCTTTTGCGCATTCGCATCGAGACCCCCGCTCCCTCCAAGCTCATTCCGGGTGGACCTGGGCGGAACATCATCACGTCGAAGAGTCCTGTCCCGGTTTCATCGGGTTCGCGCTACAAAGAAAAACTCGAAAGGGAACTGGCCGTTCGGTCGCGGACGGATTGGCCGGCCAGCCTTCGCTCGCTCGGGTTTCGGCCCGGCTTCCGCTACGAGAAATTCCGGACGACCTTTCGCCTCCCCGGCCTCCATCTGGACCTCGATGAAACACCGGTCGGCCTGTTCTTGGAGATCGAGGGCGCCCCCACATCCATTGACCGCATCGCCCGAACCTTGGGATTTTCCCCGCGCGACTACATTCGAAGCACGTATTGGGACCTCTACGCTGCCGAATGCCGCCGTCGCGGCCAAATTCCTGGAAATATGCTGTTTCCTGCGTGAAAAATTTGTAAAACACGCACTCTATGCTTGACAAAAATTCCGTCTGCCGTTAGTAGTCAAACGGGGATAAACGCATCGTCATGGAATCGCGTTCGCCCAATCCGGAGCCTGATGGTAGTCGCAGCGCCGGGCAATCAGCGTTCGCCCGGCAACAGGTGGCTACTTTCGCGCTCGTTTTCGATCTCTGTTCCCGGGCTGTGCTGGAAGCGCGCCGCCAGCGCGCCGACTGGGTGTATGGGAACAGGGAGGCGAGGCCCGGCCTGAACTAAACCGAGGGCGGTTTTCCGTCTGCCCGTGGCCGGGTTGCGTTGCCGGTCCCGGGTTTTTTTTTGCCCATCCGAATAACAGGGCTCCCAGTGTCGACTGTAAAAGAGCTCCCAAGGCCACGGTGTGTGGCGCTTGGGAGATCAGTCGAGCCTGGGAGATTAGGTGCCGTCCCGAGCGAACGAAGTGAGCCGAGGGATCGTTCGACAGGCCTCCCTTGTTCAACCGGGTGGAAGGAGTCAGCAATGCTTCACGCAACCGAAATCCTGGGCGCCGAAGCCTACGATTCTTTCGGCAATTTCGTCGGGCGCGTCAAGGAAATGTTCATTGTTCCCGACGAGCAGCCGAACCGCATCTCGCGCCTGCTGATCGGCCGCGGCCAGTATCGGCCGCTGGTAGCGCGTTACGACCAGATCGCCGCCGTGGCGCCCGGCCGCCTCAAACTCACCACGGACGAATCCGCGCTCGAGCTTTATAATCCCAACGAAGCGTGGCTCGCCGTCCGCAAGGACCTGCTCGACCAGCAGATCATTGATACCAACGGCCGCAAGGTCGTCCGCGTCAACGACGTTGAACTGGCCGATCATCGCGTCAACGGCAATACCGAGCTGCGCATCACCCAGGTGGACGTAGGCCTTCCCGGCGCCGTTCGCCGCCTGTTACAGGGCATCGTTCCGCCGATGGGCATCCGCCGCATCCAGCAAAAGCTTCCCCGGCGCACCATCCTGTGGGAATTCGTCAACCTGATCGAGCCGGACCCTCTGCGCCGCGTGAAGCTGCGCATGTCCAGCGACAAGCTGGCTGAGCTCCATCCCGCCGACCTCGCCGACATTATGGAGGAGATTTCGCCTGACGAACGCCAGGCCATTATTGACTCGCTCGATGAGGAGACCGCCGCGGAAACAATCGCCGAACTCGACAAGCGCCTCCAGACGCAGGTAGTCGAAAAACTCGACCCGGAGAAGGCTGCCGACATCATCGAGGAAATGAACCCGGACGAGGCTGCCGACCTTATCCAGAGCCTCGAGCCGTCGAAATCGAAGGAAGTTCTCGAGGAGATGGAGCACCGCGAGGCGTCTGAAGTGAAGGAGCTGCTGCGCTTCGGCGAAGATACCGCGGGAGGGATGATGAACACCGAAATTGTCGTTGTAGGAGAGGACGCCACGCGCGGCGAGGTGGTGGATTACATTCGCTTCCACGATGTCTCGCTCGACCAGCTCGACAACGTAGTCCTGATCAACCGCGAGGCCGCGCTCGCCGGCACGGTGCCGGTTGCGCGATTGATTCTGGCCGATGGCGGACAGCGCATGGCCGAGCTCGTCTTCGAACCGATGCTGTCGGTGAAGCCGGACGCCACCGACAAGGAAGTGTTCGAGATTTTCGACAAATACAATCTGCGCAGCCTCGCCGTGGTCAACGACGCCAACGTGCCGGTGGGCGCGATCACCGTGGACGACGTGGTAAGCCGCATGCGCGCCAAGCTCTAGAACCCGCGCGGGGAGTTTGGAATTTCTGTAGGTCGTGGCTTTACAGTTTGCGGAGAAAGGTCGCACTTTAGGGGGTCGGAGCTTTAGCTCCGACATAAGGGGCTTGTACCTAATGCGCTTTAGCGCCTGAGGACACTCTTAATTGCCTTTTTTTGCAGCCTGTTTAGCTACGACAAAAGCGTTGCAGCGGAAGTGCGGGCATTAGAGCCTGCGTGAAAAGTTGAGAATCTTTGTAGGTCGTGGCTTTAGCCACGACAAAAACGCTGCAAATAAGGGCGGCTTTAGCCGCTGAAGTTCCGGTTCCGTAGACTCGGCATCGCCATGAACACCTGGGGCACATTAACGGACACCTTTTCCCGGCTCGCCAGCCGCGGAAAAGACTTCAACCGCCGAACGCGCACCATGCGCAGGCGGCTGGCCGTCTTTTTCGCCGTCGTCGGCCCCGGGCTGATCACATCAAACGTGGACAACGACGCCGGCGGAATCGCTGTCTACACCACCTCCGGCGCGCAATTCGGCTATGCGCTTCTGTGGTCCCTCATTCCCATGACGATCGCGCTCTACGTCAGCGAGGAAATGTGCGCCCGCATGGGCGTGGTCACCGGCAAGGGCCTCTCCGATCTGATTCGCGAGGAGTTCGGGTTCCGCTCGACGTTCTTCGTCATGATCGCTGCGTTCGTTGTGGACCTGAGCAACACCGTCGCCGAGTTCGCCGGCGTGGCCGCTTCGATGCAGATCTTCCACGTCAGCAAATATGTTTCCGTTCCTCTTGCCGCTATCGCCGTTTGGGTGCTTGTGGTTCGCGGCAGCTATCGTCAGGTGGAAAAAATTTTTCTTGTGGCTTGCGCGTTTTATTTATCGTACGCGGTTTCGGCTTTTCTCGCGAAGCCGGATTGGCTGGTTGCGGCCAAGGCGACCGTCGTTCCCAACATTCACATGAACGCGCCCTACCTGCTCATGCTCATCGGGCTGATCGGCACCACGATTGCCCCCTGGCAATTTTTTTATTTGCAGGCGGGCTTCGTGGAGAAGCGCGTCGGCCCGCGCCAGTATAAGCACGCGCGCATGGACGTGCTCGTCGGCAGCATCTCGTGCATGGCGATTGTGTTTTTCATCATGGTTTGCTGCGCCGCCACTTTGAACGCCCATGGAATGACGGACATTACCGACGCCGGGCAGGCTGCCATGGCCTTGGTCCCGCTGGCGGGGAAGTGGGCCGGCTACCTATTTGCCTTTGGCCTGCTGAACGCATCGCTCTTTGCGGCGTCCATCCTGCCGCTTTCAACCGCGCACGTAATCTGCGAAGGCCTGGGTTTTGAAGCGGGTCTCGACCGCAAACTAAAGGAAGCCCCGACCTTCTATTCGCTCTACACGCTGCTGATCGTCGCCGGCGCTGGGATCATCATGATTCCGAAGGCGCCGCTGCTGAAGATTCTCGTTCTCTCGCAGGTAGCGAACGGCGTCTGGCTGCCCGTCGTCCTGATTTTCATCCTGCTGCTCATCAACCGCCGCGACCTGATGGGCGACCACGTCAACACCCTGGCATTCAACATCATTGCCTGGGGCTCCAGCATTCTGATGATTATTCTCACGCTCGTGCTGATGTACGTCTCGATCTTCGAGCCCTCCGCCGCCGGCCTTTCGGGCTCGCTCCTCTCGATCTTCCACTAGCCAGCGTCGTGTGCGTGCCGCGGTTTTTCCCCGCAGGGGCGCTGCTCGCTGCGCCCGCGGTTGACGTTGATTTCGTAGCGGCCCCCTTCCGGCGGGCGCATTGTCTTCCACTTTTATATTTCCGTCGCGCCAGCCCTGACGATGGAAGTGCGAAGTTTCACACGCAGCCGAGGGAGGCGAACGCATTTTCTTGTTTCTTTCTGCCGCCATCCCGTCGCGCTCGTCGACCGTCTCGCAGGAAAGTAAATTGCCCACCTGCACTTTTTCTGTACTTTCTCCCAGCATCGTCCCGGGAAAAAGCCTGCTAGCGTGAGTCGGGACCGATTTCGGCCTCGCCGTAAGACGATTCTGTAGTACCGCCCTCCTGGCGAGGGCCGGATGCTCTTTGAAAAGTGACGATGCGAGTAGCATCGGCATCCCGAGCGAGTCCCGAATCATCTGGGAAGAGCCGAGGGATCTCTCCGCACCTTGATTTCTAATCGACACACTGGCGATTAGAAACGTCTCTAACGAATTGAAAATGCACGGTGGCGAAGAGTTCTAATCGACACAGATCGGGCAGTCAGTTGAGGGGGAAAATCAGAAGATCGAAACGCGAAAAGCGAGCAGCAAAACAGTCCAGATTACTCGACACACCATGCCGAGTAAAGTTCGGCGCAAGTCCAACAAAACAAACGATTGCGCCATCCGCTAAGTGTCACACCGCGCGGGGTAATCGAGGTTCAGTTGGCCGCCTGCTTTGACTTTTTCCGGATAAACCCAGGGAAAGCAATTACGAGAATGATCAGACCGGTAGCCATGAGCCAGATCGTCGAAGGCTCGGGCGTTACCGTGACAAATACCTTACCCTTCCCACCTCTCGCTTCACCGTCTTCACCTGTTGCCAGGTAAGTAAAGCGAACTGGATAGGTACCTGCCCCAATGGCGGGATCGAGGGTGACGCTGAAAAGATTGACAACCGGGCTAACGTCTCCAGCACCGAGCGAAAAGTCCGTCGGTCCCAACAGTTGCGTGACGGTCAGATCCGAACTGTGACCCGGAAACTTGAAAGCGACACCGGCCGAAGATAGAGACTCCTCAAGAAAGTTCGACACTGATCCCGCGAAAACGATCGTTTCGCCGGGCGCGGCGGTTTGCGAAGGATCGGTAATCGCCACGCTCACTTCATCTGCAACGCATTTGCCGGGGAGCAATAGGGCGCAAGCAGACAAAATCAGGGCCGAAAGGATTCCCACTCTGTAGCGGGTATTGATGTGAGAGTGATCGCGATTCATACGGATCCCCCTGTGTGAGTTCTCTCGACTTGGCTGGTAATTCCCCTTCTCGTTTTCGGAAAAGAGCGGCGCTCATGCCGAATGCTGTGGACGCCGCGATTTTTCGTCGGCAACCTTCTGAGTGTCCCGTATAACAAGGTGCTTCTCTCGCCGTCAAGTGAATTGCAGACTTTCAATCAGAATGAGGGGACATATACTTACCAGTACTCAACTTTTCCTGCAGCCGCACTCATCACAAAATTGAGGTCACCGGCGGCAAAAAATCACAACGTCCCGGCTCCAACCACGAACCGGGATCCAGCTGCGCGGTTTCCTCGGCATTTCTGGCACCCAAGCGGAGATCGTGTATCGAAAATGGAAAGTCGAAATGTGAAAAGCGAGACGCAGACCGCGCAAATTACTCGACACACCATGCCGAGTAAATTTCGGCGCAAGTCCCACAAAACAAACGATCGCGACACCCGCTAAGTGACACACTTTTGCAGTCGCCGCCGTTCTGGATGGCTGCCCGTCTTTGCGCTCGGTCAGGTTGAAAAACACAACCGTGGTCGGCGGGCACTTGTGCGCTTACCGCGCTATTCAGACGAGTGGAAATCAAACCTGGCCATTGCCCTGGCGGTTCCCATCCATGCGGGCATTTTCACCGGTTTGCAAAACGTGTGCCGTATTGGACAGCTTTCGAATTGCGGATGAGCCATTTTAAGTGTGTCGCGTTGCCTTTCAATCCGCGCCGCCCGCAGAAGTCGAGCCAGATCGGGCAGGCGAAGGATGATCTGGCAGGAGGATGCACAATGCGTTTTGCGTTCGTCGTTCGTTCGATGTTGTTCGCAGTCCTATTGATGGTTGTGTCGGGCGCGGCGTTTGCGCAAGTCCGCGTGGCCATTGCGATCGGGCCGCCCGTGCTACCGGTTTACGACCAGCCTATTTGCCCCGGCGACGGTTATCTCTGGACGCCCGGCTACTGGGACTATGATTACGACGCCGCCGACTATTTTTGGATTCCGGGCACGTGGATAATGGCTCCGGAAGTCGGTTTCCTCTGGACCCCGCCCTACTGGGGCTGGGGCGGCTCCGGGTTTCTTTTCTATGATGGCTATTGGGGCCCGACCGTAGGTTTTTATGGCGGGATCAATTACGGCTTCGGGTACTTCGGCAGCGGTTATTTGGGCGGACGTTGGGACGGTGGGCATTTCTTCTATAACACGACCATCAATCATGTGGACGTCAACATGATTCACAACGTGTACAACACGCGAATCAATGTGACGAACGACACTCACGTCAGCTACAACGGCCACGGCGGGATAGACGCTCGCCCAACTGCCCAGGAAGATGCTGCTGCGCATGAGAGACACATCGGCCCCGTCTCCGACCAAACCGCGCACGTGCAGGCTGCGCGCTCCGATCCACAGCAACGCGCATCGTTCAACCATGGCCAGCCGGGAGTCGTTGCAACCCCTAAATCCGGTGATTTTAAGGGCGATGGAGTCGTGAGAGGCGGAGCAGCGGGCGGTCGTGCGGAGAACGCCGGCGCTCGACCAGTGGTTCATCCCAGCGACTTGCCTGCTATCCAGCATCCGGCTGCTCCCAACACAGGAGACGCAAACCGGGACAAGAAATATCAGCAGCAGCAGGACAAGCTGGTAGGGAAACAACAACAGGAACGGCAGAAACTCCAGCAGCAACAGGACAAGGAACATCAGCAGCTGGCGAAGCAGAAGGCCAACGACGCGACAACGCAACAGGTGGAGCAGCGTCATCAGCAACAGACGCAACAATTACAGCAAAGACACACGCAGCAGACCCAACAATTGCAACAGCGACAGGCGCCAGCCGCTTCGCACGCGGGTGCGGAAAGCCGGCCGAAGTAGGCGTTCGTGAAACGCGCTCCGGACGGGGTATCCGCCAACTGGCGGCTACCTCGCCCGCGAGGGGCGGTCAGTCGCTCGACGAGGTAGCCGGTGAGTCCGAAGCTACCGCGCTCCCGTAGGTGTTCGCGAAGATCTCAGATCGGAGCGAACCCCAACGGTGATCCCGGGACCTCTAATTTTCCTGGCTGAGCGGGAATCGGCTGCTCATGTTGACGTTCACAGATACAGAAGACGCCGAATTTCTGAACGAGTACCTTCGCTTGAACCGCAGCTCGCCCTGGGTTTCACTTTTGCGGCCGGCGACCCTGGAATGGACATCTCCTCCGCGGGTTGCACGCCGGTAGTGCCTGTGCTAATTTCGCTCGCGGACGGTCCTTGAGCGCTTTCTCGTGAAAAACAACGATCTTTTGAAACCCGCCAGCCGCGAGGAAGCGGAGCTTCTCGAAAAACTCGATCCGAAGCGGATGCCGAACCATCTTGCCGTGATCATGGACGGCAACGGACGCTGGGCCGAGAAGCGGCATCTGCCGCGCGTGGCCGGGCACCGCGCCGGGGTGAAGGCAGCCCGCGAAGTAATCGAGACGTGCGCCCGGCTGAACCTGCCTTGCCTCACGCTGTATGCGTTCTCGCTTGAAAACTGGCGCCGCCCGCAAGCGGAAGTCGATTTTCTGATGCGCCTGCTGCGCGAATATCTAAAGCGCGAGCTGCCGACGATTAACAAGAATAATATCCGCCTGCTGGTGATCGGGCGTTCCGCGCAGCTTCCCGAAGCCGTGGGCAGGGACATAGCCGACGCCATGCGGCAGACCGCCCGCAACACCGGCATGAAGCTGGTGGTCGCGCTCAATTACGGCGGTCGCGCCGAGCTGGCCGACGCATTCAATGCCATGCTCGATCACGTGCGCGCGAACGGCCTTTCCGCTTTCCGCGCCGACGAGCAGACAATTTCCGATCACCTCTACACCGCGGGGCTGCCCGATCCCGACCTGCTGATCCGCACCAGCGGCGAGATGCGCGTCAGCAATTTCCTGCTCTGGCAGATTGCATATGCCGAGATATACGTCACCGAAGCGCTGTGGCCGGATTTTTCGCGCGTGCGGCTGCTGGAGGCGTTGGTGGATTTTCAGAAGCGCGAGCGCCGCTACGGCGGGCTCGGCGCTCTGCGGGCCGAGCACGACGCGCGCTCGAGGCGAGGCTAAGGCCGGATGCTCCTGCGAATTCTGACCGCCGCTGTGCTGATTCCGGCCGTGGTGGCGCTCGTGTGGTGGGGACCGCCGGTGCTGGTCGCAGGCGTTGCAGCGATTGTTGCGCTCGTGGCGCTGCAGGAATTCTTCACGCTCGGCGAACGCGTGGGAATGAGGGCATTCCGGAATTGGACGTTACTCTGCGCCGCCGGGCTTTTCTTCGCGCAGTATGCCGCGGGGATGGTCGAGATTCGGTCGCTCAGCGAGGGCGCATTGCTCATCAGGGACGCCACGCGCGGGGCGATTTCCGTGGAACTCGTGCTGATGATCTTCCTGTTTGGCTCGGTGTCCATCGCGCTGGCCACGCGGCGTCCCTTGCAGGATGTGCTGCCCGCGATAGCGATCGGCTCCGCGGGTTTGCTGTTCATAGCTCTGCCGTTCAGCTACCTGGTCCGCGTCAACGAGATCGAGCGCATCGGACGCCAACTTGTTCTTTTCACCCTGTGCCTGATATGGGCCGGCGACATGCTGGCTTATTTTGTCGGACGCTCGCTCGGACGCTTGCCCATGGCACCCGCGCTGAGCCCCAAGAAGACCTGGGAGGGCGCGATCGCCAATTTAATCGCCTCGCTTCTGGTGGCGGTTTTTTTCGCGCGCTGGATGCAGGCCGACATCGCGAGCCTGCTGGTGCTCGCCGCGCTGGCAAATATCGCCGGACAAATGGGAGACCTGATCGAATCGGCATACAAGCGCGGGGCAGTGGTGAAGGATTCAGGCACGCTGCTGCCGGGACACGGCGGGATGCTGGACCGCGTGGACAGCCTGATCCTTGCGGCGCCGGTCGTATGGATCGCCTGGCAGTGGATCGCCACGCGGTAGCAGGAAAATAGAAAATGGAAATTCGAAACCGGCGGACGATAGCTGCGAGTCCGACTCCGAAGAGAAATCCCTCGCTGCGCTCAGGATGAGAACAAACCGTGATGACGAGCGTTCGAAAAGGCGGTTAGTCGGACCGGCCGCCTGCGAATAATCTGGCGATGGCCACCAGGACGACGGCGCCGACAGTGGCGGCCGCGAGGCTACCCCAGAATCCCCAGGCCAGGATTCCGAGCCTTGTGAATATCCACCCGCCGACAACCGCGCCGATCAGTCCCAGGACGATGTCCACCACGCAGCCGAAACCGCGCCCGCGCGTGATGTGTCCGGCGATCCAGCCCGCCAGCAATCCAATAATGATCCAGCCGATAAATCCGCGAGAGGAAACACCGACGTAAACGTCGCGTTGCTGCATTTGGGCGACAATGAATGCGAAGGGGAGCATGATGGCAGCCTTTCCGGCTAGGCTGTCAGCTCTGGCAGAAAATGTATCCCAGGCACTTATAGATCAGCTTCGCCGCGAGCAAATCGGACGCGTGGCCGCCCGGATGAGGCAACAGGCCGACGACGTCCATCGCTACGATCTTCTTATGGTCCGCGACGGCGCGCAAGAGCGACGTCATCTGATACCAGTCCAGGCCGCCCGGCTCGGGACTTGCCGTGGCCGGCATGATCGAGGGATCGAAGCCGCCGAGATCAATCGTGACATATACGCTGGGGCTGAGATCGGCGAGCACCTTCGCGATCCAGCTCTTGAGCGGCAGGCGGGCGACGTCCTTGGCCCAATAGACCTGCGTTTTCAACTGCGGGATCGCGCGCGCTTCGTCCGCGGAAATCGAACGGATGCCGACTTGCACGGCCGGGCACATCTCGACGACGCGGCGCATGGCGCACGCGGGGCTCGCGGGATAGCCCTGATACTCATTGCGCAGCTCGGCGTGTGCGCCGATATGCAGCACGGAAAGATCCTTGTATTTCTGCGCCACGGCGGAAACCAGCGGCGGAGTCAGCGCGTGCTCGCCACCGAGCGCGACCGGAAACTTGTTGTCATCGAGCAGGCCGGACTCGGCGGTGAAGAGTTCGGTGATGACTTCGCCGAGGCCGCCATCCATGGTGTCAATGGGGGCCAGCGTGTGGATGCCAATTTCCTTGTACGGTTCGAGCTGAAGCTCTTCGTCATAGAGTTCGAGATTGCGGCTGGCTGCCAGGATCGCTGCGGGGCCATTGCGGGCGCCCTGCTGGTGCGAAGTGGTGCGCTCGAGCGGCACCGGGAAAATAACGGCGCGCGAGGTTTCATACCGCGAATATTCATCTGGGATACCGCAGAAGTTCTCGGGCGGTATAGGCGTATATCGGCTCATGGTCGGTTTATGCGTCCTTGGGAAGTACCCGGTTCGCCGCCTGCCGGCGGCATCAGCTCTTTCGACGTTACCTGCGGGGGAGATGGATGGCAAAAGAATAAGGCTTGAACGCTTCGCATCTGACACCAGCGGGCGGGGAACGGGCGCGGCGAGCGGCTATTCGAGCCGGGCGTATCCGAGGTCACCTACAGGGATCAGGCCGCGCTTCTGGCCTGTCCACCAGACCAAGACTCGCCCGGCAAGGTCTTCATTTCCAATCAGGTCCATCACGGCGTCGGCGATGTCGTCAAGGGGAGTGAGAGGCAGCGGCACGCCCTCTTCCTCGCACTGCTTGGGGGTTAGGGATTCCACGTAACCCCGCACCTCATCGGTGTCCACCCAGTCTGGGACTATGCAATTGACGCGAATCTTCTCTTTCTCGCCGAGCCACGCCAGAGTGGTCGTAAGACGCGCGATGCCGGCTTTCGCGATGTCGTAGGGAGGGGAGCTTGAGTGTTTGAAGCCGTGGCCGACAGCGGAGGTCGAACCGAAATTAACGATAGCGCCGCCGCCTCGCCGCCGCATGGCCTCGATTCCGTGTAGCGTTCCGTAGACCGTTCCCATCAGGTTTGCCTGGATGGTCTCCATCCATTTCGCGAACGGTGCGCCGTGGAAATACGGTCCGGCGTTGTTAATCAGAATATCCACGCCTCCTAAAGTCCTCTCGGCGAACGCCAGCAGTTCGCGAACTTCGCTCTCAACCCCCACGTCCGCCCGAAAGAACGCCGCCCGCCCGCGCTGCTCTTCGATCAAGCGAACTGTTTCGCGCCCACCCCGCTCGCTGATGTCCGAGACTATTACCGAAGCATCGTCACGTGCCAGCCGGCGCGCGACGGCCCGGCCTTGTCCGCCACCGCCCGCGCCGGTGATGACGGCAACCTTGCCGCGAACTTTCATGGGGGCCTCCAGATAAGTCGCAGAGTGCAGCAGGTAAAATTCCGGGGGACTGGACTAGCGAAGCCGAACTTTAGTCTTCTTCGCCGAGCAGGATCGCTGCGGCGAGGACAGTGGTCCACAGGCCGCGTTTGTCGCCCACGGCTGACTGCGTGATATTCATGGTGCGGACGATCTTGTTTGAAATTCTGTAAACTTCTTTTTTCTCATCCCAGGAAAGATCGGGGTCGAACTCGACGTTGAGCGTGGTGGCGAGCATTTCCGCGGCGAGTTCTTCGGTGTATTCGCCCGCGATCTCTTCGCTTTCGCCGAACGAGTGATGTTCGGAGAGGTATCCGTACATGGATTTGTCCGCGGGCAGCGCAAGGCCGACGCCCGCGGCAATCAGGCGATGCGGTTCGCGCGTCTGATTTTCGCTGATNNGGCGGGAAAATCGAGGAGACGCGGACGATGTTGCAAGCGGCAATGCCCGCGTTGCGCAATGCGAGCTCGAAGCTCGACAGGCGTTCGCGGTGCTTTCCGACTCCCTTGGTGAGGAAAATGTTCTTCGCGACGAACGCCATGAG
>PMUS01000049.1 GCA_003166795.1 Acidobacteriota bacterium | reverse complement strand
TGAATTTCGTAGCACAGCGTGGGGATGGATTTCACCATTCCCGAGCCGGTGCAATACGGGCAGGGCTGCGAGAGCATGCGCTCGAGCGCCTGCTTGGTGCGCTTGCGGGTGATGGCGACAAGGCCGAATTCGTTGAAGCGGAGAACCTTCGACGGAGCACGGTCGCCGCGAAGCGCGTCTTCGAGCGCGGCCATGACTTTGTCACGATTGCGCCGCTCCTCCATGTCAATGAAGTCAATCACGATGATGCCGCCGAGATCGCGCAGGCGCATCTGGCGGACAATTTCCTTCGCGGCCTCGGCGTTCGTGCGGACAATCGTGTCTTCTAGGCGGTTCGAGCCCTTGCCGACGAATTTTCCCGTGTTGACGTCAATGGCGACGAGCGCTTCGGTGTGGTTGATGACGATGTAGCCGCCCGATTTGAGCCAGACCTTCGGCCGCAGCCCTTTGTCAATTTCCTGCTGGATGCCGAATTCCTCGAAGACCGGATTTTCCTTGGTGTAAAGCTTCACGCGGCTCACGAGCGCCGGCTGGAAGCGGCTCATGAAGTCCACGACTTTTGTGTACTCCTCTTCGGAGTCAACCCAGATCGCGGTGTAGTCGGAACTCATGTGGTCGCGGAGCAATCGCTGCACCAGGTTGAGATCGCGGTGCAGGATTGACGGCGCTTTTTTCTGCTCCGAACGCGCCTTGATCTCAGACCAAGTGCGCGTGAGGAATTCGACGTCGGCGCGAACTTCTTCCGGCGCAGCAGCTCCGGCGGCGGTACGGACGATAAAGCCTCCACCGGCGCTACCCTTCGCATCGTTCACGAGATGGCGGAGGCGGGCCCGCTCTTCAGCCGAAGCGATCTTGCGCGACACTCCGGTGTGGTCGAGCGTGGGCATATAGACGAGAAAGCGGCCCGGAAGAGCGACATGGCTGGTGATGCGCGCGCCCTTCTTGCCCAGCGGTTCCTTGGCGATCTGGACGATGATTTCCTGGCCCTGCTTCAGCATGTCCGCGATGAGCTGTGGACGGCGTGGCGCCGAATGTTGATGGCCGTGGCTCCCGCTGCGTCCCTGCTGGGGGCGGCGTCCCCGGTCGTCGCGACGGCCGCGATCGCGGTCGCGTCCACCACGGCGCGCGGGATTCTGCATCCGCGCGCGGAAATCGTCGCGGACCTGGGCCTTCCACGGCTGTTGTTCCGGCGGCGGAGGATTCTCTCCGGGAATGGCCGATTCGCTTTCGGCTGAAATTGTTTCCGGCTCGTGCTCGTGTTCATGCTCGTGATCGAGCTCGGAGGGCGGCGCAATCATGCCTTCCGTTTCGGCGTCGGCTTCTTCTTCCTCAAGCTCGTGCTCTTCCGCTTCGGCGTCCACAGCGCCGGCCTCCGCTTCGGCAGCGTCGTGCGCCGCTCGCGTGGCCTCATCGGCGGCGGCAAAGCCTCGTTCTTCCGCTGCGCGCTGAGCTTCTTCCTCTTGAGCTTCGGCCACTTGTTCGGCCAATACCGCGGCTTCTTCCGGGCTTAGCTCCGGACCAGCGTGATCTTCATGCGCGGATTCGGCCGCGTGAATTTCGGGCTCGTCGTGCTCGATCGCGGGCTCAGGCTCATGCTCTTGATGGGGCACAGAGGGAGCTACCGCCTCCACGTGTTGCTCGACGGGGGTATCGCGATGCTTCCATTTCGAAAGCGTCTCGCCGGGCAAAGGCTCGAGGCCGGTCGAAAACGACCGAGGTGCCTCTACGCGAGGTTCAGAGTGAAATTCGCGCCGGGGTTCAACTGCGCGCGGGGCAGGCGACTCGCGCACTTGCTCGGAGTGTTCGACGGGAGCTACCGGCGCCGCGCTTGCGGCGAAGTCCGTTGGCTCGTTGGGAGCGAAGGTTCGCGTCGCGTCGTCCGATGAAGCCGGAATGGATTCACCGGCGGGCTTGTCGCGATACTTGGCGAGAGATTCTCCCGGGAGAATGATTGAAACATGGCCCTCCGGAGCTCCTGGCTCGCTCGGCGCCTCTTCGAAGGGGCGAGGCGAAGCGTATTTCGATTGGGGGAGCTCGCGGCCGAAGCGCTGGTTGCCTCCGCGTCCGCCACTTCCGCCGCTACCACTGCGCCGGCCAAAACGTCCGCCTCGTCCAGGCCTCCCACCACCACTACCGCCGCGGCGTCCGAAGTCGCGGCCCGGTCTGCTGCTGCGATTGTCGAAGCGGCCGCGGTCGGAGGGAGCCGACGGGCCGGCGGGCGGCGGATTCGACGTATTCATTGGGCCGGGCGCGACGGGATTCATCACGGCGTTGCCAGGCTCGACCGCCGGCGATTCGTATTCCGCGCGCGAATCATCGGTGGAGGGAGTGGGGTCGGCGAATTCGACGAGGGGTAATGCCGCGCTGGGCGTGACAAAACGCTGCGCGGCTTGATCCGGCGCCGCGGAATTCTTGACGTCCGTTGCGATGTGGTCGTCGAGCTCCTCGATACCTTCGAGGAAGTCGGTGACGTAAAGGAAGGCGTCGCTATCGAGCCCGATATCAACAAAAGACGACTGCATGCCTGGCAGCACTCGCGTGACACGCCCCTTGTAAATGCTTCCGACTAGCGCAAACTCTTTTTCCCTCTCAACGTAGTACTCACAGAGCAGACCTTCTTCCATAATGGCGACCCGAGTCTCGTGGGGGTTCGCCGATATAACCATTTCCTTCGACATGGATACTCCTCATGGCGCATCGGACCGCGCCGGCGCACGTGTGCGCGCGGAGCGCCCGGCGGGCGTGGCGGAAGGCTGTGCCTTGAACCTGCCACGGCGGGCCGTCCAGGAAAGAACCATCGCATCCTTGGATCGATTTCCTCACCCGATGCATTCCTCAATTCAAAATTGAAATTCCGGTCCCGAACGAACGGGGCGCGGGTGATGCTGAAACTTTTATTGGCTTTAACCGACGGGGTTCAGTTAACGAAACGCCGCATGCGGACGTTCATCACGAGTCCCAAAGCCAAAAACACGAAGGCCGTTGCCGACCCTCCATAGCTCATCAGCGGCAGTGGAATGCCGGTGACCGGCATATATCCGATCACCATCGAAGCGTTGACCAGAACGTGGAAACCCAGGATCGCGGTCACTCCCATCACGACGTACATCCCGGCACGATCTTTCGCTTTCTGCGCGTTGTCCACCAGCCGCAGAATCAGGCCTAAGTACAACAGCAAAACCACACAAACGCCAATGAAACCTTGTTCCTCAGCCAGCGCCGCCAAAATAAAGTCCGAATAACGGACGGGCACAAAGCCCAATTGGTTCTGGCTGCCCTTGCCGAATCCTTTTCCCCAGAATCCCCCGGAGCCGACGGCGATCTCGGACTGCAAAATCTGGTAGCCGGCGCCGCGCTGGTCTTCCTCGGGATGCAGGAACGTCTGAATGCGCTGCTGCTGGTACGGTTTCAGATGACGCCGCATGTTCCAGCCCAGCGGCACAAGCAGCGCAATGACGATCAGGCCAATCGCCGCGTGTTTCCATTGAATGCCGGCGAAGAAGGCTCCGACCACTGCAACGGGAACGAGCACCATCGCCGTTCCCAGATCGGGCTGCTTCAAGATCAAGCCTACGGGAATTAGCGTCAAAACGCCAATCTTGAGCAGATCGGTCAGCGTCAAGCGATCGGTGCGCACTTCCGCGAAGTAGCGCGCGAGCACGATGATTATAATCAACTTCATTATTTCCGACACTTGTAAATTCATCAGGCCGCCGAGCGAGATCCAGCGCTTGGCTCCCAGGCGGGAAAATCCGATCAAGAGCACGACGAGGAGCCCCGCCACTCCGACGAGATATAGCGCGGGCGCCTGATCCATCAAAGTATGGTAGTCAATGCGGGAGATTACAAACATGCCAATGATGCCGATCCCGATCCACATGAGCTGCTTCCATTGCATTCCAGCCATGGCGCTGGCATGCGTGGAAGAATAAATTTCCAGCACGCCGAGCGCGCTGATCGTGCCGGCGATGGCGAGAAGGGGCCAATCGAAATCCTGAACGCGCGGGCGATCCTTCATTGCTGTTCCGCTCCGGAGCTCACCCCTGGCGGATGAATCGCTGAAGACGGCGGCAAATTGTCGGCGGTCGAAGGCTGCTGCAGGTGTCCGCCTTTTTTGTCGTAGTAGGCCTTCACCACATCGCGCACGATCGGAGCGGCCGAGGTGCTGCCCCAACCTCCGGATTGGACGAGAGCGGCAACGACAATATCCGGATTGCGGCGAGGAGCGTACCCGACGAACCAGCCGTTCTCTTTCAATTTCTTGCCTAGTTTGTTCTGCAGTTCGAAGCCTTCCACTTGCGCAGTGCCGGTCTTGCCGGAGAAGTCCACGTTTTGCAGCTTGACCTGCCCGGAGGTAGTGCCATCAGGCTCATTGACGACACCCCACATTCCATCGGTCACCTGTTGGACCGTGTCATCCGAAATAGGAAAGGAACCGGACTTAAGGTCCGTGGCGTTTTTCATGAGGTGCGGCGGAATCAGAGTGCCGCCATTGGCCACGGCCGCGATCATGCGGGCGAGCTGAATCGGCGTGACCATGACGGCGCCCTGGCCGATGGATACAGAGATTGTTGAGCCGGGATACCATTTGTGATGGTCCACGCGCTCGACCCACTCTTCCGACGGCATCAATCCGGGTTCTTCACTTGGCAAATCGATCCCCGTGCGCCGGCCGAGGCCGAGGCCCGTCGCGTACTGATCGATACGGTCAATTCCAAGAAGTTTGCCTACGTTGTAAAAATAGACGTCGCAGGAAGCGACAATGCCCTTGTGGAGATCCACGGAGCCGTGCGCGTGATCGCAATGAAATACTCGTCCGTAAAAGGTCGCGTAGCCCGGACAGTATACGGTGTAGCTCGCTGGGATGGCTTTTGATTCGAGCATAGCCGTGGCCATCACGATCTTGAAGACGGAACCCGGAGCGAGCTGCGCCTGAATCGCGCGATTTAGCAGCGGCGTTTTCGGGTCGGTATTGAGATGGGCCCACTCCTGGTTGGGAATCCGGACGGCGAAATCGTTGGGGTTGAAGGTGGGCCGGCTGACCATCGCCAGGACTTCGCCGGTGCGAGCATCCATGGCGATGAGCGCGCCCTCTTTGTTTGCGAAATCCGCTTCAGCGATCTGCTGCAGATCCTCGTCAATCGTGAGCTGGATGGGCCTTCCGGGAATCGCCTCGACGTTGTCGAGCGTGCGCATCACTTTGCCGACGCTGTTGACGACGACGCGCCGCATGCCGTCGGTGCCCACAATCTGGTCGTTGTACTGCTTTTCGAGGCCGGCCTTTCCTACGATGTCTCCGGGCCGGTAGCGGTCGGGATTCTTTTCCATGTCCTGCACGGAAACTTCACCGACGTAGCCGATGGTATTCGCGAGCATTTCGTCGTGCGGGTAGCGGCGCCGCTGGACCATCATCAGATCGAGCACGGGAAGATCGGCGCGGTGGGAATCCACGAACGCGATATCCGCCTGACTCGCTTCCGGCTTGATGATCAAGGGCAGGAATTTCGGCTCGGCTTTCGCGGCATCGAGCTGCTGGTCCAGATCCTCTTTTGCGATCCCAAGGCCTTCTTCAATTTGCGGGAGATTCTTCTCGAGCAGCTTCGGGTTGTCGCGCAGCAACAGGATGCTGAAAGAGGGGTAGCTATCCACGAGTACCCGGCCGTCGCGATCGAGCATGGCTCCGCGCGGGGCGATGATGGCGATGGAGCGGATGCCGTTTTTTTCGGCCAGGTCGGAGAAATGCTCGGACTGCATGACCTGCAATTTCCAGAACCCGACCAGAAGAAATACGATCATGGTCGCGGAAAGATAGGAAAACAGGGCCAACCGCCCCTGCGGAATCCTCTGGTCGTTAACGTTCCACGATGGCAACTAAACTCCTGCGCGGCGGGCCGTTCTCGGCCCGGATGTCCTGCTCCCCGACTCCGAACGGATCGAATCTGAGGCGAATCCCAGCTAAACCCGAATGGGACCCGGAACATCCACGCTAACACCGCGCGTGTGCGGGCCGCAAGCAGCCCATGTCCTTTCGGTCAATGCAATGTTCCATGCCGGATGGCGGTTTTTTCGGTTTTTCAGCGCCTCCCGGCGCCAGCCCCCGGTCGCCGGAGGGCCCTACAGGGGCGCAGGAACTCTTAACCGTCCTGTCACACGCTGTTTACATGGACCCGTTACCGTCGCGCCCCTCAGCCCGAATCTTTGATACGAGGAGGGTACATGTCAAAGCAGGCAGCAGAGCATCACCAGCACGCGGCGGAACACCATGAACACGCGGCTCGGCATCATCGCGAAGCCGCCAAACATCACGAGTCCGGCGATCACACATTGGCGGCTCATCACGCCCATTCAGCACAGGGCCATCTGCATCATGCAACACACCACTCAGCGGAAGCAGCAAAGGCTCACGCAGAGCACCACGGCCACAAGGCCAAGGCAGCCGGGCAGTAGAGCGGGCAACGGGGGCGTTGCTTCTGGCGGCCAAGGCAATCTGCGAAGCGCCGGACCAGCAGTGAGGCAATCACTAAACTAATTTTGCACCAGGGAGAGAAGAACAATGGCGACGGGCGCAACCGCACTTGATTCAAAGATGACGTCAAAGCCGGGCCGGATCGGGGTCCTGATCTTCGGAATCGCGATGATCATTGGGTTCATCTACGCGGGAAGCCATCTCATCGGCGACCTGCAGGACTTCCATCCAGCGAGTGCGTTGCCGTTCATCCTGCTGGGTGTGGCGCTTCTGACCGCGTTGGGATTCGAATTCGTGAACGGATTTCACGATACGGCGAACGCCGTAGCTACTGTGATCTATACGCACTCCCTGGAGCCGCATGTGGCCGTGGTTTGGTCTGGGGCCTGGAATTTCATCGGGGTTCTGGTGTCGAGCGGCGCGGTGGCGTTCGCGATCGTGTCGCTTCTTCCGGTCGAATTGATCCTCCAGGTGGGAAGCAATGCGGGGTTCGCGATGGTGTTCGCTCTGCTGATCGCGGCCATCATCTGGAATCTGGGAACATGGTATTTCGGGCTGCCCGCGTCGAGCTCGCACACGCTGGTGGGGTCGATTATCGGCGTAGGCATCGCAAATCAGCTGATGTCGGGAAAAACCGGCACCAGCGGCGTGGATTGGGCCCAAGCAACGAATATCGGGAAGTCTCTGCTGCTGTCGCCGGTGGTTGGATTCGTGGGGGCGGCGCTGCTGCTGCTTTTGGCCAAGAAGCTTATTCCCAATAAGCAACTCTACGAAGCCCCCAAGGGGAAAGAGCCCCCGCCGTTCTGGATTCGCTCGCTGCTGGTGCTGACGTGCACGGGCGTAAGTTTTGCCCACGGCTCAAATGACGGCCAGAAGGGTATGGGGCTGATCATGCTGATCCTGATCGGCACGGTGCCCACGGCGTACGCGGTAAATCACGCCGTGAGTCCCGCGCAGACGGCGGACTTCGCCGCTGTTTCCACGCAGACGGCTGACATGCTCAGCCATTACGTATCCCCTGCGGCTGTGGTCGGCGACTCGCGGGACGAAGTGACCGACTACATTCGCTCGAAACAGTTCACGCCGAACACGATGCTAGCCCTGCGGGAATTGGTGAACGGCATCGGCACGGAAATGACGCTCTACAAGGATTTGAAGGCGGTGCCGCAGGATAAGGTTCGCAACTTCCGCAACGACATGTACGTGGTGAGCGAAGCGCTGCGGTTGATGCAAAAGACCCATACTCCGGAGTTTTCTACTGCCGACGCGGCGATACTAAAAAACTATAAAGGCCACATTGATAACGCGACGAAGTTCATCCCGAGCTGGGTGAAAGTAGCCGTGGCGCTGGCGCTAGGTATGGGGACGATGATCGGCTGGAAGCGAATCGTGGTAACGGTCGGCGAGAAGATCGGCAAGGATCATCTGACCTACGGCCAGGGCGCAGCGGCGGAAATCACGGCGATGTTCACAATCGGCGCGGCGGATTGGTTCGGCCTGCCGGTCAGTACGACGCACGTATTATCTTCCGGCGTCGCCGGCACGATGGCGGCCAACAAATCCGGCTTGCAATGGGCCACGGTGCGAAGCCTCGCGATGGCCTGGGTGCTCACGCTGCCCGTGTCGATGTGTCTGTCGGGAACTTTGTTCTGGGCCTTCCGGACGCTGGGAAAGTAATTCCGCTGCGCGCCGCCGCTGCTCCGTTTGATAACGAGCCGCGGACGTCGAGAACCATTCCGCAAGAGAAACGGAGAAAATATGCTGCCACCAAAACTGATTCTTTCCCCGCTGGATTTCAGCGATCCCTCGCACGAAGCGCTCGATACGGCCGCGGGGCTCGCGTCGCGGTTCGATGCGGAACTTCTCCTCGTTCACGTCGTTCCAATGCTGCCGAGATTGCCTTCGCCCGCGGCGATCTTCAATGAGGCAGAATTCGAGCAGGAACTGCACAAGGACGGCGTGACGCGCCTGAACGAACTCACGCGCAAGTTGATCGAGAAGGGTTTGAAAGCGCGGTCGGAAGTAGGGACAGCGAATGACGTGGGCATGGAGATCGTCCGACTCGCCGAGCACAACAATGTAGATCTGGTTGTGATCGCGACGCACGGCATGACCGGCTGGCGCAGGCTTGCGTTCGGCTCGGTGGCGGAGAAGGTCTTGCGGCTTGCCGGGTGTCCCGTGCTGTTACTGCGGGCGGAGGCGGCCGAGAAGCCGGCGTCTTCCGCCGCGGCGAGCAGCGCGGCAGTAGCCCGTTAGGTGATTCGAGGGTTTGGCGGGCCTGCCGTGATTCTCGCGAAAGTTTCGGCGTGGAAGCTACGACGACCTGCGGAGGCGATCGAGTAGCGCGAAAAGGAACACGCCGAAGACCGCGGTGGCCACGGAATTGACCAGCAGGCGAACCGTGAAGAACGGCTCGGGATGATTCAATAGAACTCGTTCCGTTACGGCAAAAATAAACTGGTGGAGATGGAAGAAGAGAAAGATCAGGGCTAGGCGGCTGACGGGATGCTGGGTATCAATCCGCGCGCCGATAGTTGACGCGAGGTAGCCCACGATGGTCTTCGCAATACCAAAGAGACCGATGGGATTGTCGTGGCTGAGCGCATCCTGCAGGATTCCAATCGCTCCGCCGAGAAACATCCCCGTAACGGGATTTCGCCGGCTCACACCGAAATAGACCGTCACCAACAGGGGCAGGTCAACCAGCTCCGACCAGCGGCCGTACTTGTGCAGGAACGCCTGCAGGACCAGCGCCAAAAACGCCGTGACGATTACCGTGCCGCCGTAATATTTGTGGACTTCGATATTCGATTCGGACTGCGCCCCGGCATTGAGCATGTAGGACATCGTTCAGTTTTTGGGAGCGGTCGGCGCGGCGGCCGGCGATTGCGTTGCGGGAGACGCCGAGGGCGGCTTAGACGACACCGCGGTCGGCGCGGTTTCCTTCTGCACGATTCCTGGGCTGTTCGCGTCGGCGCCGCCAGCGTCGGCTGATTCGTTGGCCTTCTTCAGCTCCTGCGGAGTCAGCAGAATCAGGACGTCCTCCAGCCGGTCGAGGCGCGCGGCAGGCCGAACGTGAATCACTTGAAACGGATTTCCCTGATTTGCGATTGACACTGTGCCGATCAGAAGATCCTTGGGAAAGATGCGGTCCTCACCGGAAGTGAGAATCATTTCGCCCGGATGGACCGGTTCGTCGTTTACCACGTAATCCAGCCGCGGGTCCGGATCGCCGCTGCCCTTGACCACGCCGTGCGTTCGCGTGTCGGCCAGCAGAGCGCCGGCGCCGCTGTCCTTGTCGTTGATCAGAAGCACCTGCGACGTGGCCGGAAAGACCTCGACGATTTTTCCAACGATGCCATCGGGCGTGATGACAGCTTGATTGCGGCGCACGTGATCGCGGTCGCCGCGATTCAGGAACAGGGTGTGCGAGGCCGGGTCAGCGCTCGCGCCGATCACTTGCGCGGCGAGCATCGGCGTTTCCGGATGAGCTTCGTGGAAATTCAGCAGAAGGCTCAGGCGCTGCGCCTCGCCCGCCTGGCCCTCGAGGTCACGGTTGCGCAGGCGCAACTGATCGACTTCAGCCTGCAAGCGCGCGTTCTCCGCATGAGTGCCGCGCAAGCCGATGTAGTTGGACCAAATGCCGCCCGTCTTGGAAAATCCCCAGGTGCCGCTGCGTTCGAAGGGCATTATCGCCGCCGTGGTCCAGTAGCGGATCAGCCGCACGTCGTGGTCGCGCTTGATCTGGAAAGCGAGCAGCAGAACTTGCGCGAGCACAAGTGCGGCCAGCAGGGCCAGCGGACGTTGACGAAGAGTGTTGTCGAGCATTCTAGAGACTCAATGCCAGGGGCCGGAAGCCGGAAAACCGCAAACGGCTTCAACGCTCCTCAATCGATGGATACGAGGCGTAGCAGTCGGAAATCGCTGAGCATTTTTCCAGTGCCGAGCACGACCGAAGCCAGCGGATCGTCGGCGATCGAAACCGGCAATCCCGTTTCCTCGCGGATGCGCTTGTCGAGATTCTTGATCAATGCGCCGCCGCCGGTGAGCACGATGCCTCGGTCGCTGATGTCGGCCGATAGCTCGGGAGGCGTGCGTTCCAGCGCGACGCGTATGGCGTTGACGATCGTGGAAATATTCTCGGAGAGCGCCTCGCGGATTTCGCTGTCGTCAATCGTGACTGTGCGCGGCACACCCTCGATCAGGTTGCGCCCCTTGACTTCGAGCGTCATCGGCTTCTCCAGCGGATATGCCGAGCCGATTTCGATCTTGATCTGTTCAGCGGTGCGTTCTCCGACCAGCAGGTTGTACTTGCGCTTCAGGTAATGCATGACGGATTCGTCCATTTCATTTCCGGCCACGCGCACGGAGCGCGAGTAGACGATTCCGCTCATGGAAATGACGGCAATGTCCGTGGTCCCGCCCCCGATATCCACGACCATATTTCCGGAAGGCTCCTCGATCGGCAGGCCGGCGCCGATGGCCGCGGCCATGGCTTGCTCGACCAGATAGACTTCGCTCGCTCGCGCGCGATAGGCGGAGTCCTGCACGGCGCGCTTCTCAACCGGGGTGATTTCGCTGGGAACTCCGATAACGATTCTGGGATGAACGAGGAC
>PMUS01000022.1 GCA_003166795.1 Acidobacteriota bacterium | reverse complement strand
GTCACCAAGCGCGGCGCGTGCCGTGGCAAGAATTCCAAAATTTCCTGGACGCAGGTTGAAACCGGCTCGGCCATCACCTGGAAATATCCAAGCTGCATCCTGCAGGGCGATAACTCCGTCGGCGAATTCTATTCCGTCGCGCTCACCAACAATTACCAGCAGGCGGACACCGGCACCAAGATGATTCACATCGGCAAGAACACGCGCAGCACCATTGTTTCCAAGGGCATCTCCGCCGGCCACGGCCAGAATACGTATCGCGGCCAGGTGAAAATCATGAAGGATGCCACGGGCGCGCGAAACTACACCCAGTGCGATTCCCTGCTGATCGGCGACAAATGCGGCGCGCACACGTTCCCGTACATCGAAGTGAAGAATTCGACGGCGCGCATGGAGCATGAAGCATCCACGTCGAAGATTGGCGAGGATCAGATGTTCTATCTCCGCCAGCGCGGGCTGAAGGCCGAGGACGCCGTCTCGATGATCGTCAACGGCTTCTGCAAACGCGTCTTCCGCGAGCTGCCCATGGAATTCGCCGTCGAGGCGCAAAAGCTGCTGAGCGTAAGCCTGGAAGGCAGCGTCGGATAGAGAATGGCCGGCAATTTACTCGACACACGCTGCCGAGTAGATATCAGCATAAGTTATTGAAAATAAAGGATGGCGACCTAGATTACTCGACACACTTTTTAAGGGTCGCCTGCGCACTCAAAAAGGGAAAAACGGAATGAGCTTGCTCGAAATCAAGAACCTGCACGTCAGGGTCGAGGATCGCGAAATCCTCAGGGGCGTGAACCTGACGATGAATGCAGGCGAAGTGCACTCGATCATGGGCCCCAACGGCTCGGGAAAGAGCACCCTCGCGCAGGTACTGGCCCGCCGTGAAACCTACAACGTCACCAGCGGCGAAATTTTGTTCAATGGCAAGGACCTTCTGGCGATGAAGCCGGAAGAAGCCGCGTGCGAAGGGCTTTTCCTAGCGTTCCAGTATCCCGTCGAGATTCCCGGGATCAGCAACGCGTACTTCCTGCGCTCTGCCCTCAACGCAGTCCGCAAGTATCGCGGCCTGGAAGAAATGGACGCGATGGATTTTCTTCCGATGCTGCGCCAGAAGCTGAAGCTGCTCGACATGGACGATAAGCTGCTGAACCGCTCCGTGAACGAGGCATTTTCCGGCGGCGAAAAGAAACGCAACGAAATCTTGCAGATGGCCGTGCTCGAACCCAGGCTCGCCATTCTGGACGAAACGGATTCCGGCCTCGATATTGACGCGCTGCGAATCGTTGCCGAGGGCGTCAACGCCATGCGCAATCCNNGAAGACAAAGGCTACGCCACTTACGAAGCGGGCGCAGGCGCTTGAGTTTTTTTGGGCCCGGTTTGGTCAGGTGAAAGCGTGGGGTTTCAACCCCACGAAAAGGCGACTCTGCCGCCCAGGGCTTCAGCCCTGGGATTTTGGAAAGGATGACCGAGTGGCAACTGCTAGCCAAGCCATTGCGAGATACGCGGAAAGCTTCGGCGGATTCGAAAAATCCGCCTCTAGCCACAATATCGCTTGGCTGAAGAAACTTCGCCAGGAGGGGTTTGCTCGATTCAGCGAAGCCGGTTTTCCGACAACTCGCGACGAGGATTGGCGCTTCACGAATCCAGCCGCGATCGCGCAGACTCCGTTCCACCTGATCCGCAATGGCCATTCCCTTCCCTCGCAGAAGGATATCGAGCAGTTTCGGATGACAGGCGCCGGCTGCCGGCTCGTATTCGTGGACGGTCGCTTTGTGCCGGGATTGTCCTCGATCGGCAAGCTGCCGGCTGGAGTAACCGTGAGCAACCTCGCGGCGGAAATCGCGCGCAATCCGGAGGCGATTGAGAAGCACCTGGGCCGCTACCTCAACACGCAGCGCGATTCATTCGGCGCCCTGAACACGGCGTTTCTCGAAGACGGCGCGTACGTGCACATCTCCAAGGGCGTCGTTCTGGAAAGCCCCGTCGCCGTCCTGTACGTTTCGACCGAGCATGACTCTCCCGCGGTGAATCATCCCCGCAACCTGATCGTGGCGGAGGAAAACAGCCAGGCGACCATCGTCGAAGACTACGTGTCGCTCGGCGGCGGACAGGCGCTCTGCAACACGGTGACGGAACTTGTTGCCGGGGACCACAGCGTGGTTTCGCATTACATGATCGAGCGCGAGCACACCGGCGCTTTCAACGTCTCCACGCTTCGCATCCAGCAAGGAAAGACAGCGAACGTTTCTTCGCACTCCGTGCTTCTCGGCGGAGCCCTGGTGCGCAACAACATCCATCCGGTTCTTGCCGGCGAGGGCGGCGAGTGCCTGATCAACGGACTATTCATCGGCAACGGCCGCCAGCACCTCGACAATTACATGCTGGTCGAACACGCCAGCCCGCACTGCGACAGCCGCCAGTTCTACAACGGAATCCTCGATGGCCACGCGCACGGTGTGTTTCACGGCCGCATTATCGTGCATAAGGACGCGCAAAAGACCGACGCGAAGCAGACGAATCGCAACCTGCTCCTTTCCGATAGCGCGCAGATTGACACCAAGCCACAGCTCGAAATCTACGCGGACGACGTGAAGTGTACGCACGGCGCGACCATCGGACAGATGGAGGAAAACTCTCTGTTCTATCTGCGCTCGCGGGGAATTGACGAAATGTCCGCGCGCAGACTGCTGCTGGTTGCGTTCGCGAGCGAATGCATGGACCGCATGAAGGAAGGTCCTGTGCGCACGCACATTGAGAAGCTGATCCACGACCATGCGTTTCGCCTGGCCGCGGCTTCCCTGGGACGGGTCGCATGACTACTGCCGCCAGAAAGCTCGATGCCGAACAGCGCCCGGCGCCTATAGGCGGCGGGCTTGACGTCGCGCGAGTTCGCGCCGATTTTCCGATCCTTCAGCAGAGAGTTCACGGAAAGCCGCTGGTTTACCTGGACAACGCCGCCACGTCCCAGAAACCGCGCGCGGTGATTGACGCAATCGTGCGCTACTACGAGGGAAGCAACGCCAATATCCATCGCGGCGTGCACTACCTTTCTGAAATCGCGACGAAAGATTACGAAGCGGCGCGCCGCACGGCGCAGGAGTTCATCAACGCTCCGCACGCGCACGAGATCATATTTGTGCGCGGCGCAACGGAAGGTATCAACCTGGTCGCGCAAACCTTCGGCCGCGCCCGCGTTCAACCCGGCGACGAAGTGCTGATCACCGCGATGGAGCACCATTCGAATATCGTGCCGTGGCAGATTCTGTGCGATGAAAAAGGCGCGAAGCTCCGCGTCGCTCCGATCAACGATCAGGGCGAGCTGCTGCTCGACGAGTTTGCAAAATTGCTCGGCCGGCGAACGAAGCTCGCCGCCGTCACGCATGTCTCGAATGCGCTCGGCACGATCAATCCCCTTAAGCGGATGATCGAATTGGCGCACGCTCACGGCGTGCCCGTGGCGGTGGATGGCGCGCAGGCCGTGCCGCACATGAAGGTTGACGTTCAGGCGCTCGACTGCGACTTCTATACTTTTTCGGGCCACAAGGTTTACGGGCCGACTGGCATCGGCGTCCTGTACGGCAAGTCGGCGCTGCTCGAAGCCATGCCGCCCTACCAGGGCGGCGGCGACATGATCAGCTCCGTCACATTCGAGAAAACCAGCTACAACAAGCTGCCGTACAAATTCGAGGCCGGCACTCCGGACATCGCGGGCGTCATCGGACTCGGCGCGGCGCTCACCTACGTGAACGGCCTCGGTATCGGCAATATCGGTGCGCACGAGCACGACCTGCTGGTGTATGCGACCCAGGTGGTCTCTGCAATCCCCGGCGTTCGCTTGATCGGCACGGCAAAGGAAAAGGCCGGCGTGCTCTCGTTCGTGATCGAGGGCGTGCATCCGCACGATATCGGAACGATCCTCGACCAGGAAGGAATCGCCATCCGTACGGGGCATCACTGCTCCCAACCCCTGATGGATCGCTTTGGCATCCCCGCGACTGCGCGGGCGTCGTTTGCCGCCTATAACACCCGGGAAGAAGTGGACGCTCTGGTTCGCGGAATTGGAAAAGTGCGGGAGGTGTTTGCCTGATGTCCGACCTGCGCGATCTTTACCAGGACGTAATCCTGGAGCACAGCAAGACTCCGCGAAATTATCGCGAGTTGCCGGCGGCGGACCACAAGGCCGAGGGCTTCAACCCGCTCTGCGGCGATCGCTTCACCGTGTATGTCACGCTCGACGGCGATACGATTCGCGACGTTAGCTTTCAAGGGTCGGGTTGCGCGATTTCCAAGTCTTCCGCTTCGATGATGACGCAAAGCGTGAAAGGCAAAACGCTGGCGGAGGCCGAAAAAATCTTCGAGCGCTTCCATGAAATGGTGACGGGACACGCTCCCGCGGCCGGAAATGAATCCGAGCTGGGGAAACTGACCGTATTTTCCGGCGTGTCCGAGTTCCCTGTTCGCGTGAAGTGCGCCACGCTTGCCTGGCACACGCTGCATGCCGCGCTGGAAGGCAAGCAGGACGCTGTTTCAACTGAGTAATGGGGAGTAGTTGCATGAGTGAATTCATCGAACTAAAGCGCGAATGCGCCGCCATCGCGATTCCGAGCGGCAACCCTTCGATACTGCCTGCCGGCACCGGCGTGAGGGTGATGCAATTTCTCGGCAGTAGCTGGACGGTCACCAGCGCTCACGGAATGTTTCGCATTGACGTGAAGGATGCGGAGGCTCTTGGCCTGACGCCTCCCTCGCCAACCGAAGCGCCCGCGGGCGATCCGCCTGCCTTCAGCGAAAAGATGGTCTGGGACCAGCTGAAGACCGTGTTCGACCCGGAAATTCCCGTGAACATCGCCGATCTCGGCTTGATCTACTCGTGCGTGACCAAGCCGCTCGAGCAGGGCGGCAACCGCATCGAAATCAAAATGTCCATGACCGCGCCGGGATGCGGCATGGGCGGCGTGCTGAAAGCGGACGTCGAGGGCAAACTTTCGAAGTTGCCGGACGTGAAGGAAGTAGACGTCGAAATTGTGTTCGAGCCGGCGTGGGGCCCGTCGCGCATGTCCGAAGCAGCCAAACTTCAACTCGGTTTTGATCTCTAGGACGACGGCGGCGGGCTGTGGTGGGGTTTTTCGTACTTGGCGCTCGCGGATTTCTTGGCTTGCCGCGCCATCATCGTGCGCGCGCCGGTCCAGACCAGCTGCAGTCCCGCGAAGATCGCGATCAGCGCAATCACCACTTTGAGTTTTCGCGCGGGCACCCGCTTCGCCAGCAAGCATCCGATCACCACTCCAGGAATTCCGCCTTCGAGCAATCGCACCAGCACGGGGCTGCTGATCGAGCCAAATTTCCAGTGGAACGCGCTGCCGAGCACCGCGAGCACGAGGCCAAACAGAATGTCTGTGCCCACCACTTCCGGCGGCGTGAGCTCCGAATAGTTGAGCAGCAGGACGGTTCCCAGCGCGCCGGCGCCAGCGGATGAAAAGCCGGCTTCGACTCCGATAGGAAGCGCGAGCCACGGAAGCCAGTTGGAATTCTTGCGCGCGAAGCCTTGATACTGAACGCGGGGAATAAACGTGACGCTGGAAGAAGCGGTCAGCAGCAGCCCCAGCAGGATGATCACAGTGGGACTGCTAGCGTCGGTGCTCAGCAACCGAAGACCATACGTGCCGATGGCGAGGCCCGGAACCGCGCCCAGGGTCAGCAGCCACAGATAACGCCAGTGGATGTGCCGGCCCGCCAGATAAAAGGGACCGGCGATAAGCCGCAGAACTCCGGCGAACACGAACGCCGTTCCCACGGCGGCGCCAGCGGGCAATCCGACGATCAGCACCAGAGCCGGGACCGTGAAGCTGCCGCCCCCGATTCCGGTTAAACCCACTGCGAGCGCGATGAGGAAGCCGATCAAATAATGCATTAATCGGACCGTTTCGACTCAGTGTGAATCCCGCACTCGAGCTTCGCTCCAGCCCATCGGCCCGATCGCGGATCGGCCCCGGCGGCGGGAATCGCGGTGCACGGCTCGCAGCCGATGCTGCGGTATCCGGCGTCGTAGAGCGGGAGATATTCTATTTTCTCGCGCGAAGTGCGCTCCCAGACCTGGCCCCAGGTCCAAGCGGCGAGCGGACTGACCTTCAGAAGGATCTTGCCGCCCGGCAGTTTGTGGTGCTCGACGACTTTGAGATTCTTGCGCGTGGGCGATTGCTCCCGGCGCAGGCCGGTGAACCAGACATCGAACTTTTCAAGCGCCTCGAACAGCGGCTCGACTTTGCGCAGATGGCAGCACCGGCCGGGATCCGTGCGATTGAGAATTCCGAACGCGGCTTCCTGCTCGGGAACGGATTGCTTCGCCGCAAGATTCCACACGTTCAAGTTCCATTCGCGCGCCATGCGGTCGCGATACGCGTAGGTTTCCGCAAAATGATATCCGGTGTCCAGGAACAGCACGGGAATCTTCGGGATCCGCTTGCGCAGCAGATCGAGCACGATCATGTCCTCGGCCTGAAAGCTGCAGGTGATGCAGACTGTGCCATTTTTCACAGCCGCGGAATTTTCCGCGAGCAGACGGTCAATCGCCGCTTCGGCGGAGAGCGTCTCGAGCTCTTCAGAAACCACCGGCGTGGTCATGATTTCCCATTCTCCGGTTCCAGAGAATAATTGTCGCGCCATTTGCGAAGGACCTTCATGATGCGGTCAACCGCCTCTTCGTCGGTGTCGTCGGTGATGCGCACGGCGAAGAAAGAGTCGGGACCAAAAATCATGCGAACCACCTGCTTCTGGTCAGTGCCATCGTCAAGCGGACAGAAAACCGTGATGTAGCCGGAAAGCCGAAACGCCTTCGCGACGGTGACGAGTTCGTGCGAAAGAAAATCATTCGGTCCCGCCAACTGCACCTGCCAGCCTTCGTCAAATAGCCTGCGCTCGACCAGCTCGGCGACACGAGGGCGGCCCTTCAGCCAGATAGCAGCCGCGGGATGGCCGAAGCGCAGGATGCGCTCCTCCCTCGTGCTGTGCTTGCGCTGGGCGGCCGTTTCTCGCGGGCCTTGTCTCCGCTCCATCGAACGCTCGATGATTCCCGCAGCGACGGTCGCATTCGTCAGCGGATCAATGACAATAAAGCTGCCGGTGATGCGATTCAGATGATAGGGATCAACAAATAGCGGCAGAGTTGTCTTCACATCCACGGCGGCAATTTCGTTCAGATCAAGCTTCGTTGCCGGCACGTGCTCGAGCGTGTTGATATCCACGCGGTAGCGAATCTGATTGATGCGCGCGCGAACTGTGCGCGTGGTGTGCTTCAGAACGTAAATCTTGTGCCGGTCGAGCGGTTCCGAATGCATCCAGACGAGGACCGCCTGAAACTCCGTGCCGGACGAGGGGGGATTCGCTTCGCCGACGAGCATGTCGCCGCGGCTCAGGTCAATTTCGTCCTCGAGCGTGATAGTAATCGAGTCTCCCGGAAGGGCGGAGTCCGGCTCGTCTTCAAAGGCGACGATGGACTGGACTTTGGTCCTTACGCCCGAAGGCATGGCCACGACGCTCGACCCCGGATGCAGCGTGCCGGAGACGAGCTGCCCCGCGAATCCGCGGAAGCTCGCGTCCGGGCGGATCACGTACTGCACTGGAAAGCGCAACGGCCCTGAAGCCGAACCCACGCTCGCGGGAATCGATTCGAGGTGCTCGAGCAGCGGAGGACCTTCAAACCATGGCATGCGCTTGCTGCGGCGCACCACGTTGTCGCCTTCGAGCGCGCTGACCGGCACGGCATAGACGTTGTGAATGCCGAGGTGGTCGGCGAATTCGCGAAACTCGGCGGAGATGCGATCGAAAACGTCCTGAGAAAAACCGACGAGGTCCATTTTATTGACCGCGGCGACGATGTGCTGCACGCCGAGCAGATGCGCAATGTAGGCATGGCGCCGCGATTGGCGCAGCACGCCCTTGGTGGCGTCCATCAGGACCACGGCGGCTTCCGCGGTCGAAGCTCCGGTGGCCATGTTGCGCGTGTACTGCTCGTGGCCCGGAGTATCGGCGATGATGAATTTGCGGCGCGGAGTGGAAAAATAACGGTAGGCGACGTCAATCGTGATGCCCTGCTCGCGCTCGGCACGCAAGCCGTCGGTGAGCAGCGAGAAATCGATCGGTCCGCTGGAGCGGTTGATTTTGCTCTTCTGCACGGACGCGAGCTGGTCTTCGAAGACGGACTTGCTGTCGTAGAGCAGGCGCCCGATCAGCGTGGATTTGCCGTCGTCCACGCTGCCCGCGGTGGAAAACCGCAGCAAGCCGAGTGCGTGCGTCAGCGATCCTGCGGCGCCCACCGAGTCGAAGGGCGTGGAAGAGGCGGACGGCGCGTCGGTGGACTCTGGCGTGGCGTTGGACATCAGAAGTAGCCCTCGCGCTTCTTGATTTCCATCGAGCCTTCCTCGTCGTGGTCAATGGCGCGGTTTTCACGCTCGGAGCGCCGGAACGAAATCATCTCATTAATAATTTTCGGGACGGTGTCGGCATCGGAGCGGATTCCGCCAGTGCAGGGCGCGCACCCGAGGGAGCGCATCCGGCACTTCACCATTTCCGTCTTTTCACCGGGAAGCGCGCGCACACCGGCTTGTAGCAGCAAAATCTGCTCGCCGCGCACGATGGCTTCGCGCTCCTTCGCAAAATAGAGCGGCACAATCGGAATTTTCTCCGCGTCAATGTAGAGCCAGACGTCGAGCTCCGTCCAATTCGAGAGTGGAAACACGCGGATGCTTTCGCCTTTGTGATGGCGGCTGTTGTAAAGGCTCCAGAGTTCCGGGCGCTGGTTTTTGGGATCCCACTGGCCGAGCGAATCGCGGAAGGAATAGACGCGTTCCTTGGCGCGCGATTTTTCTTCGTCGCGGCGCGCTCCGCCGAACGCGGCGTCGAAGCCGCCTTCCGCGAGGCCGTCCAGCAACGAGCGAGTCTTCAGGAAGCCGCAGCACTTCTGCGTGCCAAGCGAATAAGGGTTGGCGCCATCGTCGAGCGCCTTCTGGTTCTTGTGCACGATCAGCTGAACGCCAACGTGCTTGGCATACCAGTCGCGGAACTCGATCATCTCGGGAAATTTGTAGCTTGTGTCTATGTGCAGGAGAGGAAACGGAATTTTCCCGGGATAGAACGCTTTCTGCGCCAGACGAAGCATCACCGAGGAATCTTTCCCGATTGAGTACAGCATCACCGGACGCGCGAACTCGGCCGCAGCCTCGCGCAGGATGAACATGCTCTCGGCTTCGAGCATTTTCAGGTGATCGAGTTGGCTTACTGCGGCCACGGTTTCGTCCTTGCCGTCCAGATCAAGATTGAATTCGCGCAACGCCATAAAAAATCCCGCCTCCCGGTCTAGCTCCGAGGGCGGGTTGGTTTCAAGCCTGTCTGTGTTGCGAACCTAGCTTATGAACCCCGGCGCCCCGAAAATGCACAGATCCGCGTCTTGCTACAACACGTACAACACGAATTCGGGGGCATTAAACTCATAGTGTACTAATTCAGTCTAGTCTTGCTGGATGCCCGTGTCAACCTGAGCGCCGACAATGTGTTACGGCAGCCACACCCTATTGGATGCACTGGAAGGATAGATTGACGCAGCGGCGCGGAATGCGCTAAAAACAACGTTAATGGCTAACTCAACTCGACCTTCCCGGCTTCTGAGCCCCCGCGATGCCGCCAAGATTTTGGGCATCAGCTACCCCACCCTGAAGCAGTGGATTTACAAGAAAAAGCTGCGCACGGTGACGACCGCGGGCGGCCACCACCGGATTCCCGAATCCGAGCTGGACGAATTTCTGCACCTGCACTCGGAGCGGCTGCCGGTCGAGTCGAGGCGGCCAAATTTTCGGCAAATCAGCGGCCGGAATCAGCTGGCTGGACGCGTGACGGAAATCAAGGTGGACGGGCTGATCGCGCAAGTGGCCCTTTCCATCGGCGGGCAGAAAATCACCTCCATTATCACGGCGGATGCCGTCCGGGAAATGCGCCTGAAAGTGGGAGACAAGGCAGCGGCGCTGATCAAATCCACGGAAGTGATGATCGTTCGCATCTAGGCTCGGTTCAACGTTCGCAATTCACACCTCGGCAGAGCCGTCCTCGTTCTACTCAATTCCGTGAAACGAATCGTACAGATTTGACGTAACGTGCGGAATCGTGTTAATTCGTATAGCGCGCTGCTGCTCGTTTGCCTGTGAAGTGCGCCGCAGATTCCGGAGGCTTCTCATGATTCGCAAGATTTCGCGGTCGCTCGTGGCTGTTCTGCTAGGACTCGCACTCTTCACGGGAGGCAGCCTCGGGGGCAGCCCATCGCCGCAAACAGGCAAAGCCGATCTCACGGTTTCCGCGGCGATCAGTTTGAAAGATGCGCTGGATGAAGCGAAGCAAACCTACATCGCGGCGAATCCCAACGTGGCGATCGCGGCGAACTATGGCGCCTCCGGGACGCTGCAGCTTCAGATTGAACAGGGCGCGCCGGTGGACGTATTTCTGTCCGCCGCGCCCAAGCAGATGGATGCGCTGGAAACAAAGGGACTCCTTCTCGAAGGCACGCGAAAGGACCTTTTACGGAACGAAGTGGTTCTCATCGTCCCGAAAGACTCCTCTGCGGGAATATCATCGTTCCAGGATCTGACGCGCGCCGATGTGAAACAGGTCGCGTTGGGCGAGCCCGTGGCTGTGCCTGCCGGGCAATATGCGAAGGAAGTGCTCACCTCGCTCGGAATCTATGACGCGGTGAATTCCAAAGCGATTCTGGGGAAAGATGTGCGCCAGGTGCTGACGTACGTGGAAACCGGGAATGTGGATGCGGGCATCGTTTACGCGACTGACGCGATGTCGTCCACCAAGGTAAAAGTGGTCGCCACCGCTCCCGCAAAATCGCACGCGCCGGTGATTTATCCGGGGGCGGTGATCAATGCGTCCAAGAATCCGGCGGCTGCGCGGGCGTTTCTCGATTTTCTGGCGAGCCAGCGGGGCCTCGCCATATTTCAGAAGTACGGATTCGCTCCGGCGACTCCCTGATTCAATCCGCTGGCGTGTGGCTCGCCGCGATCAGGCGATGCGCCGCTCCACAGCCACGCCGATCGCGCGAATTTCCTTCATCAGCTGCGTGAACTGGTCCGGGTAGAGCGACTGTACTCCGTCGGATAGAGCGCGCTCGGGGTCGGGATGCACCTCGATGATCAGTCCATCCGCTCCGGCGGCGACCGACGCGCGGGCCATGGCCGCTACCTTGTCACGCTTCCCCGTGCCGTGCGACGGGTCCGCGACCACCGGCAAGTGCGAGAGG
>PMUS01000012.1 GCA_003166795.1 Acidobacteriota bacterium | reverse complement strand
TTTTGTTTTATCTCGCGGCGTACGTGTTCATGAAGGTGGGGGCGTTCCTCATCGTCACTCACCTCGGACAGCAGGATGAAAAGCGGCTTTCGATTCAGGATTATTCCGGGCTCGCGTCGAAGCAGCCCGTGGTGGCTGCATGCTTCTCGCTGTTTCTTCTCTCTCTGCTGGGCCTGCCGGCCACCGGCGGTTTTCTCGGCAAATTCTTCGCGTTCCAGGCCGCACTGGGAGTGGGCCGCCGGGCGCTCGCACTACTCGTCGTCATAGCGGCCATCAACAGCGTGATCGGCGCTTACTATTACTTGCGCGTGATTATCACCATGTATTTCCAGGCGCCGCACAGGGACTACACACCGACGCCGGTTGCGCCCGCGGTTGTCATCGCCCTCTTCATCGCCGCCGCGGGCACTCTCTACCTCGGCATTCTGCCGTCTCGCGTTTGGGATCTTGCTCAGGTCGCCGCCGAGTCGCTCTTCCCGCACTAACGCCGCGCCTCAATTCCTCTTGCTGTTAGCGGGGAACGGACCCTGAAAAAGTGTGACACTTTGTGGGTGCTGCTTTCCTTTGTTTCCAATGAGATAGGCGAGAAATTACTTTGCATGGTGTGTCACTTTGTTTGTGATCGGTGAGTAGTGATTCGTGAGGGGTGAATCCGAGATTCGTGACCTGTGACTCGTGAAGCGCCGCACCCTCGCCGCGGCGCTCGGGGCAGTGGGGCGCAAAGAAGCAAGGACGCAGGCATTAAGTTGCCTTGGTGTGTTGACCGATTCAGTTTTCAAAGAGCAGTCAGGCCCTCGCCAGGAGAGCGGTTCGCCTGCGAGAACGCCGGCGAAAAACGTTCGCGGCTTTCGACCGCACAAATAGGCTAGCAGAGAAAATCGGGCTGCGCACCCGGTCGAAAGTTTAGTCGTAGTACAGGAGCCAGGAACCTGTACTTTCGTGAAGCTGGGACTGAAACCGAACTTCGATCAACCACAGGCGGATGCCCCTACGAACGACGAAAACAAAAACGCCCCGGTGCTCGCTTGTGGCGAACACCGGGGCGCGAATCTCAAACGTAAACGGCTGCTACTTAATCAGAACGATGACCAGCGCATACAGCGTGAGCGATTCAATCAGCGCCACGCCGATGATGAACGCGATTCGGACCGCGCCGCCAGCTCCCGGATTGCGCGCCGTGCCTTCGCAAGCCGCCGCCGTCGCCAGTCCCTGACCGATGCCGCAACCCGCTGCCGCGATTCCCAGGGCAATCGCCGCCGCTACGCCCACCCAGTTCGTCGCCGCCGGCGCCGTGGCAGCCGCCTGCGCAAACGTAACCGGCGCCAGCATCAGCGCGAATACCGCCACCAGCAAAACCAAAGCTGTTTTCTTGCTCATGTCTTCTCCTCGTTATGAATTTGCCGTCAGGAGGTGGTTGCCCGAATCCTTGGGAGGTAACGGGCCTCACGCTGACAGCTTTTTTGATGCCGGATTAGTGCTCTTCCGCGGACGCAAGACTGAGATACACGATCGCCAGAATACTGAAAATAAACGCCTGCAAGAAAGCCACGAAAACGTGCAATAAAGCCAGTATCAGCGGAATCGCAATCGGCACCACGCCGGTGGCGTATCCCGCCGGATTTAGATGGCTCGCAAATGCGAAGACCGATAGAGAAAGCGCCAAAAACGAGACGTACAGCAGTTCGCTGACCATCATGTTGGCCCAAAGCCGGACGGAGAGCGACAGCAGCCGCGCGAAATGGCTGACGGTCTCCACGACGAGCATGATGATGTTGATTGGAAACAGCTTGGGCATGGGCCCCAGCAACGTCTTGGCATAGTGAAGGGCGCCGAGCGTCCCGATGCCAACGGCGTTGTAATACAGGAAAACGATCACCGCCAATCCGAGCGGGACAGTGATCGTGGCCGTGGGCGATGCCAAGCCCGGCACCAGCGAAATCATGTTGCTGAACAAAATGAAAATTCCAATCGTCGCAACGATCGGAATGTGGCGCTCGGCTCCGTGCCCCACGATATCGTCCACCAAATCCTTCACGCCGATCCCCATCGAATTCGTGAGCACGAGTTCCATGGTCTGCTGCGTGGGGCCCGGACGATCCACGGAGATGCGCGTCTTAAGCCATAGGAAGAAAAGAACGGCCAGCAGAACAACCAGCAGCTCCATCGAGAAGGAATTCGTGATCGGATACTTAGGATTATCCGGCGTGATGTGCAGAAGCGCGAGCAGCGCGAGCGCGGGCTTGCCCAACAGCGCGTTCACTATTTTTGTGACGCCCAGGATTTGCTCTTCGCCCATGAATCTCCCGTGAACGAAACCGCGTCAATATTTTCTTATGAATCAGACTTACTGAGCGTTCAAGCGATGATGGCCGTGCACCAGTTCGTAGCCTAGCTCAAGCACGATGGCCGGAACCACCGCCACCAGCCCGCACAGAAAAGCAATCGCAGGCAATCGCAGCCAAGCGAGAATAGCATAGGCCACCACGAGCAGCAATAACAGGCGGCCGAAGAACTTCACGTGCACCAGCGGCGGAACGCGCGGGTTTTCCAGCGTGGCCTGGGCCTGCCCAAGGCGTATCAGCGCCGCGGCACCCTGCCGCAGCCACCGAAAATTCAGCCAGCAAAGAGCCGTTCCGACGGCGGCCCCTACCGCGGCGCGCGTTCCCCATCCGATCCCGGCGGCTAGAGTCATCGCCGCGCCGAGCACAATCAGGAATCGCTCGACGCGGCGCTCGATGGCCGCATATTGCGCGTCATCCATTCTTTTTGTCTCCGGCGCTGGCCGTTCTTAGCGCGTCGAAAAGACCAATGCCGACGCCACAGAACCCGAGCACAATCATCAGCCACGGTTTCGTGTGCAGCCAGCGATCCAGAAAATATCCGATAGCCCCGCCCAAGACCGCAGGTCCGACCAGCAGGACGGGAAGTTCCATCGCGAGCGCCGCCTGTTTGAAAGCGCTGCTGGAATTCTTTTTCGGCGTGGGATCCTGCAGGTCCACCGGCGCTCCTTACCGCTTCTTCTTGAGCTTGAAAATGCGCTCGGCGTTCTCGTGATAAATCTTCTGCTTGTCCTTCTCCGGAATCCGCGCGGCATCCAGGAAATCCACCGCGTCCGGATGGTCCTGATACGGATAATCAACGGCCCACATAATCCGGTCCGCGCCCACGGCCTCGATGCAGAACTTCAGCGTCGGCTCCCAGTTCATTCCGCTCGTCGTGATGTAGAAATTCCGTTTGAAGTATTCGCTCGGCGTCAATTTAAGCTTCGGCCGGTCGAAACCGATCCGCACGCGTCCATGCATAAAATCAAGGCGATACAGCCAGTAAGGAATGCCCTCGCCCATGTGACCGAGGACGATCTGCAGGGTCGGAAAATGATCAAGAACGCCGCTGGTGATAATGCGCAGCCCATGAAGNNAGAGGAATCGGCGAGCGCGGATGAATGTAAAGCGGCACCTTTAGCTCGGCGATGGCCTCCAGAATCGGCCAGTATTTTTGTTCGCTCAAGTATTCGCCGTTCGTGTGGGAATTGATCATGATGCCGCTCAGCTTGAGCTTCGTGATGGCGCGGTCAATTTCCTTCACCGCGGCACCCGGATCCTGCGGAGCGATGGTTGCAAGTCCGGCGAAGCGATCGGGGTATCGCTCGATCGCTTCGCGCAGGCGATCGTTTCCAATAGCGGCAACCGCATTACCCTTGTCCGGGCTCATCATTTGCACGCCCGTGGACGTCAGCGCGAGCAGGTGCATGTCCACATCGTATTCGTCCATAGTGCGCAGACGCTGATCGAACAGATCGAGGAGCTTGTGATACACCGGCCCCGCGGGGTCGGTCTGGATTTTCCACAGAAACAGATCGGGATCGTATTCCGTCGCTGCCGCCACCAACTCCCGCTGCGCATCCATCTGCTCGGGTATCGAGAAAGCCTCTTCGGTCGCGATTCGCCGATAGTGCTTCCGCTTCGCTTTCGGCTTACTCGCGGGCGCCTTGTGCTTCGGACTCATTCGGATTTCTCCTCGCTCTGGAATGGCTGATTATTGCCAAACGTTACGATGAATGCCCCAAGCGAGAACGGAGTGTAGCGCAGACCAAGCCGGTTTTGCACGTGCCGCCAGGCCTCGGAACTAAGGCTCGTGGCGCGCGCCGTGCACGACCGAGACGGAGTGAGGAAGCAGATCAGCGATGGCGTCGAGCGACTCCACAGCGCCCTTCGGGCTGCCAGGCAAATTGATGATGATGGCCTTTCCGCGAATTCCCGCGGCTCCACGCGAAAGCACCGCGCGTGGAAACTTCTCCGCTCCAGCCGCACGCATGTGCTCGGAGAATCCTGGGATCATCCGTTCGACCACCGCCGCGGTCGCCTCCGGTGTAACGTCTCGCGGGCCGAGGCCTGTTCCGCCGGTGGTCAAGATCACGTCCGCGTCGTTGGAGTCGGCGGCCTCTTTGAGAAAAATTTCGATCGCGGCCCGATCGTCCGCGCGAACGGCGGAGGAAACAATTCTCCATCCAAGCTCGCGGCAGCGCGCGATCACGGACGGACCGGAACGGTCCTCGGTCGTGCCGGCGGCCACCGAATCGCTGATTGTCAGGACGGATACGCGCATGGAATGGCTTTGACCGGCTAGCCCTCGGTGGCCTCGACGTTTTCGGTATCCCCGTCGCGCTGGCCTTCATCCATCAAGCGCAAGGCTTCCATCAGCAGGCCCGTGGTCGTGCGGGAAATCGTCGTGCGTTCCGGGGCGGAGTTGAAATCAATCTCGAATTCACCGGCGGGCCAGCGCACCACCTGAAAGACGGCCGCCTCGCCCTCGAAGGAACCTAGTTTTGCGTCGGCGCATTGGCCCGCGGAGAAAAAGAGCTGGCACGTGTCGCCCGCGTTGCGAATCGTGAGCCGGCAGGATTTCTGGCCCATTTCGAGCGACTGCATCAAATCCAGAATGCTCATTTCCTCCAGGCGTCCTTGAATCACGCCCGGCCGCACCGCGCGGCTCTGCAATTTTTCGAGCGCCAGCCGGTCGATCACTTTCTTGGTCCGCCGGATAAAATCCTTCAGGAAGAAAGGTTTGACGACGAATTCCTCCACGCCATCGACCATCGGACGCAGCTTTTCCTCCACGTCGGCGCGACTGGCGAGAAAGATAAAAGGAATCTGCTTGGTTTGCTGGCGCGCTCGGAGCTTTTCGTAGAGCTGGCGCCCGTCGAGCCCCGACATGCGATAGTCGCAGAGGATCAGGTCCGGCGGATCATCCACGATTCTTAGCAGGGCGTCGGCGCCGTCAGCTGCCGCGAACGCCTCGCAATGGGGCGCGAGTCCCTTCATGAGCAGGTCGAGGATCAAGGCGTTATCGTCCACGACCAGGACCTTGACGTCCTTGATGGGCGTCATCGGTTCCCGCTCTTCCGGGACGGCCCGCCCGGGCGCACGTAGGTTCCGCTGCGCCCTCCCGATTTCTTTACGAGATGCAACTCCGTGATCTCCATGCCGCGTTCCAGCGCCTTGCACATGTCATAGATGGTCAGCGCCGCAACCGCCGCGCCCACCAGCGCTTCCATCTCCACACCCGTTGGTCCCGTGACGGTCGCTTCCGACGTGATCTCAATTCCATTCTGGCATAGCTTCGCGCGCACATCCACGTGCGTCAATGCGAGGGGGTGACAAAGCGGAATCAGCTCCGATGTGCGCTTCGCCGCCGTGATTCCCGCGATGCGAGCGACCTCGAGCGGGTTCCCTTTCGGCGATTTCAAACGCTTGATACTTGCAACCGTCGCTCGCTGCATGCGCACGAAGGCGTGCGCGACGGCGGTTCGCGACGTCGCAGGCTTCGCCGTGACGTCCACCATGCGAACGCGCCCGGCGTCGTCGTAGTGTGAAAGCTTTTTCATCGTAATCCGCGGAAATTTGCGATCAGGACGGGGTGCCACTCAATGTTTTCAAGCAGTTGCCGCATTTCTAATTCCGTAAATTTGCGATTAGAATCTGCGCGAACAGGTGCGCCAAGCCGCTCCCGGCTTTCGCAACGCCGCGCTTCAGCTGTGAGCTGCCAACAACGCATGGCTCGCGCTCCGATAACCACGGTGGCACAACGAAAGTTGAGGCGCAAGTAGCACCCCCTGTGGAGTTCCCTCAACAAGACGATTCGTGGGCGGATCGCGGTCGCGCATTGGCGCAAGTTCGCCACTTGCGAACTTCTCCTTGATCGATTCGCATTTTGCGAATCTAATGGACTGAGTGCACGTGATCAGTCGCAAGAAGCTGCTTGAAGCGGCAGAGAGACATTCCGGCCTCGGCGAGTCGCTGGATATCTGGTATCGGATCGCGAAGAAAGCGGAGTGGGAGAATTTGATGGATGCGAGGCGCGTGTTCCCTACAGCGGATGCGGTCGGCGGCTACACCGTGTTCAACATCAAGGGAAATGCATACCGGCTGCTCACCGAAATCAACTATCGAAGCAGGAGGATCTTCCTGCGAAGCGTGCTGACGCATGCCGAATACACTAGGGAGGATGGAAAACATGAGTTCAGTGACAGTCAGCCGGGAGTACAGCGCGCTCCTGACGAAAGTGCCTCCCAAGGTGATTCGCACCGAGAAAGAAAACGAGGCCTACACGGAAATCCTTTACGATCTCGACCGGCGCAGCAAGACGCTGACAGCCGCGGAAAGGGAATTTGCCGATCTTCTTGTGCTCTTGATCGAAGACTTCGAGGATAAGCGGTATCGTCTTCCTCGGTCGAAGCCCCTGGCCGTGCTGGCTTTCTTAATGGAGCAGCACGAACTTCGGCAGAAGGATCTGGTCGGCGTGTTTGGAACTCCGAGCATCGTCTCGGAGGTCCTAAACGGAAAGCGGGAACTGAACAAAGATCACATCAAACGTCTCAGCGACCGCTTCCATATATCGCCAGAACTCTTCTTCTAGTTGAGCCCGCTTTCGCCGGCCCCCGATGACAGCCAAAAGATTTTCTTGCAGGATGCGAGACGCCGCTAGTTTACTTCGCGGCCGGGGGCGGAGCGGGAGGATTGATGATCGCACCGTCCCAATGCTCGTCCGCCTTACCGTCAATGAAGCGCCACATATCGAACCACGAAGTCGTGTAGGTCTTCGATGCGTCTCTTGGGTCCTTAAATTCGCGGGGCGTGACAACGATCACCAGATCGCCTTCCGCGACGACCGCGACGATCTTGGTCTTCGTCAGGTGCTCCGGTATGTCGCTCGGTTTGCGGAAAGAGCTGAAGAACTTCACGACACCGTCGCGGCCCGAGGCCACGTTCGGATTGTGTTGGTGGTAGGCGGGCGTCAGCCAGTTCTGGGCCAGATCCCAGTGATTCGCCTCCAACAGGTCCTTCATGATGTGATACGCGGCCTGCTTGTTGGTGTTCAGCGTGGGATTCTTGCTGGTGAAAAGGGCGTCAGCCTCGGCGCCCGTGACACCAATAACCGGTTCTTGGGCGATCGCGGGGACACAGGCAAACAATACTGCTAGTGCAGCGAACAGGATCAGGCGTGTTTTCATTCGTGCTAGATACAACCAACGCAGAGGTCATGTCAAGTGTCCTGCGACGCCCCAAGGCCGTGGTGGCTCGATGGCGCGGCGACCGGCGCCTTTGTTCCGCTTCCATTGACTTCAAATGGGAGCCGAAGTACGCTCCGCGCCAATGAAGCTGGCCGCGATTCGCCGCTGCGACGCCGCAGAGGAGTCTTAGCGGTGAATCAATTTGGGGGGAGACATGAAGATCGCATTGAATATCGTGGGCGTGGTACTCGTGTTTTTCGGAGCCGTATGGTTTTTGCAGGGCATCAACGTAATCCATCAGGGCTTCATGGCTGGGCAAACCAAGTGGGAGATCAACGGCGCAATCGTGTTCGTTATCGGCATCCTGCTACTCATTGTGGCGAACCGCAAGCGCCGCGCAGCCTGACAGTCGTGGATATTGCTGACGCGGCCGGCGAGCTCCGGAGATGCGCGTGAGCGACAGCGACTTGGTTGTTTAATTCGCCTGATTACTTCACTTCGGCGGGCGTGATGGTTGCGGGACCCTCGCCGACTATCTCGATCTCAGCTATTTCATCCTTCGCGCCGTCATAGTGCACTTGCTTGGCAAGATCCACAACGTAGCTTCCTGGCGGCATCGCGACGGTCGAATCGGGATCGTATTTCGTGCCCGTGCCGACCCACCACGTTCCCGACAGAACGGTGATGTATCGGTCGTTGGGATGAAAGTGCGGGCGGCTCATGTTGTGCGGGTACCACTTTACAAGCTCGATATAGAGGCCCGTCTTCGTGGGATCGCCAAGCACGACCGCGGTCTCCGACACCCCGGGCCTACCGGCCCATGTGATTTGGCTCGGCAGTTTATAGGTGACCGCTGTTGGATCGATATCCGCGGCTCTTGCGGGAGTTCGCGGCTCAGCCGAACCGAGCGAACTTGCCAGACCAAGCGATCCGATCATTCCCATCGCGGCAACGATTGGCCAGCAGCGGCGCGAGATTGAAACGGTGACCATGGTTCCCTCCTGTATATCCCCAGCGACACGAATGAAGTGACCGCGACCGCAGCGTGGGCGGCCAGGATCGTTTCGTTCTGCGCTGCGATGCTATTACCGGGACGGCTTAGCTATTCCCGAGATATTCGACGTGGACGTACGTGCCGAGCCTTACGTTATATGCAAGATACCAACCGTCGTGGTCCGGGTCCTCATAGATCACGATTTGATCGGAATCCCAGAGCCAGTCATTGCAGTATCCGAAATCGTACTGGGCGACGCTAAAATAAAAGCCGCCGAACCAGAAACGGCTCGGGCCTCCTCCGACAATCCGCCAGACGTGGCCGCGACCGAAGCCTCCGGTAAACCGTCCGTGCTCCCAGGGATGATCCAAATGATAGTGGACATCGTCACGCCCAGTATCGTGGCCGACCCATCGATCGTGCTTGATATCAACGTGCGGAGCCGTCGGATGACCGGGCCGATCGGCGACACGGGCTTCGACCGGCGCCGCCGGATGCGCTGGGGCTTTGTAAGCGGCAGGGCCGTGCGCGGGAATGTGTCCGCCGCCAACTTCGGGTTTGTGTTGTGCGAAGACAGGAGCTGAGAAAAGGAAGCATACCGCTAATAGGCCGACGAATTTTCTCATGTAAACCTCCCGGATTAGATTAGCGCACCGATTTCTGGTGCGAAAGCGCCGCGGTTGGGAAACTGCGCCGCTCTGAAATTAAGACGCTCCCTGCAGACACAGGGTTTCTCGGCCCCGAGAGCCGGCCGGGCGCTATTCCCTTCGGTCAAAATGTACCACGGCGCGGCAGGACGTCCACCCATTCGCCCGCTTGCAAATGAAGCTTCGAAGCGTGGACGACGAGAAAGCAATTCCCGCGCACTACGGCGCCGATGTCACCCGAGCCCTCCCATAAAAGCACTTCCAGTTTGGGTTCAGCATCTCTCCCGCCCTCGGGCCAGCTCACGCGCGCGGGAAGAATATGCGCGACGCCTCCCTTTTCATCCACGGGATGCGCCAGCCTTGCTTTGAACAGCGGCAATGGCTGCGGCGGACATCCGCCGAGCGCCTCGATGGCGGGAACAACGAACAGTTCGAACGTCACCATTGTCGAAACGGGATTCCCCGGCAGGCCGAAGACCGGCTTCCCGCGGCACCATCCGAATACCACAGGCTTGCCCGGGCGAATCGCCACCGCGTCGAAAAAGATTTCCGCGCCGAGTTCCTTCAATGCCTGTTCGACAAGATCGTATTTGCCGGCGGACACTCCGCCGCTCAGCACCAGAAGATCCGCCTCAAGCCCCTGCTCGATTCGCGCGCGAAGCTCGGCGACTTCATCCTTCGCGGAACCCGCTGCCAGCGGTTCGCCGCCCGCCAGCGTGACTTGGGCGGCGAGGGAAATATTGTTGCTGTTGCGAATCTGAAATGGGCCGGGTGGACAGTCGACGGCGACAAGCTCGTCGCCGGTGGAGAGGATTGCCACGCGCGGTCGGCGGCTGACTTCGATCCGGGCGTGGCCTACCTCCGCCGCCCTGGCGAGTTCGGCGTAACCGAGCCGGGCACCGCGGCCAACGACGGTTTCGCCGATGCGCGCTTCGGCGCCCGCGAGAACGTAATACTGCCCCGCGCGGACGGCTTGCTCGAACACAACAAAATCGCCTTCCTCGCGCGTGAATTCGTGCATTACCACCGCGTTCGCGCCGCGTGGTACGGGCGCGCCAGTGAGTATTCGCACGCATTCGCCCGAGCCCACAGTACCGTTGTAGGCCACTCCAGCACGGCTTTCGGCGATCAGGCGCAACTTCGCGCCCGGCTCGATCGCATCGGCGCAGCGCAACGCAAAACCGTCGCGAATCGAGCGATTGAATGGGGGATAGTTGCGGTCGGCAATAATGCTTTCGGCGAGAATACGGCCGAGCGGGGCGGCCGGAGCGACGCTCAAGTCGAGAGTCTCCCGTTCAGGCGCGCAAACGCGCGCGGTCAGAACCTCGATCACCTTGGCGCGCGCAGCTTCGAAGGAAATCATCGCAGGCTAAAGCCACGAAGCGAGTTTCGTCCCACGAGGAACGATGGTAGCGTCGCGCTCCGGGCCGGTGGAAATCATTCCGATTTCAAGCTGCAGCTCGTCGGAAATGAAATTCAGATAATCGCGCGCCGCCGTGGGCAGATCGAGGACGTCGCGAATCCCCGGCGTGGATTTCTTCCAGCCCGGCAGCGTGCGGTATTCCGGCTCGATCTGCGCCAGCGTTTCAACGTCGGGCGGCATTTCCTCGAGCGGCTGCCCCTTGTAGCGGTAGCCGGTGCAGACTTTTATTTCGGGCTGCTCGTCGAACACGTCGAGCTTCGTCACCACGAGCGAATCAATTCCGTTGAGCATTTTCGCGTAACGGAGTACCACGAGATCGAGCCAGCCGCAGCGCCGCGGCCGCCCGGTCACCGCGCCGAATTCATTCCCGCGCGCGCGAATTGCACCGGCGTCGAGGTCGGGCATCTCCGTGGGAAATGGTCCGCTGCCGACGCGGGTGGTGTAGGCCTTGGTCACGCCGGCCACGCCCGTGATGCGCGTGGGAGCCACGCCGAGACCTGTCGCCGCGCCGCCGGAAATCGCATTCGAAGACGTGACGAAGGGGTACGTGCCGTGGTCAATGTCCAGCATCGTGCCCTGCGCGCCCTCAAAAAGCACGGATTCGCCATGATCGAGCGCGTTGTTCAACAGCACGGCCGTATCGGCCACCAGTCCGCGAATGTGCGCCGCAATCTCGAGAGACTGTTCCAGCAGCCCGGCGGTTTCGAGCGCATGGCCGTAGGATGCTTTGCTGATCAGATTTTTTTCGGCGATCACGCGCTCGAGTTTGACGCGGAAACATTCCGGCTCCAGCACATCGCACACGCGGATTCCGCGCCGAGCCATTTTGTCTTCGTAGGCCGGGCCGATCCCGCGCGAAGTGGTCCCGATCTTCGCCTCACCGCGCGCGAATTCCGCGGCCTTGTCCATTTCGCGATGGTAGGGAAAGATCAGGTGCGCGCGGTTGCTTAGGAAAAGGCGTCCACGGACCTCGACGCCGGACTTGCGTAGATTTTCGATTTCGGCCACGAGCGCCGCCGGATCAACCACCGCGCCCGGACCGATGACGGCTTTCTTTTCCGGCCGCAGGATTCCGCTGGGAACCAGTTGCAGCACGAAGCGGTGACCATTGAAGATGACGGTGTGGCCGGCGTTGTGCCCACCGGCGTAGCGCGCGGTGTAGTCAAAAGAAAGAGCCAGGCAATCAACGACTTTGCCTTTCCCTTCGTCGCCCCACTGGGCGCCGACAACCGCAATCGCCTTGGTTCGCGCTTTATCCGCCAACGCCGCCGCTCCACAACCACACGAGTCGCACCTTGCCCGCTCCGGCTGACACGCGAAACGTTACAGGAGGGCTGATGCGGTAAAACCAAAATCCAATCCTACGCTGCGCGGTAGCCGAAGGCAAGAGCGGCGGACACAGCAGTGACTACGGAGTATCGCGGGCGGCGCGCCGAAAAGGAAACACGTGAGAGAAAGTCGCGGAGCGACCGGACGATCGCCCCGCACGTCGGGAACTCGCAAGCGAGACTATGCTTTGCCGAAAAGTTTTTCAGCGATATCCGCCGCGACCGGCACGCGGAATCGCTCGCCCTGATACGCCTTGATCATCAGCAGTATCCACAAAACCAAGCCCACGAGATTCACGATCGCATACACGGCATAGCCCATTGAAAACCCAGTCAGTCCTCCGGCCATCAAGCTGATACCGAAAAACATACCGAGGACAATGCTGATAATGTGCAGCCCGCCGAAAACCACGATGGACTGCGCTGCATGGAAGCGGACGTATGGGCGCTTGTCAATGAAGTAGAAGATCAGGCCGGTGACCCAGCCCAGCACGTAACACAGCAAGCCTGCGACGTTTTCGGCCATTTGAGGTTGCGCGGCCGGCACGCCGGCGGGTGGCGCGCTTTGAACCGCGCCGGGCGCCGCCTGCGCTGCGCCACAAGACGGGCAAAAGCCCGCGCCATCCCCAACCGCTGCTCCGCACTTCGTGCAGTGTGCCATGATTTTTGCCCCCTGTAAAACTCTCGCTCGCGGTGGAGACTAGCAAAACGCTGGCGCGCGGGCAACCGCAATCCGACGTGACGGCGGTGTTATAATTGGCGGAAGCGGAAGTGGCGGAATTGGCAGACGCGCCAGCCTTAGGAGCTGGTGGCCGAAAGGCCGTAGGGGTTCGAGTCCCTTCTTCCGCACCAACAATTCCCCCGCAGGCTGCCNNCCGCGGACGTTCGCGTCGCCGATGAAGTTTGGATCGCCACTGCCCTGCTCCATCGCGAGCATCCCAATCGGATTGATTTCACCGTTGGGGAAATCGTCGAACGAGCAAAACGCGAGGCCATCGCCGGCAAACTGCGACCTGGCGTCTATGTCCACACAGTCCAGCATTGCGTGGCGAATCGCCCGCCAAATCCCGGCCGGTACCGGATGCTCTTCGAAACGAGAAAAAACTACCGCCGCCTGTTTCGGCCGGGCGATTCCTATGACCTGAGACGTGAGGGGTCAAAGATCACGCCGGAGCGCGAAGACGTACCCGCGAAGTACGCCTCGCTTCTCGATTGGTATGCTCGCGAGTTCGCGCCCCGAGGACTCGCCAAGGCCGAGAACGATCCCCTTCTTGCATTGCGCGGGTCCGGCAAGAAACTTTGGGCGGATGAACATGCCGACCAATACGTCTCCCGGCTGCGCCAGGGATGGGAATGAGCCGCATTTTCTGGGACACGAATCTTTTCATCTACCTTTTCGAAGACTACGGAGGCTTGTCAAAGGAAGTAGAGGCCTTGCGGCGGCGGATGATTGCTCGGGGCGATCAGTTGTTTTCTTCCACGCTGACGCTCGGCGAGGTACTGGTCAAGCCGACGGAGAAGGAAGACGAACCGCTCAAGCGATCTTACTGGGAAGCTCTGACCCAAACCGCTACGCTGGTAGCGTTCGATCGCGAGACGGCCCTGCACTATGCGGCGATACGAAAGGACAGGACCGTCAAGGCGCCCGATGCGATTCAACTTGCCTGCGCGGCGCAAGCTCGGATCGATCTGTTCATCACCAACGACGATCATCTGAAGGGCAAAGTGATTCCGGGAATTCAATTCATCGTGCCGCTCAAAGGCGCGATTCTCTGAATCCTGTTTCGATGGCGCGGTTGACGCGCGCAAATGGATTCCCTATACTCGATTTTCTGATGCGGCGGGGGGCTCGCCGCTCATTCCTGCACTCCTCCTTCCCGGATTCCGAACAGGCGAAAGGCGGGTAGAAACCGGGAGCTTGCGGGCTGTTTGCCCTGGAGAAACTTTTCCCTATGACCGAAGAAGCGACCTGCAGACGCGAAATTGAGCTCGAAATTCCGGCCGACAACGTGACGAAAGTGGCGGAGAAAGTGGCACGCGATATCGCGCGCATCGCCCGCATTCCTGGTTTCCGTCCGGGCAAAGCGCCGATCACGCTGGTGCGGCTCCGCTTCGCCGACGACATACAGGGCGAAGTGGTGCAATCGCTCGTCCCCGAATACCTGGAAAAAGCTCTCGACGAGAAGAAACTCGTCCCGGTGACTCGCCCCGAAGTGGACAAGGTCGAATTCAAAGAGGGCGAACCCCTGAAATTCCGCGCGATCTTCGAAGTGCTGCCGGAATTCGAGCTGGGTGATTACAAAGATATTCACGTTCACGTGGACGAGATCGAGGCCGGCGACGCTCAGGTGGAGAAAGCGATCGAGGAGATGCGGGAACGCGCCGCGACGTTTGTTCCGGTCGAAGGCCGCGCGGCCAAGGATGGCGATTCCGTTCTCATCAAATTGAAGGGCGTTTCCACCGGCGGCGGCGAGCCGGTTGAGGCCGACAGTATCCTGGTTCCCCTGGGCGCGGAAGAGACTCTCGCCAGCTTTACCGAAAATCTGCGCGGCGCGGCGGCGGGCGAAACCAAGAAATTCGAAGCTCGCTACCCGGATGATTATCCCGATCAAAAGCTCGCGGGAAAAACCTACGACTTCACCGTGGACGTGCAGGGCATCAAGGAAAAGAAGCTGCCCGAGCTGAATGATGAATTCGTGAAGGAAGCCGCCGGCGAAAAGGCCGAGGTGGCGACTCTCGACGAGCTCCGCAAGAAGATCCGCGAAAATCTGGAAGCGTCGAGGGAACATCAGCAAGCTTCGCAAGCTCGCGACAAAATACTAGAGCAGCTCGTCAGCAAGCACGACTTCCCCGTGCCCGAAGCACTGATCGAAGGGCAGATGGACACGCGCCTGGAGCGCATGGTGCGCTCGCTCGCCTCGCAGGGCGTGGACCCGCGCGGCATGAATGTGGATTGGGCCGCTCTCCGGCGGCAGCAGCGCGACCGCTCGGTCACCGACGTGAAGGCCGAGCTGCTGCTCGACCGCATCGCCACCGCCGAGAAGATCGACGCCACGGACGAAGAACTCGAAAAGGAGATCGCGCATCTCGCCGAACACGGTGGCGAATCGGCAACGGCGTTGCGTGCTCGCTTGACAAAGCAGGGGACGCTCGATACGATGAAATCGAAGTTGCGTAGCAATAAAACGATTGATTGGCTCTACAGCAACGCCCGAATCGAGAAGACAGCCAAAAGTGAAAAGTAAGTTTGGTTCGGGTTTCCTCAGCGCGTAAAATATTCCAAATGATAAAAAACGACGACGCGATTCCGCGTGCCACAACGCTGGTTCCCATGGTTGTCGAGCAGACAAACCGCGGCGAACGCGCTTACGATATCTATTCCCGGCTGCTGAAGGACCACATCATCTTCATCGGCACGCCAATTGACGACCATGTGGCCAACCTCGTGACGGCCCAGCTGCTCTTTCTCGAGTCCGAAGACCCCGAGAAGGACATCTCTATCTACATCAACTCTCCGGGCGGCTCGATTTCGGCGGGCATGGCGATTTACGACACGATGCAGTTCGTCCGCCCCGACGTGGTCACTTACTGCATCGGCCAGTCGGCCTCAATTGCGGCTGTCTTGCTGGCGTCAGGCACGCCCAAGAAGCGCTACGCCCTGCCCAACTCCCGCGTGTTGATCCATCAGCCGTGGATGTCCGGGCTTTCGGGGCAAGCGACCGACATTGATATCCACGCCAAGGAAATTATCCGCACCCGCGCTTCGCTGAATTCATTGCTCGCGGGTCACACCGGCCAGCCGGTGGAAAAAATCGAGAGAGACGTGGAGCGCGATTTCATCATGACCGCGGATCAGGCAAAGGCCTACGGCATCGTGGATGAAATTATCACCAAGCATCGCTAGTTCCGTTCCCGCATGATGGATGGAGCGGTTGCATCTGGAGTTGAACGGGTGGATGGAGTCGGGCCTTGGGAACCGAACGGGTGGCGTTCCTAACGGTTAGTAGTGAAAGCGATGAGTTCGGGTAAGACGTGAGTCTTCCGTTTTACAATAGGGTTAGATTCATCGTTCGGGTGGTCCGGACAAGAGGGGTCGTCAATCGTGAAGCGGTTCACCCCAGAAGAGCCTTTGCGTTGTTCCTTCTGCCATAAGACGCAGGAGCAGGTGGAGAAGCTCATCAGCTCTCCATCGGAATATCCGCGCTCCTATATCTGCAACGAGTGCGTGGGCGTCTGCCAGCAGATACTCGAGGACGAGAAACGCGAGCAAGCAACTCCCGCGAATCGTCGCCTGCCGCGCCCTCCGGAGATTAAGGCATTTCTCGACGGCTATGTGATCGGCCAGGACAAAACGAAAAAGAAGCTGGCTGTGGCGGTTTACAACCATTACAAGCGCATTTTCCTGAACCGCACGCCCGGCGATGTGGAGCTGACGAAGTCAAACATTCTGCTGATCGGACCCACGGGGACCGGCAAGACGCTTCTGGCGCAAACGCTCTCGCGCATGCTCGAGGTTCCGTTCGCCATCGTTGACGCCACGACCCTGACCGAAGCGGGCTACGTCGGCGAAGACGTCGAAAATATCATCTTAAAGTTGCTGCAAGCCGCCGATGGCGACGTCCAAAAGGCTCAGCAGGGCATCATATATATAGACGAGATTGACAAGATCTCGAAGAAGGACGAGAACCCCTCCATTACCCGCGATGTCTCGGGCGAGGGAGTGCAGCAGGCGCTGCTGAAGATTCTCGAGGGCACGGTCGCCAACGTCCCGCCACAGGGCGGTCGCAAGCACCCGCACCAGGAATTCACGCCCGTTGACACTACGAACATCCTGTTCATCTGCGGCGGGGCCTTCGTCGGCATGGAAAAGATTATCGAGCGCCGCGTGGGACAGAAGTCGCTGGGCTTCCATGCGGATACTCAGCCGACCACCGCGACGCGACGCAATATCGAAGTGCTTGAGCAGGCGCAGCCCACGGACCTGATTCGCTACGGCCTGATCCCGGAGTTCGTCGGGCGCTTGCCGGTGATGGGAGTGCTAAGCGATCTGGATAAGAGCGCGCTGGTGCGCATCCTGACGGAACCGAAAAATGCGCTGGTGCGTCAATATCAAAGACTCTTCGAATTTGAGAACGTCCGCCTGCGATTCACCGACGATGCCCTGGAAACAGTTGCGGAACTCGCGCTGCAACGTAAAGTCGGGGCGCGCGGCCTGCGCATGATTCTCGAGGACCTGATGCTCGAGATGATGTATCACCTGCCGGCGCAGCGTAAACTTCGCGATTTTGTCGTCACCGCGGACATGGTCAAGGGCCGCGAAATCAACTGGAGCTTGCTCGAAAAAGCCGGCTAGTTCCTCCAGGTAGGCGCGCCGAGCTTTTTTTCGCCGCGGAAGTCTAAGGTCTCGAGGTCAAAGCAATTTCAATGTTCAGCAAGGAAAAAGCCGACGTAAAGCGTGTACCGATGATGCCGGTGCGGGATATGGTCATCTTCCCGGAGATGATGCACCCGTTCATCGTCGGCCGCGAAGCCTCCGTGCGCGCCCTGGAAGACGCGTTGGCGGGCGACAAGAAGATTTTCCTCGTCACGCAGCACGACGCCTCGGTGGACGACCCCAAGCCTGAGGAAATCTACCAGGTCGGAACGCTCGCAAATATCGTGCAGAGCGTCAAGCTGCCGGACGGCAATATCAAGGTGTTGGTCGAAGGCACCGAACGCGCCAAGATCGTGCAGGTGACGAGCGACGAAGGCTTCTTCCGCGCCTCTGTTCGTCTGGTTCCCGTGAAGGCCGAGCCCGGCCCGCAGATCGAGCAGGCGTCCGCGCGGGTCACCACGCTGTTCGAGCAATACGTCAAGCTCTCGCAGAGCCTGAACTACGACACGATGATCGCCGCCGTGCGCGTGGAAGATCCCGGAAAGCTTTCCGACGCCATCGCGGCCAACCTGCAGATTCCCGTCGAGGAAAAACAGGAATTGCTCGAGATCTTCGAGCCGGCCGAGCGCCTGAACCGCATCGCGGACATTCTGGAAGTCGAGATCGAGAAGCTCAACGTCGATCGCTCGATCAACACGCGCGTGAAGCGCCAGATGGAGCGGGCCCAGAAAGAGTACTACCTCAACGAGAAGCTCAAGGCCATTCAGAAGGAACTGGGGCGCGGCGAAGCGAACGAAATCGAGCAGCTCAAGAAGAAGATTGAGACTTCCGGCATGCCCGAAGGCCCGATGGAAAAGGCCATGCAGGAGCTGAAGCGGCTGGAGATGATGCCGCCGATGTCGGCCGAATCCACCGTCTCGCGCAACTATCTCGACTGGCTTCTGGCGGTGCCGTGGAAGAAGCGGTCGAAGGAAATCCGCGACATCAAGCGCGCGGAGCAAATTCTCAGCGAAGATCATTACGGCCTGGAAAAAATCAAAGAGCGCATACTGGAATACCTTGCTGTCCGCCAGCTCGTAAAGAACCCGAAGGGCTCGATTCTCTGCTTCCTCGGGCCTCCGGGCGTGGGCAAGACGTCTCTTGCCACGTCCATCGGACGCGCCACCGGTAGGAAGTTCGTGCGCGTGTCGCTCGGCGGCGTGCGCGACGAAGCAGAAATCCGCGGTCACCGGCGCACTTATATCGGCGCCCTGCCCGGCCAGATCATCCAGATGATGCGCAAGGCGGGCACCACCAACCCCGTCTTCGTGCTTGATGAAGTGGACAAGATGTCCATGGACTTCCGCGGCGATCCCTCGGCGGCGCTCATGGAAGTGCTCGATCCGGAGCTGAACCACTCGTTCACGGATCACTATCTCGACGTGGAATACGATCTCTCGAAGGTCATGTTCATCTGCACGGCCAACGTGCTGCACACGATTCCGCAGCCCTTGCAGGACCGCATGGAAGTTCTGCGGCTGCCCGGCTACACCGAGCAGGAAAAGCACCAGATCGCGCAGCGCTTCCTGGTTTCGCGCGAGCTCGAAGCCACCGGCCTGACCAAGGACAACCTGAAGTTCACCGACGAGTCCATCACGCATATCATCCGCCACTACACTCACGAAGCGGGCGTGCGCAACCTGGATCGCGAAATCGCCAACGTCTGCCGGAAAGTGGCGCGCAAGGTCGTCGGAGAGGGCAAGAGTTTTTCGGCCGAGGTCACGGCGACGAACGTCAACGATTACCTCGGCATCTTGAAGTACCGCGACTTCTTCGCGGAAAAGAAAAACGAAATCGGCCTCACCACGGGTCTTGCCTGGACCGAAGTCGGCGGCCAGGTCCTTTCGACCGAAGCGACCCTGATGCAGGGCAAGGGGCGCCTCACGCTGACGGGCAAGCTTGGCGACGTCATGCAAGAATCGGCGCAGGCCGGCATGAGTTACGTGCGCTCGCGCAGCCATCTATTCGGCCTGCCCAAGGACTTTTATCGCCACATAGATATCCACATCCACGTGCCCGAAGGCGCCATCCCCAAGGACGGCCCCTCCGCCGGCATTACGCTCTGCACCTCGATCGTCAGCGCGCTCACGCGCATCCCGGTCCGCTGCGATGTGGCCATGACCGGCGAGATCACTCTTCGCGGTAAGGTCCTGCCGATCGGCGGCGTGAAGGAAAAGCTGCTCGCGGCGCACCGCCTGGGCCTGCGCACCCTCATTCTCCCGAAAGACAATGAGAAAGACCTGGCGGATATTCCGCCGGAGATCCTGACGCAGATGTCCATCCATTTCGTCGAGTCGATGGATCAGGTGCTGGAATTCGCGCTTGAAAAGCCGCTGCCCATTGCTGGGCACCCCCCTGTAGCCGGAGTGGAACCCAAGTTTGGCGCGGATGTCACGCAAGACAATGAATTAGCCAATTAAGGCCTTCGGTCCTCCCACATCTGCTCCCCGGCAGGTTCGGCCCGCGACCGAAGCGTAAGGATTTTCATTACATAAACCCAATTTGTAATCTGGGATTGAGTGCCTCAATCGAACGCGCCCGCCCCGGATCGAAACCAAACAACAATCGTGCCTGAATCACAGGCTTGAGAAGGAAAGAAATCGATGAGCATTAGCCTTGCAGAACTGAAAGACAAGAACATCACCGACTTGGCGAAAATCGCCAAGGAGCTGAATATTCCCGGCTCCTCCGGGATGCGCAAGCAGGAGTTGATCTTCCAGATACTCCGCGCGCAGACGGAAAAGAACGGCCTCATTTTCTCCGAGGGCGTTCTCGAATGCCTGCCCGACGGCTTCGGATTCCTGCGCGCCCCCGAGTACAACTATCTGCCCGGTCCGGACGATATCTACGTCTCGCCGTCGCAGATCCGCAAATTCGACCTGCGCACGGGCGACACCGTCTCCGGGCAAGTTCGCCCGCCGAAGGACGGCGAGCGCTACTTCGCGCTGATCAAGGTCGAGGCCGTTAACTTCGAGGATCCCGAAGTCACGCGGAACAAGATTTTCTTCGACAATTTGACGCCGCTCTACCCTTCGGAGCGCATTCGCCTGGAGACCACCAAGGAAAATCTCACCGGACGCGTCCTGGACATGCTCTGCCCCGTCGGCAAGGGCCAGCGCGGCTTGATCGTCGCGCCGCCGCGCACCGGCAAGACGATGATGCTGCAGTCCATCGCAAATTCGATCACCACGAACCATCCCGAAATCGCGCTGATCGTGCTGCTGATTGACGAGCGGCCGGAAGAAGTCACGGACATGCAGCGCACGGTGAAGGGCGAGGTGATCAGCTCGACGTTCGATGAGCCGCCGCAGCGCCACATTCAAGTTGCGGAAATGGTGCTCGAAAAGGCCAAGCGCCTGGTTGAACACAAGCGCGACGTCGTGATCTTGCTCGACTCGCTCACGCGTCTGGGACGCGCCTACAACGCCGTCACACCGCCATCAGGCAAGGTTCTCTCCGGCGGTATTGACGCCAACGCCTTGCAGCGGCCTCGGCGGTTCTTCGCCGCCGCGCGGCATATCGAGGAGGGCGGCTCGCTCACGATCATGGCCACGGCCCTGATTGACACCGGCAGCCGCATGGACGACGTCATCTTCGAAGAGTTCAAGGGCACGGGCAACATGGAAATCAACCTCGACCGCCGGCTCGTGGATAAGCGCGTTTTCCCGACGATTGACATCAATCGTTCTGGCACGCGAAAAGATGAGTTGCTGCTTCCCGCCGACGAGCTGAACCGCATCTGGGTCCTGCGCAAGGTGTTGAGCCCGCTCTCGACCGTCGAAGCGATGGAACTTTTGCTGGGCCGCCTCTCGAAGACGAAAACCAACGGCGAATTCCTGTCGTCCATGTCCAGCCCGACCTAATTCCTTCCCAGCCAAATAACTGCTCGACATTGGGCGCCATTGAGCATTGTCATCCCGAGGGCGTTGTGTGTCCAAGGAACCTCTCCTCGGCGTTTTCGCATGGCGAGGACCTCACACGAAGAGGGATTCCTCGGCCAAACTGCGCCCTTGGAATGACGGATTCTTCGCGGGTAAAGCCGAGCGAACTCCGCTACAGGACTGCCTGGTGAGTCGTGGCTTCAGCCACGACAGAATCCGGACGGCGCGGAGCGCCTTCCCATGCGCGGCCTTTATCGCAGCAAGTAGTCCCGGCGCGGCGCCAAATCTCAGGTTGCTCGACCACCCCCCTGCTCTTTTGCCAGCAGCACGACCAGCCGCGCGACTTCCTCGGACTCCATGGCGGTACTGTCCACTACCACCGCGTCCTCCGCGCGGACCAGCGGCGAGGAGGCGCGTTCGCGGTCGCGCTGGTCGCGCTCGTGAACTTCCCCCAGCGTGCGCGCGAGATCGATCGCATCGCCCTTTTGCTGGTGCTCGCGCCAGCGCCGCTCCGCCCGGATTTCGGGCGACGCTGTGAGAAAAATCTTCAGCTGCGCGTCCGGGAAGACGACGCTGCCGATGTCGCGGCCCTCCATCACCACGCCGCCCTTTTCGCCCGCGCGGCGCTGCTCGGCCACCAGCACTTTGCGCACACCGGGAACCATCGCCACTTTGGAAGCCGCTTGCGCCACCTCAGAGGTGCGAATCATCGCCGTCACGTCTTCGCCATCCAGCAGAACTTGCTGCGTGCCATCAGCAGCGCCGTCCATCTGGCGCAAATCAATCCGAGTCTCGCTCGCCAGCGCCGACAGCTTGTCGCCCGAATCGAGCGGCAAGCCGCGGCGCTGCGCCTTCAGCGCCACGGACCGGTACATCGCGCCGGTATCAAGGTAGGTGTACCCAAGCAACGCTGCCACGCGCCGCGCGAGCGTGCTTTTCCCCGAACCGACCGGCCCGTCAATCGCGATGATCAACCCTTTCATATTCTGACGCCGAGGAGCACAAAGCTTACCAATACCAAGAACAGGGCGGCGACGAAGAAGGCTTTCGCCCGATTCCTAACTCGACTCTTGGGAAAAACACGCTTGTGCTCCCTCCATATTCGGCCATTGTCGATCGTGTCGAATAGGTTTCTCAGGCCAACAGCCCGCGAGGGTGCCAAACGCTTCACATCGTCCCGCATCCTAGAATTGAAATGGATTCCGATCCATCCGAAGACTATACCAGTCGCAAAGATCCAAAAGCCTAGCCTGTCCACGTCAAATCCGCTTGAACGCGCGCTCGATTTCGCGCACCGAATAGCGCAGCACGACCGGGCGGCCGTGCGGGCAGCTCATCGGATACTCGGTTTTCGCGAGTTCACCGAGCAGCCACTCCATTTTCGCGGTGTCGAGAGGCGTGTTCACCTTGATGGCCGCGTGGCAGGAAGTCGAAGCCGCGATCTTCGATTGCAGGGAATCAATCGAGATGGATTGGTTCTCGCGTGCAATTCCGTCGAGTATCTCAAAGAGCAGCTTTTCGGCGTCGCCGCCTGCAATGCCGGCCGGCGCGGCCTGAATCGCCACGCTCCGCGCGCCCATCAGCTCGGCTTCAAATCCATTGGCGCCCAGCTCTTCGCTGATCTGATCGAATGTCACCAGTTGCCGCGGGCTCAGCTCAACGATCACGGGGAGCAGCATTCGCTGCCCGCCCAGCTCGCCCTCGCGTCGCGCCCGCAGGTGCTGCTCGAAAAGCACGCGTTCGTGCGCCACGTGCTGGTCAATAATCCACAAGCCCTCGCCATTCACCGCGATGATAAAGCTCGCGTTCACCTGACCGAGCGGCTTCAAGTCCGCGATCTCTTCGGGGCTGGGAAGCGCGCCTGTGCCGTGGTCGCTGCCGGCCGCGGATGCAATCGTTTCCGCCGAAGCCTCCGGCACAGGCAAAGGAAAATTCATCGCGGCATTCGAATCAAATCCGAGCCGCTGAGCAAATGGCCGGTCGGGCCCGCCGCTCAATTCAAACGCTTCAGCTGTGCCCGCGCTTGACGCTAGCGACATGGGAATTTCAGCGCGTGGCGGCCCCGGCGGCAGAGCCACCGCCCCGGCCGCCGAATAACCTGCAGGCGCGCCGCCAGCCGCTGAAGCTGCGGTCCCAGATGCCGCGCCCGCGGCGGCTGCGCGCGCCACCGGAAAGCCGGGGATCGGCCGCGCGATTGAAAGCGCGTGGCGCAGCGCATCGCGCGTGAAATCGTGGACGAACTGCGGATGGCGGAAGCGCACCTCGATTTTCGCCGGATGCACGTTCACGTCCACTTCCTGATACGGCAGATCGAGAAACAGCAGCACCACCGGAAAAACTCCCGGTGGCGTAACGTTACGGTAGGCCTCATGAATCGCGTGGAGCAGCAGGCGGTCGCGCACGAGCCGCCGGTTCACAAAAATGTAGATTCCATTGCGATTTGAGCGCTGCACCTCGGGGCGCGAGGCAAACCCGCTGATTCGCAGCGTCGCCGCCTGTTCGTCCGCCTCGAGCTGAGGCTCGGTGATCGCGGACCGCACCGGGCCCTCGTTCGGCGGAATCTCCATTAATTCCTCGAGCGCCTGCCGACCGAAAAGCTGGTAGACGCGCTCGGAAAGTTTCTCCACCGGCGCGCAGTCGAGAATCAACTGCGACGGTGTCTTGAGCAGAAAATGCGTCTCAGGATGGGCGAGCGCGTAGTGCGTGACCAGCGAGGCGATGTGGCCTAGCTCGGTCGTCTCGGATTTCAGGAATTTTCGCCGAGCGGGCACGCAATAGAAAATATCCGCAACGCTGATCGAAGTCCCCGCCGGAATACCGGCGGGCTTCACACTGATAAGCTTTCCGCCCGCGAACTCGATGCGAGTTCCCTGCTCTTCCTCCGGAGTGCGCGTTTCAAGGAGCAGCCGCGAGATCGCCGCAATGGTGGGCAAAGCCTCGCCGCGAAATCCCAGCGTCGCAATCGAAAGCAGATCGTCCGCCGTGCGCAGTTTCGACGTCGCATGTCGCTCGAAAGCGAGCAGCGCGTCGTCGTGGTTCATTCCGCTGCCGTCGTCAATCACGCGGATCATCCGCTTGCCGCCCGATTCGACCTCGATCCGAATCGAGCGCGCGCCCGAATCGAGCGCGTTTTCGAGCAGCTCCTTCACCACCGACGCGGGCCGCTCGACCACCTCGCCCGCCGCAATCTTGTTCGCGACGTTCTCCGCCAGTATGCGTATCCGCGACATCAGCTACTCGGCTTCCTTTTTAATGGCGATTCCCAACTCGTCGAGCTGATCCTCATCAACGGTTGAGGGCGCCTCCGACATCAAATCTTGCGCCTTGGTTGTCTTCGGGAATGCGATCACGTCCCGCAGCGATTTTTCGCCGGCCAGGAGCATCACGATGCGGTCAATGCCAAGCGCAATGCCGCCGTGCGGGGGAGTGCCGTAGGTCAGCGCATCGAGAAAAAACCCGAAGCGGTGCTTCGCCTGCTCGTCAGTCAAACCCAGCGCCTTGAACATGCGCGCCTGCACGTCTTGCCGGTGGATCCGAATGCTGCCCGAGCCAAGTTCGTTGCCGTTCAACACAATATCGTAGCCCTTGGAGCGGCATTCCCACGGCGCTGTCTCGAGCTTTTCGATATCCTCCTCGAATATCCCGGTAAACGGATGCTGCGCGCTCACCCAACGCTTGTCGCGCTCGCTCCATTCGAACAAGGCGAATCCCGTGATCCAGAGAAACTCCCATTTGGTGCGGTCGATCAAATTCAGTTTGTCGCCAAGATGCAGCCGAATCTGCCCGACTACGTTCAAGGAAGTATCGTTGTGCTGGATTTGCTCCCGGGCTGCCGCGGCGACGATCAGATCGCCCGGCTTTGCACCAACGGCGGCGGCCAGTTTCTTCAGTCCGTCCATGCCGAGATTCTTTTCAAGGGGCGACGAAGTTCCCTCAGCCGTCACTTTCACCGTGTAAACGCCGCGCGCACCGGCCGCCTTCGCGAATTCGGCAAGTTCATCGAGCTGCTTGCGCGACCAGCCAGCCGCTCCCGGCGCGACCATCGCCTGTACGTTGCCTTCAAAATGCAGCACGCCGCGTGCCGGCTCGAAGAATTGCGTCACGTTATGCAGCTCCATGCCGAAGCGTAGGTCGGGCTTGTCCGAGCCGTACCGACGCAGCGCCTCCTTGTACTCCATGTGGCGAAAAGGCCGCTGCACTTTTATGCCGGCGAGCGCGCAGACGCGCTCCATCACTCGCTCGATCGCATCGAACACGTCCTGCTGACGCGGAAACGACATCTCCAGGTCCAGCTGCGTGAATTCAAGCTGACGATCGGCGCGAAAGTCTTCGTCGCGGATGCACTTGCATATCTGAAAATAGCGGTCCATGCCGGAAATCATCAGGATCTGCTTGAAGATCTGCGGCGATTGCGGCAGCGCGTAGAACTGCCCGTGATGAATGCGGCTCGGCACAAGGCAGTCGCGGGCTCCTTCCGGAGTTGATCGCGTGAGCAACGGCGTCTCAATCTCGAAAAAACCCTGTTCGTCGAGCGATTTCCGAATCTCGAAGACAACGCGGTGCCGCAATTCGATATTGCCATGCAAGCGCGGCCGGCGAAGATCGAGATAACGGTAGCGCAGCCGCGTTTCCTCGTTCGCGGTCACGTCGTCCTCGATCTGGAATGGCGGTGTTTTCGACGTGTTCAAAATGAGCAGCCGCGTGGCGACCACTTCCACTTCGCCTGTCGCGATCTCGGGATTCGATTTCTGCCGGCGAATCACGCGGCCCTCGACGGCCACAACGAACTCCGAGCGCAAGTCTTCGGCCTTGGCGTGAGCCTCCGGATTCTGCTCCTGGTTGAAGACGATTTGTGCGATTCCGGCGCGGTCGCGCAGATCAATGAAAATCAGCTGCCCTAGGTCGCGCCGCCGGTGGACCCAGCCCATCAGGACGACGTCGGTATCGGCATCCGCCGCGCGCAGCTCGCCGCAATATTTTGTGCGTTTCAAATTTCCGAGCGTATCAAGCACCAGAGCCCCTTCTTTCAGATTCCAGATATTCCAACAAGTCATTCTCATTGAGCTTTTTCTGCTCGGCGTCAGCGAGGCGCTTTAGTGTATACGTGCCGGATGTCACCTCGTCTTCGCCGATAATCAGCGCATAGCGTGCGCCGAGCTTATCCGCAAGCCCGAGAGACTTCTTGAATTTCATGGCCTCGGGCGGCAGCTCGACGGCAATGCCGCATTCGCGCAACTTTCGCGCGATCCGAACCGCCGCTGGATAAGTTGCGGCGCTCATCCACGCGACAAAAACTCCGAGGCCCGGCATTTTCGGCGCTTGGCCGCCCTCCTGTATGGACAAAATCGCGCGATCGCTGCCGATGGCAAAGCCAATTCCCTTCGTCGGATGGCCGCCAAGAAGTTCGACCAAGCCGTCGTAACGCCCGCCGCCGCACACCGCGTTCTGCGAGCCAAGGCCCTCTGCCGTTACCTCGAAAGTGGTCCGAGTGTAGTAGTCGAGGCCGCGCACGAGCCGCCAGTTTTCCTCATAGGCGATTCCGCGCAGATTCAGTTCGTCCTTCAACTCCGAAAAATGCTGGCGGCAAGCGGCGCACAAATGATCCGAGATCCGCGGCAGTGTTTCGATGATAGGCTGCTCCTCGGGTAGCTTCGAATCGAGGACGCGAAGCGGGTTCGTCTCGATTCGCCGCTGGCTGTCCGCGCCCAGCTTGTCCTTCACTTTCAGCAGCTCCTGCCGCAGCACCTCGACATATTTCGGGCGGCATTGCTTGCAGCCGATGGAATTGACGGAGAGAGTGATCAACGCAAGCCCCGCGCGTTTGAACAGCACGACCAGCATTTCCAGAACTTCCGCATCAATTGCCGGCGCGTCCGACTGGCCCAGTACCTCCGCGCCGATCTGGTAGAACTGGCGATAGCGCCCCTTCTGCGGGCGTTCGCGGCGGAACATCGGCCCGATGTAATAGAGCTTCACGTTGCCAGGCAGCGTGTGCATTCCGTGCTCGATGTAAGCGCGGACCACGCTGGCCGTCGCTTCGGGCCGCAGGCTTATCGACGACTCATCCCGATCTTCAAAGGTGTACATCTCCTTCCCAACGACATCCGTATCCGCACCGATGGACCTCGCGAATAAATCGGTCTCTTCGAAAATTGGCAACCGGATTTCCCGAAAATTGTAAGATTCAAAGACCTCGCGCGCCGCTCGCTCGAACCAATTCCAGAGCGAGGAATCGGGCGGAAGGATATCGCGGGTGCCTTTAATAGCCCTGAATTGCCGTTTTTCAGTCATTTCCTAGTAGGGTCAGCGAGCAAAAGTCATCCAAACATACTAACAGGCAAGTCTACTGATGCAAGGGAATCGCCCCGATCGCGAGCCTCCGCAATCGCGCGCCGTCCCGATCTCTACGCATCCATCGCGATGATCCGACGTGTCTTATCGGAGAAATATGAAAATGATCTGTGTCTCCAAAATGATTTCAAAATTTCACATATGCTGACAAGAAGGCAACTCGCGGCTCCAGAACGTGCCGCAAAACTCGTGCCGATCCCCTCGTAGTGCACTGATTCGGCGCACCTTATGGTCCTTCCACGGTCATTTGAAACATCTATCCCCTCCATCGAAACGTTGCATTTTACGTAACCAATACTTCCGTATAGTGTCCGGCCCTCAGGTTCTTACTTTCCAAGAGGAGAGTACCTAATGGCCGAGAAGACTACTGGAGAAATGCAAGCAACGTTAGGCTTGACCGGGTTGACGATGAACGCGATGGCGTTGATCGCGCCCGGCGCTTTCCTTTGGCTCACCTTCGCACCTCAGGCGACCGAAGGCGCCACGACGCCGTCTATGTGGATCGGCATCGTGTTCGCGCTGTTGCTTTGTCTTGCCACCGCGGTCTGTTACGCGGAAATGGCAAAGCTGTATCCCGGGACCGGCAGTTCTTATTATTTTGCCGAGCAAGCGTTTCTGAATCATGACAAGGCTTGGAAGTACGCCCGCCTTATGAAATTTATTGTCGGCTGGGGCTCCCACCTTTACTACTGGATCTATCCGGGTGTGATGGTCGCCGTCACCGGAGTATTCTGCGGCTACATCACCGGCACACTTTGGCCGAGTTTCATGAGCGCCACGAACCCGGGCCCGATGTTCATGATGGCTGTTGCGATCGTGTTCTCATTCGGCGTGGCCTACATCGCTCATCGCGGCGTAAACGGCTCCACGGCTGTGAGCATCGCCATCAACGTGATTCAAATCTCTGCGCTGATCGTGTTCTCAGTAATGGCGATCAGCTACCGGATGAGCCACCCTCCCGGCAGCGTCGCCCGCCAGTGGGACTCGACGACCAACGCGTCCTTCGATTGCGAGTTCGCCACGACGAGCCAGATGGTCGCTGGCACGGCTACCGACGTGATCACGCGCGATGCGAACATGAATCCCGTTTGCAAGGTGGATGCGGCTGGAAAACCTGTGCCCTTCCACGTTGACTACACCATGAATGATTCGAGTGGGAACTTCCTGGCCCATCCGAGCGCCAAATCAGTAATCGCACTGCACAATTTCAACTGGATGTTCGTACAAGCCACTGTCGCCATCCTGATCCTGGTCGGATTCGAATCGGTTACGGCGATGGGCGGCGAGGCCAGAAACGCCAAGCGGGACGTGCCTATCGCCGTTATCACGTCGCTGCTCGTTCAGGGGGCGTTCTGCTATCTGTTCGAGTACTTCGCCACAAACTATGTCTTAAGTAACGGCTACAGTATGCAGAGCGCTGGCGCCTCGGCTGCGCCCATCGGCGATTTGATGGTGATGGTGGGCGACTCTCTATTCGGCGCGGGCCACGGCCGCACCTTCATGTTGATCGAAGCAGTCACGGTGTTCCTGGCGCTGATCGGGACCACGTTGTCCTGCATCAACACCGGGGCGCGCGTCACCTACGCCATGGGCAAGGACAACGAGGTGCCGGAAAACTTTGGCCTTCTGCACGACAAGAACCTGAGCCCCCACCGGGCTATCTGGGCGCTCGCGATAATTGCGGCAATCACGGGTGTCATTGCGCTGCTAATGCTGTTCGGCGATGGTACCGCGATGTCCGACGCGACGATTGCGGCTCTGCCACACGGGTTCTGGTCAAGCTTTGGGTATGTGTCCCACGACACGATGGCTAAATTCCCTAATAGCTTGCTCACCATCACCCTGGCTTCCAACTTCGGGACGTTCGTGCTCTACATGCTGAGCTGCGTAACCTGCATCTTTTGCTACAGCGGGCACCCGAACTTCAGCTTTATCAAGCACATGCTGATCCCAATTTTCGGCATAGCCGCGAACCTTATCTGCATGGCAGCCTACATCGTGCTGCCGTTCATGGGTTACGGCACAAAGATGGAGCCGTTTTTTGCCTTGGGCATAGCAGCAGTCTGGGGCATTTACGGCGGCATCTATTTCATGCTCAACAGCAAGAAACAGGGGAAGACGACACTGGTCACAACCCGTGCCTGATCCAGCCTAAACCGTTCCACACGCAGGGCGGGCGCAAGCCCGCCCTGTTTTTTTTTCGAGTAGGTATGGGGTCTAATGTACAGAGGTCTTCAAGCGGCAGCGGCGGCAGGTGTCGGCGGTAATGCCCCGGCGTATCGCCCGGCCCAAAACGATTCTATGGATGTCGAGTTCGCGGAGCTTTCTGACGTCGGGCGAGTTCGCCAGGGGAATGAGGATTGCCTCGGGCACGCGGCGCCCGCCGCGACGGAGGACGCACGCGCGCGCGGCTGGCTGTTTGCCCTAGCAGATGGAGTCGGCGGGCACGATCTTGGAGAAGTGGCGTCGCATACGGCGATTGAAAGCGTGCTGACCGGTTTTCGCGAATCGACGCCAGGCGAGCCGCACGCTTCCCTGCTAACGCGCCTGGTGCGGACCGCAAACACGCGCGTGATTGATGCCGGTCATGCGGCCAAGTCCGGCGGCATCGCCATGGCGACCACAATTGTGGCCTGCGCCCTGCGCTACGATCGCGTCGCCGTCGCCCACGTGGGCGATTCGCGCTGTTATCTGATCCGCCGAGGGCAACCGAACGTTCTCACCCGCGACCATACCGTCGCCAACGAACATGTCCGACTGAAACTGCTCTCGAAAGAAGATGCAGCCGAGGCTGAAACCCGACACATGCTTAGCCGGTCGCTGGGAAATGAACTGGCCGTCAACGTCGAAGTCAACGAACACCAGGTGTTCGAAGGTGATGTGCTGTTGCTTTGTTCCGACGGTCTACATGGCTCAGTGGAAGCGTCGGAAATGGCGGCACTGGCCGGCCACGGAGGTGACTTATCAACGGCGGCAAGCCGGTTGGTGGATATTGCCAACCAGCGAGACGGTAGTGATAATATCAGCCTGCATTTGATCCGCGTTCGCAGCGTTGAACGCGTAGGCATGTACCGCGGGCGACCCTATAGGCTTCCCTAGCGCCGGGCTTGCCGCCGGTCCTCTGCCAGGTCCGCACTCTCGAGGATTCCAGTCCACCCCGGCGACCAACTCGATCACTACCGCATTGACAGCGTTGCCGCCCGCAGCGGAATGGCCTCTATTTTTCGCGGGACAGATCTCCGGAACGGCCGCCACGTCGCCATCAAGGTCCCCCATCCCGAGATGGAAATGGACCCGGTTCTCTTCGATCGTTTCCATCGCGAGCAAGAGATCGGTAAAGTCCTAGATCACCCGGCCGTAATGAAAGTCTTTACGGATGACGACCGTAGCCAGCTTTATATGGTCATGGAGTGGGTCGAAGGCCGCCTCCTGCGCAAGATTCTCGACGAGCATAAGAAGCTACCCCCGGAACGCGCCATAAAGATCGCCCTCGGCATCCTCGACGCCCTCGACTACATTCACACTCACGGGATCGTGCACCGCGACCTGAAGCCGGAAAACGTCATGGTGGATCCCGAGGATCACATCAAATTGATTGATTTCGGCATTGCCGGCCAGGCCGGAGCGCGGCGGCTGACATTTGCGAAGCTTTCGCAGGTGATGGGGACCCCCGAGTACATCTCTCCCGAACAGGTCAAGGGCAAGCGCGGCGACGCCCGTAGCGATGTCTACGCGCTCGGAGTGATGCTCTACGAGATGCTAACCGGCCAAGCCCCGTTTCAGGGGCCGAATCCCTTTGCCATAATGAACGACCGGCTTCTGAATAACCCCATTCCGCCTCGCGAAATCGATCCTTCGATTTCGCCGGAGCTGCAGGAGATTATCTATCGCGCGACCGAGCGCGACCCCAAGAACCGTTACGCCTCCGCCCACGAAATGGCTCTCGATCTCCAACATCCCGAGAAGGTGGGAGCCGCGGAGCGCCCCGAATTACACGACTGGAAGACACGGCGCACGCCCTGGGTGCGCAAGCTCCTCTTTTACATAATGCTGGCGTTGATCCCGATCATCATCTTTGGCTTGATGTTTTACTTCGCGAGGCGCTGAACCGCGCAACGAGATTTCCGCCGGATCTACTCCTGTAAATCCTGCTATTGCATCGTCCTGCCCCCGTCATATGCCTCGCCTCGTCCGTCCGGACGGCGCATATGTTTTGCAATATGGCCCCATTCACCTCGGGTCCTTTCCATGCGAGGCGGCCGTCCACATAAAGATTTCATAAGAGCGTTCTAATGATCTGCTTATTCAATCCATAGATTTAATGAGTTGGACCATTCGAATGCTGGTCTGTATTTTGTCTTACCGAATCTTTTTCTATGCACAGGTCGCGAACTCATTAGGCAGAAATTTGAGCGCGGCAGGGAGGGAGAGGAAAACCACATGAAACGCACTAAGAGGTGCCTTACCAAATGGGCCGCGATGATATTCGCCGTGACCATAGCGATCGCCTGTTCGCCTGCGTCGAGAGCGGAGGACCAACCGGCCGCGACGCAGCCAGCCGCATCGCAGCCGGCGACCACCTCACAGCCGACCGCCACAGCGCAGCCGGCAGCGACAGCACAGCCGACTGCGGATCAGCGATTGGAGGAACTCGAAAAACAAGTGACGCTCCTCCAGGAAGAGATTGCAGCGTTGAAGACCGATGTCACGCCAGGAATCAAAACCGCCGCGCTCACGGAACCTGCAGCTGGGGGAAGCTCAGCTATAGGCGGCTCGCTCAATTCGTCGCCGTCCGCGGATGACGCGCCACCCAAGATCAGCATTGCGAGTCTTCTGGGTCCGGTCACGTTGAGCGGATTCGGCGACGTGTACTACGGCTATGACCCCAATCATCCTTTCAACAACATGGCTGGTTTGCGCTCGTTCGAGAGCCCCACGAATGGATTCAACTTCAATATGGCGGAGTTGATCCTGGACAAAGCGCCCGATGCGACGTCACCGGAAAGCAGGCTGGGTTATCACGTATCGGCAGGTTACGGCTACGCCGCAAAGATCATAAACGGAACCGACAACACGGGATTTGATCCTAGTGATAGCAACTTCTTCCTCAAGGAGGCGTACGTTTCCTATCTCGCTCCGATCGGGAAGGGCTTGACGTTCACCGTCGGCAAGTTCGTGACGCCGATGGGCGCTGAAGTGATCGAGAGCAATGCCAACTGGAACTATTCGCGCGGCCTTCTCTTCGACTACGCGATTCCGTTCTTCCACTTCGGAGCCAACGCGAAATACGCGTTTAATCCCAAGTGGGCCGTCACTGGCTATCTCGTCAACGGGTGGAACAACACCATCATCAATCACGATTCGACGTTTGGCGCGAGTTCCGGGCTGACCTACGGTGTCAGCTTGGCGTATACGCCGAATATGAAGTGGTCCGCCACAGAAAATTATTTTGCCGGTCCGGTAACCGACGCGTTCGGGCTCGGCGGCCAGACGCTTAACGACTGGAAGCAAATATCCGATACCGTGATTGGATACACGCCAAACTCAAAGTGGGCGTTCCAGATAAACGGCGACTATGGTTTCGGACCCCGGTTCTATACAGGAACCTGCGCCGAGGGCGGCCCTCCTGCGTGCACTGCCGGTCCAGCTGTTGACTGGTGGGGCGTGGCAGCCTATGCGAAGTACACCTGGAGTCCCAAGACCAACTTCGCGTTTCGTTACGAGTATTTCGACGATCCGCAGGGCTATGAGGGCTTGACGGACTTTGAACGCGGCTGGGCTCAGGAATTTACGGGAACTTATTCGTACAACCTGACCAGCGCACTCCTGATCCGTGGTGAGTATCGGTATGACTTTGCCAGCCTGCCGATATTCGATGAAAGCTTCTCGAATGAGAAGGCCGTGAAACAACAGAATACGGCCACGGTCAGCTTTGTCTACACGTTCAGCAGCGCGAATCTGAAGTAGATCTGAAAAACGCGGCTTCGTCTCCATCTCCACGGAGCCGCATTTCTGCACGGAAGCGGCCGCCCGGCTTTATATCCCCCGCCGGGCGGCCGTTCTATTTCCAAGCGAATTTCATGAGGAAGCGGGCCGGAATTTCCGGCTCCGCTGTGAACTGTCGCGCGCCTACCGCTGCGCGGTCGGTATCACTTTGCCTTCGGCATCCTGTACGAATGTAACTTTGGCCTTGGCTTTTGGCGTGGCGCTGTTCTCCGCAGCGGTTTGTGCGAGCGATTTCTGGTCGGCGGCTATGATCGCTTTCCCCTCGGCCACTGCCTGATCGAACGACAGGAAAGTCGAAGGAGCGAAGGAAGGATCTCCGCCGCTGACTGTGCTGGCTTCAAAACTCGCACGCGGATAGCTCTGTAGCCGGGCGCCGCCGTTACCGCCGATACCACCGCCGCCGGTGCCACCGCCGGCGCCACCGCCCCCGGCCACATTCGCGGACGGCGCGCTGCCGACACCGCCGCCCCTGCTTTGTGCGTGGGCAGGTACGGAAAACAGCAGAACGAATGTCGCAATTCCGATAAGCTTTTTCATGTTGGTGTGCCTCTCATCCACCGGCACCGCCGGTGGTACACGCATTGGTGGCAATTGCCCTGCCAGACGCGCTGGCCTGCCTATCCAAATGTGATTGCACGACTTACGTCCCGGGCCCGCACAAGGAAATTAGAGCGACCGGCCGGGATACGGAATTCGCAATCACTTGTGTGAAAATCCGTGGAGCCGTGAGGGAAGACCCCGTACCAGAACTAATGGGACTGGGTGGTGCCTACGATGAAGCCGCTGCGGGACGTACCGCGATGCAAGAAGCGTCGCCATCCAAGTCCGCACGGGACAAGTTACGCCGCGTCCTACAACCCTTTCCACACCGCATACGCTGCGCCTTTCAGCGGGCACTCCTCGTCGAGCACCACGTGAATCGGCACCTGCGCGAGAAAATCCGACATCTTTTCCTTGTCCTGGAGCGCGGCCGCAAAATGCCCATTCTTCAGCAGCGGCAAAATCTTGACGGCAATTCCGCCCGCCACATACACGCCGCCGCGCGCGACCGATCGCACCACTAGATTCCCAGCTTCTGATCCATAGATCTCGATCCACAAATCGAGTGCCGCGACACACACGGGACACTCTTTCGTCAGTGCCATGCGCGTGATTGCCGGCGCGGGATCGATGGACGGATCGTCAAAGCCCGGATGCCGCACGTCTGGATTCAGGAATTCGTGCAGCGTCTTGAAACCCCTTCCGGAAAGGATCAGTTCGTTGCTCACGAATTCGCTGCGGGCCTTGATGAATTTCCACAAATCCACTTGCTGATCGGTGTGCGGAGCGAAATCGGCGTGGCCGCCCTCGGTTGCCGTGGGAATGTGCTTCGTTCCGTCCCAGAAGAGAATGGCTTCGCCTAGTCCCGTACCGGCGGCGATAACCACCCGGGGCGCCTGCGGCGCAGAGACGCCTTCGTGCAGCGTTTCCAGGTCCGTCGGACCCATGACGCTGATTCCAAAAGCGGCGGCTTCCAGGTCGTTCATCAACCTGACTCGCTCGAGCCCCAACTGCTTCGCCATTATCGCGCCATCCACAACCCAGGGTAGATTCCCGGTACGCACCCGGTTGTCCACCACGGGGCCGGCGATTCCAAATCCAGCGGCCGTCGCCTTTATGCCGGTGACGCTGACGAAATCGGCCACGATTTCTTCCAGGCCCTTGTGTTCGCGGCTGGGGTAACGCTTTTCCGCGACGCGATCCAGCTTTCCCTGCTGCACATCGAACATGCCAAGATTAGTCTTCGTTCCCCCGATGTCGCCCGCAAGAATCACGCGCCCTCCGAACCGTGCGGTTAGAATTCTCCGGAATTTTCGAGCTTGAAACGTGGAGTTAGATCGGACGCCAGCGGCGGCCTTCGGATACCGTCAAATCGTCCGCCGCCCGCGGTCCTTCGCTGCCCGCCGGATAATTCGGGAAAGGCGGCGCGGACGCGTTCTGCCATGCTTCCAGGATCGGGTCCACGAGCCCCCACGCCGCTTCGACGCTATCGGCGCGGTCAAAAAGGGTGGCGTCACCGCGGATGCAGTCATTGATCAGCGTGGCGTACGCCTCTCGCGACCCTCCCCCGAACGCCTGCTTGTAGCGAAAATCCATGGTCACCGGACTGATGTGCATATGCGAGCCGGGTGATTTCGCGCCGAAGGAAAGCGAAATTCCTTCGTCGGGCTGGATATTCAGCACCAGCGAATTCGGCTCCACGCTTTCACCTTGAAACACCATGTGCGGCGCCTTCTTGAAACGGATCGCGATTTCGGTCATCGGACGCGCCAGCCGCTTTCCAGAACGCAGATAGAAAGGCACGCCGCTCCAGCGCCAATTGTCCACCAGCAGCTTCAGCGCGACGAATGTCTCCGTTGCGGACTGCGGCTTCACGCCGGGCTCCTGGCGGTATCCGGGCACGGCCACGCCGTTCTCGGTTCCGGGCCCGTATTGGCCGCGAATCACCGATTTCCACACGGTCTCGGAATTGAAGGGCCGGATCGATTGCAAAATCTTTATTTTCTCGTTGCGGACCGACGTCGCGTCAAACCTTGCAGGCGCTTCCATCCCGACCAGTGACGTAAGCTGGAGCACGTGGCTCTGAATCATGTCGCGCATGGCGCCCGCCGATTCGTAAAACGCCGCGCGCCGCTCCACGCCGAGCGCCTCTGCCGCCGTGATCTGCACGTGGTCAATAAAGTTGCGGTTCCACAGCGGCTCGAAAATCCCGTTGCCGAATCGAAAAACCAGCAGGTTCTGCACGGTCTCCTTACCGAGATAATGATCAATGCGATAGACCTGCTGCTCCGCGAACACTTCCAGAACTTTCGCGTTCAGTTCCCGCGCGGATGCGCCGTCGTGGCCGAACGGTTTCTCGATAATCACGCGCGTCCACGAATCCGCGTTCTTTGATTTCGCCAGGCCGGCGCGTCCCAGCTGTTCGATCACGTGCTCGTAAACCTCCGGAGGCGTCGCCAGATAGAACAAGCGGTTCCCTCCGAGCTGGCCTTCGGCGTCGAGTTCTTCCAGGCGCTTCGCCAGCTTTTTGTAGGACTCGGGGTCGTCGTAATTTCCATGGAAATAGTGCAGGTGCTGCAGGAATTCCTTCTGTTTGCTGGCGTCCGCTCCGGCTTTATCGCCCTTCGGTAGAAACTCACCGGCCCCGCGCTGGAACGCATCGTCGTTCATGTCCGTGCGCGCGAATCCGAGCAGCTTAAATCGCGGCGCGAGGCAGGAATGGAGCGCCAGATCGTAGAGCGCGGGCAGAAGCTTTCGTCGCGCCAGGTCGCCCGAAGCGCCGAACATCACGATGGCGCAGGGATCGTTGGGAATCTCGCAATAGTAGGAATCGGCTCGCGGTGCTTCGGCAACTTCGGTGGGGCGCGTACTCATCGGCGTTCTCCGTAGGGGTTGTTGCGGAAAACTCGGCCGAAGGAAGCGGTCCCGAAGTTTCTTCCCTGACTCAAATCGCTCCGCAAGCGAACAGCCTACCATAATCCGCGCCGCCTCTCGTTACGTTCCCATGAACGATTCCTCTCATAGCGCCGCATCTCTGTGCTCCCGATTTCCGTGCGACAAATCAGCTGCGCATCGGGCATAATCTCGTCGCGCCCAGGCACCGTTCGTCGAGAATTTGGACTCGGGAGGCTTCAAGATGGCCAGGAAATCGTCTAAAACCGGCTTCGACGCCGCGAGACTGAAACACCTCAAATCCACCATCGAGAGCGACATCCAAAAGGGGAAATACCATGGCGCGGTCATCCTCGTGGCCCGGTACGGCAAGATCGGCCTTCACGAAGCGATCGGCCACGCTCGATTCTCGGACCGGAAACCGATGCGCAAGGACAACGTGTTCAACCTGTTTTCCGTGACCAAGGCGTTTACCAATGTCCTCGTGTTCCGCGCCATCGAGCGCGGAGATCTCGCCCTGACGACGAAAATCTCCTCGATCATTCCGGAATTTTCCGGTGGCGCGCGTGAAAAGATCACCGTCGAGCATCTCCTGACGCATACGACCGGACTTCCCCCTCTGTTCGCGCCCGTTCCGGGCATGTGCATTGACCGTCTGGACGAAGTGATCGCCGCGATTTGCGTTCATATGCACACCACCAGCGCGCCGGGCGGCGCCGTTTCGTATTCGCCCATGGCCGGGCATGCCCTGCTTGGCGAAATCGTCCGGCGCGTGGACAACCGCAAGCGCTCGTACCGCAAAATCGTCGAAGATGAAATCTTCACTCCACTGAAAATGAAAAGCTCGTCCATAGGCGTGCGCAAGGACCTACGGCCGCGCCACATCGTTCCCTTCTTTATGGAGACGGTCCCGCCGCTTCAGCACCTCGGCCACAGCGACCTCGGCGAAAACGGCGCCTTCGAGGAAGAAAAATCGGAAATGCCGTGGGTGGGAGGCCTCTCCACGGTCGCGGATATGTTCCGCTTCGCCGAAATGCTTCGGCGCGGAGGTGAACTCGACGGCGTGCGCATCCTCTCGCCCGCCATTCTCGATCAGGCGACCATCAACCGCACCGGCACAAAACGAAACGATTTGTATACCCACATCGGCGCCGCGCGCGGATGGGAGCCTTACCCTGCATATATTGGCTTGGGATTTTTTGTGCGAGGTGAAGCTGTCTGCCACCATCAGTTTGGAACGCTGGCGTCGCCGCGGACGTTCGGCAACACAGGCTTCGGCAGCACGCTATTCTGGGTTGACCCAGTGAAGGACGTGACGTTCGTCTGCCTGACGTCCGGCGTAATGGACGAGGGCGACAACATCGACCGCTTCCAACGCCTCTCCGACATCGCCCACTCCGCCGCCATCTAACGAAGAGCGGGCGCGGTCCCCCAGATAATCCCCGCCAGGGCATAACTTTTTGGCCTGGGCGACACGCGACAGCCGCCCTGCCGAATCGCGGATGCTTTCCGTCAGGGCACGGCTTTAGCCGTGCCAAGAAAGCTCAGTAATCTCAGGGGTTTCAACCCCTGAGGTCGGCAAGGCAGGCGAAACATCGATGGGATGATGCGGAGATCCGCTTATAGCAGCGCGAAGTAGCGAATCAGATTACCGTCGGCCTTGCGCTCCCCGACGCCGACGAATACGTACCGCATCAGCCAGTCATGTTTGCCCGTGTTCACTTCGAATGTCGGGAACGCGCGAAGATAATACTCCGAGGGGTCAACCGTCGGCCCTCCGGAGAACGCCATCTTCCGCAGCCGGTCCATCGTGTCCGCGGTGCGTCCCCAGAGATATCCGTTGTTGCGGACGAGAATGAGCGTGCCATCGTCCTCCTGCAACATATAGCGCGCATCGAAGGCCAGCACGTCATCCGGACGAAACAGCGAGTAGTCGCCACCACTGTTCGGCACGGCCTTCCCGCGCAAGTGCGGCCCTGAAAATTCGCCGCTGTCCACATAGACTGCGCCGCGCCCCGCGCCGGTCGGCATCTCTTCGATGTTCTGCACGCGCGTGAAGCGCAGCCGAACCTCGAACGCGAACTCCAGCTTCGGTTCCTGTATCGTCGAGCGTGCCGAGCCAAACGGTCCCGTCTCTATCATCGGAAATCTCACCTCTGGATTGCGAAGTGATACAATCCCCCGGTTCTTGCGGCCTGTCAATCATCGCGCGCGCCGCGGGTTGGCTGCCAACCACAGCCGCTCATCTCAGTTCCCGGAAAGGTTGGAAATGAAAATCGCACTCATTGGGGCCAGCGGATTCGTCGGCTCCAAGGTTCTCGCCGAAGCTTTGCAACGCGGACATCAGGTCACAGCGATTGTTCGCAATCCCGAAAAGCTTGAGCCGCAGAAAAATCTCACCGTGAAAAAGGCGGATGTGCTGCAAGTTGACGACCTGGCACGCATCCTCGCCGGTCACGACGTCGTCATCAGCTCCTTCAATCCCGCCCGCGGCGTGGCCGGCCCGGAAGTTTTCGAAAAGCACGTTGTGGGGCACAAGGCCATCATCGCCGCCGCCAAGAAATCGGGCGTCAAGCGATTCCTCGGCGTCGGCGGCGCGGCCAGCTTGAAAACACCCGCCGGCGTGGAACTCATCGACTCGCCTGACTTCCCTGCCGCCTACGAAGCCTTTAAGCCGGGCATTCGCGGCACGCGCGAGCTTTATTATTTGCTCAAGCAGGAGCCCGACCTCGATTGGGTGTTCATCGCTCCTTCCGTGACGATTGCGCCGGGCGAGCGAACCGGCAAGTTCCGGCTCGGCAAGGACCACGTCCTCTACGACGCGAACGGCGTGAGCAAAATTTCGCTCGAAGATTACTCCGTCGCGCTGCTCGACGAGCTCGAGCGCCCGCAGCACCACCGCGAGCGCATCACCGTCGGCTACTAACGCGCGACGCAGCGCGGAACCTGTCCCGAGCGAAGCCGACGGAACCGCGGCGCCTATCTGCTTTGTGGGTCGTGGCTTCAGCCACGACAAGCTTCAGACGACGCGAACCGCCGACCTTCGCGGTGCTTCTATCGCAGCATGTATTTCCGGGCTTCGAAGCTCGATGCCGGAACCTTTGAAGGAGTTCTCAGTGGCAGCCGCCGGCCCGCTCACGACCGAAGACCGCATCGCCATTAACGATTTGCTCGCCGAGTACGCCTGGGCGCTCGACACCGGCGACGTGGACGCGCTCGTCGCCTGCTTCACACCCGACGCCGTCGTCATCGAGGAGGTTTTCGAGGACCCCGATCGCTGGGAAGGACACAAGAATATCCGCCGCTTCGCCGAGCACTTCCGTAACGTCCCCAATTTTCCCGGCCGCCAGCACCACCTCACCCAATCCATGGTGAAAGGCGATAGCGAGCGATGTTCGGTGCGGTCGTTTGCGCTGGTCACCGAATGTCAGGGCGAGCCGCCCTACGTCATCCGCTTCGCCGGCTACTGGGATGATCAGCTTGCGAAAGTCGCCGGCCGATGGCTGTTCACCGAACGCATTATCCGTCTCTGGGACGGCGAAGTGCTCGCGCGCTTTCCCGGCCGCGGAAAAAGAGTCCCGCGGAAACGCCCGCCTGAACTTGTCATTAAGCGCGCCTAGAATCTCCCAATTCCTTAAGCGGCGCCGAAGAGAGTGGATGTAGAATGCCGCGTGCTCCAGGGGATGGGAGCTGCCAGGCCAGCATTAAACTGACCGCCCAAAAAGGACAATCGGAATGAAGACTCGGATGCATGGTTTCATCGCCCTCTTGCTCGTTTCTATATTGGCGTTCGCTTCTTCGCTCTCGGGACAGGAGCCGAAGTCAGTCCGCACGGATTCGGGTCCCGTCCAGGGAACCGTCGAGAACGGGATCACGATTTACAAAGGTATTCCCTTCGCCGCGCCTCCATTGGGAGATTTGCGCTGGCGCGCGCCGAAGTCTGCCGCACCCTGGAAGAATGTTCTGCAGGCCGACAAATTCGCGCCCGCCTGCATGCAAGTGCCGATCGTGATGCCCGCGCTCGGACTCGATGCCTTGACCGTCAGCGAGGACTGCCTCTACCTCAACGTTTGGACTCCGGCCAAGTCGCCGAAAGACAAGCTCGCCGTGATGGTCTGGATCTACGGCGGCGGATTCACAATTGGCGGAACTTCCATCGGCCAGTACGACGGTAGAAACCTTGCCAAGAAAGGAGTGGTGCTCGTCAGCATCGCGTATCGGCTGGGCGCGTTCGGATTTCTCGCAAGTCCTGAGCTGAGCGCCGACCAGGGAGGCCACTCCGGCAACTACGGCCTATTGGATCAAATCGCGGGACTGCAATGGGTGAAGAAGAACATCGCGGCGTTTGGAGGTGATCCTGGCCGCGTGACGATCTTCGGCGAATCCGCCGGAGGAATTGCCGTCAGCATGCTGGCCGCTTCGCCGCTCGCTAAGGGACTTTTTACCGGAGCCATTTCTGAAAGCGGCGGCAACTTCGGACCCGAAAGGCACGCGAATGAAGGCGGGACGAACATGGTCTCGCTCCCCACTGCTGAAAAGAATGGAACGGCGTATCTTTCGAAGTTGGGTGTGACTTCGATCGCCGATGCGCGCAAGAAATCAGCGGAAGTCATTCTGAAGAACTCGAATTCTGCTCTCGGCGGAGCCTGGCCAGTTTTCGACGGTTACGTTCTTCTGGGCGATCAGTACAAGCTCTATGAGGCCGGGAAATACAATGACACTCCGGTCTTGATCGGAAGCAACGCCGACGAAGGCGCGCTCTTCGTCCCGTCCATCGCCGCAGCCGTCTATCAATCGAGCATCCATACGGGCTATGGTGATTACGCCGACAAGATTTTCGCCGCCTATCCGGGGGACACGGACGCAAATGCCCTACGTTCGGCTCGCGATATGTTCCGCGATGCCACGTTCGCATGGCCGACCTGGGCCTGGGCGCGCTTGCAATCGCGCACGGGTAAGGGAAAAGTTTTCGTCTACTACTTCAGCCATCGTCCGCAATATCCGAACACGCCGCAGTTTAAGGATTGGGGCGCGTCTCACGGCAGCGAGATTGCCTTCGTCTTCGGCAATTTCTCTGCGGCGATGGCTCCGACCCCGGCCGATCAAGCGGTGTCAGATGAGGTGTCATCCTACTGGGTGAATTTTGCCAAGACGGGTGATCCAAATGGCGCCGGCTTGCCGGCGTGGCCTGCTTTCACGGACGCAAATCAGCGGGTGATGAAGCTCAACGATCCGTCGGAGGCTATCCCCGTGCCCAATCTCGATAAGCTCCAGGTGTTGGATGGCTACTTCGCCTGGCGTCGCGGCGAGGCCGCGCCGAAACCCTGAGCGCGTCGCCAGCGGTTTTGTAGGGGCAAAGTTTGCTACGCCCGGCGAACGTGCTTGGCTCGGCGCAGCCCATCTAGCGACCGCGTGCCGGAAAACCTGCCTATCGAAATTGGATAGTTGCCTTATCCAGTTCGGCGAGCAGATCCGGGCTGAGCGTCGTGTCGAGCGCAGCCAGCGTCGCGTCGAGCTGCTCCGGCTTGCTGGCGCCAATGATGGGGCTTGTAATCGTGGGATTGGTGAGCACCCACGCAACCGCAAGCGTCGTCAGGGATATATTCGCTTTCGCCCCGATTCGCGCCAGCTCGTCCACCGCGTTGAACACGTGCTCCTGCCAGTAGCGCCCCTTGTATAGCTCCCCCACTCGCCCGCTCACCGCAAAACGCGTGCCCTCGCTGGGCGGTTTTGTTCGGTCGTGCTTTCCCGTGAGCATTCCGCCCGCAATCGGGTTATAGGGAATCACGCCGATGCCCTCTTCCGCGCAGAGCGGCAGCAATTCACGTTCGATTTCGCGATAGAGCATATTGTAGCGCGGCTGCACGGAGATGAAGCGAGCCCACCCGTGCACGTCGCTGCGGCCCAGCGCGCGCGCCACCTGGTACGCCAGGTGATTCGAGCAGCCGATGTATCGAACCTTGCCGGCGCGCACCAGATCGTCGAGCGCGCCGAGAGTCTCGTCTAGCGTCACTTGCGGATCGAAGCCGTGCAGCTGATATAGATCAATGAAGTCCGTGCCCAGTCGCCGCAGCGAGGCGTCCACGGCGTCGAAAATGTGCCGGCGATTGTTTCCGGCATGAAAGGGCTGCGGCCCGGTCGCTCCGAAGCATTTCGTGGCGATAACCCAGTCGTGCCGTTTGCCCTTCATCCAGCGTCCGATGATTTCCTCCGTGCGGCCGGCGCGCTCCAGCCCGCCGCCGAGCGGATAGACGTCTGAGCTATCGAGAAAAGTAATCCCGCCGGCGGACGCGCGGTCCATGATCGCGAACGACGTGGCTTCATCGCACTGGTAGCCAAACGTCATCGTGCCCAGGCAAAGCCTGGAAACCTTCAACCCCGTTGAACCAAGCCGTACGTGTTGCAAGTAGTCCCCCTCTTACGAAATTGAATTATGCGCCACTTCGAAAAGACAAAGATTCTGTTGGCGCTTCTCGACAATGTCAAGCCGCGCGCGCCCCCCAAGCGGCGCTCCGAGTTGCGGTCGCCATGCCTCCGCGCTTAAGATGGTTGACGCATCTCAACGGAGGCTTTCCCAAAATGGCCGATGAAGCGCAGACAGTTCGCATGGTGAAGTGCGTGAAACTCGGCAAAGAGCTGCCCGGACTCGACCGCATCCCATGGAAGGGCGATATCGGCAAACGCGTTTACGAGCACGTCTCCAAGGACGCCTGGAAAATGTGGGTTGACCATTCCAAGATGCTGCTCAACGAATTCCGCCTCAACCCCATGGACCCCAACTCGCAGAAAATTATGGAAGAGCAGATGGAGCAATTCTTCTTCGGCGACGGCTCGAAGCCACCCGAAGGCTTCGTCCTACCCAAACATTAGCTGCCGCCTCGGCATCCTCGCTCCAGCAGCCTCGTTTTTCTTCGTAGGGGCACGGTCCGCCTCAGGCGGATGCCCGGCGCGCGACCTTGCCTCGATGCTGCCCATCCGTTGCGCTTGCCGCGACTTCTGCGTCCGACGCCAACTCACGCCGCTGTGCTAGAATTTCGCCTGTCAGGATTTTTGCTTACGCCTCTGAGGGAGGACACACCGATGCACATTCGAAATTTGCTTCTGATTCCCGCGCTGCTTTGCATTTGCGCCGCTGCCGCTTTGGCTGATACGGCCCCAAAATCCGCGAACGCGGACATCATGAACGCACAAGGCGCAAAGATCGGCACCGCCAAGCTCAAAGCCGTTAGCGGCGGCGTCCAGATAATGGTAAAGGTTGCAGGCTTGCCCGCAGGCGATCACGGCATCCACATTCACACGGTCGGCAAGTGCGAAGGCCCGGCTTTCACGACGGCTGGCGGCCATTTCAACCCGACCATGGCTCACCACGGCGTGAACAACACGATGGACCCCCATCCGCACGCCGGTGATTTGCCGAATCTCACTGTCGGCGCGGACGGCAAGGGCAGCGCCAGCGTCCTTGATAAGGACGTAACGCTCGGCGACGGCGCCAATTCTCTTTTCCACGACGGCGGCACATCGCTCGTGATCCACGCGAAGGCCGACGATTTGATGAGCGATCCCTCCGGAAACTCCGGCGATCGCATCGCCTGCGGCGTCATTCAGAAGTAGGGTTTCCATGCATCCCGTGAAGTGCGCGGCGGCACGAGCAGTCATCGCGCTCGTGTTCGCCGTGCCCGCAGCGGCGCAGAACGCGCCCTCGCCGACCTACGCCCACGATATAGCTCCGATCCTGTACCGTTCATGCGCCTCGTGCCATCGTCCCGGTGAATCCGGCCCATTCCCCCTGCTCAGCTACGACGACGCCAAGCACTACGCGCCGCAGATTGCCGCCGCGGTCCGCACTCGCTCGATGCCCCCATGGCTTCCCGAGCACGGTTACGGCGACTTCGCCAATGAATCCCGCCTCACCTATGGCGAAATCCGCCTCATCGTCGAATGGGTCAAGAACGGTGCGCCCCAGGGTCCCCCGTCTGAGATCCCGTCCCCGCCGAATTTCACTGCCGGCTGGCAGCTGGGCCCTCCCGACATGATTCTCGACGCAACGCGCGCCTACTCGGTTCCGGTTTCCGGTCCCGATGTTTTCTGGAATTTTATTTTCTCGCCTCAGCTCACTACGCGGCGTTACGTTCGCGCGATCGAAGTCCGCCCCGGCGTCCCTCACGGCGTGCATCACGCGAACCTGTTGGTGGATCGCGCGCGCTCCGCGCGACGCCGCGAAACCGAGCCGGGCGCAGGTTTTCCCGGCATGGATCTCAGCGTTCAACACAGCGTTTTCGATTTCGACAGCCATTTCCTTTTCTGGAAGCCCGGCGGCGCGCCTTGGATCGAACCGGATGGCCTCGCGTGGGAACTCGATCCAGGCACCGACCTCATACTCAACGCGCACATGATGCCGATGGGCATGCCCATGCAAGTGAAGCCGTCCATCGGCCTCTACTTCACTGACAAGCCGCCCGATCGCTTCCCGCTGCTGATCGAGCTCGAACGCGATAGCCAGCTCGACATTCCCGCTGGAGCCCGCGATTTCACCGTAGCGGATAATTTTCGCCTGCCGCTGGACGTGGACGTGCTCGCTATCTACCCGCACGCGCATTATTTAGGGCATCAACTCGAAAGTTACGCGACGCTGCCCAACGGCCAGCGCAAATGGCTAATCAAAATACCGCAGTGGGATCCGAACTGGCAGGCTGTTTACCACTATCGCGAGCCCGTATTCCTTCCCAAGGGCACCATCGTCTCCATGCGCTGGCATTTCGACAATTCCCGGGCGAATCCGCGCAATCCGCATCGTCCCCCTCAGCGCGTTGTGGGCGGCGATCAATCTACTGACGAAATGGCCCACCTATGGCTTCAGGTTTTGCCGCGCGGTCCAGGCGACCGCCGGCGCGAACTTCAGGAAGCGGTGATGCGCCACGATGTGGAAAAGAATCCGCGCGATTTCTGGGCGCGCCTATGGCTTGGCGCGCTGATGCTTTCGCGGTTCAATCCGGGTGGCGCCGAAGCCGCGCTCGAAACCGCCGTACGCCTCGACCCGAAGCAGTCGGAGGGACACAACTGGCTCGGGCTTGCGCTCGGCTCTCTGGGCCGCACGCGCGAAGCGATCGAGCAGTTCCGCATGGCGCTCGCGCTCCAATCTGATTACGCCAACGCGCGCTACAACCTCGCCCGCGCGCTCGTCAAATCCGGCCAGCTCGATGAGGCCGCGCAAGACTTCTCCGCCCTGGCGGCCGCTGATCCTGCCGACGCGCAAGTTCGCAACGATTTCGGCGAGTTGCTCCTGCGCATGGACAAGCCGGATGAAGCCCTAGAGCAATTCGACAAGGCCCTCGCGCTCGATCCCGCGAACAAAACGGCCCAGGAAAACCGCGATCTCGCCCGCCAGCGTTCGCCCGTCCACTAAGCCTGCCCCTCTGGCAACAGTCTTTCGCCTGTAATACACACGGTCGCGCGTCTGCGTTATAATTTTTACTTCGATGCCCGGGTTCCTCTCCAATCTCCTGCAGTCGCTCCACGGACGCCGCAGGGACATGCGTTTTCTCTGCCATCGCCTGCTGTCCGAGCGCGGCGAGGCTTCGCAAACCGCGATCGCGCAGGAAATCATCGCCGCCTACAATTCCATGAAGCCGGACCAGCGGCCGGCATTTTTCGAAATTCTGTCGCGCGAGTTTTCACCCGACGAAGCCGACGTTCGTCGCGCCGCGGCCGCGTACGAAGGCTCGCCCAGCACGACCACTCTGGCCGCGCTTTCCGAGGCCGTCGAAGCTCCGCGCCAGGAACTCATTCGCCGCATCAATACGGCGCCGGGCGGAACGGAAACTCTCGTCACGCTGCGGGAGCATCTGCTTTCCCTACCCTCCAATGGCTCGAATTTCGACGCGCTCGATTCCGACCTCAGGCACCTTTTCAGATCCTGGTTTAATCGCGGTTTCCTGCGCCTCGAACGAATCAGCTGGCAGACTTCGGCTCGCATCCTCGAAAAACTCATCCGCTATGAATCGGTGCATGAAATCAACGGCTGGCCCGATCTGCGCCGCCGCCTCGAATCCGACCGCCGCTGCTTCGCCTTTTTTCATCCGGCGCTCGCCGACGAGCCAATCATCTTTGTGGAAGTCGCGCTGTCGAGGGGACTCGCCGGAGACCTCGAGCCTTTGCTCGACGTCAACGCTCCGGTGCTTGCGACGGACAAGGCCGATACCGCCATCTTTTATTCCATCAACAACTGCCTGCAGGGCCTGCGCAACGTTCCCTTTGGAAATTTCCTGATCAAGCAGGTTGTAACGGAGCTTGCCGCCGAATTTCCGAACATCCGCACTTACAGCACGCTTTCGCCTCTGCCCCTGTTCTCTCGCGCGCTCCAGGACACACGGAACGAATTGGGCTTCACGCCCGATCGCTTATCACGATTGCTCGCCGAATATTCCACCGAGCTGACGTCGGCCGCCCGGCTCCGCGATCCCGTGGAGGCTTTCTTCAAGCTGCTGCAAAATCCCCTGTTGCATCGCCGAACTCTTGCGGAGCCGCTTGAGCGCCTCGCCCTCGCCTATCTCACCCGGGCGCGGCGTGGAGCAAAGCTCTACGATCCGGTCGCCACATTTCATCTTTCCAACGGCGCGCGTCTCGAACGCATCAACGTTTTCGGAAACTTGCGGCCCTACGGAATGGAAGCGTCGTTCGGCGTGACCGTCAACTATCGTTACCTCCCCGACGAACTCGAGGAGAACCACGAGCGCTTCGTGCGCGGCGGCCAGATTCGCGTCCCAAGCAGCCTCTACCGCGAACACAAAACCGTCGCCGACGCTTGGGACTCCGCCCCCGAAAAAGCTCCGCGCGATAAACGCCGTTAGAACAGCGCCGCCGCAATCCTGAAGATGATTTCGTGGGGGCGTAGCACCGCTACGCCCGGCAAAGATCCTTGGCGAGATAGGCGCCATCCGCCTCTATTGACGCCACCAGACTTTTCTTCTTCGACCTTCGCTGCCATTCGAATTGAGCGAGGCCGGTTCTCGTACCGCCGGCGTCCCGCCCTTTCATAGAGCGCAGTCGTCCTACTTGAGCCGTGCCTGCCAAACGAGAATCTTTGTAGGTCGTGCCTTTAGCCACGACGTCATGAGACGGCGCGAAGCGCCTTCCCGTGCGCTGCCGTTATTGCAGCAAGTACTCTTGCCCGTCGTCGCGTAGCGTTCCCCCACCGCCGCTTTCTAACTGCGGCGCGGCGCGCAGGGGAATGGTGCGGATCGGAGGACGTCCGAACACACCTTCTACTCGTCCACGTTCTCGACATCTGACCCATCTGCCCGGCTCCGGTTCAGCAAAGCCGTGGCGGCCTCAACATCCTTTTCACGCACGCGCAGCTTCACCCCGCCCAGGGCGTTCGATAAAAACCAATCCATCCGAATAATGTTCTGATCGCCCAGAAACGACTCGATGCCCGCCGAGTCGAGAATGCTTTTTGCGAGAAGCGCTTCCGGCAGCGTCATGTACTGGCGGAGATTCACGACCTTGGAAAGCTCTGCGGCCTCCGGCGGCGGACTCAGCTCCTCAAGCTTGGTCTTGAGCCCTCGCCGCGACAGGTCCAATTTCAGCGCCCACTTTGCGGCGTCGGAAAGCGAGCCCGCATCCGCGGCGAGCTTCTCCACTTCGCCATCGCTCATGCTTCCGTACAGCCGCGACAACCGCCAGCGCTCCTTCTCCGTTTCAGGCATAGCCATCCTGCAAAAAATATACGCGAGCCCGCGCCCGAATCCAACTACAACGCCGTTGAGTGCGAATCGGTGCCATTCGTTTAGCGACCCTCGCGCTCGTGCAGCAATTGGGGCGCTTTTTCGGGTGCCCCATCCTCGCCTTACCAGGGTGGGGCTCTTGATTTCCTACGCGTGTCTGCGTCTCTGCGGTGAGTCTTGTATGATTGCGCCTGATGCGAACATCGCTTCTTGCCGGCGTGGTCCTCCTGGTTTTCGTCGCCGGCTGCAACGAGGACACTTCCGGGAAAACCGACGCCGAGCTGGGACTGAATGCCCAGCAAGCCGCGGGACGCCATTTATATCAGCAGAATTGTGCGGCCTGCCACGACGCGCATTCGGTTCCCGGACAAAATGGTCCCAGCCTGGAGGAGCTCCTCAAAAAACCATTTCTCCCCAGCGGATTGCCTGCCAATGAAAGATTCGTCCGCCAGACCATCCTCACCGGCCGCAACATGATGCCGGCCGTCGGCAGCTCCTTTACCCAGCAACAGCTCGACGATCTCCTCTCCTACTTGCATACGATGTGACGGAACTCGCCGAAAGTATTTCCGCGGCGTCTCCGTGCCCTCTGTGCCTTCTCCGTGTACTTTGTGGCTGAGCGGGCCTTCCTGATTTTTCGGCACGAACTTAAAAGTCCACACCACCTCGCGCTTGACAACGACTTCCGCGCGCCTAACATGGATACAGTGACAGAGGTCGCCAATATCGAGACGCGAAGTCAGCGCCCTGCAGCAGTTCGCGGGACGCCAACGGCCGATTCTCGCCCCGGCAAGCATACCCTTGAGTCCGGCCAGCCGATGGTTTCCGGGCTCCGGTTTCAGACGATTGCGCTGCTACACCTACTCGACACACCGTGCCGAGTAGATATCGCCGTAACATTAACAAAACAAACGATCGGGGCCCTCGCTACGTGTCACAGAATTAGGGCCTGGCCAGGCACCCAAACCGCGAGAAATTCGCCAGCGCTCCGCCGCCCGTGCGCTAAAATGGATCGGTCCCCACTACAGGAGAGACTCTTTCTCGCATGAGCCTACCTTCGAAAAACACGTTCGGCACCCGCGCGACGCTTCGCGCCGGCAGCGATTCGTTTGAGATTCACCGCCTGGACGCGCTCGAACGCTACGGCGTCGGCAATGTGGCGCGACTTCCCTTCTCGCTGAAAGTGCTGCTCGAAAACCTTCTGCGCCATGAGGACGAACGCTTCGTGCACACGGACGATATTCCCGCGCTCGCCGGCTGGGATCCTTCGAGCGCCGGCGGGGCCACCGAACGCGAAGTCTCCTTCATGCCCGCCCGCGTTCTGCTTCAGGATTTCACGGGCGTGCCGGCCGTGGTGGACCTCGCGGCGATGCGCGACGCCATTCGCACGCTCGGAGGCGACCCTAAGAAAATCAATCCGCTGCTTCCCGCGGAATTGGTGATCGACCATTCCGTGCAGGTGGACAAATTCGGAGCGGCGAATGCCTTCGCCTTCAACGCGGATCTCGAAATGCAGCGCAATATCGAGCGCTACGCATTCCTCCGCTGGGGCCAGAAGGGTTTCGAGAATTTCAAGGTCGTGCCCCCGGATACCGGCATTTGCCATCAGGTGAATCTCGAATATCTCGCGCGCGTGGTCTTCCGCGAAAAGCAGGGCAGCTCATGGATCGCATTCCCCGATTCTCTTGTCGGCACCGATTCCCACACCACCATGGTCAACGGCCTCGGCGTCTTCGGATGGGGCGTCGGCGGCATTGAAGCGGAAGCGGCCATGCTCGGCCAGCCGCTCTCGATGCTGATCCCCGCCGTTGTCGGTTTCAAACTCCACGGACGCCTGCCCGAAGGCGCCACGGCCACGGACCTTGTCCTGACCGTAACGCAAATGCTGCGCAAAAAAGGCGTCGTGGGAAAATTCGTGGAATTCTACGGCACAGGCCTTTCCAGTCTCACGCTTCCCGACCGCGCCACCATCGCCAACATGGCGCCTGAATACGGCGCAACGATGGGATTTTTTCCCGTGGATTCCGAGGCGCTCGCCTATCTTCGCTTCACCGCTCGCGCCGAAGATCAGGTCCGGCTCGTCGAGGCCTACACGAAAGAACAGGGCTTGTTCCGCACCGATCAGACGCCCGATCCCATTTTTTCCGACCGCCTCGAGCTTGATCTCGCAACCGTGGTTCCCACGATGGCCGGCCCCAAGCGTCCGCAGGATAGCGTGCCGCTCACGCAGGCGAAGATCGCATTCGAACAATCGCTCACCGAAGCGCCGAAGCACGCGAGCGTGCAGAACAACGGCGACAAATTCGATCTCGCCGATGGCTCCGTCGTAATCGCCGCGATCACCAGCTGCACGAATACCTCGAATCCCTCGTTGATGCTCGGCGCAGGCTTGCTGGCGAAGAAAGCGGTCGAGCGCGGCCTTACCTCGAAGCCCTGGGTTAAGACGAGCTTCGCGCCCGGCTCCAAAGTCGTCACGGATTACATCGAAAAAGCCGGTCTGTGGCCGGCGCTGAATTCGCTGGGATTTAATCTCGTCGGCTACGGCTGCACCACGTGCATCGGCAATAGCGGCCCGCTTTCCGAGCCCATCGGCAAAGCGATCAAGGATCATAATCTCGTCGCCGTTTCCGTCCTCAGCGGCAATCGCAATTTCGAGGGACGCATCAATCCGCTCTGCCGCGCGAATTATCTCGCTTCGCCGCCGCTGGTCGTGGCCTACGCCCTCGCGGGCCGCATGGATTTCGACATTGTCAACGAGTCTATCGGAGACGACAAGGTCGGGCAGCCTGTCTACCTGCGGGATATTTGGCCCACTCCGCAGGAAGTCGAATCAACGATGCGCAGCTCTGTGACCAGCGAAATGTTTTCAAAGGAATACGCCGATGTCTTCACCGGCGACGAGCACTGGCGCGCTCTCCCGATCCCTGAGGGCGATCTCTACGCCTGGGACGAAAAATCCACGTACATCAAGAACCCGCCGTATTTCGAGGGAATGCAGGCCAAGCCGAGCGCCATCGCCGATTTACGCGGCTTGCGCGCGCTGGCTGTCCTCGGCGACAGCATTACGACCGACCACATCTCGCCGGCCGGCTCCATTCAAGCCGACGGCCCGGCTGGAAAATACCTGATCGCGCATGGCGTCCAGCCGAAAGACTTCAATTCATACGGCGCGCGCCGCGGCAACCACGAAGTGATGATGCGCGGAACCTTCGCCAACATCCGCCTGCGCAACCAGCTTGCGCCCGGCACCGAGGGCGGTTGGACGATTCATCAGCCGAGCGGCAAACAAATGTCCATCTACAGCGCGGCCATGCAATACCGCAGTGAGGGCGTCCCGCTCGTCATCATCGCGGGGAAAGAATACGGCTCCGGGTCGTCGCGCGACTGGGCCGCGAAGGGCACAATCCTGCTCGGCGTCCGCGTGGTCCTGGCCGAGAGCTTCGAACGCATTCACCGCAGCAACCTGGTAGGCATGGGCGTCTTGCCGCTGGAATTCATACCCGGCGAAAACCTGAAATCGCTCGGCCTCACGGGTCTCGAAACATTCGATTTTGAAGGTCTCTCGCGGGGTTTCGAACCGCGCAAGAAAATACAGGTTACCGCGCGCGATGCGAAAAGCCAGTCGGTGTGTCAGTTCACTGCCACCGCGCGAGTGGACACGCCCTTCGAGGTCGCCTACTACCGGCACGGCGGCATCTTGCAGTACGTCCTCCGGCAGATGCTCTAAGAGTATCGGAACCGGGAACCCCAGCAGTTCTCACGCCATCAGGAATTGACCACGTTACTGTTGACTCGCTTTGCACCGTTTGGCAATATCCGCGATGCATCCCTCGACCCTTACTTAATTTGCAGTCGCTTCTGCACAAGATGATGGGCCAACCATTACCTGGGCCCCTCCATCTATGCGGACACGAGTCGCTCAACTCGACGTATCGGCCGCACCCAGAGGCGCAATGCGAAACGATTCGATGTACCGGTCCCGATTGTGGCTGGCCGTTGCATTCTTTCTCGTAGCTCCCGTCCTGACTTCCGCGCAGAGCAGTCACGTACAACCGCGCATCACTTCGGTGATTGACGGCACGTCTCGCGTGACAATTCCTCATTCGACCCACCCATTGGCGCTGCCGGCCTTCGACGTGGGCGCGCTCGACGGCGGTACGCCGATGCAGCGTATGATCCTGATGCTCGACGGATCCCCAGATCAGGATTACCAGTTGAGCGTCCTGCTCGACAGCCAGCAGACGCAGGGCTCTCCCGATTATCATCGCTGGCTCACACCTGATGAATTCGGCCAGCAGTTTGGTCCGTCGCCACAGGACATCCAGTTGGTTTTGGGATGGCTGCAGCAGCAAGGGTTCAGCGTGGACAAAGTGGCGCAAAGCGGCCGCTGGATCGAATTCTCCGGCACCTCCGCGCAGGTGGAAACCGCGTTCCAGACGCAGATGCGGCACTATCAGGTGCGAGGCGAAGCGCACGTGGCGAATTCGACCGACATCTCCATCCCTGCGGCCCTCGCTCCGGTGGTCCGCGGCGTGGTATCGCTGCACAACTTTTTCAGCAAGCCCATGCTCAGCCGCTATTACGGAGTGCAGCGAAACGCTCAGGGAAAACTAGCGCCGGTCCCTCCCGACGACAATCTAGGAGGCTTCCATTTTTTGTCCCCGGATGACTTCGCGAAGATTTACGACACCGCTCCTCTGCTGACTGCCGGCATTAACGGCACCGGGGAGACAATTGCGATAGTCGCTAGAAGCGACGTAAGCCCTACCGACGTGCAGACTTTCAGAACGATATTCGGCCTGCCGGCGAATACGACGAACGCGATTGTGGACGGCGCCGATCCCGGGGTGGATCCAGGCGGCGACGGCGTGGAAGCTGCCCTCGATACCGAGTGGTCGGGCGCCGTGGCGCCAGACGCTACCATAGATGTGGTCGCCAGCGAGTCCACTCTAATTTCCGACGGCGTGGACCTTTCAGCGTCCTACATCGTGGATCACAATCTTGCGCCAATCATGAGCGCGAGCTTCGGAGGATGCGAGGCGGACGAAGGAGCTCTCGAGGCGGGCAATGAAAGCTTTTTCGTGAACGCTCTTTGGCAGCAGGCGGCGGCACAAGGCATCAGCGTTTTCGTCTCGACCGGCGATAGCGGCGCGGCCAGTTGCGATCCCGATGGTCCGGGTACGACCGGCGCGGAGGGCGGCGCCGCAATCAGCGGACTTGCCTCCACTCCATTCGATACCGCAGTCGGTGGCACGGAATTCAACGAGTTGGGCACCGGTGAAACTCCTCCTCCCGCTACGACGGAGGCCACTTTCTGGAGCGCGACGAATGGCGCAGGCTTTGAATCAGCATTGGGCTACATACCCGAAAAAGTGTGGAACGACAGCTGCTCACCCACCACCTTCGGTTCTCCGTGCGATAGCTCCGGCAACCCTATTGACGGAATGTTCGAATTAGCCGCTGGTGGCGGGGGCGTCAGCATGATTTATCAGACGCCGTCGTATCAGACGCTAACCATTACTGGACTCCAAACTGCGCTCAGCCCATTTTTTATATCCGGCAGCACGACGATACATCCGCGCGGAATACCCGACGTCGCGCTGACGGCCTCAGCCGACAATGACGCCTACCTTATTTGCTTCTCAGGAATTTCATTCTTAGCCTGCCAAACAACTGGGTCCGGCGCCCAAACCGTCATAGACAGCGCGGGAATGGTGGGCGGAACGTCGGCTTCGGCGCCGTCATTTGCCGGCATCATGGCAATGGTGAACCAGAAGATCGGAAAGCCGCAGGGATTGGCCAATTACGTCGTGTATCCGCTGGCGGCATCCGAAACGTACAGCGCATGCAACTCCAACAGCCGGATCGTTCCTGCTACCGCGACGACCTGCGTGTTTAACGACGTTACGGTCGGGAACAACGGCGTGCCGGGCAACGACGTTACTGGTGTCCCTGCCGCCGGTGACCTGGGGTTCCCTGCGACCACTGGTTACGACCTGGCCAGCGGCCTGGGGTCGGTTGACGCCAATAACCTGGCGGCGAAGTGGAATACGGCTGCGGCAGCTTTCCAAGGCTCTGCGACCACACTTTCACCCACAACCACCATCAGCATCACGCATGGCGCGACGGTGAATTTGACGGCCAGTGTGACTAAGGCACCCACTGGCACCGGGCCTTCGGGCAATGTCTCGCTGATCGCCGAGGGAGGAAATCTTCCCAATACTGTCGGTGTGGCCGCCGGCCCTCTGGCCGGTGGTTCCGCCACGTTCGCAGTAAACAATCTTCCGGGTGGGACCAGTTATAACCTGATCGCCAATTATCCTGGCGACGGGACTTTCGCGGGTAGCACGTCAAACGCGATCGTTGTCACGGTCGCCAAGGAAGGTACCGCGGTCGAACTCATTGACGCGCTTCCGACCGCAACGGAGCTCACGGCCAACCCCCTCAGCACCACCTACGGATTCCCGATCGCATTCGAGGCGTTGATATCTGGAATATCGAGCGCCGAGGCAGCCACTGGAGACGGCCAGGCAACGGGCACCGTCACATTTACGGACACGTTGGCTTCGACAACCACCAATTTGGCCACGATAGCTCTGAATGATTTCAAATCTCTCGGGGTAGGCGGCGCGGAGTACTTGGACTGTTCGGGCACGCAAAACTGCCTCGCGCCCGGCGCTCATACAATCAATGGCAGCTATTCCGGGGATAACAGCTTCCTCGCGGGCAATTCAAGTACGGGCGGCTTCTCCCTCGCCGTCACGATTGCTTCGGCCGCGACCACTACCACGGTGTCATCACCTGCGGGGGGCGCCACCGTAAGCCAAGGTACATCGGTCACGCTCACTGCGGCAGTCACGTCCGAAAGCGCGGGCGCCGCGCCAAATGGAACGGTTACATTCTTTTCGGGCGTCACCCAGCTGGGTAGCCCCGCTACAGTTACCGGCACCGCGGGCACCGCTAACTTCTTCGGTGTCGGAGCGTTTGCCTCGGCAACGGCTTCGTTGACGACCACCACTCTTCCAGTCGGCTCGGACAGCATCACTGCCAAGTACAACGGCGACGTTGGCGATACAAACTACGCTGCTTCTCCGGCTTCGACGGGCATCACGATCACCGTGCAATCCACGGCGCCGGCGTTTACGGTTACGGCGAATCCGGCCACAGTCCCCGTGAGTGCGCCCGGTGCGTCGGGAATGACAACGCTTACGTTCACGGCGATCAATGGCTTCAGCAGCAATGGCGCCGTCACGGTCACGCCCGTGTGCACCGGCTTACCTTCCGAATCAACCTGCAGCTCCGGGGCTTCCATCACCCTCGCGGCGAACGGAACCGCAACCGCGACGCTCACATTCGTGACCACGGCTCCTTCTTCCTTAGCTCCGGCGTGGCGCAATCGCCCAAATATTTCGGCCTGGCGGACGGCGGCGGCTAGCGCCTTAGCGCTTGCGTGCCTTTTCTGCGCGGGGATGCTGGCGCTCGGCTATCGCGGGAAACAGCGCCGATGGGGCCTCGCGCTCGTCTTCACGATTTTCGTGATGCTCGCTGTAGGCGTGGGTTGCGGGGGAGGGGGCGGAAGCACGCCGCCGCCCACAAATCCCGGAACGCCAACGGGTCAAACCAGCCCGGTCGTGAGTATTACGATCAACGGTGTGACCGAGGCTGTCCCGAATCTGGTCCTAAACGTCGAGTAGCGGAGGATCGGGGCTCCCAAACCAATGTTCGCTGCATGGATGGTTCCGCCAATCCCCTCCGGAGCGGAGCTCACCGCGATTCTGGTGGTGGTCTGCTTCTCCGCGGGGCTCAACGTATACGCGACCGTCGCGATGCTTGGCCTGCTGGCTCGCGCACACGCACTGACGCTGCCGCCAAGCCTTGATCCACTTTCACATTGGTATGCGATCGCGATTTGTGCCGTCCTTTTCGCTGTCGAATTCATCGGCGACAAAATTCCGGTCTTCGATCTGCTATGGAACGCGATGCACACGTTTGTGCGCATCCCCGCAGCCGCGCTGCTGACCTATGCCGCAACGGCGCCCCTGGCGGAATGGGAGCGGCTGTTGGCTACGCTTCTCGGCGCCTTGATCGCACTCGCGGCGCATGGCGGAAAGATCGCCGCGCGAGCAGCGGTGACTCAATCTCCCGAGCCTTTTTCTAATGCGGCGCTCAGTTTGAGCGAAGATGCGGCGGTTATTTTTCTCACGTGGTTTGCCACGCGCCACGCCTACGCGGCGGCGGCAATCGTGTTCGTGGCGCTTGCGGCGATCGTGGTAATGATTCGCGCCGTCGTGGGCGCGATGCGGAATCTATTTCGCGGCGCGGAGGGCGCGCTCGCGGAGCAGACTCGCCCTGGCTAGAAGTTAACGGCCGAAGAAAATCCCCGCCCGGAAGCGCGCCGATTAATTTTGCTTCTTCTTGCCGAAGAGGCCGCCGAGCGCTCCTGTGGCCGTTTTGGCTGCGCCGGCTGGAGCGCCGCCGACGCCTTTGGCCATGTTGCCGGCCATTCCGGCGACATCCGGCAGGAAAATGGGATCTTTCGTCGTGCCGGTAATAGTGAAGGGGACGCCGCCGCCGTTCGAATTCTTCCCGCCGCCGAGTGTCATCACCGAGGTCATTGCCCCCATGGCTCCGGCAAGTTTCGCGGACATTTTGCAATTCAACTGGCCGCTTGAGCTGACGTTGGCGGTTCCGGTGACGGTCCCGATCGAAGGCACGACGACATTCAGATTGGTCGCCTGCGTTCCGCTGGGATCCACATGGATATCCGCGCTGAGCGTTTGAATCTCGGTGTCCGACCCGCCGCCGCTGTTGCCGCCCATTCCGGGGAACGAGGCGAGTTTGGATTTCAGGTTGTACCCCGCAATCTTGCCGTTCGAAAGATTCACGGGCCCGGTGATGACCAGTTTGTCCACCGGGCCGCTGAGGGCGAGATTCAGGTCGAGGCTGCCGCTTTTCAGCGAAGCTCCGGGAGGAAGCTCGATCGCGGCGGCCGGCAGCATGCCCTCGAGATCTTCGATCGGCATTCCCTGCCCGCTCATTTTCATGTTGAGGGTTGGAGAGGCTCCGGCTATATCGTAGCTGCCGGTAAGGTGCGCCAGCGCCTTGCCAATGTGCACGTCGCCCTGCTTGAGGGCGCCGGACTGGCGCTTCAAATCGTAAGTCGTGTCGTAGTCAACGTCCACCGGGACGGTCGCGGGAGACCCCGCGGGCTTCAACTTGATCTTGTTGGCCTTGAGGGTTCCCTTCGAATTCATTTCGTGGCCGTCGGAGGCGAGATCGCCAGTGAAATCAATCACGCCGGCGACACCCATGGCCGGATCAACGGCGCCGCTCGCGGCGATGTCGAAATGTTCGACTTCAATTTTCGCGTCGAGTGGAGTGAGCGAAGCGTCGGTCGCGTCCACGGGGCCGGCCTTGCCCTCGAGCTTCACGGTGCCGCCGCCCGGGGTTTTCGCGGAAAATCTGAACGGAAACTGCGAGGTATAGGAAAGATCGGAAGCCTCGAGATTCACTTCCTCATACGTCCGCGTTTTGGGGCGAGCGCCGCCCGTGCCCATGACGATCGTGCCATTGGAAATTTTCAGTTTTTCAACGGAGAAATTCGCGGGAGCGGAGGAGTCCTTGGATTTCTGCTTCGATCCGCCCGCGCCCATGGACGAAAAATTCCACGCGCCCGACGCGGAACGCAGCAGCGAAACCTGCGGGTCGGTCACTGTGAACGAGCTTACCTCAAGCCTCTTGGAAAAGATCAGCGGGAGCAGCGCCACGCCGACCGTCACCTTCTTCGCCTGGAGGAAGGGCGTGCGGCTGAATGCCGGATCGTCCGCGATCACGACGCTGTCCACGGAGACGCCGCCGGAAAGAATGGCCAGTGAAATGTTACCGATTTCCACCTTGCGGCCGAGAGCGTCGGAGATATTGGTTTCGATGGTCGGCTTGAACTTGTTGACGTCAATCACGAAGGGCAGCGCGACAACGATCAAAATCAGCGCTGCGACGACGATTCCGACGACCGTCAGTATTTTTTTCATGTCAGCCTCCGGACAAATGCCTCAAGCGGGACGCACTGCGCGGCTCCAGTGGGCGACATAATACTCCCGCGGCGCGGAAAGAGGCGAGAACAAGTTTGTCAGGAGAAGTTTGGCTGGGAGGCCTGGACTCGAACCAGGATAATCAGATCCAGAATCTGATGTACTGCCAATTGTACGACCTCCCAGCCGAGGGGAGACAACAAAAAAGGCCGCAAGCGCGACCTGCATCTACTTTAACGGCGGAAGATACATTCGTCAACCGGACGATTGATGCGGTCATCGAAAACTTTTGGCGCGCCGATGCGAAAAACCGGCTGTGATGAATGGGCTGCTTCTCGCCAAGCGTCAACGCCGGGCGTAGCGGTGCTACGCCCCGACTAAGACACTGCGCTCGCTAAGCTATCGCGCGGGCGGCGGGACTGGCACTAGACGCTTTTCGCGGACGTAGAATTCGCGGCCGCGCCAGTGGATGCGCTGCGGGAAGAAGCTGACGAGCCAGACGACGAACGCGAAGGCATCGCGCAGCGGTAGCATCCACAGTTTCCGGCGGACGATCTCGTCCCGCATTCCTCGAGCGCCGGTGCCCAGCGCCACTTCATAGCGCAACAACGAATACCCCGCCGTGAAAGCGAAAATAGCGAACCACGATTGCGCCAGAGAGATGCCCACCAGGGACCACAGAAGACCCTGCGTGAAAATCAGTCCGAGATGGCCCCATGGCCGCGANNCGCGGGTAAACGATATCCACGGGAAACCGGCTCAGCTCGACGCGATAGCCGCGCGCGGCGATGCGGTTGCCAAGCTCATAGTCGTCGCAGAAATAATTCACGAGCGATTCGAAGCCGCCGATTCCGGCGAGATGTTTTTTGGTGGTCGCCATGACGGCGCCGAGCATGAAATTGACGCCGCCGAAGAGCCATGCAACCAGGACGCCCGGCGCGAAATCGGCGCTGTTGCCGAGGGCTTCGAGATCGGCGGCGAATGAGCCATCCGTGAGCCCGCGGTAGAGGCACGTGACCCCGCCTACTTTCGGGTCGGCGAAGGGGGCGGCAACGGCGCGCAGGAAACCCGGCTCGACGCGCACGTCGCTGTCGCTGACGATGACGACGTCATTGCGGGCCTCGCGGGCCATGCGGCAGAGCTTGTTGACCTTGTCGCTGGCGCCTAGCGGCTCCGAGCCGATCAGCAGGCGGATCGAGCGCCTGGGAAAATCGGCAATCAGTTGTCGGATCACCGGGATCGCCGGCTCCTGGTCATCCGTGACGCAGAAAAGCATTTCGAACTCGGGATAATCCTGGCGGCAGAAACTGGCGAAGTTTTCGTAGGCTTCGCGGTCGAGACCACGGATCGGTTTCAGGATGCTGACGGGCGGGCTGAAATCGGCGGCGGAGGTCCGGCCAAAAAACTTCCCCGCCGCGATGATTGCGAGAAGGTAGTACGCGAATGGCGCAACGGACAGGAGGAGCAGCGCGTCGCGAACCACCGTCCAGCCGGTCATGCAGCGATCCTCATCCGCTATCCGTTGCCGATGAAAACCAGAACAACGCCGATGCACACGAGAAAAACGCCAAACCACCGCTGGGGGGTGACGCGCTCGCGCAAGAAGAGCTTACCTCCAAGCGCTCCCACAGCATAGCTGAGGGCCGTTGACGGAAAAACGAAGCTGACCTTGGCGAGTGAAAGCATCCCGAGCAGCGCGAAAAATGCCACGGCCATCAGCGCGATGCCCATCCACATCCGGGGAAGCAGGAGCGCGCGGCCAACCACTCCGGCAACGGCACGCGGGCGGAAATCCGTGACCTCGCCGATGGTTTTCATCGCGCGCGAGACGCAAAGCTCGCCCCCGGTGCCGACAAAAACGATCAGCATATAGAAGATGACCTGCGTTACCACGAGTGATGCTCCGGCGTTTGCGGATGAGTGTGGCCCACGACGAAAACGCCGAGACAAATCACCAGGACACCGGCCCAGCGCGTGGGCGAGATACCTTCATGCAAAATGAAATGGGCCAACAGGGCGATCAGGACGTAGGAGGCCGACGAGGCGGGCTGCACGTAGCTGTAGTCCGCCCAGGAAAGCACGAGAAGGTAAGCGATGAAATACGCGAGCAGCAGGCCAATGCCGATCCAGACGGTGCCACTGGTGAATGCGTGGAAGAAAAAAAAGAAAAGGTCCGAGGGCGCCCAGCCCGGCATCCCGCCCACTTCCTTCATGCCCTTGCCAAGGAACGTGTCTCCGAGCGGAGCCACGGAGATCATGATCAGAATCAGGACGGAGGTTTTGAAGTGCAGGCCTTGCGGCGCCGTCATGCCCCTTGCGACTCGCCGATCCCGGAACGCGGGTTCATCGGCGGCACGGCAACGATGGCTTTCTTGTCCACGCCCTTCCGGTTACGGGACACCCTGCGGCGATCCGCGCGAAGCTTCATGAAATCCACGGCCTCGTGATAGAGGCGTTTGCGCTCGTGCGAATCCCAGAGCGAATCGCGAACGATGCGCCAGGCGACCTTGGGACGGAAATAGTAACTGTCGTAAAAGCGATTGACGGACTCGACCATGTATTCCTTGGAGAGGCCGGGATACTCGAGGTGAGGAAGCTGGTGGCCGCCGTCGTCGGTGATCGCTTCGCCGGCAAGGAAACCTTCGCGGACGCCCTGATCGTAGAGTTCGGTGCCGGGATAGGCGTGAGCCATCGAGACCTGAATCGTCTCGCAATCCAGCTCCTTCGCGAAGTCGATGGTCTTCTCGATGGTGTCCTTGGTCTCGCCCGGGAGGCCGATGATGAAGTCGCCATGGACGTGAATGCCAACCTTCTTGCAGTTCTTGACGAAGTTGCGGCCCATGTCGAGCGTCTGGCCCTTCTTGATGTTCTTCAGGATCTGCGCGTCGCCCGATTCGAAGCCGACAATCAAGAGGCGGCAGCCGGAGTCCGCCATGGCTTTCAGCGTCTCGTAATCTCCGTGGACGCGCGCCGTGCAGGACCACTGGAAGCCCACGGGCTTGAATTCCTTGCATAGAGCGAGGACGCGATCTTTGCGGATGTTGAAGGTATCGTCGTCAAAGAAGAATTCCTTGGCTTGCGGAAACATCTTGTGAGCCTGGCGGAATTCCCGCGCAACGCTTTCGACGGATCGCGTGCGCCATGCGTGGCCGGAAAGCGTCTGGGGCCACAAGCAGAAGGTACAAAGAGCCGGACAACCTCGCGCCGTATAGAAGGAAACGAACGGGTGAAGGAGGAACGGCACGTTGTACTTTTCAATTTCCACGTCTTTCTGGTACACGTCCGTGGCAAAGGGAAGCTCGTCGAGCTCAGCCGTCTGCATCAGAGGGCGTGATGGGTTGTGCACGACTTTGCCGTCCTTCACGTAGCTGGCATTCGCAATCTCTGAAAGCGGCTTGCCCTGCGCGTACTCGACCACGGCGTGGTCGAATTCGCCGCGCACGACAAAATCAATATCGGAGCTCGCCAACAGACTTTCGGCGGGCTTAATTTGCACCTGCGGACCGACGAAGCAAATCTTCGTGTCGGGCTTCTGCTCCTTCATGGCGCGAGCCATGCGCAGATCGCTTAGAAAGCCGACGGTAGAGGTGAAAAGCACCACGAATTCGTAGTCCCGCGCGATCTGGACAACCTCGGCGGGCTTGATGTGGTGCGGGGGGCCGTCGAGCAGGCGGCTGCCAGGCAGCATACCAGCAGGATAGGAAAGCCAGACCGGATACCAGTACGACTCGATTTCGCGCGTGGCAGGCCAGCGGGAGCCCGCGCCACCGTCAAATTTTTCGAAACTTGGCGGATTCAAGAGCAGAGTCTTCATTACGGACGGCATGTACGGTATCCCCCTCAGAACTTCGAGCAATCCCAGCCAGAACACTCATTCTACTGTATTTCGCGGGTCAGCCCAAGCGCACCTTTTTGGATCAGTTCTATTGGAAAACTTTGGCCAACTGGCCGGTCGCCTGAAGCAGGGTCAACTGGGCCTGCTGGCGGGCGAAATCGGCGTCGAGAAAGGCCACCCATTTGTCGTTTTCATCCAGGCGGGCCTGCTCCATTTCCTGCAGCGTGATGCGATTCTGGTCGAATTTGGACTGCTCCAACTGAAGCGTTTCCTGCGCCAACTGGAGATCGAGCCGCGCCACTTCCCTGCTCGCGTCCAGCTCGCGCACGCTGCGCGCCTTCTGCTGCACGTCGAAGCGAACCTGCTGGCGCTTGTTGCCTAGCATCAATTCGGCTTCGCTCAACTGGCTTTTGGCAAGCGCGACGTTCGCCGAGGTCTTGGCGGCGAAAAGCGGAATCGTGATCTGCAGGCCGACATTGACGTTGTTCCGCTCGAATTTCTTGTAAAACTCGTTGTAATTGTTGATCTTGCTGAGCACGCTGTACTGCCCGACCAGATCCACTTTGGGGAAATAGCTCCAGCGCGCGCCTTTCAAGATCTGCTCGCGCGCCGCGCGCTCGTTTTCGGCTTCGGCGAGACTGCGGTCATTCTGGATGGCCATGCTCTCGATTTCGGCTTCCGATTGCGCGGTCGCAAGCTCCGCCGTAAACGAGGCATCCTCCGGCTCGACCTCGAGCGACTGTCCGTCCGGAATGCCGGTGAGATCGCGGATTTGCGCGTCGAGAAAAGCTTCGCGATCTTCCGATTTCACGACTCGCTCCGCGATGCGCGCCAGCGACAATTGAGTGCGCGTGACTTCGATGGGAAGCTCCTGATTCGCCGCGACACGATCGCGGACGGCTTCCAGAATCTTCGCGCCGCTCGCTTCCTCGCCGCGTATTAAGTCAAGCGAGTGGCGGACCTTGGATAATTCGAGATAGGCCGTCGCGGTACGCACGATGACGTCGTCGCGCACATGATCAAGTTCGAGTTTCTGACTCTTCGCGCGATCCGCGGCGGCATGCTGCTGACCCTTCAGGAGCGGATCGAAAAGCGCCTGGGTATAGTCCAACTGAAAGACGGAGGGCGCCTCGCCGCCCGGAAGTGACGGGAACCCGTGAGTGTAAGCGGCGCCAGCGCCGGTGTAGAGGTTTGGCCTGAAAGCCGCACGGTCCACGCCGACTTCACCGAGCGCGACGTTGTATTGCACCTGTGCGAGCTTGACGTCACGGCTGTTCTGGAGGGCGAGCGTCACAGCCTGGTGCAGCGTCAGTTTGTCCGCGTCCTGCGCGCGCGCTGGGACTGCGGCGAGAAGCGCGCAAAGCGCGACGAATCCGGCAAGCGCAGGAATGTTGCACCGGTGTTGGACATTTTGGTTCGCGCGGTTATTCATGGCGAAGCGATTCCGTTGGTTGCAGCCCTGCCGCCCGATTGGCGGGGAGATAACCGAAAACCAAGCCCGTCGAGCAGGATACTACGAACGCGAGCACCACCGAGATCCACGACACCGGAACGGTAATACCCGCGGCCTCCGGAATGAATCCGATCAGAAAATTGAGGAGAACGGGAATTGCCACACCAATGGCGATTCCCGCGAGCGCGCCGGTCCCGCTGATAGCCATCGCTTCCATCAGGAATTGATAGCGGATGGCGTCCCGTGTAGCGCCGATGGCCTTGCGAATGCCGATCTCACGCGTGCGTTCGGTGACGGTGACGAGCATGATGTTCATGATCCCCACGCCGCTGATCACCAGCGCGATCAGCGCGATCAAGATCAGGACCACCATCAGCGCGAGCGCAATCTGACGCGCCGTCTCCAGAATCCCGCTGGAATTCAGGACGCGATACTGCGCGCCCGCGCGGTGGCGAGACTGGAGAATATCCCCGACTTCGCGCGTGACGACCGGAATGTCCTCGGAGCGGTTCGCCAGGACATACAGCGTCCTGAAATACTGCGTCCCGGTGTAGTACTGCAGCAGGGAAAAGGGGACGATCACCGATTCCTGCTTGATCTCCGTTTGGCCGAAGGTGGCCGTGCGTTCCTTGAACACGCCGATCACCGTGAAGCGCAGTTCACCAACCTGAATGTCTTTGCCATCCGGATCGTCAAACGGAAACGCGCGGCGCGCGAGATCTTCCGTCAGCAGGCAGACCTTGCTGCGCGAGTCCATGTCGTCGGAATCGAAGTAACGCCCATGCAAAATCGCGAGATTGCGAATCCGATTGAAACCCTGCGTGACGCCGACGAGAGTAACGGGACGCTCCTGACCGTTGACAACCACCGTCATCGGGAGCGCGTTGGCGGCGGCAACCTCGGAAACCAGTTGCGGCATGCCCTGCTTCACGGCCTCCAGGTCAGCAGGCGTAATCTGATCCTCGATCGTCAGGGAGCCCGCATCGCCAGAGCTGACCACGCGGGCGGAAACGAGGTTTGCGCCGATCCCTTCGATTTGAGAGAGGACGTAGCGCTGCCCGCCCAGAGCGACCGTCACCACCAGAACGATGGAACCGCTGCCGATGATCACGCCCAGCATCGTGAGCATCGCGCGCATTTTATTGGCGCGCAACGCCTGCATCGCGAGAGACCAGGTCTCGCTCCAGAAAGCCGCTGTGTTTTGCGTCGTGGCCATGCGGAATTTGACTCGCGAGCGCCGGCTGCGCGCTGCTATTGCGACTTCTCGAGCTTTTCGAGGCGCGTCTTGGCTTCCTTGCGCTTGGGTTCGAGCTGCAGGGCCTCGCGGTATTGTTCCGCCGCGTCGGCGCGCTTTCCCTGCTCCTCGTAAAGACGGCCCAGCCATTCGCGGGCAGCGGCATGCGCGGGCCAGTCGCTGCGATCCGGCGTGCTCGCCAGATAGGATTTCAAATCGCGCTCGGCGTCCGGCAGATTCGCGTTCGCCAGCACCGCCGCAACGCCGCGGAAATACGCGAGGCGTGGATCGCTGGGGCTTACCTGCGCGGCGGCGTCAATGGCGGTTCCCATATCGGCCGGCTTATTCAGCTCTCTGTAAAAATCGGCGACCTCGAAATACGGGTCCGGAGATTTCGGCTTAGCCGCCAGAACCTGGCGAAGTTCGTTCTCGGCATCGTCCGGATTCTTCAAGCCTTCGCGATCGTACAGGGCGCGCGCAAGGTGGCCGGCGATGGGATCAATTGCCGCGATGGCGGTGACCTGTTCGAGCGCTTCATCCTTGCTGCCGCCCGCGATCCAGGGCGCATCGAGGCAATACTCTTCGAGATCGCGGCGCGCGGCGATGTTGGAGGGATTCAGGCTGACCGCCAGCTTGAACTCCGATTTCACCTTCTTCGCGTCGGAAAAACTTCTGTCGCGGTCGGCCTCGCCTCCATACGAGCGGCCGAGCCACTGGTGATACAGCGAGTTCTTCGGCTCGAGCGAGACCGCCTTTTCTCCCTGCTCGACGGCATTGTTCCAGTCGCGCATTTCGTAGTAGGTGCGGCAGAGCCAGTAATACAGATCAGCGTTCGAGGAGCTCGCCGCCACGGCTGCCTGCAGCGTGGAGATCGCGCCTGTGTAATTCCCCGCATTGATCTGGTGCTGCGCCGACTGAATCGCGGAGGATGCATCGGCCCGCAACGCCTGCGGCGCAAAGAAGAGTCCAAAGAATAGAATGGCGGACGCGATTACCACAAAGTTCCTATGTGAAGCTCTCAATTAGCCTCCTCGGCTCGAACTTCCATTCCATCGCGTAGCTGTTTCTCGCCGGGCAGCACCACGCGGTCGTTGCTCGTCAAACCCGACACGACTTCGTACATCGAGGCGCTGGCCACGCCTACTGAGATGTCGCGGCGGTGCAGTTTGTCGTCTGCGAACACCAGCACATAGTGCTGGGCAGTGTCGCCGAGAACAGCCGTGCGCGGGACGACCAAAGCCCCGTGCCGCTCGCGCACCGTGATCAGGACCTGCACGTTGGTATTTGGCAGCAACTCGAGATGGTCGTTATCAACCGAGCAAAGCACCTCTCCCACGCTGCGCATCCCGCGCGCCACCACCTGTTTTGGAACTTCCTCGGTGCTTCCGGTCCAGGTGCGGCCCGGCTTCGCGTCCCAGGTGACCGCGACGCTCTGATTCGGCTCAAGCGATCCCAGGTCTGGCTCGTCTACAAATGCGCGCACGCGCACGTGCCGCAGATCGGCCATTTCGGCGAGCGTGTCTCCGACTTTCACAAAATCGCCCGCGTTCACGGGGAGCGAGTAGAGCGTGCCGTCGGTGGGAGCGGTGACCGTCGCCGAGCGAACTTTTTCCTCGAGCGATTGCACCAGGTCCTGCGCCTGGCTGACGCGCAGGTTCGCGCCTTGCACGATCGCCGATGCCCGCTGCGCCAAATCCTGTTTTTTCGCCTGGAGCGCCTGAAGATTTCCGCGCGCCTTGGCGAGGCTGGCCTGAACCTGAGCGAGTTCGTCCTGCGTGGCGGCCTGTTTGGCCACCAGCCCCTTGAGCGCCTGCTCGCTGCTCTCGAGATTCTTCACCTGCACCTGAGCGGCCTGCAAATCGCCACTGAGCTGCGCTACCTGATCCGGCGGGCCGCCGGCGCGCGCGTTGCGGAGGTCATTCTGCACGGTAAGCAGATCGGCGCGAGCCTGCGCGAGCTGAGAACGCACATCCGCGGCATTCAGGGTCAGGATCACCTGCCCGCGGCGCACCGACTGTCCCTCCGTCGCCGTCACTTTATCCACGAATGCCGGGAACTCAGCGCGAGCCACGGTTGGAGAAATGGGCTCGACCTTGCCATTGCTGGTGATGGTGGCGCTCAAATCCTCGCGCGCGACGCCGACGACCTTCACGACCGGCGCCCCACGCCGAAGGGCGAGGACGGCCAGGATCGCGATGGCGAGCAGCGCGACAAGGACCAAAGTGACCGGTTTTCGTTTGTTGTTTTCCGCCATGATGGGCCGCACATCCGCCCGCGGCCTGCCCCGTGAATCACAAAATTGTAACAGACCCTTTCCGGGCTTGCCTACGCAAAGACCTGCAGGTTGCCGCGAAGGGCATCCGGCGCCGCTCGCACGCTACATATGCGCCATATATCAGGCGATCCGGAACGCCTTATGTAAGATGCCAATTGCGGCTTTGGCGGGGCGGCGCCTTGCCCGGGTCTGAAGGCCGGGGCATTGCCGATCGGCGGACGTTCCCGTAACATCAGCGCCGTGTCCGAGTTTTCATTTCGCGGACCAAGGCATCTTGTAAAGGAACGCACGATGAAACCTTCCGAGCACCGTTGTGCAACCCGCACTCGCGGGGCGATACTGAGGTTTCTGGGCTGCATGCTCTTTCTCTGCGCGGCAGGCCTTTCAGCGTCTCGCTTCCAAGCTTTAGCGAGTCAAAGCGTGGAACAGGCGAAAGAAGTGCCCCCCGATCTGAAGACATTCGTGGGCACATGGAAGGCGAGTTTCAACGGCGAGGTTCTTGCGATCCTCGTCCTCAAGGAACAGGGTGGCGCGCTCGGCGGCACGCTGAATAACTTCGATATCAGCGTTGATAAGGAAGGAAACTTGATTGACCCTACCCACAAGGACCAGGGCGACGCTCCGCTTCTAAATGCGCGCTTCCGATCCGGTGCGTTGTTGTTCGTGGTGATGCAGAAAGATCAGTACGCTCCGTCAACCGAGTGGAAATTTGCTCCCAAGTCCGCGGACGAAGGCGAGCTGACGCCCATCCTCGATCATCAGGTGAATGCGCCGAAAGACATGATCGTGAAACCAATTCGCATGCTCCGCGAGCACCCCAAGCCCTAGCTCCTGCCGATAAAATCGCGAGGCGCGCCAGTCGTTTCCGCCCGCGGATGAAACACCTGACCTCCCTATTTCGTATCAACTTCTAGAGGCACGGATGCGCCGGACTGCCTACGTCGTCATCGTTCTGCTCGCGCTCGCTCCCATTATGGCTGCGTTTGCCGGCCACGCGATCGGACCGGGCGTTCTCCACCCGATGCGCTTGAATCCTGAGCGCCTGGAACAAACCGCCCAGATGCTCGCCCGCACCGGAGCCGCCAAAGAGGATTTCACTGTTCAGGCGCCGGATGGCGTCGAGCTCCGCGGATGGAAAGTCCATCCACCTGAGCCGAACGGCGATTGGGTACTTCTCTTCCATGGCGTATCGGACAATCGCACCGGGACTCTGGGCCACGCCGAGTTTCTCCTGCGCCACGGGTACAGCGTGGTGATGATGGATTCCCGCGCGCATGGCGCGAGCGGCGGCGATATGGCGACTTACGGCTGGAAAGAACGCTACGACACCGTCGCCGTTACAGACGCCCTATACTCAACGGAAAGGGTGCGTCACCTGTACGCGCTCGGAGTCTCGATGGGTGCCGCGATCGCGCTGCAATCGGCGGCTGTCGAGCCGCGCATCGAAGGCGTCATCGCGGAAAACCCATTCGCCGACCTGCGCGAAGTCAGCTACGACTATGGCGGATTGCATTTCAGCCCATTTCTGGGCAAAACGCTGTTTCGTCCCGCGACGATCTTTGGGATGGACGCCATGGCAAAAGCGGGAGGCTTTGCCCCCGACGAGGTGTCTCCGGAAAAGGCGGTCGCGGCGCGTCCGTTTCCAGCGCTACTGATTTGCGGTGCACGAGATAACACCATTCCCTGCCGACACGCCGAGCGAATCTACGGAGCCGCGATCGGTCCGAAGGAATTGTGGGTTGTCGAGGGGGCAGAACATGCGTCGGCTCTCGGCCATGCGCCCGCAGAGTACGAAGCACGGGTCATTCGGTTTCTAAGCGAGTATTAGGATGGTCGCGGCGGGTTTCGCCTGGAAACAATTTCGTCGGCGATTAGGATGGCTTCCGCGATTTCCTTCATGGACTTCCGGCGGTCGCGGCTTTCGCGCTGCAGGACGAGGAAAGCTTCTTCCTCGGCGATTCGGAGATCGCGCTGCAGGATTTCCTGTGCCGTTTTGACCAAGCGTCGCGCCTCCGAGAGTTCGGAAAGCTTTGAGTCCTGGGCCTCGAGGCGCACCAATTCGATTTCCGGGCCCACGAGAAAACCAATCGTCGAGACGAGGTGGATTTCGCGCTGGCTGTGGACGTGCGAATGGCGGTGCTGCAGATTGATCACTCCGACCAGCTTGTCGCGGCACAAGATGGGCACGGACAAAAACGCCTCGAACCGGTCCTCGGGCAATTCGTGGAACGATTGGAAACGCGGATCAAACGATGCGCGGCTCGCAATCGCCACGGGCTTTTTGTTTTCGGCGACCCAGCCGGTAATGCCCTGTCCCATTCGGAGCGTCAGCCGGTTCACTGCCTCGGCATGGGGATTCTGAGAAGCTCGCAGGATGAGCTCGTTTCCCTCAAGCACGTACAGAAAGCACGAGTCGCATTTCACGACGGTGGAAACAATTTCGACGACGAGCTTCAGTACCGTGGAAAGCGGATCGGCGGCGGCAATGCGCTCACCAATCGCGTGCAGGACATCTATGTCCTGATGCCGATCGGGCGCTGCGTATCCATTCATACCCCACTTTAGGAACGCAGCGCAAAACAGGCAAATCCAATTTCGAAGTGGGTGTCATCAGTATTTGAGATAACGGTAAACAGTGCCCTGGCCGATAACATAGGGGCACACTCGCGTGTGTATACAAGTGCTTGAGCCCAGGATAGATGCGCCCAACATGAAAGCCCTTAGGCCGCTTGCGCGGGCGCGACCCTGGCGCGGGGAGAACTCCGCACCGGAGGCTTGGCGAGAAGATAAAGTACTGCGCTGATGAAACAGAGCGCGGCCACGATGGAAAATATCTGGCTATAAGTGCCGTAGCGATCGTAAAAATATCCGGCCGTCACCGGACCAATGGCGCCAAGAATCGTTCCCATCGGCAGAGTGATTCCGAGCAGCGCGGGATACACCTTCAATCCATAATAATTGCTCAGAATCGTCGCCATGCAGGTGAAGGCCGCACCGAATCCGCTGCCCATCAAAATGGCGTAGGAATACATCACCGCGGGCGTGACGGCATGAATCGCAAGCAGCGTGCCCGCGCCGTACAAACAAACCGCAACGGCTGAGAGCAGGCGAGGCTCGACGCGGTCGCCCAGCGCGGCCACCGTAAATTGCCCGATCAACGAGGAGATCAGAATCACAAAGATGGATTTCGCCGCCTCTCCCGGAGCATATCCGAGACCTTCCAGATGCGAGACGCCGTGCGCGATGTAGATGAAGAATCCCATGAAAAAACCGAGGTAGGTCGGGACCAGCAGCCACAGCGTGGGCGATTTGAGAGCTTCGCCGAGCGTCCAATCTTCGGTGGTCTTGTAAACTCCGTGGCCGGCTCGGGAGGCGCGCGGGTCCGGCGACGGCGACGCAACCGCGAGCGGCTCGTTATCCGGCGTTTGGCCCATCTGCGCGGGGCTTTCCTTGACAAAAAGCGCGGCGACCAATGCCGCGACGAGCGACATGGCGGACATGCACCACCACGCGGCGCGCCAATTCCCTCCCGCCCGCGCGATCATCCCGTTCAGCGCGGGCACGGCGATGCAACCTCCGACGCCGGAAGCGGTGAGGAGAAGCGAAATCGCGCGGGCGCGTTTTTTGTGGAACCAGCGCGCCATCCCGACTTGCGGTCCGATCGTGCCCGCCATGGCGACGCCGGCGCCGACGATGATCCCGAAGACAATGATCGCCTCAAACGCCGTCTGCACAATAAGCGCCATCAGCAGCGCCCCGAGCGAAGAAAGCAGCGTTCCGACAACGAGCGTAAAACGAATGCCGAATTTATTGATCGAGCGTGCCACCAGCGGGCCCGGAAGACCCGCCATCAGACTAAACACCGAGAATGCCAGACCCAACTCTTTGCGGTTCCAGTGCATGGCTTTCGCCATATAAGTGTTGACGACGCTGGTGCCAAACGTGGGAAAGGTGAAGTTCAGGACGATGATTACCCAGAAAACCACCAGGAGTTTCCAGCCGTAAAATGATTTTGGTTGCATGGTGCGCTCCGTTCGGCGCCGGTGGCTCAGGATGCGGGAGTAAGGTACTTAACCAAAACCACCTCGTTGTGCACTTCGTTGTAGAGCAACTCGTCAACCAAATCGCGCACCATGAAAAGCCCGTAGCCGCCGGGGCGCAGCCCCTTTTGCTTGCGAACCTCGCTGTGAAGCATGGGATCGTCCTCGGGATTGCTGACGGCCGCGTGGCTTAAATCCTCGATACGAAAACCCATGCCAGGATCCGCGATTCGATACTGGACCATGCGTTTTGTTTTCAAATAGGAGATACGCACCCTCTGATTCGGGTCGAGCTTCCCTCCCCATTCGATCGCATTCGTGAGCAGCTCCCTGAACGCGAATCCCACGTGCTCGCGGTCCTCATCGGACAATTCGGACTTAATCTGAGCCATGAATCCGGTGATTCGGGCGACGGCTTCGAGTTCGCACGGAACGAGCAATTCAATCCAGTGGGGAACGGCGGAAATTACTTCAATGGGCGAGGAGGATGGCTTGGCGGAAAGCGCGTCCTTGACGAGTTCGACCACGGCGCCGGGGTCCACGGGTTTTCTGATGTAGTGATACGCCTGCTCGCGAATCGCACGGAGCATCACTTCCGAGGTGTCGTCCGAGGTCATCACGATCGTGCGGGGATGGTTCGGCTCTTCGCGCAGCCGGGCGAGCAGCTCCAGGCCATTCATGCCCGGCATCCAAACGTCCGTCAGAAGCAAATCGAAGGCTCCGGCGCGCAATTTTTTCAGCGCGGCGTTCCCGTCCGCGGCGACGGCAACTTCGTATCCGGCTTCCCCCAGCACACTCTTCAACATGTGGCGGGTCGCGCGATCGTCATCCGCAACCAAAATCTTGCTCATCATTTTCTCCTTCGCGCTCGCGTGCCGCCGGTTCTTCGGCCGCTTTTCTTCGCCTTGCCCGGGCCGGCCGCGATTCCGGCAATTAACCTTTCGAAGCCGGAGAGTTTACCCTCAAATGGCGCGAGAATCTTGCCTGCTTCAGTAATTCTTCCGCTTCGACCCATCTCCTCGATTTTGCTGGCATCCTCCGCGATCTCGGTTGCGCCCAGCATTGCCACCGAGCCGCGCAAGGCATGGGCCGCGCGGGCCAGGGCCTCGCCGTCCTGACGCGTGATCGCCTTGCGGATGGCGGACCTTCGTTTCGGAGTGTCTTCCAGGAATATTTTGGCCAGGTCCCGAAGCACCTTGGGATTTCCGCCCACGCGCTTCAGGAGATCCTGCGCGTTAAACACTTCGGCGACGCCGGCGCTCGTTTCCGGCGCGGAAGAACCCTCGCCAGTCCCGACGCCGCCGCACAGGCTTTCCACGGTGCGAAATAACTCCTCATCCAGAAACGGTTTGGCAATGTGCGCATCCAAACCCGCCTCACGAGATCGGACGCGAGCCGCCTCCGAACCGTTGCCCGTGACCAGAACGGTGGGAATGTGCCGGCCGATACGCGCTTCCATTTTGTGAATCGCGCGGGCGGCTTCGAGACCGCCCATCTGAGGCATCTCTTCGTCAAGAATCACTGCATCGAAACCCCGGTTTTCGAGCTGCGCGAGCGCATGTTTGCCGTTCTCGACAGCCACGACTTTGTGCCCGCGCTTTTCGAGCAAGAGAGCACTGATCTGCCGATTGACAGGTGAATCCTCGGCGAGGAGAAGCCGCAGCGGCCTGACGCTCTTTTTTGCATCTACTATCCCAGTGGACGAACCTGCTGCACCTTGGTTGGCGCCGATGGCCGTCTCGCTTGTCTGCCCCTCCGCTCGCGGAAGGCGAAACCAGAAACGCGTGCCGCGGCCCGGGCGATTCTCGCAGCCGATCGCGCCGCCCCAGCGCACGACGGTGATTTTGCAGAAATAGAGTCCCAGGCCGGCCTTGCCGCCGCCTTCCTTGCCCTTCGAAAATAGCCCGAATAAGCGGGCCGCAGACTCACCGGCCGGCAATCCGGGTCCTTCGTCGTCCACGTAAGCGCGCAGATCAGTTCCGTCGGGAACCACGCCGAGCGTGACGGTTGAGCCCGCCGGACTATATCGAAGCGCATTTTCGACGAGGTTCGTGTAGATCCTGCGGAGACGGGACTCATCTCCCACGACCTGCCAATTGCGTCCGAGGTCAACGTGAGCATCCCATTCGATTCGGGCGTCGCGCGCCGCGAACGCCGCGGAGAAGTCCCTCGCTATTTCCTGAGCGCACCGGGCAAGGTCCGGCGCGTGCGCGGCGTCGCGATGAATCGTTTCCTGCGCCGCGAGCTCGGCGGAAAACGCCTGCAGGATCCCACGGATCAAGTCCTCCTGATTTCGCGACTGCCGCTGGCCGATTTCGATCAGCCCGCGAAGTTTCGGAGAGAGCTTTTCCGCCGCCAGCAACGAAAAGCAGCCGCGCATCGCGGAAAGCGGTTGGGAAAGATCGTGGATCACGCAGTGGAGAAGGATTTCTTTCTTCTGTATCTCGCGCAGGAGTCGTTCGTGCCCGAGCGCCGACTCGCGGGCCTTCTGGAGTAGCAGCACGTCTTCCGCGAATTGCTTCTGAGGATTCCGGATAAGCATGATGCGCTTCCCGGCGATCCGAAATGCAGAGGCCTCCAGCGCTAACTCGCGGCCATCTCCGACGCGCTCGATCCAGGAGCCGGATTCCACGCGGCCGTCCCCTTCCGAGTCCCAGCACTGTTCAGCATCGGGGAGAAAGCTCTCGAGAAAGGGCATGCGGTCTCCGAGACGGAAAGACCCGCCCGGCGCGACTGCTTCGCCGACGAGTTCCAGACAGAATTTGGATGGAATCCCGATAACTTGGAAATTCGCGTCTCCGAGATATTCGAACGCGGCATATCCTTCCGATTCGAGAAGCGAGTTCGCGATGGGTTCGCTGGTCATGTGCTGGGCCGGGAAATCGGACGCGGCGCTCGTCACGTTGGGAGCATTGCTTTGATCAACGACCGGAATGCGAATTCGACGCCTTCTCCGGTCTTGGCGCTCGTGCGAACGACTTTCCACGCGCGGCCGGCGAGTTCCGCTTCCCTTTCGGGAGTAATTTCCCAGTCTTCGGCCAGATCGCATTTGTTCAGGGCGACGACGAAGGGCGTCGGGCCGAAGTTCTTTTCCGCTTCCTCCTTGATCGCCAGCGTTTTCTCCAAAGTCGCGATGCGCGTGCCGTCGGCGACGAGAAGGTATCCCGACGCGCCGCGCAAATAGGACATGCGAATCTTCTGGTACTCGTCCTCGCCGTAAAGATCCCAGAGCATGAGCGTCACATCCTGGCCATCCACGGAAATCACTTTCTTGTCGATTTTTACGCCCACAGTGGTGAGATAGCGATCCGAGAAAATACTTTGGACGAAGCGGAGAATCAGGCTGGTCTTACCCACGGAGAAGGACCCGAGCATGCAGATTTTCTTGTGCAGCATCTGAGGACAATCCTCACCGGTTCTGCGGGGTTTCCGGACCAACGACTCGAAATGTGACGCTGCGATTGTACTGGCGATTCTGCTCATCCGTCTCCGGCCGCAGAGGAGAAGACAAGCCGATGCCAGTCGCGCGGAGGGACGCTTCGGGAATCCCCAATCGCACCAGCTCGCGCACTGCGTTGTTGGCCCGCTCCTGGCTAAGCAGCACATTGGTAGCTTCCGGACCGGAGCTGTCCGCATGGCCAACCAGTTCAACAATCGCATTTCCGACCGCCGACGGAGCGATCTGCAGCAGTTTCTGAATCGTTTGCGCCACCGCGGCGAGATTTGGCTGCTGTCGCGGATTGATTTCCGCCTGCCCCAGCTCAAACAGAATGATTTCGGACTCCACCGCGGCTTTCAATCGCCTGGGGCTGTTCTCGTCATTCAGATCCTTGTCGTCCACGGCGGTGATTCCGGCGATGAAGTGGGCGCGCTCCCGCATGCTTTTTTTCCACTCGGACGAAGAATCTCCAGCGGCGTGAAGAACGCCGTTTTGTACGGATAGCGTAACGCCGGCGGGCGGCTGCAGCAAAGCGATCGCGCGTTGCAGGACGAGCGAGTCATCGAGTGCGTAGAAGGCGCTCCAGTGGAACTCAGCCAGGCGGGGGTTGAGCTTCCGTTGGTCAAGGAGCGCCTCAGGATCCACCGCCAGCGGATCGCGCAGACCCTGGATTCGATAGCGGCCACGCGCCCTTTGAAATGACGTGACCACAATTCCCGGCTGCTGCCTCAAGTTCTCGACGAAAAGCGCCCATTTATGATTCTGAATCGCCGTGTATCCGTACCAGCCAGCGAGCAGCACAGCGAAAACAATCGCACAGACAGCCAGGTAAGGCCGGGATTTCGCCGGCTTGTCGCGCCGATACGATGCCGTCAAGCACGCCGCAAGCTCGGGACGGAAAGCTTCGAACGGCGCGGGATTGCCGTCAAACTCTTCCAGCTCGCGCGAAAAGCGGCGATGAGCCTCCTCCAATTTTTCCTTGAGCGAAAGCCGCAGCTCCTGAGGAGCCTGCCCGCGAATTACGGCGGCAATGATCGCCTGCGGTCCCTGCTCGATCCACACCTGGAGCTGGCCCATCTGCAAACTGTCCAGGGAATCACCCTGCTGCGTGCTAAAGGAATCCCGCACGAAATCTCGAATCGCCGAAAGCATGCTCGAAACCATGTCCGCATCCTGCGTGACCACGGCGGGATCCACGACGTGCTGCAGGACAAGGCTGGTTTTCAGGTGGATCAGGAAGACCTGCTCGACGCGATACACCAGGCTGCGAAGCAGTGCTACTTCCGCGTAAGGCCGTCCGATGCGAATGGCCTCGAACCGCCATTGCAGACCTCGAATCGAGAACGTGCTCTCCAGCACCTGGTTGAACGATTCCACCGTGGAGCGGAAAACTTCGGCTACAGACCGGCGAATCGCCGGACCCATCACAGGAAAGAGCGCCTCGACCAGGACGTGCGAATCCTTGCGGACGGATTCGCGCACGGCCTCTTCCACGGTCGGGGTCAGAGCCGCGCTGAGTTCGTGATCGCCGCCCCGGGCTCGACGCATTTGAATCGCTTCCGCGACAACGGCGCTGACGTCGCGAGCCCGCTGTTCGGGACTTTCGATGCGTTCGCGAAGAGCTACGATCTCGTGCTGCTCTTCGCTGAACAAAAGCGTGCGGAGTTCCTGGAGGGCCTTTTCGTCCTCGTGGGAGGAGCCTCCGGCGGAGGGTCCACCAACGTCGTTTGCGGGCTTATCGCTCATGTGAAGGGGTACAGCATCCCGCGAACTCGTCGCGCGACTCGGCCCCGGGGGATCGTGCGGGCGAGCGCGGCGGCCTATTTCTCGGGAAGATTAAACTCGTTCTTCAAGCGCAAGCCAAATTCGGTAAAAAGGTCGCCGAGGCCTTCGCGATCGGCCTTATCCGTGCGCAACGTCTCGACCTCTGTGTCGAGCAATCGCTTGACCTCGCGAGATTTCTCGGCAATCTCGGAAGTCAGCGCCTTCGATTGCTCCAGAATTCGCGCGCGCAGCTCCGCGGTGTCTCCGCTTAGTTGATCGTCCAGGCTTCCCAGGCGCTTATCGAACGCCTTCGAAGAATCGCGCAACTGCACGCCCAGTTCCTTGACGGATTCGGCACGCTCGGACTTCTCGGTCTTCAGGCGCAGGCCCAGCGACTCAAGCTCTTTCTGCACGAATGCCTCGAGCGTCTCAAACCGCTTCTTCATTTCTTCCCGGAGGGACTCGGCATCCTTGATCAGGCGGTCTTCCAGCCTCCCGAAGCGCTTATCGTAATCGCGCATCTGCGAGCCGAACAGGATGTCGCGTATCTTGTCTACATTGGCTCCTTCGTGAGCCTCGACTTCCGGATTATTGTTCGAATGGGATTTTGCCGGGGACGCCATTTTCCTGCCTCTCTTCTTACGAGTTTTACCCAGCTTGGAGACCGCACTTCTGCGCCGCGCTGGCCGTGCCATCGGCGAACGATACTATAGTTTTCGGATGCGGGGCAATTGCTGAATCCCCGGATCGGCAAACCGCGCCCGTGCCAGTATAACGCGGCAAGTTATGCGCCAAATTGAAGCGCGAATCGGGCCAGAGCGGTCCGAGGACTGTGCCGGAACAGTAGCACTGGCACGTATAGTACTCGGGCGACGAGTCTGGCGCGCCAAGCCCGGCGCGAAGATTGACGGCGAGAGCAGCAGCAAGAGTGCCTGTGCTACATTCGCCCGGACAAACGAACCGTTTGGGTGACGGAAGCCATGGACAAGCCTCAGAAACCGGATAGTTTCCCGCGTCCGCTCGAAGGCATCACGGTGCTGGACATGACGGTCGCACTGGCCGGGCCATTTGCGACGCTCTTGCTGGGCGGACTCGGAGCGCGCGTAATCAAGATCGAAAACCCCGCTGCGGGTGACACGTGCCGGAACAACGCTCCCTACCTTGGCAGGAACGGCGCGACACTGACCCGCGAGCATGAAGATGACATTTCGATTTCGGCGCTCAACCGGCTGCGAAACAAACTGGCCATTACGCTGAACCTGAAATCTCCCGAAGCACGCGAAGTTTTCGCGGATTTGCTGAAAAACGCGGATGTAGTGGTCGAGAATTTCAGCCGCGGAGTCCTTGAGCGATTGGGAGTGGGCTACTCCTACGGGCGGGAGATCAATCCGCGGATCATTTATTGCTCGATCACCGGTTTCGGCAGCGCGGGCGATCCGGGATCGGGCAAAGCGATGGACGCGATTATTCAGGCGTTGAGCGGCGTGATGTTTGCGTCGGGAAGCCCCGACGATCCGCCGGTGCGCGTCGGAGTGCCGTTCGCCGATCTCTCCGCGCCGCTCTTCGGAGTGATCGGAGTGCTGGCAGCGCTGCACCAGACGCGCCGCACGGGCGTGGGGCAGCACGTCGATATTTCCATGCTGGGCGCGATGACCACGATGGTGGCGTGCGAATCGTACGACATTCTGGAACGCTGCGGCGTGCCTCTGCGCACGGGGCAAACCGTTCCGCGGCTGGCGCCGTTTGGCGTGTATCCCACGCGAGACGGATTCATCGCGCTTTGCGCGCCCACCGATGCGTTCGCGCGTTCGCTGTACGCGGCGATGGGGCGGCAGGAATTGGCAGACGATGCGCGATATGCGACGCGCGACGGTCGCGTGAAACACTCCGACGAACTCGATGAGTTGGTGCAGGGATTCACGCGCTCCATGACCACGGCGGAGGCAATCGCAAAGCTGGACTCGGCCGGCGTGCCGTCGGCCGAGGTGCGGCACCCGGACGCCGCCATGCGCGACCCACAGGTCGTGGCCAGGCGGGAGACTGTGCCGTTGGTGCACCCAAAATATGGGGATGTGGGAGACGTGTACGGAATGGGAATGCCGATTCGCTTTTCCGGCGCGAGTGCAGAATTCGACCGGCCGGCGCCTGAGATGGGCGAGCACAACGAAGATATTTACGGCCAAGTGCTGGGATATTCACGCGAAAAAATCGAGGCCTTGCGCGCGCGAAAAGTGATCTGAACCGTTCACGATGCCCGAGTCGAATAGCGCGGCCAGTCAACTGGCATGGCATTATGAAAATCCGATGGCGCAGGCGATGGAAGCACATCGCGCCGGCGTCCCGGTTGTAGGACTCACGTCCAACACCGTTCCATCGGAATTGATACGCGCGGCAGGATTTTTTCCGGTGATGCTGCGTCCCGCCCAGTGCGCCACTCCGGCAGCCGACGAATTCATGGAGAAGAACGTCTTTCAGGCGCGAATCCGCCAGATCTTCGAGAGCGCCGTCGGCGGAGAGTTGGACTTCCTTCGCGCCATCGTCCTTTCGCGCACGTCCGAGCAGGAATACAAACTTTTCCTCTACCTGCGCGAGGTAGCGCGCGAAGGCTCGCGCGACGGAATGCCGCCGGTTTATCTCTACGGCCTGCTGCATTCGCAGTCGGCGGAAACGCATGCCTATGGAATTTCGCGGACTGAGGAATTGAAGCGGCAACTGGAAGAAATCGCCGGGCGCCCGATTGCGGCGCGAGACATTGCCGAGGCAGTCGTTGAATCCAACGCGGCTCGCGCGGCAGTTCGCCGGGTGCTGCGGCTCCGGGAAGGCGTTCCGCGACTGAGCGGGACGGAAGCGCTTCCGCTGATTGGCGCGTATTGGCTCATGGCTCGCGCGGAATACGCGAAACTCGCCTCGGAAGCTGCCGACAATTTCGAACGAGGGGGGCCTCTGCCCGGCGCGCGGTTGATCGTAAAGGGCGCGCCACTCGATCACGTCCGGCTGCACGCCACGCTCGAATCGCATGGTGCGATTGTGGTCGCGGAAGACGATTGGTGGGGAACCAGAAGTGTCGGCGTGGATATCAGTGCGAACGGCGACGCTGTGAAGGCTATTTTCGATCACTATTATCTGGACGCGCCGAGTCCACGCGTGTTTCCGCCCGATGCCGCGGACCGATGGTTTGAATCTCACGTGCGTAAAGGCGTGGATGGCGTTGTGTTCTACCTGCCGCCGGAAGATTACGTGCTGGGTTGGGACTATCCGAGGCAAAAACGATTTCTCGAGAAGCTCGGCATTCCCAGCCTCATCGTGCGCGAAGATTCAGGCGCCGAAAAGCTAAGCGCGGAATCGCACGAGAGCATCGAGCGATTTGTGAAAGAAATCGCGCGGAAGCGTTAGGAATCGATGTCCGAAAAACAATTGCAGTCCACAGTGGCGGCGGGCGCGTATCAAAAGGAGTGGTTCGCGCAGTTGCGCCGCGACGTTTTCGAGAGCCATCGGCCCTACGCGATTCTCCAGGCGGACATGCCATTCGAGATTTTCCAAGTGATGGGATTGCCGGCGGTGAGCAATCAATGGTGGTCCGCCGTGATCTCCGCGAAGCGCCTTGCGCCAAAATATCTCGATGCGATGAACGCGATGGGATTCCACGACGGACTTTGCCGGTATTGCAGCCTGTCGATGGCCTGCACCTTAGCGGACGATCCCGGAGAAGCTCCCTGGGGCGGCCTGCCCAAACCCGCAATGATCGCCGCGCGGCTCACTTGCGATTGCATCCAGCGAGTCTTCTCTATCTGGTCGGAGGCGCTCGGAACCGAGTTCTTCGCGCTGGATAATCCCGGCGCCACCGAGCTGCCGCCGCGCTGGTGGGAACTCAGCCGCCATCGCTGGCGCGAATTATTCGAGCAGCACCGGCTCGATCTAACCGTCGCACAGTTTCGCGTTCTGATCCGCACGCTCGAACGCATCACAGGCCGCGCTTTCGACCGAGCGGCCTTGCGCACGCTGATGGAAGGCGTGAACCGGCAGGAGGAGTATTTCGAGGAAGTCCGCGAGTTGATCTGCAATGCGCCGAAAACTCCCGTGCGCATGAACGAGCAGATCACCAACGTGATGGCGGCGCAATGGCTCCGCGGCAGCGAATGGGCGATTCAACACGCGAAGAATTTTCGAGATGAAGTGAAGGCGCGCGTGGACGCAGGCATCGCCGCGTATCCGGGGGAACGGCGGCGCCTCATGTGGGTCGGCGCGGGGCTGTGGCACGACACCGATTTCTACACAGCGTTTGAACAAAAGCACGGCGCCGTATTCGTGTGGTCCATGTACCTGGCGTTCGGCCCCGACGGTTATATTCGCTACGGGCTCGAGGATCCGCTGGAGGCGCTGGCAAGCCGGACGGTCAGCATGAACGAACAACTTCATATGCCGCCGTGGGCGAATGAGTGGATCGTGGATCAGGCGAAACGGCATCGTATTGACGGCGCGCTGGTGCTCACGCCGCTCGGCACCAGACCTTCCGCCACCGGAAACCGCTTCATTGAACGCGCGCTTGAGCGCGCGGGCATTCCCGTGCTTCCAGTTTTCGCGGACATGGTCGATCCTCGAAACTGGAATGCCGCTAAAATGGTCGAGCGCGTGGGGCGATTCATCGAGGAGCGCTTGTGACGGAAGCGCAAACGCCGATCAAACAGTGGGTCATACCCTTCGCAGCCACGCTTTTCGGCATGATGGCGCTGCAGATTTCGAGCCTCGGTTTTGCGCCGCTGCTGCCGCACATTCAACAAGCGTTTGGAATGTCCTATTCGCAGATTGGACTGTTCACGGGAATGTACGGACTGCTGGCAATCGTTCTCAGCGTGCCGGCCGGAATCGCGGCGAAATATTTTGGAGAGAAACGGGTCCTGATCGCTGGCCTTGTTGTTGTGGCGCTTGGATTGGGAGCGCTGAGCGTAGCCGGGGGTTTTACTCAAGCGTTCCTTGGACGCGGTCTCTGGATCACGGGCTATCGCTTCGCATTCGTCTGCGTGCTGACGGCCATCGGGCTGACGTGTCCGCCGTCGCTGCGAGGGCGATCGATGGGAATCCTCGGCGCAATGTCGTCTCTCGCATCGGTGATCGGGGCGCCGTTCGGAAGTTCAATTGGGCAGGCGTTCGGGTGGCGGGACGGCATTCGCGCTTTCGGCTGCGCGGCCCTGTTGGGAGCGGTAGTCGTCGCGGTCTTCTACAAGGATCTCTCGACGGGAGCGGAGCGTGCGGAGGCACATTCGATCGGCGAAACTCGCACGAGCGTTGTAGGCGCGCCCAGCGCATTCCGGATGCCTATCGTGTGGGCGCTCGCGCTGCTTTTCGGACTCGTCGGCATGCCGTCGTTTAGTATCACTTTCTTCGTTCCCTCGGCCGCTGCATCCATATTCAAGCTCGATGCCGTTGCCGCTTCGTGGATCATCAGCAGTGGGTATGTTGTCGCAATATTTCTGAATTTGCTCGTTGGATATCTCATGGACCGGTACAACAAGTGGATCATCATGGGAACTTTGATGACGCTTCTCGTGCCTGCGTGCCTGGCGATGACGACGAGCCACCTCATCGTATTCCGAATCGGCGCGGCGGCAATTCTGGGTATCGGTTTCACCGCAACCAACCAGATATATGGGATCGCCGCCGATGTTCTCCGCGGACGACAGACCGGGAACGTGATGGGAATCGTGAGTCTGGGCGCCGGAGTTTGCGGATACCTTGGTCCGCAGATGCTGGGGGCTTTGCGCGACTGGACCGGACGATTCGCAGCAGGGTGGTACATGATGGCGGCGATTGCCGCGATCAGCGTCGCCGAATTTGTAGTCCTCGGCAGGATCGGCCGGCGGGAAAAACAACTACGAAAACCGTCAATGGCTGGACGAGCCTCTTAAGTCCAGAGGAAAAAACATAACCGGCGTTGACTCCACAATGATCCCGACGGCGCTGAAAGATAAACCCTGATGGAAACGTAGAAAATCCCCGGATTGCCTTACGCCAGGAGTCGGGATACTTTTGGTCCGTGCCGAAACCACGATGAATACACGCACTGAGGCTCCGTCCGGAGTTCCCGCACCGCCCGAAACCGGGCGCTATGCAGGCGCGCTGGCCACGGTCACAACGCTGTTTTTCATGTGGGGATTTCTCACATCTCTGAACGACATTCTGGTTCCGCATCTGAAGTCGATTTTTGACTTGAACTATGCGGAGGTGATGCTCATCCAGTTTGCGTTCTTCTCCGCCTATTTTGTTTTTTCGATTCCTTCGGGGAAATTGATCGACTGGATCGGCTACAAGAAGGCCATGGTCGCCGGCCTGCTCACCATGGGCGTCGGCGCGTTGCTTTTCGTGCCCGCCGCGAGCGTACCGTCGTTTCCGCTTTTCCTAGCGGCTTTGATCGTTCTCGCCGCCGGGATCACGGCTCTTCAGGTCGCCGCGAATCCGTACGTGACGGTTCTAGGGCCCGCGAAAACCGCATCCAGCCGCTTGAATCTCACCCAGGCGTTCAATTCGTTTGGGACGTTCCTCGGTCCGTTACTCGGCGGCCTTTTCATTCTCAGCGCGGCTCCCAAGAGCGTGGATGAGTTGCGGCTGATGTCGGCGCAGGCGCTGCAGGCATATCGGTTGCACGAAGCCTCCTCGGTAAAGCTGCCGTATCTCGGCCTGTGCCTCGCGCTGGTTGTCCTTGGCGTCATCATCTCCATGGCGAATCTGCCTCCCATTCCGGAGGCCCAGCGCACCAGCGGGTCGTCCGCAGCTGCCGGGAGCGTGTGGCGCCATCGTCACTTGGTCCTCGGAGCCGTCGCAATTTTTGCTTACGTCGGAGCCGAGGTCGCCATCGGGAGCTTTCTGGTCAACTACCTCGGCCAACCCAACATTGGAGATTTGCCCGCGAAAATCGCGGCTCGCTATGTTTCGCTCTATTGGGGCGGTGCGATGATTGGCCGATTCATCGGCGCGGGTGTCCTGCGAAAAGTGCGCACGGGAACCGTTTTGGCGGCGGCCGCGATTGGAGCGTGCGCGCTCGTGCTGACCTCGATGGCTACCACGGGTCACGCGGCGATGTGGGCCATCCTTCTCGTGGGCTTGTGCAATTCCATCATGTTTCCCAGCATTTTTGCTCTGGGCGTCGCGAAGCTCGGACCGTTAACCGGTGACGGTTCCGGAGTTCTGGTGATGGCGATCGTAGGGGGAGCGATCATTCCCGAAATTCAGGGGGGGCTCGCTGACCACATCGGAATTCAGCACGCGTTCATTCTGCCGGCCGTGTGCTATCTCTATATTCTTTATTACGCGCTCAAAGGCTCGCGACCGGATGCGAGCGCCCGCGCATGAAGTCCTGAAATCGAGGTTCCTACAGGGCGGCTGAGACCGAGGTGCCCGCCGCCGCAAACACGGACAACATTTCCGCGCGCGCGAGGGGAATAAAACTATCAACGACTTCCGGATCGAATTGCGTTCCGCGCGCTTGCAGCAGCCGGCGTTCGGCTTCCTCGAACGGGAGGCCTTCGCGATAGGGACGCGACGAGACCATAGCGTCAAACGCGTCAATTACGGAAACAATGCGCGATCCAATCGGAATTTCCTCACCCTTGAGTCCAGCCGGATAGCCCCTGCCGTCGTAGCTCTCGTGGTGATGCAAGATCATCAGGCTGGCGCGTTCCATCCCCGGAACGTGTCGCAATACCGCCCAGCCATATTCGGGATGCCTCTTCATCAGGTCATATTCTTCATTGGTCAACTTCGCGGGCTTTTGGAGAATGGCATCGGGAATTCCAATTTTCCCGATGTCATGTAGCAGCGCGGCCACTTCAATATCGGAAAGCGAGGTCTCGTCCAGGCCAAGTTCTCCCGCAACGTGCAGCGCCCATTCAGCCAGCCGCGTGCTGTGAACTCCGGTGTTGAGATCCTTGAGATCCAGAAGCTGATTAAAGGCGCAAATCAAAGATGTGCGAAGCGCGGACAGCTGCTCTTCCATCTCCTTGACGTGCAGAACCCCGGGAGAGCATTGACGCGCGACCCGGTTCAAAAGGCTGGCTGACAACGACAGCGCTTCCGAACCATCATCAATGCCGCTGGACGGTGTGAAAGCGTTCGTTAGCGGGCTGGTCATTGTCAGCATGAGAGGATGTGACCTGTTCTACTGAAGCTGAAGCAAGCCCTGGATCGGACTCAGCGACGATAATGTCCAGTCCACGTTCAGGCGCCCGTTGCCCATGTTCAGGCCAACGAACTTCGCATGAGAAATCGCCCAAGCCGCCTGGTTTTGATTGGTCGTCGGTTGCATATTGTAGACCAGCGCAGCAGTGCCGGAAACGAAGGGCGAACTGAACGAAGTTCCCCACCCCGCGGCATAAATTCCGAAGGGGTAGGTCGTAATGATGCCCTCGCCCGGCGCGGCGACCCAAACGATTTGATTTCCATAATTGGAGAAGCTCGAACGCTGGTCCTGGTTATTCGTTGACGCAACGCCCATCACGTTCTGCAATCCCGCCGGATAGACCATTTCATTCGCGCCGTCATTGCCGGAGGAAGCCACGCAGATGACACTGTTTTTATTGGCGTAGTTGATCGCGTCCGTCAGCTCCGTTGAGCCCTGCGTCATGTCGAAGCTCATGTTGATCACATTGGCTTTGTTCTGCACCGCGAAGTAGACTGCGGCGAGAATATTCGAAAGCGAGCCGTTCCCGTTCGCGCTGAATGCCTTTAGAGGCAGGAGCTTTGCGGTCGGGGCAACAAGGTGAATGACGCCCATGACCATCGTTCCGTGTCCAAACGCCTCATACGCGGTGCCGTCGAGCATGCTGGCGGTATGCTGATCCAGCATCGCTGCCGTGTGCTGGTTCACATAGGCGGCGGGGCAAGAACCGCAAGGCGGGGGAGCGCTCATCGAAATATCGTTCATTTCGGAGCCGCCCGGTTGATTGCGCGTGAAATCGTAGCCCTGAAGTAGAACTCCCTGAAACGCCGGATGGTTAGGGTCAACGCCCGTGTCAATATCGGCAACGATTCCCGCACCGGTCACATTGAAAGCGTTCTGAGCCTGGGGAATCTGGATGATCTGGGCGGCTGGCTGGTTAACGTAGCCTTCCGTTACGGTTGTCCCGTAATAGTTCACCGGGGTTGTATTCCAAAGTCCGGCCGGGGGCGCGTTCGAAGTTTGTTGGCTCGCTGGGTCCGGCGGAATTTGCAAAACTTGATCCGGTTCGGCGTCGATAATTCCCGCAACTAGATTGAGCACGTCGGCCAGAAGGTTCGGCAGAAGTCCCTTAACAGGCCTGACCAGGAAAACCTGGTTGAGGTTTCCGTCCAGGTTGCCGACGACCGTGCATCCATGGAGCAGGCAGACGAACTTCAGCCCGCCGAGGCCAAGATTCGTGCGCACGATAACGCCGGGTTGTGGCGTCGTCAGGCTCGAGAGATTACTTCCGACGTTGGAGAGCAGCCCTCCCACTACGCCTTGAGCTGCGGCCGGGCGGCCGGTTAGGCCGATGAAAAGAAGCATGATTAGCCAGATTCGACGTTTCATGATTGCTGGTACCCCTTTTGCGTTCCGACTCAGTAGCCCGTCGTCCGTGCAACTGCCACGGTCCAAGTTTCGTCCGAACAACGAATGTTCGGCTATAGTACAAACGGCTACTTTTCGCGGTTCTCGCATTAGACCTTCGTCCTAGTACGTTTTCTAATTCGCCGAGGGGGCTTTCTAACCCCCTTTGAATCAGATATTTCCAAATGCTCGGTGACGTCCCGGAGGATCGGCTCCGTCAAAGGCAGGCGAAGCTCCTTCGCAGGGAGTTGGACTCTCAACTCGAGAGGCCCCCCGAGGTCGCATTCAACGTCGAATTCTCCAAACGGGCTCGTGACGGAGGTCGCCAAAACCTTGCCGCCCCTCACCAGGCTTACAGGCGCGACACCGATGGCCTCATCCGGTTCGGCGGAGTTAAGAACCTGCCCTACCACGGCCACCTTGCGAGAATCGGGTTGAGGCTCTATTCGCACGTCAATTCGATAGTTACCGGCGCCATAGAGCAGTTGGCGCAGAGCAGTCCCGGTAGACCGGACGCCGGCAGGCAGCGGGTTCCGCGCGCTGTCAAACAGCAGTTCCGCGACGGCGAGCGCCGCGCGGCCAGCCCGGCGCGGTCCATGAAGGGCAAACGTGCCCTTTATGGAGCGGACCACGCTATCGGGCGGCTGGTAGCTATGCTCGTGCCGGGCAACGTCTTGAACGCGTTGCCACAGGCCCAAAACCTCGGAGCATTTGGTGCAACCGTCGTTTTCGAGATGGCTTTGCATTTCAGCTCTTTCCTGCTCTCCAATCACCTGCCGGGCGAAATCCGCCCACTTGTCCAACGAATAGTGTTCCATCGCGTTCCCCCCGAAAATTTGAGTTCCTCGCGCCCCATCCAGGGGCTCCGCCGCCACTTCCCATGCTCAACACATAAGGGTGTGCCGACGGCCAAAAAATATAGGTAAGCAAGAAGAAGATCAGCGAGCTGGGTTAGGCCGGTAAGACCTTTCCTATCAATGTGAAAGGGGCCCAATGGTAGGGGTGGGAATAGTCGTCACGCAATTCCTGCATGGCGCCTTGGAGGGCGGAGGCCTTACCCTCGCCATCCGTGACGCGCCGGTAAAAGCGAGTCATGAAGTCCGCAGTGCTTCGGTCGTTAACGTCCCAAAGCGTCAGCAGCAGCGATTGCGCCCCAGCGAAGAGCAGTCCGCGGATCAGGCCGAGGAGTTCGTCGCCGGGAGCGACTACGTTGAGCCCGGTCGCGCATCCGCTCAGGGTGACCAGCTCAGCCTCCAGCTTCAGTTGGTAGAGATCGTAAAGGCTCAGGTAGGCGCCGCCGAGACGGATCCCGGAGAACATGGGATTGTCCTGACGAAAGCTGCCGTGCGTGGCGATGTGAATCAGCCGGCTGTGCGATCCTTTTTCACGGAGCGCCGCCTCGTTGGCCTCGGCGCCGACGAGCAGCTCGGCATCGGGCAGAATCCCGGCGACGGATTGTACCTCGTCAAGAATGAGCGGAGCCTGAGAATCCGGAACTCCCAGGATTAGAGACGAGCCGGACGCGCGCGAGGGCTTTCGCTGGCAGTGGGCGAAAATGCTGGCGCTGGGTGCGTAGGAAACCGTGAAGGAATCAATCAGGTATCCGGCGCCGTCGAAAAGTGCGTGGAATGGAAGATAATGTAGGACGCCGTGCGGCACGACGACGAGATGTTTTCCATGGAGACGGCTGCGCAGCGGCGCCAGCACTTCCTGATAGAGCTGGCCGAGGTGCGCCTGCGCGGCGCCCAGCAGCGTCTTCTCGAACGTCCGAACGTACTCCGCGCCGAGGCGGAACTTGGAAATCTGAAAGTGGAACATGCGAATCACGTTTACTACGCGCGACACGGGTGTGACCGGCACGATTTCGAGGCCATCACGCGTGACAACCGCGGCGATGAACTGGTCCTTGACGCTGAAATACTCAATCAATGTCGCGTCCGGGGGCAAAGATTCTTGAATGCTTTCCAGTGAGCCGATCGCGTTCCCCAATCCCAAACCCTCTCCGGCAGCCGACGAAGGAATCTGCCGGAAAGCGCGAAGCAGCTCGTTCTCGTGGGCCAGCGCTTGTTTCTGAAGCTTTTCGATTCGCTGGGGGGACGGGTCATCTGCGCGCAACTGTTCGAGCTCGATGCGGCGGTAATACCAATTGAGCTCCTCGCGCATTTCCCGTATGCGGCGCACCAGCTCGCTCTGGCCTGTGTCACCGGCCTGAATTGCATTGCCGTGCTGCACGAGAAGTTCCGCCAGGCTGCGGGATTTCGCCAATTCCATATAGCCAAATGATTCTTCGGCGGATTTTGGACCTCCGTCGCCCAGGCACAATTCCACGAGGCATTCGTACACTTCCAGGCGGTTCTTCAGGAACGCGATTTTGAGTTCTTCACCGCGAAGGCTGCTGCGCAGGGTTTCCAGCGCTTCCCGCGCCCGCTGGCACGATTCGTACGCTCCGGAAGAATCTCCCGATGATTGCTGCACCTGGCCCATCAGAAATTCCGCCTGATAGCGAAGCATCGGGGCCTCGAGCGAAGCCAGGCGATCGAGCGCGTGTGTGCACTCCGCGCGAGCGACCAGAAGCTCGCCCGTCCGCAAGCAAATGCGAGCGAGGAGCAGGTGGCAGAGCACGGCCTTTCCCGGCAAAAATGAGCTGTCAAAAAAGCCCGCCGCAGCCGAACACAGGCGGCGCGCTTCAAAGAGGCGCCCCTCGTCGAAGAGCACGACGGCCTGGTACAGATCGGTGAGCCACGGCCAGACGAGATTTTTTTCGCGTACGAATTTCGGCCGCGCTTCCGCGAACAATTCCAGCGCGCGCAGGGGCTTGCCAAGCTGACTGAAAGCCATCGCCTCGTATGCCTGGCATTTGGCTTCCTCGTAGCCCATTCCCAGCTTCTGAAAACGGAGATACCCCTCGTGAGCCGTTTCTCTCGCTTCCGCGCTCAGGTTGAGTTCCAGGTATATTTCGGACAGATCCAGGTAGCAGAGAGCCAGAACGTATGCGTCCCCGTTTTTCTCGCATTCCTCTCTGGTGGCGCGCAGCATTTCGATCGCGCGGCTATATTCGCCGCGGAGGTAATACAAATACGCGATGTTGTAGTCCGCCTGCGTCACGAGAAGCGGCATTCCGTGTTCGACGCACATCGCACGCGCTCGCTGATAGGTCGCGAGCGCGCGCGGGAAATCATTCATCGTGATCAGGCAGACAGCCATGTTGTAGAGAGCGACCGCGAGCCCCTCCGAATCGCGGAACGGCAGTAACGCTTCATAAGCGCGTTCGTAGCAGGCAAGACCTTCCTCGAAACGGTCCTGCCGGTGATAAATGTTTCCGAGGTTGATCTCCACGTGCGCGATGCGCTGGTGATTCCCCAGGCGGAGAAAGATTTTCTTGGCGCTTTCGGCAGCCTCGAATGCCTTGTCATATTCACCGAGCATGATCAGCGGTTGAATGGAAGGAATCAGCGTGCGTGCTTCTTCTTCCGGGTTGGGGATCTTACGAAAGACGCGAAGAGCCTGCTCGTGAACCTCCAGCGCTTTGCGATTGTCGCCCATGATGTTGAGGGCAGTTGCTTTGGAGCGAAGACCGCGACCGAGCGCTTCCTGGTTGCGCAACCGGCGCGCGATGGCGATGGCAGATTCCGCCAGGGCCATAGCCTGCCGCGTGTCCGCGCGCAGCTTGGCACGGACGACGTCGTTCAGCTGGCTGAGAACCGGTTCGCGATAGAGTCGGCGGCGCGTTAGAAAGCGATTCCGGCTCGCCTCGCTCGTGAGATTCGCCATATCCCCGAGCATTTTTTCGGACAGAGGCGGTTTCTTTGCCGGTGGCTTCACGAAAACCCCGCGTCAATCAGACCTTTGCGCAAGCGCTCAAGGCATCGTTGGCGGATGAACCCAATCGAGCCTGGAGCGATTCCGAGCGTCCGCGCCACCTGTTGATAGGGGCGCGCCGGTTCCTCAAAAAAAAGCATGCGAATAAGCTGCTGGCAGCGAGGCGGCAACGCCGCCACCGCTTGCCGCAAATTCTGCTCGTCTTCCGCCTCCCGCAAAATGCTTTCCGCGCGGGACGGCGTGCTTTGTTCAAACTTTGGGTCATTCGGATCGGTGACTTCGGTGCGCTGCTGCTGGCGCCTCCCATGAAAGCATTTGTGGGCGGTTACCTGCATGATCCATTTCGGCAGGGCCTGCGGATTGCGCAGGTTCGGCAACTGCGAAAGCAATTCCAGGCAAACCGATTGAAAGATGTCCGTGGCATCGTCAGGTGAAAAACCATATTTCACCGGAATGGAAAAAATGAGGTTTTTATATTTGTCCACCAAAGCGGACCAGGCCTCTTCATTTCCCTTGAGGCATTCTCGCACCAGGCGCGGGTCCGGCCACGCTTTGAACTTGTCGTCCTGAATCGCGCGATCGCGAGTGACCATCGGGCCGGTAGCCGCCAGTCTTATTGGATGTAGAGCTGATCAATATTCCAGAGCGTGTAAGGATCCAAGATCGCCGGGTGAAAATTCCCGACCCGATCGCTGGCTCCCACCAGAATATTCGGACTTACCAGGCAAATGACGGGCAGCTCGTCGGCCACGGTTTCTTGAACGCGGTCATACAGCCGCTTCCGCTTTGCATAGTCGAGCGTGATGAGCTGCTGTTGCATCAACCGGTCCATTTCCGCTTCCCAGGGTGTTGCAGGCTGAGTTTGATTCGGATGCCAGAGGTGCGTGTCTCCGCTGGACATCCAGACATTCATCTCGGATGTGGGATCGGCATCGCCGCTGACCAGACCCATAACCGCAGCCTCGTAATCGTGGGTCGTCAACAGGCGATCCACCATGGTGTGAAATTCGAGCGAGGCAATTTGAACGTTTATGCCCAATTTGCTCAAATCGTCCTGAATGAGCGTCGCAATCTTCACGCGCTGAGCGTTCGAAGAACTGGTGAGGATCGAAAACTCGACGGGGCTGCCATGGCTGTCCACCAGAGCGCCATCGCTTTTCCAAGAGAACCCGGCGGACTGCAGGAGTTCGCGTGCATGCGTGACGGACATAGCCGGGTGAGGAATGCCCGGATCGATCCACAAGCGATTTCCGGGAGTTACCTGCGTCCATAGCGATGTCGCGCGCCCGTTGTAGACGAGGCGGACGATGCTGTCGCGGTCAATCGCATCTGAAACGGCCTGCCGGAAACGCTTGTCCTGGAACCACGCCTGCTTTCGCGCAATTTCGGGCAGCGCCTTCGAGTCCACGCTATTCAAATTAAAGAAAAAGAAATTGTATTCGAGCCCGGCTCCCAAATCGTCGAGGTGATAGTGCTTCGCCTCTTGCTGCTTTTCCAGAACCGCAAAATTTTCCGCGCTGAATCTCGTCAAAATGTCGGCATCTCCCGCCTGGAAGCGTATGACCTGCGCGTCTTCGCTGGCCACGAACAGGAATACTACCTGATCGAGATACGGAAGCCGGCGGCCGCTCTGATCTTGCTTCCAATAGTAAGGATTGCGCTCGAGGACGATTCTTTGCCCCGGAACGTACTCTTTCAGGCGAAATGGTCCGAGGCCTGCGAATTCGCTCGGCGCCACCGAGATGTTCCATGCATCCGAAAAGCCGCCTTTTCGATAAACGCTCTCGAGGAGGTGCCGCGGAAGAATGGCGATGCCATCGAACAGGCGCTCGGCGGCGGCATAGGGCTGGGCCATTTCAAATCGGACCGTGTATTGATCCACTTTCGCGACCGAGATCGGTTTCCCGCCGACGACCAGCAGATCCCTCTGCGGTGAATCGATTTTTTCGTCGAGGTAGACTTGAAAGCTGAATACGACATCGTCCGCATCGAGAGGCTGTCCGTCCGAGAATCGCAGGCCGCGCCGGAGGCGCAGCGTGTACTGTCTGCCGTCGCGGGATTCGGTCCACGATTTTGCGAGCGCGGGTTCCGTCTCTTGCGACGCGCGGTTGATATGAATCAGGTCGGCCGTCAGGCAGCGAATCACATCGCGCGAAGGAGCGTCCTGAGCCAGAACCGGATTTAGAGTTTTCGGCTCCGAGCGCATTGCAATGACGAGCCGGCCACCGGCGCGCCCCGAAGCGCTCTCCGCGACCATGCGCTCTTCGCCCGCATCCGACTGCGCAGCAATTGCCGCTGAGCCGATGCAGATAATCGCCGCAGCGAGAACGGCGAAATAATTCCAGAAACGTACTCTTTGCATAAGCTCAACTCTTAGCAAAGATTACTAGGTTTTTATAGCGGCACGGACGACAGGCGTTCCTGCAGAGCATCGGCGGCGGCGTAGTAGAGGAGAAATACGGGGATCAGGAAGAGAGCCGGCAAGAACATCCACCAAAACGAGGACAAAACGTAGTATTGCTGCAAAGCAGCCAGCAGCGTGCCCCAGCTAGGCATAGGCTCGCTGACACCGAGCCCGAGGAAGCTCAGTGTTACTTCGGCAAGGACGTACTGCGGAATCAGTAGCGTCATCTGCGTGAGCACGACGCCGTAGGTTTGAGGGAGGACGTGGCGACATATCACGTAGGCGTCCGAAGCGCCGAATCCCCGTGCCGCGAGTACGAAATTGCGCTCCTTCGCGCTGAGAACGACGCCGCGAATCAGGCGAGCTGGACGCGCCCAGCCGATCAATCCCATCACGGCGATCAGCAAAAGGAAAACCTGCCACTCGGCAATGTGCAGCGGCAGCGCGGCGCGCACCGCGAACAGAAGATAGAGCCAGGGCAGAGCGAGAAAAAGCTCTCCCCCACGCATGAGAATTTGATCAATCCAGCCGCCATAGAATCCTGCAAGCGTTCCCACGATGATTCCAATCAGCAGCGAGAGACCCGCGGCGATCCACCCTGCCATCAGTGAAATCCGGCCGCCGTAAAGAAATCGGGAGAATTGGTCGCGCCCGAACGCGTCCGTGCCCATCAAGAAGATCCGGCCAGGATCGTCCACGCCGAAGAGGTGCAAACGCGATGGGAATATTCCAGCAAGCTTGTAGGCTGAGCCGCGCTCGAAGAAGTGGACGGGATAGACCTGCGTCGAATCCGTCGCATAGATTCCGCTGTTTGCCGGGTCGTTCTTCAGGCCGTACACAAACGGTCTGGCGTGGAACTTTCCCTGCGCGTCCACGAAATGAATGCGCGTCGGCGGCGCGAAGGCCAGCTCACGATTGTGGGTCGCGAAATCGTAGGGCGCGAAGAATCCCGCGAAGAACACCAGGGCGTGAAAGCACGCCAGCAAAATCAGCGCGCCCCAAAGTTTGTGCCGATGCGTCACCTGGTCACTCCATTCGAATCCGCGGATCGCTTGCGAAAAGGAGCAGGTCCGCAAACAAATTGCCCGCCACAAGAAAAACGGAAGAAAGCATCACGATCGCGACTACCACATACACATCCCTCGAGAGAATCGATTCCACCAGAAGCGGACCCAATCCCGGCCAGCTCAATACGATTTCCGCGAGCGCGGAGACGCTCAACATCGTCGCGACCGAGAATCCAAGCAGCGAGATCAGTGGGTTTGACGCGGCGGGCAGTGCGTAGCGGAACAGCAATCGTGAGTTCGGAATGCCGTGGCCGCGGGCCGCCCGTAGGAACGGTGAGTCGAGCGCCTCGATCATCGCCGCTCGGATGTGGCGGACCAGAACAGGCAAACTGACAAGCGCCACTCCAAAGGCGGGAAGAATCAAATGGAGCGCAAAATCTTTGGCGCTGCTCCACAAACCCAAGTCGGCCGCCGCTTCCGTCCTCATTCCACCTGTCGGAAACCAGCCGGTGCGAATCGCAAGAAGCAACAGTCCAAGGAAGAGGACGAGATCCGGAATCGTCAGCAGCGCCGACGTGGCCACGCTCCAAATCCGGTCCGCCCAACCGCCCCGTTTGGTCGCGCTCCAGATTCCAATCGGGAGGGCGAGCAGCCACGCGAATAATGTCGCGGTGCCGGAAAGCACGAGCGTGTTACGAGCGCGCACGCGCAGCACGGGAGCCACAGGGCCGCGCGACGCAAGCGAAACGCCAAGCTGACCGTGCAGAAGCGATACGAGCCAGTGCCCGTATCGTACGGGAAGCGGCCGATCGAGGCCGTATTCTGAGCGCATGCCGGTGAGCGTCTGCCGCGACATCTGAGGATTCAGCCGCATGGAGTCGAAGTAGTCGCCGGGCGCGAGCTGAAGCAGCGCGAACGAAAAGAACGAAATGGCGAGCAGGAGCAGCGTCGCATGGATCAGCCGATGGGCGAGGTATCTCATCGATTTATGCCGAGCGCTCCAGGCAGATGGATTCCAGAGACGGCATCGCCGCCAGAAGCTCTCGCGTGTAGGGATGTTCCGGGTTGGCGAAAAGCTCCGCCGCGCTTTTCTGCTCCACGATCTTTCGCTCATTCATCACGGCAACTTCGTCGGCGCACTGCGACACCAGGCGCAAATCGTGAGAGATGTGCAGGTAAGTCAGCGAGTGCGCCGCTTGCAGATCGGCCAGCAGCTCCAGAAGCATTTCTTGATTCGCGAGATCGAGGCTCGACAGAGCCTCGTCGAGAATCAGCAATTGCGGTTCGAGCGCCAGCGCACGGGCGATTGCGAGGCGCTGGCGCTGGCCGCCGCTGAATTCGAGCGGGCGCTTGTGCTCCCACCGCGCAGGCAAGCCGACCTGTTCCATCAGTTCCAATGCTCGTCGGCGGCGAGAGATTTTCGTTCCTTCTCTCTGAATTGCCAGCGGCTCCGCGACAATTTCTGCGGCGCTCAATCTCGGGTTCAGCGCCGAGGTGGGATCTTGAAAGATCAGCTGAATCCGGCGGTGAAACTTTGAATGATCTTTGGCGTTCAGCTCGAGCAGATTTTCGCCGGCGAACCAGATCGCTCCGCCAGATGGCTTCTCCAATAATGCGAGGCACCGGGCGAGCGTGGACTTGCCCGAACCCGATTCGCCGATCAGCGCGAGCGTTGTGCCCCGCCAAATCGTCAAGTTCGCATCATCGAGAGCTTGCACGGTGAACTTGGCACGCGTCAGAGGACGGCGCTGGACGTACTGTTTGCTGAGGTGCTGGACGCGCACGAGCGGTTCACGCCGGTCGAGTGCAAGCTGTGGTCTCGCGTCCATTCTCAAAGTCCCCTCACCGTACCAGCTGCTCTTGCGCGACGACTTCCGATTCGGCGTCCGCGCCATCGACTACGGCAGAATTACGCCGCAGCAAAGCCCTCGTTTCAGGGTGCGACGATTTCCAATACAGATCCTCAAAGCGTCCCTGCTCGACGATTTCTCCGCCCTTCATCACCAGGACGCGATCGGCAAGGCTCGCCTGAATTTCAGGGGTGTGGCTGATGAGCAAGATCGAGATGTTGAGTTGCTGATTCAGTTCGCGCAACAAGGCGACAAAATCGGCTTGGCTTCGCGCATCGAGTGCGGCCGTGGGTTCGTCGGCGATCAGCAGTGACGGCCGACAAACGAGTGCCTGAGCCAGCACAACTCGCTGGAGTTGCCCGCCACTCAATTGATGGGGATACGCCGAAATGATTCGGTCCGTTGACGGCAAGCCAACGCGCGCGAGCATGTGACGTGCTTCCGCGTGGCATTGCTTCCAACTCCAGTCGCGGTGCGCGTGTACGACTTCCGCGATCTGCGCTCCAACGGCCATTAGCGGGCTCAACGCGATTCCCGGTTCCTGATACATCATGGAGATTTCCGCGCCGCGAATTCGTCGAAGGGAGCGCTCGTCCATCTCGACCAGATTTTGTCCGCGGAACAAGATCGAGCCGGAGATGTCTGCCTGATCCTTTGAGAGCAACCCGAGCAAAGCCAGAGAAATGCTCGTCTTGCCACACCCTGACTCGCCCATCACGCCCAGGACTTCACCAGGAGCCATGTCAAAGCTCACGCCACCGACAGCCTGGCGCTCCGCCGATTCCGCGGGCCGGTAGCGGATCTTCAAATCTCTGGCTTGGAGAATCGTCCCCATCAAACCCTTTCCTGTATTCATCTCGCCCGGAAAACCCTGCGCCCCTATCGCGAACACCGAGGAATCCGCGGTGTTTTCGGGTAATCCCCGTCGTCAATGGATGCAAAGCCCGGAATTGGGCGACGATATCTACTTTAGGGGGAAGCCCCGCGACGGTCGATAGTTCGTCCGGTCCATAAATTGAGGCAGGTTCTAGTACCTTAGTACTGACATGAGGAGACCTAGAAGCGGCGCGTGCCTACACCGTTCTTGTACGCCAACCATCGCAGGCAGCGTGGACACACTGAAAATAAAAGAGATATTGGCTTTGCGCCCCTAATATGAATCACTCCCATCGTCGCTGGCCAAGTCTCCATCAACTGAGGCCATCCCGTTGGCAGTAACTTCGTGCGCCGCAGCCCAAACGCAAACACAAAACAGATAGCAAGGATCAAAGCCTTCATCACAATCCCTAAAGCCTAATATGACTCGCCACCGCCTGAAGCCCCTGATCGGAAGCTGTGAGGAGTAATCAAAAGCCTAAGTCCCGATAAACGCTGCCAGCTCAACCGGTCGATGCAACACCTTCTAATCAATTGATGCGACAATACTCCCCGGGAGAACCGATCTGAACGCTGTACTCGGTCAAAACCCAGCCAGGGTAATGTTTCCACCGATCTTACCCTAGCGAGCGATTTAGCCTTTGTTTTCAATACAAGTTGGGTTTGACCTGACTNNCGTCGACCCATTGAGACCACCGCCCGAACCGGACATTTGGTTCCACTCGTCCGGTAATCCGACTAATCGGGCCTCTTCACGGTGGACGTCTGGTTCGAAGAATGATTCGTTGTGATCCTTCGTGCCCTCAGTGAGCGATCATGGAACCGAAACAGTTGAACCTCTAGCGTCGGGCGGGCTCATTAGCCCGGCAGCATAAAGCCATCGAAGTAGGCGGCGAGCTGCCCGAAGTCGCCCAGCGGCAGCACATGCGCGACATACTGGTCCGGTCGTACCACGACCATGCACCCCGCCTCCCGATCGATGCCGCGCATCGCAAAGATGTCCCGGCCACCCTTGAGCTCGGGGCAGAACATCTTTTCGTAGTCGTGAAGTCCGTACCGTCCTTTCGAAGGGAGTAGCGGCGCTGGCATACTCTCAATGGCGAGCTCGCGATGCGCCTGCTGGAAAACTGCGCGGACATCGATCACCGCGTCGATATCCTCGCCGGAGCGCGTATACTTCCGCACCGGAGATTCAGGGGCCGTGGCGAGAAAGTCACACAGCTTGCGGATAGCGGAATTTGCGGCCGCTGGATCCCCTGCTCCGGCAAACGCGAATATCCGAAAGCGCCCATCCGCCCTAACCACGTGGCCCAACTGAAGCGGCTTGCCGTCCGCGAGACGGATGACTGGCGCGGAATGGAAGCGTTTCCCAACAACAAATCCCTCGGCTAGATGCTGGCAGTCCGATGCGCCGGTCAGGACCGACGGACGGTAGTGCGTCGCTGTTCCCGCGGTATAGCGCCCGTGCCTGACGAAATATTCCTGGGTCCTTGCGGGATCCGCGCCTCCGCCCTCGCCACGTGTTGATGCAAGCAGTGCGGCCCACTCGCGATCGAAATCGATCAATTCCTTGGCGACGGCTCGCCGCTCCGCAGAGTAACTGTGCAGGAGCGATGGCGAGCATCGCCCGCGCAGGACGGCGGCAAGCTTCCAACCAAGATTGAACGCATCCTGCATTGAAACGTTCATGCCCTGCCCCGCCTTTGGGCTATGGGTGTGGCAGGCATCGCCAGCGATAAACACGGTGGGCAGCCGCGTCGCGATCTCATCCTCGGGCGCGTCGTCAAACTTGTCGGCCAAGCGCTGGCCAATCTCGTAGACCGACCACCAGGGGACCTCTTTCACCTCAAGCGTGAAAGGGTTGAGAATCCGCCGCGCCTTCGCAATCAGGTCGTCGAGGGTGGTATTGCGGCTTGCGACCCGCTCGCCGACGTCGAGTTTCGTCAGCTCGACATACAGGCGGACGAGATATCCGCCTTCTCGGGGGATGATAATGATGCTGCCCTCATGAGCAGATTGGATCAGCGACTTGCAGCGGATGTCCGGGAAGTTGGTGACCGCCAGCACATCCATGACGCCCCACGCGTGATTGGCCGAATCGCCGCGCAACTCGCGCCCGATCGAGGTGCGCACCGTGCTGCGCGCGCCGTCGCAGCCGACCACGTAGCGCGCGCTGACCGTCTCCGTCTGTCCCGGGTGCGTGAGGTCAACCCGCTCGAGCATCACGATCGCCCGCTCACCACGACCCGCCGCCGGCTGAACGGACACAACGCGCCGCGCGTAATACGGCTCCACTTTTGCGGCCGACCGGCGCATGAAATCGAGATAGAAATCGTGCACGCGTGCCTGGTTCAGGACGACGTGCGGAAACTCCGACAGCCCGTCTTCGACGTCCTGCACCCAGCCGCTGCGGGCGATGTTCTCGGGCTTTTCGCTGTCCGGCTTCCAGAACGTCGTCTCGTTGATCCAGCAGGATTCTTTCAGCACGCGGTCGCTGAAGTTAAATGCGTGGAACATCTCCATGGTGCGGCAGGCGATGCCGTCGGCTTGGCCGAGGAGCATCCGACCCGGCTTCTGTTCGACAATGCACGTCGTAATATCTGGAAACGCGGACAATTGCGCTGCCAGCGTCAGACCTGCCGGTCCGCAGCCCACGATCAGGACATCGACATCCCCGGGGACCGAATCCTGTGCGCCCGAGGCGGAATATCGCTCGGACGGATCAGCGATCTCCGGATCTCCCGGCTCGAATCCGCTCAGATGAAACTGCACAATGCCTCCGCATCAGGGGGTTGTCTTGCCGCTAATTGTCGCCAGTGCCTGTTCCGGACTACCCGAGCGCTTCAGATTAGCGCATTTGCTGCGTTTCAGCAGGCTGCCCGTTATAAAGCAAAAAAAGCTGGTGGGGAACACTCAACTCCCGATTAACACGCTATCCGGACAAGTGGGTCCCAGTACGAACATGTCCGGTAATCCGTGCCAGCTCAGATGGTCGACGCAACACTGGCGCGCAGTTTACTCGCTGGCGTTTCGAATCCCAATGTCTTTCTGGGTCGTTGATTCAAGCGCAGCGAGACATGGTCGAGCTGCGCTTGCGAATAACCAGACAGGTCGGTGCCTCGCGGGAAGTATTGCCGCAGGAGCAGATTGGTGTTTTCGTTGGTGCCGCGTTGCCAGGGACTTTGTGGATCGCAGAAGTAGACTTGCACTTTCGTGGCTACCGTAAAATCCTTGTGCTTGGCCATCTCCAGTCCGCGGTCCCATGTCAGCGAACGTTTTAGTGAAGCAGGGAGTTTGCGCACATGTTGACTTAAAGCAGCAACCACAGCTTCGGTTTCTTTGCTCGGCACCTTAATCAGCATGGCAAAGCGCGAGTGGCGTTCTACCAGAGTCGCAATATAGCTGTTCTTTCCACCGGCCAGCAGATCGCCTTCCCAGTGACCAGGAATTGCTCGATCTTCGACTTCCGCAGGCCTTTGGCGGATCGAGATGGCATCAACGATCTGCCCGCGTGACTGTCCATGCTCGCTGGAATGACGCGAGCGGCGCATGCGCCGCTTCGACCGCAGGTGGCCCATCAGCTCTTTTTTCAATACGCCCCGGGCTTGAATGAACAGGCTCCGGTAAATCGTTTCGTGGGACACGCGCAGGCTCTCGTTGTTGGGATACTGGTTCTTCAGCCACCCGGAAATCTGTTCGGGTGACCAATCTAGGATCAGTTTACTCGCAACGAGGTCACGCAACTTGCGGTTCTGGGCAAGCAGACATCTCTTCGGGCGCAAGGCCGCAACCCAAGCTTGGTGATCTGCATCATGGGCACGATAGGCAGGACGGCCACCGTGGCGAGCGACCTCCCGGCACACGGAGGAGGCCGCGCGATCCAGACCTCGCGCTATCTCACGAATCGAGGAACCAGAAGCGATCCCTCGGGAGATGTCCTCTCGCTCCGCGAAGGTGAGCGCCAATCGCGAGCGGCGACGAGCAGCGGGAGGAATGCCGCCGCGAGGCAACAACACAGTGCGAATGCAGCTGTGCGGCTTGTCAAAAACGCGCCCAATCTCATGCAGCGACTGTCCCGCCTTCCAGCGACTCCAAACGTCACGCTTCTCGATCGCAGAAAGTCCAAACCGCATCCCTAGTCTCATGCCAACACCACCTTTACACAGCAGATTTACATCAGAT
>PMUS01000040.1 GCA_003166795.1 Acidobacteriota bacterium | reverse complement strand
GGGGGTTGTGGCACCTCCTGCAAGTGCGCGGACATCACCGAATAGTTGCTGTGACCCCGAAACGGCAATTGGCCAGTCACCATCTCGTAGATCGAAACACCCATGGAGTACAAATCCGAGCGTTGATCAACCGGCTCGCCCCTCACCTGCTCGGGCGACATGTAGTTCAGCGATCCGAGCGTGGTGCCCGTGACCGTCATGCCGGAGTCGTTGTTCGGGCGTGCGATGCCGAAGTCCATCAGTTTCACCACGCCCTTCGGAGTCAGCATCATATTGGCGGGTTTGACGTCGCGATGGATGACGTTCAATTTGTGAGCGTAGCTCAGCGCTCCCAGCAACTGTTCGGAGTAATTCACAGCATCCACGGGAGGAATCGGTCCTTGCTGGAGGCGGGAGGCGAGCGTCACGCCGTCCACGTACTCCATCATCATGACGAGTTGATTGTCCAGCGTGAGCGCGGTGTTCAGCGCGGCAATATTGGGATGATTCAGGCTCGCCAGGAGCTTGATTTCACGAAGGAACCGATCCGCCAGCTCTTTTTGGAGAGCCAGGTTCGCCAGAAGAACCTTCATCGCCTCGATGCGGTCCGAGATTACGTTCCGCACCTTGTAAACCTTGCCCATTCCTCCGGCGCCGAGTACTCCGAGGACTTCGTAGTCACCTACGCGCTGCCCGGGGACAAAATCGTCGCTCATAGAGGAACTCCTTTTGACTGGCTGATTGGCGAATTCTATCCGGAGGAAAGGCGCTGGGCAATAGTATTCCGGCCGAACAAGGCTGCCCTAGCCCGGCAGGCTGGATTCGACGCTCAAAAGGCGCGTGACAAGTTTTTCCACTCGCGCTTGATCTTGCTGGCTGATTTCGGTGAACTGAACACCCATCCCCTCGCGAGGGACGATGTTCCTCACAGTGGCGCGGCCGCGGATTTCACCCTCCGGCACCGACAGCAATATCGTAACTGTGCTTCCCAACGCCAGCGGCGTGGGCGTAGCAATGAAAAGGCCGCCCAGGTTCAGGTCGCGGACGCGCGATACGTTCTGCTGCTTGCCATCTTGCCACGCCACCCAGACGCCCTTGGGCGTCGCAATTCGCTGGTGCCGGCGGTCGGCCTTCGTTTTTTCCTTCGCCATCGGATGCGGAGACTCCAAGGGTTGACACCGTACAATGCGAGCGAGCGGTAAATCCATCCCGTCTTGTGTGGGACTACCAACGATGTTGCTGTTCATATGATACCAACCGCGCCAATTCGTCAGCAGGTTTTTTCGGATGCGTTGAAAGCCGAGCAACCCCGCCGCAGAGCTCGGGCGCACACACCGGGCGCCCTTCCGCAACGCCTCTCGCTGCGCCTCATCGTGTACACTAGTGCGTTGCGAGTGTCGCGAGGCAACCAGCAATGAAGGTTCCTGTTCTCGATTTAAAAGCGGAGTACGCCGAGCTTCGGGACGAAATTCTGCCGGCGCTCGACCGCGTCTGCCAGAATTCCTCGTTCGTCCTGGGAGAAGAAGTCGAAGCCTTCGAGCGGGAGTTCGCGGATTTCTGCGGCACGAAGCACTGCGTCGCTCTCAGCACCGGAACGGCCGCGCTTCATCTGGGACTGCTCGCGCTCGGCGTGCAGGCGGACGACGAAGTTATCACCAGCCCGAACACATTCCTCGCCACTGCCGAAGCGATCACCTATTGCGGCGCCGTGCCGGTCTTCGTGGATATAGATCCGGCCACAGCCAACCTCGACCCCGACTTGATCGAACGGGCCATCACGCCCCGCACCCGTGTCATCCTGCCGATTCACCTCTATGGCCGTCCCGCGGAGATGGACGCCATCCGCGAAATCGGCGCCCGCCACAACATACGGATTCTTGAGGACGCGGCCCAGGCGCATGGAGCACGTTATCGCGGCCGCCGAGTCGGCGGGCTCGGCCATGCGGCGGCTTTCAGTTTCTATCCCACGAAAAACCTCGGCGCATATGGCGAAGGTGGCGCGCTAACGACCGACGACGACCAGATCGCCAGGTTCGTGCGCGCGGCGCGCAACCACGGCCAGACCGCCCGTTACGAGCACGAGTTTGTGGGTTACAACTACCGCATGCAGGGATTTCAGGGCGCCGTTCTAAGAATCAAGCTGCGCCGCCTCTACGCATGGACCAGCCGGCGGCAGGAAATCGCGCGCGAATACCGCCGTGTGCTCGCCGGCGCGCGACTGGAAATCCCCGTGGACGATCCTCGGGACGAGTGCGTCTATCATCAATTCGTCATCTATGTGGGCAATCGCAATTCGATGGTCGCGCAACTTGCCGCCCGCGAGATCGAAACCGTCATCCACTACCCGAAGCCGGTTCATCTTCAGCCCGCGTACTCATCCCTCGGGTTCCCGCCGGGGACGTTTCCCCGCGCGGAGCGCGCTTGCGACCGGGTGCTCAGTCTGCCGGTGCATCCGCGGTTAACCGCAAAGCAAGTAGCATACGTGGCGAATTCAGTGCGGGAAGCTGCGGGAGAAAAGCAGGCTGCGGCCGGCTGATTAATCGATTGATCGATTGCAGGTAACTGATTGCAGGCCCGCGCGAGCGGTCAGGCGTTCGCGCCCTTGGACGCCGCCAAATTGTGGGCTCCGGGAGCTTCGCCCGAGTCGCGGTCCGGCGGAGGCGTAAACCCCGGCACCCCGGCGGCATTTGTCGCACGGTCCCTCATCAACTCGGAAAGCCCGTCGAAAACCTTGGAACAAGAATCGCGCAGGGCCTGATCAGCGGAACGCATCAGGGATTCAATTACGTTCTGGCCATGCTCGTTAAGGCGGCGCACGGACGAAACGATCCAGGAATCGCAGGCAGCCTCCAAACGGTCCTGATATTTTTCCGCCGCTTCGCCGCTCACGCGATCCAGGTTCTCGGCCCAAGCTTTGTCATGAGCATCGCGTTCGGCGCGGTATTCTCCGAGCGCCGAAGCAAACTCGGCGGCCAGCGCGCTGCGGCCCTCGGCCACGCTGGCATCGCGCTGTGAAACCATTTGCGCCTGAAAACGATCGACCAGCGCCGTGGCGCTCGCGTCCAGATTGCGGACGAGATGATCGGTGAATCCCTGCAGCTCCTGCTTGCGCTCCTCAATCGCACCGCGGCTGCGGTCCGCAAATTGGCTGACTTCCTCGTCGGAAATCCTGCGGAGAACCTGGCCGAACGATGCAGCCGCGGATTCCGCGGCTGCGTCGAGTTGCGAACGAGTGCGGCCGGAAATTTCGCCAGCGACTCCATCGAGCTGATGATGAATTTGAGCGAGCCGGCTGGTGGATTGCTCGTCCAGCCGGGCTTCGAACAGGCGCGCGGCCTCGGACGTCTTTTCCTGGAAACCGCTTCCCACCGTAACGAGCGCCTGCTCGATCAACACCTGCAAACGCGCGCGCGACTCCTGCTGAAACCATTCCGACGATTTGCCGATGGAGTCGGCTGCGGCGTGAGAAGCGCGAACGCCGCTCGCATCCAGCTCTTCATTCCATTTCGTCAGCGCCTCTTTCCGGGCGCCCTCAAAATCATTGCGAAGGCTTGCGACCGTTGCGGCGATCTGGGCGGCCACGTCGCGCTGGCTGTTCTCCGAAACCTGGCGGAGGCGTTCGCGATGCAGGCGCAGGCTATCTTCCACTTCCATCTCGCGGTTGGCGAGATCGCGAAGCAATTCGGGCACGCGGTCCACGCGCGGCGCGAGCTTTGATTCTACTTCGGCCATCGTGCGCTCGACAAATTGATTGCCGAGATCATCCAGCGTGGGTGCGAGACGTTGAGGAACGCCCGCCGCGGCGAGTTCGGCCCGCCGGTTCATTTCATCGGTTTGCGCCTCGAGAATGTTTTCGAGACGGCGATGCAATTCGTTGAGCGTGTCGTGGCTCGCGGCCTCCAGCTGCGCGGAATATTCCTTCATCCGGCCGGCCGCATGCTCGATTTCTGAAAGGGACGATCGAGCGCGCCCCACTTCGTGATCAAGCGCCGACTTCACGCCAGAGAGATTTTCGCGCGCCTCGGAGTACATTTGCGCCAGAGGCTGCCGAAGCTCCGAAAAGCGCTCGGACATTCTTTGTTCCGCGCCGCGCAGAACCTCTTGCGAACGCCCCGAGAGTTGCTCCACCAGGCGCTCGATGCTGCCATCAAGCGATGATTGCAGCAGTTCGTTCCACTGAGCCTGCGCCAGCGCCATTTCTGATTCCAGGCGCTGCCGCCATTCCGATGCGACGCTGTCAGTCGAATGCGCCGCGGACTGCTGCTGGGTCCGCGCCCCCTCGACCGCGTCCAACTGAAGGCGCGCCTGCGCCATTCGGCTGGTGGACTCAAGCGCAGCGTCGCTTTCGGCGCGCAGCGCCTGGACCTTGCGGTCCATTTCGTGGATGAGCTCGCGGGCCTGCTGGAGGCCGCTTTCGAACTGCGATTTCAGCCCGTTGAGGATTTGTTCCTGCTGCGCAGTCATCTCCGACGAGAAACTCCCGCGCGCGGCCTTGTGCGTCCGCTCAAACTCTTCCACCGTCTGGCGGATTTGTTCCTGGGCGTGCGCAATGGCGGCGTCCGCCGCCCGGCCTGCTTGCCGTTCGATTTCCGCGTTCCATTCGCGTAGCAGCGGGCTTTCCGCTGCGCCCGCCGCCTCGTGGTCAACGGAAGATGCCGGCGAAAAAGGAGACGTAGATGCAGATTCGAAAAATGGGTTCGTCATGTCGGCCGACACTCTTTCCTCAAGGGATTGCATCGTTTCTGCATCTGCGCTCGCACCGGAATCTTCCGCGAACCGAGCGTTCGGTTGTGCGGGAAGTTCCTTGGAAGGAAGATTCGACATCTCGCTCACGTTCCAATCGGCGGGCGGATCTTCTATACCCCAGACGTTCGCGGGGCTTTCGAGCTCCACGGCGATCTGGAAAAACTCCCGAACGGAATGGGGCCGCTGAATCCACGCGACCCGCGCCCGCAGATTGCGGCGCTGGCCGCCCTGAGCCAGCTCCAAGGTAATCCACGTGTTTTTCGGCAGGTGATGCTTCGAAGAGTACCGGCATCCATTGAGGTTCAGAGCCAGCGTGGAGGTGCGCTCCTCGAATGGCTGGCCCAGCAGATCGATCCCGCGAACGATCAGAGGGACGGACTTCGAGACGCGTTCGCTGCGGCGGCGCTGGGTACTCGCTTGATTGGAGGCCACGTCGTGCACCACATTCCTTCGAGCTGCGTGCGAGAGGATAGCACTCTCGTCGGCCCGGGTCGAGAGGTGAGGAGGCCCGGGGGCAATGCTCGAAAAATAAAGCTTCGAAGGTTCGCGATTCGGCAAGCAGCGCTTGCTGGCGAGCGGCGGCGGACCGCCGCAGTTTGCCGGGCGCGGCTTACGACTTCTTCTTTTTCCTCACGCCCACGCTCGTTGCGTCGCCACCGGCCATAGTCGCTAGGGTATCGATCATGGACTTGCACTGGGCTGCGTAGGGTCCATTCGGGTCAGCGTCAACGCACTTCTGATAGGCGTCACTCGTTCCCGGAGGGATGATGTAGGTCATCTTATCGCCCTCCTGCTTCGAATCGATTGTGCCCGTGTACGCGCTTCCCAGCAGAAACCAGGCTTGCGCGTCTTTCGGGTCCGCTTGCGTCGCTTTTTGGAGCGGTGGAATCGCGTCTTTCAGATCGCCCTTGTTGCTAAGAATGATGCCGATGTTTTTCCAGCATGCCTTGGCTGCCCCGGGGGTCGGATCGAGCGTGCCGGCCTTGTCGCAATCCGCGCCGGCATCTGTCAGCTTCTGTTGAGCTACCTTCGGATCGCTTTCCCCGACGGCGAGAGTCGCCAAAGCCGTGCTCTGATTGTCATAGAAACTCGCATTGGGCTGGAGATCAATGGCCTTCTGATAAGCGTCAACGGCGTCTTGCGGCTGATTTGCGCGGTCGTAAGCCTGACCGAGGTTCGACCACACGACCGCATGGTTCTTCACATCCTTGGGCTGGACTCCCTGCTCCGCCATCTGCAATTCCGTGACGGCCGTCTTACTATCAGCGGTCAGCTTGTCCTGGATGGGTCCTCGCTGATCGGCCGACGCGGTGGCGAGCTGCTTGTGAACCGTGTCCCAATCATCGAGTGCCGCGCGCCCCGCAAGGAAGTGGGTCTGCATATCCTTGAACTTATTGGCCTGATCTTGCGCCGCTTTCTGCTGATCCGGATTCGCCGCGGCCTGCTTCGCCAGAATATCCTTGAAGTTGATCGTGATGTTGTTGTCCGCATCGGCGCTGAGCTGGTGCTGCTCCGAATAATTCAAACCATTTTCCTGGCTGGTAAGCGTAAATGTGTAGAGACCGACACTCAACCCAATCTGCGTGAATTTCCCGTCCTTGTCGGTCTTCAGCGTGTAGTTCCTTCCGCTGTCACTCTTGAGAGCTACAGTGATCCCCACCCACGGCTTTCCATCGCGATCCAATACTTGACCGCTGACACGGGCGTTCTGCGCCGCGGCGATTGAAGCAAACGCGAGGACCACGACCAGCGCTATCAAGGCACGAGTTAGTCGGTTCATCTGTTTATCCCCCCAAAAAGGAAATGCGGCATCCCCCGCAACACCCATTATCGCGCAATTCGGGTTCGATAGGCGATAGGGTCGCGCAACCCGGCCTCGCCGAACGCCCGAACCCGCAGCCGGCAACTATCGCACGTACCGCACGCTTCGTCATCAAATTGATAGCACGACCAGGTTCGGTCCAGCGGCGCGCCAAGCTCCGCTCCGCGGCGAATGATCTCGCTCTTCTTCATGGCGATCACGGGGGTGACGATCTCAATGTGAGTTTCTGGGCGCGTTCCCTCGCGGATCACCGCTTCGAACGCTCGATAATACTCCGGACGGCAATCGGGATAGCCCGAGCTATCCTCTGCCACCGCACCCACAAAAATGGCTGTCGCGCCGATTACCTCCGCCCAGCTGACGGCAGCCGAAAGAAAATGTGCGTTGCGGAATGGAACATACGTGATGGGAATCCCGGCCTCCGGCGCAAGAGCCGCCCCCGATTCAGGCACCACGATACGCTCGTCCGTGAGCGCGGAGCCGCCGATTTGTGCGAACGCGTCGAAACGGACCACGAGCCTTTCGCGCACGCCGTAAAAATCCCCAATTTCCTCGAACGCCCGGCGCTCGCGCCGCTCCGTCCGCTGGCCGTAGCTGGCATGCAGCAGCGCGAGACGGTGTGTCCGGTTGGCGATCGCGGTGGTAACGCAGGAATCCATCCCTCCGCTCAGCAGCACCACCGCCTTGGGTTTTTCCGCCATCCCCTGAACCTAAACCCCCTTCATCGCCGGATGCCAAATGAACTTGTGCAGCTGCATTCCAAGCCGCACCGGTAATCCGTCCGCCAAAATCCATTCAACGAGTTCCCGCGCATCCAATCCCGGCCAGCTTCCCGCCGGATCCGCGAACGCCGGGGAAAACAGCACTTGATGGACTCGCTCGGCCAGCCGATGCCGCGCCGTGAAATCGCGCGCGAAATCATAATCCCGGCGGCTGGCAATCACAAACTTGATTTCATCGTTGACGCTCACGGCTTCAAGGTTGGCCGGGTCGAAGGTTTCGGGCTCGCCCGAGTCGGGGCACTTCACGTCCACGATCTTGACGACCTCGCTAGGCAGCACGCCGACGAATCGTTCCCCGCTCGTTTCGATCATTACCGTGTAACCCGCCGCGAGAAGTTTTTCGGCCAGAGCCGGCGTCTGGGGCTGGATCAACGGTTCCCCGCCCGTGATTTCGACAAGGGGGACACGGCTGGCTCCATCACCGGCAAGCGCGCCGACTTGGGCGAGGATTTCCTCGACGCTGCGCTTCGTCCCCCCGTGAAATGCGTAGGCCGTGTCGCACCATTTGCAGCGAAGATTGCAGCCCGTGAGGCGCACGAATATGCAGGGCAATCCCGCGCGGGTGCCTTCCCCCTGAATGGATTTGAAAATTTCCGTGATCTGCATGCTGTAATTCTCTTCGCGAACCCGTTGGAAGCGCGGGGTTTTAACCCCGGAATTTTGGCTTCGCGCCGCCTACCCCCGATACGTGGCCGCGCTCGTGTCCGTCTCCCAAACCGTGACGCTGGATATCCCCGCGGCGTTCGGCGCCAGCGGAAGCTGTTTTGCCGTCTGGTCGTAAATATGCCGCGCGATGTTCTCCGCCGACGGGTTTAACGTATCGAACGGCGGAAGCTCGTTGAGATACTTGTGATCGAGCGAACCAATCACCTCCTGAATCACGCGCTTGAGGTGGACGAAATCATAGAGCAGCCCGGTCTCGTCGAGCTCTTTGCCCGCCAGAACCACGCGCACTTTATAGTTGTGACCGTGCAAGTCCTCGCACTTCCCGTGGTAATTGCGCAGGTTGTGGGCCGCGGCAAATGATTCGTCAACGCTGATCTCGTACATGGGCTGTCCTTTGAAGCGAAAGCGCGCTATTCGGTACGGTCTTCCATAAACCGCGCGACTTCCGCGAGATCCTGCGTGGTTGTGTATTCGGGCAGGGACTCGAGGAAAATTTTACCATAGTGCATGCGCCGGATGCGGTTATCGAGGATGGAGAGAATGCCGCGATCGGTCTTCGAGCGAATCAGCCGGCCGAAGCCCTGTTTGAGCGCGAGGACCGCTTCCGGAATCTGGTATTCGGCGAACGCGTTGCGGCCGTCTTCTTCGAGCGCACGCACGCGAGCCGCTACGATAGGGTCGCTCGGTACGGCGAACGGCAACTTGTCAATGATGACGCAGGAAAGCTGGGCGCCCGGCACGTCCACGCCCTGCCAGAAGCTCGACGTGGCGAAGAGCACCGCGTTCGGAGTCGTGCGAAACCGGTCCAGCAAAATGGAACGCGGGGCTGACCCTTGAAGCAGAAAAGGAAACTTCAATCGCCCCGAGACGCGCTCGAAGAGATCCCTCATCTGCGCGTGACTCGTGAATAGACAGAACGCGCGGCCCTGCGAAATTTCGAGCAGGCGCGTGATCTCGTCAGCGGCGCTCGCGGCAAACGACGGTTGGCGGACGTCCGGCAGCGCGGGGGGCATATAGAGCAGCGCCTGCGTGCTGTAATCGAACTCCTGCGGCAGCACGTTCTCGTGCGCGGGCAGCACTCCGAGGCGCTGCTTCAGATAGTCGAATTTCCCGCCGACCGCGAGCGTCGCCGACGTAAGGATGACCGTGTCGAATTGATCGAACAGTTTTTCGCGGAGGATTTCGCTCACGTCAATGGGCGTTGCCGCCAGAAAAACTCCGCGGCCGCGGCGTTCGTACCAATAGACGTAGCCCTTTTCGTCGCTTTCGAGCAGGAACGTCAGCTCGCGGCGCATTTCAGCGGCGCGCCGCGCCATGGCAACCACCTCTTCCGGCTTGGGAACGAGCGCCGAAAGCTCCGCTTCGATTCGCTTCACGGCGGACGCCACCTCGTCATACTCCTCCCGATTCTGATCGAGAAAGGCGCTCCTTTCCGCGGGACCGAAGGAGTAGCGTCCTTCGCGCTCGGGAAAGCGCTCGAAGAAGCTGCGGGCGCGCTCCCGCATCCGCGTCAGTTGCCGCCGGAGCGGAGCCGCATCAATTTGCAGTACGCGCAGCATATTTTCGGCATCCCGCCCGAGCTCCTCGAAGCGATAACTCGAAAGCTGGCGGCCGAAATAATCGCTCGCGACGTCCTCGATTTCGTGCGCTTCGTCGAATACGACCGCGGAATATTCCGGGAGTATCGAGCCGAAATCGTCCTCGCGAAGTGCGAGGTCGGCGAAAAAAAGATGGTGATTGACGATGATCAGGTCCGCTTCTTGCGCGCGCTGGTGCATCGCGGTGATAAAGCAACTCTGGTATTCGGGGCACTTCTTGCCGGTGCAGAGGTCGCTGCGCGCGTCAATGCGATTCCATAGCTCGGCATCGTCGGGGAGAAACGTCAGCTCGCTTCGGTCGCCGGTCTCGGTCAGCTTTTCCCAATCGCGGATCTGCGAGAACCAGTCAACCTCGTCAATTCCCTTCAGGACGGGCTGACCTTCCATTTGGTGAACTTTTTGCCGACAGAGAAAATTGGCGCGGCCCTTCATCAGGGCGGCCTTCAGATTCGGCGCGAAATACTTTTGCAGGAAGGGCACGTCCTTCTGGAAGAGCTGCTCCTGCAGCGACTTGGTCGCCGTCGAAATGACCACACGGCGGCCGCTGCGAATCGCGGGGATCAGGTAGGCGAGCGTCTTGCCGGTGCCAGTGCCCGCTTCAATGACGACGTGCTGGTGCTTCGCGAATGCCTCGTCCGCGATTCTTGCCATGGCGAGCTGCGACGGCCGGAATTCGTATCCGGGATGGCGCTTTTCGAGCAGTCCACCCGGACCGAAAATTCCTTCGACGGTGATCTCCTCAGCTTTGGCGGTCGCGGCTTTTTTAGGCATGGCCTTCGTCAGGGCACGACTTCAGTCGCGCCGCAATCGTCGCAACACGAATGCGGCTTTAGCCGCTGAGGAACGAAAATCTAAAATAGCACACCGTTCGAAAGAAAGATCGCGCGTCACCGCCGCGAAGATTCTTCGAGGCTCTTCGCCCAGTGTGAAAGGCGCTCGAGCGACGGTGAGTGCGTATGATCCACTTCGAGCGGCGTGATGGAAATGGCGCCGTCGCGAATCGCGGCGTGATCGGTGTCGGGGTCGATTCCTTCGGTGAATTGCTGCTCGCTCAGCCAGAAATAGCGCCGGCCGCGCGGATCGGTTCCGGGCTGCAGCACGTTGCGCGTGATCTTCGACGACTGGCGCGTGATCCTCACCTCTCCGCCCCAATCCTGGGGAACGTTGACGTTGAGCATCACGCCGGGCGGCAGCCCTTCGCGCAGCACCAGCGGCGCGAGGGTGCGCGTAAAGTGCGCCGCAGGCGCGAAATCGAATTCCCCGCCCCGGTACGCCACCGAGACGGCGATGGCCGGGACGCGATTGATCGCGGCCTCCATCGCGGCGCCTACCGTGCCTGAATAATAGATATTCTCGCCGAGATTGCCGCCGCGGTTGATTCCGGAAATCACCAGGTCGGGCTTTTCCTTGAGCAGCGTATGGAATGCCAGGATCATTGCGTCGGCGGGGGTGCCCTCGATGGAATATTCGCGTTCGGCGATCTGGTCGCAATAGATCGGCTGCCTCAAAGTGAGCGACTGCGCCGCCGCGCTGCGTTCGCGCGAGGGCGCGACCACTGTCATCTCCGCAAAATCCTTCAGGCCTTCGACCAGCGCGCGCAGCCCCGGGGCGTGGATCCCATCGTCATTTGTGACCAGAATATTCGGCATGGAGAACCCTGGCGCCGGCGAAGCGCCGCTCGAAAAAAAAACGCTTCAACCCGCCGCGAATACTGTAGCAGCAATGGCATTGACCCACCAAGGCGCTGCTGAGCGCCTCATGATATTTTAATCGGCGCAATGCGATACCGCCTGCCAACGAGCGTGTCAATTGTTGTGTGTTCGGACAGCGTTTTCCGATATAACGATTGAGATGGTTCGCGCCAGGAAAGCCCGGTTCGCCTTTGCATTGGCTCTGAGTCTCCTGCTGCTCGGTGGAATCGCCGCTGCGATCACCATTGAGATGCTTGTCCGCAGCACACGCTGGGTGGCTCACACGTACGAGGTGAAGAGTGCCCTCGGTGAAGTCAACTCCTCTTTGTCGTCTGTCTCTCGCGCGCGATTCGATTACATCCATTCCGGGGATGAGTCGTTTCTCTCAGGGTACGAAACATACAAAAGCGACGTTCGCGCTGAGGTAAAGCACGTCCGTGACCTGACTGGTGACAACCAATCCCAGCAGCTCATATGCGACGAGCTGGAAAAAGCTGTCGATCAACGAATCACGCTCCTCGACGCTTCGGTGGCGCTGCAAAAGTCAGGTCAAACCGATCAGGGCGCCCAGGACCGCTTCACCCTTGCCGGCGTGGACGCGTCCGCGGCTGTGGCGAACATCGTCCAGCAAATGCAGGACGAAGAACAAAAGCTCCTGGGCATGCGCATGACGATTTCCGGCGACCTTTTCGTGGTCGTCATCTGCATTTTGTTCGGAGTGTTCATCCTCTCAGCCTTTCTCTTCTGGGTCCATTACCGGCTACTGAGGGCGGAACTCATGAACCGCGCCCAACTAGAGACCAGCGCCCGCCGCTTGAGCGTCCGCCTTCTCAACGTCCAGGATGAGGAGCGCCGTAAATTTTCGAGAGAGTTGCACGACAGCGTGGGGCAGCTGTTGACGCTGGCCAAAATGAACCTGGCGATGTTGTTGGAGATGAATCCGAACGACAAGATCCTGGCGGAAACCGATAAAGTGCTCGAAGAGGCTCTCACGGAGACCCGCACGGTGTCCTACCTGTTGCACCCGCCTCTTCTCGACGAATTGGGGCTCGCTTCCGCCATCAAGTGGTATCTGGAGGGATTGGGCCAGCGAAGCGGCATCCAGCTTTCCGTGGACATTGCCGAGGATTTCGGCCGGCTGGCGCAGCCGACGGAGCTGGTTTTGTTTCGCGTTCTCCAGGAATCGCTCACAAACGTTCATCGGCACTCCAAGAGCATGAAGGCCGAAGTGTCGTTGCGCAAAACGGGCGACAAGGTCGTGCTGCGAGTCCGGGACTACGGGAAGGGAATGCCCCGCGACACACTGGAGAAGTTTCTGAGAACTGGCGCCGAAACCGGAGTTGGACTCGCCGGAATGCGTGAACGGATCAGGGAGCAGTTGGGCAAGCTTGAAATCCAGTCAGACGGGAACGGCACGCTTGTCGAGGTCATCCTGCCGGCTTCCTTGCCTCCCGCCTCGCACGAGGAATCGGCCGCCGCATCTTCTTAGCTTGAATCCACGATGGTTAGTGAAGCCTTCCAGTCGGGGAAAAACCAGGGATCAGAAGTGAGGAATGGTCGGGACGACTGGATTTGAACCAGCGACCTCACGCACCCCAAGCGTGCGCGCTACCAGGCTGCGCTACGTCCCGACCGCATCGGCGCCACATCGCACTCAAGTGGGCCGCTACGGAGCGTATCACTCGTGTTCGAGAAGGGTCAAGACGGCGAGCAATTCTTCATGGAGATCGAGCAGGAATTTTCGATGAGCGCGCGACGCCGGAGCCTGCTTCGCGGGAGCTTCCACGGCGCGGGCCACTTCGCGGGGTACGTCGGCAGTTAGTTCGCCGCGGGGGCCGGGGGCGCCGCTCCCGCCATTCTGATCCGCCAGGTGCTTTCGCGCGCCCGCGATGGTGAAGCCCTCTTCGTAGAGCAGTCGCTTGATTTCGAAGACGGTCTCGATATCCTCGCGCCGGTAAAGGCGGTGGCCGCTGGGGCTTTTCACGGGCTGCAGTGTCGGAAACTCGGATTCCCAGTAGCGCAGGACAAAAGTCTTCGTCGCCGTCAGACGGCTCACTTCTCCGATGCGGAAAAGGTTCTTTTCCGGTAGTTCCTGCGCTGCTTGGGCCGCACTTGCCATGGCTGGTCAGTATCCTAAGCTGATTTCGCGGCGTGTCAACCCCTTGCGGGCCCTGACGGGCCGCAAAAGCGGGCTTTTTGCCTTCAGCTGCGGTCGCGCTTCTTCTTCTCGGGATGCCACTTGCGCTTGTCGCTGTGCCGGGGCTCGTGCTTCGTGATGCGGCGGGGCTCCCGATTCGGGTCCTGGCGCAGCGCGCCCTTCTTCAACCGCTGGGTGAAGCGAATTGGAGTGCCGATGAAATCGAAAGCTTCGCGCAGGCGATTCTCGAGAAATCGTTGATAGCTGAAGTGCAGCGGCTTCGTCTGATTCGTGAACAGCACGAACGTGGGCGGCCCAGTAGTCGCCTGCGTCACGTAGTAGATTTTCACCTTGCGGCTCGCCGGCGATGTTCCCCGGTCGAGGTCCACGCCCGCGAGCCAGCGGTTCAGCTCACCGGTGGAAATCCGGCGGTAGCGCGCCTCCGCGACGCGATCGATCACCGTGTAAAGCTTCTCAACCCGCTCGCCGGTCAGCGCCGAAAGAAACACGATGGGCGCGAAAGGGAGAAATTTGAATTTCTCCCGGACGATCGGCTCGTAATCCGCCAGCAGCTTGCTGGGATTTCCGCCGGAGCCCTTGCCGCCATGCTTTTTCTCCTTCGCGGCTTTTTCCTGCGCGGACTCGAGCGCCAGGTCCCACTTGTTCATCGCGATGATCACCGACCGACCCGACTGTTCCGCGTAGCTCGCGATCGTCGCGTCGTGCGACGTGACCCCCACCGACCCATCCACCACGATCACCGCGATGTCCGCGCGCTCCAGGTGCTGCCGCGCCATAATTACGCTCAATTTTTCGGCGATGAGCTTCGTCTTGCCCTTACGCCGGATTCCGGCGGTGTCGAGAAAACGATAAGTCTTGCCGTGACGCTCCACCACCGTATCCACGGCGTCCCGCGTGGTGCCCGGCTCCGCCGAGACGATGGACCGCTCCGCGCCCACCAGCTGATTCAGCAGAGTTGACTTCCCCACGTTCGGCCGCCCGATGATGGCGATGTTGATGTCGGGCCTGGATTCGACCGCATCGCCCAGTGGAAAATCTTTCGTAACCGCGTCGAGCAGAGTATCCACCCCGAAACCGTGCTCAGCTGAAATCGGAAATACCTGATCACCCAGCTCGTAAAACTGCGCGGCCAGTTCCGTCTGCTTCGGCGAATCCACTTTATTAACCGCAAGCACAGGCGGTTTGCCCGCGCGGCGCAACAATTGCGCCAGTTCCGCATCGAGCGGCACCGGTCCCTCGCGGCCGTCTACCACTTGCACGACGCAAGACGCATTCTCAATCGCCACGCGCGCCTGACGAAGAATTTCGCCTGGAATTCCGGCCTTGTCCTCCGGCACGATCCCGCCTGTATCCACCACTTCGAACGCGCGCCCCTCCCAATGGGATATGCCGTAGATGCGATCGCGGGTAATTCCGGGTTCGTTCGTGACGATTGAGCGGCGCGTGCCAGTCAGGCGGTTGAATAGCGTGGACTTCCCCACGTTGGGGCGTCCGACGATCACAATAGACGGGATCTTCGAGGTCATTTAGCGTTGCGCTAGTTTCTTCTGCAGTTCCAGACGTTGGGTGAGCAAGCGGTTCAATTCGCTCGGGGAAGCTTTGGATTCAATCTTTTGCTGCAATACGGCGAGCTCCGCCTCGTCCCGGCGGCTTCGTAGGACGCTCAGACAACTCTCAGCCGATTCCCACGTCGCTTCGCCTGACGTTTCGAAAAGGATCTCGAACAGCAACCGGCGGTCCTTCTCTTCCAGTGCCGCGCCCAGCGTGGTTGGATCGGGCGCTTCGCCCACCTTGGAGATTAGCAGTTCCAGGATTTTTTCGCTCTCCAACCCGCGATGCAGCGCGCCGGAGACGAGTTCGTGCGCGAGTTTCTCTCGGAACCCCCCGGCCTCGATGAGCATACGGATCAGTTGCCGCTCGGCGGGCTTCACGACCGGCGTCAGCAGCTCCGCCCTCGGCTTCACTTCGCTGCGGCGCTCATTGGCCGCTCGCTTCAATGCCTCGCGCAGCACGGGTTCGTCCACGCGCAATTCCGAGGCAATCCGCGTAGCCCATTCCGAACGCAGCAGCCGGTTCGGGAGCCGCTGCACGTAGGGCATCAGGAAATTCAGCGCGGCAACTTTTCCCGCGGCCGTCGTGCGGTCCATCTGGCGCGCGCGTCCGATCAGGTAATCGAGATACGGCGGCGCCTGCGCGAGCAATTTACGATAGGCCTCGGCGCCCTGCTCCTTCAGGAATTTGTCGGGATCGGCTCCGCCCGGCAGAGCCAGCACGCGCACGTCAAATTCTTTTTCGAGCAGCAGCGTCAGCGACCGCTCGGTCGCCACCTGGCCCGCCGTATCCGGATCGTAATTCACCACCACGCGGTGTGTGAACCGGGCCAGCAATTTGATCTGCGGCTCGGCCAGGCTCGTTCCGCAGCTGGCGACAACGTTCGTGATTCCTGCACGCGCCACGGCGATTGCGTCCATGTAGCCTTCGACCAGAACGCCAAAATCGCTTTTCCGCAGCTCCTCTTTCGCGCGATCGAGATGGTAGAGCACGTTGCTCTTCGTATAGATTGGCGTCTCGGGCGAGTTCATGTACTTCGGCATGTCGTCGCCCATTGCGCGCCCGCCGAACGCGATGACCTTCCCGGAATCATTCGAGATCGGGAACATGATTCTCTTCCGGAAGCGGTCGTAGAGGCGTCCGCTTTCGTTGCGCGAGAAGAGGCCCGAGGCTTCCAGGAGCTTTTCCTGATATCTCGATTTCAAATACCGCAGGAGCGCGTCGCCGGACGAGGGCGCCCATCCCAGGCCGAAGCGCGTGATTGCCTCGCGATTCAAGCCGCGGTCTTCGAGATAGCCCGCCGCTATCTTTCCCTCCTGACCCTCGTTAAGCTGCCGCGCAAAAAATACCGCCGCCTCGCGATGCATCTCCACCAGCGCGCTGCGCTGCTGATTCTCACGGTGCTCTTCCGGCGAACGCTCGCGCGGCCTCGGCACCGGAATGCCGGATTTCTCAGCGACGATTCGTATCGCCTCGGGAAACGGGCACTTGTCCATTTCCTGCACAAATTTGAAAACGTCTCCGCCGGCGCCGCAGCCGAAGCAGTGATAAATCTGCTTCACCGGATGCACGGCAAAGGATGGAGACTTTTCCTGATGGAACGGGCATAGCCCCGTGAAATTCTGCCCCGTCTTCTTCAGGCGGACGTATTCCCCGATCACGCGGACGATGTCCGCCTGCTGCTTCACCTTCTCCGCGAATGATCCTGCTTCAGCCATGGCGTCCTTCTCTTAACACCATACGGTCACGAATTCAATTCGGCCACTGTTATCGCCGTGCCGCCGCGATCTTCAGCCTCGTGGCGAGTTTTCTCGACCAGCGGATGCGTGGACAAAAATTCAGCCAGCCCGCGGCGCAGCGCGCCCGTTCCGTGGCCATGAATGATGCGCACGCTCGGCTTGCCCGCAATCGCTGCGTCGTCAATGAACTTATCAACCCGCCGAGTCGCTTCCTCGACCGTGCATCCAATCACATTAATTTCCTCGCCGGCTGGCTCATCGCTCGGCTGCGTGCGAACGGTGATCCCGCGCGGGCGTTCCGTTGATGCGGCATTGGGCTTCGCGGGAGCTGCCTCGCCCTCGATGCTCACAATATCCGCAATCGGAATCTTCATCCGCAGCGGCCCCGCCTCCACTTCCGCGATTCGGCCGTCGTGGCGGCGAAACACGACGGCCTGCTTGAATCCCTTCACGTGGACGCGCATTCCGGCTGAAAGTTGCTCGGGCGTCACAGGCTTTGCGGGTGCTTCAGCACCTACGCCGAGGTCCTGCTGCGATGATGCGAGTGTATCAACGACCGCGGCATCGGCTTCAGCCCGAGCGTCCGAGCCGAGCTTCCCCATCCGCCGCCCGGCCTGCTTCTCGGTTTGCGCGCGCAGCGCACGGTCCTTGATATCGGAGGCAAGGCTCGCGACCTCGCTCTCCAGCCGCTTCTGCGTGGCGAGAAAATTCTTCTCGAGCTCGGCGATGCGTTTTCGCTGCCGCTCGACCCATTCGGTTTGCAACTCGCGGCGCGCCGCTTCGAGTTGCGCCAGCTCCTCGCGGCCCTGGCGCGTCACGTCCTCCATTTCGTCGCGGCTGCGATGCAGGTACGCGATCAGGTCGCGCGCCTCGCGAGATTCCGGCGACAGGCTCGCGTCGGCATGATCCACCACGCGCGCGGGCAATCCCAGCCTCCGCGCGATTTCAATCCCGCTCGACGTTCCGGGCACGCCGAAGAGCAGCCGGTACGTCGGTCGCAGATTCACTTGGTCGAATTCCATCGCAGCGTTCACGATTCCGGGCGTTGTGGAGGCATAGGCTTTCAGGCGGTCGTGATGCGTCGTCGCCAGCGTCAGCGCCCGTCGCGCGCGAAACTCCTCGAGCAACGCAACCGCGAGCGCTGCGCCCTCTTCCGGCGCGGTACCCGTGCCCATTTCGTCCACCAGAATCAGCGACCGCTCCGTCGCGATTTCCAGCATGGACTTCAAATTCAGCATGTGCGCCGAAAATGTGGAAAGGTCGGCGGCGATGGACTGCTCGTCGCCGATATCAACCAGCACGCGGTCGAACACCGGCATCTCGGCGCGCTGCGCCGCCACCGGAATTCCCGATTGCGCGGAAAGCGCCGCGAGTCCCACCGTTTTCAGCGAAACCGTTTTGCCGCCTGTGTTCGGCCCGCTGACAACCATCACCGTCTCGTCGCCGCCCAGCGCGAGGCTCATGGGCACGGCCTTGCGACCTTGTGGCCGCAGCGTGGCTTCGAGCACAGAATTTCGCGCCGCATCGAGCCGCAGCGAATTGCCCGAGGTGAATTCCGGGACGACGCAATCGAACTCCCGCGCGAACCGCGCACGCGCAAAAATCGAATCGAGATGCGCGATGGACGCTGCCGCCGCTTCGAGTGGCCCCCGGTCCGCGCGCACGCGCCCGGTTAGCTCTTCGAGAATGCGCGCAATCTCGGCGGTCTCGTCTTCGCCCAGTTGCACCAGGCGATTATTCAAATCAATCGCTTCAAGCGGCTCCACAAATACCGTTTGCCCCGTGGCGCTGGCTGCGTGCACCACTCCCGGGACGCCGCGGCGATCCCCGGCGCGCACCGGAATCACGAAGCGATCGTTCCGGAGCGTGACGTAATCCTCGCCGGCCGGTTCCCCGCGCGCGCGCATGATCTTTTCGAGCGAATGCTGAATCGTGGCGCGCGCCTGGATCTTGCTCGCACGGATGCGTTTCAGTTGAGGCGAAGCGTCATCGCTGATTTCTCCGTTGGGCATCACCGCGCGACGAATCGCGATCAGGAGCGAACGGAAGTCGGCAAGGGAGGCGGCGCGTTCCGCCAGGCGCGGATACTTCGCGGCCTCGCCTTTGAATGTCTGCCGCACCGCATCCGCGTTTTCCGCGAGCGACGCAACATCGAGAAGTTCCGCGGGCACGAGCACCGATCCGGGCATAACCATGCGCAGAAGCCACGCATTCGGATCGGCGAGCGAGCCGAATCCAAGCTCCGAACCCGCGCGCAAGTAGGCGTTAGCCTCGCGTATCAGTTCGAATTCGGTTTCGAGCGCCGCCACATCCTGCCGTGGCGCAAGCGCCTCAATAGCGCGCCGGCCGGGCACGCACGTCGTCGAGCGGCTGACGATTTCCTTCAGCTTGTCGAATTCGAGAAGCTCTTCCGCGGGGCGAGACACGTGAACCTCAAGAGGGATTGTAGCCCGGTTGCCTGTGGGAAATCAGTGAGGCTCGTTCAGCGCGCCTGAAATCGTTCGGCCAGATAATCGGCCGCATCGGCGGGAGACGACGCCACGCGCACCAATGGTTCGCTGCTTTCGCCGAAACGAGAAGGATGTCCGAGCTCGACCTCCCGCACGCGCTCGATCACCGGCTGCCAGAAATCCCCGAGCACGACCAGCGGCTTCTTGCTCATCGCGCCCTTATTCAGCATTTCCCAGACGACCGCGAGCTCGACCAGCGTTCCGGTGCCGCCGGGGCATGCGACATATCCGCGCCCGCGTTTGATCAGCTCGAAAAGCCGGGCCTGCCAGGTCTTCACGCGAACCTCCTCGTCCACCCATCGGTTCGCGCGCGCTTTGAAAAATTGCGCCGTCACCGCGAGCGTTCGCCCGCCCGCTTCCTTCGCGCCGCGCGACACGGCTTCCATCACGCCGCCGTATCCGCCGCTGCAGACGTTCAGCCCCTTTTCGGCGAGCGCTGCGCCCAGCGCATACGCCTGCGCGTAGTGCGCATCGCCCTCGCGCGGCCGCGAGCTGCCAAAAACGGTGACGATCTTCGCTTGCCGCTTCATTTCTTCTTGGCGCGCGGCGCGGTCCCCAGGGTCTCCACCAGGGCGGTCGCAATAGCATCCACCGGGGCAGTGGTACCGACGCCATGCTGCGGATTATTGTTGTAGAAAATCGCGAACACCAGAGATTCGCCGCGCAGCGTTGTGGCGTAGCCGGAAAGCGCGCGAACGTGTTCAATTTCGCCCGTTTTTGCCTCGATCAAGCCGGACGCCGGCGTGTCAGCCATTCGTCCCTCCAGCGTTCCGTCCACGCCGGCCACCGGCAGCGTCGAGAGAAAATCCTTGCCCCACGGCTGCCGCGCGGCGTAACCCAACAGTGTCACGATCCCCCGCGGCGTCACCAGATCGTCGCGCCCCAGCCCCGAACCGTCCGAAAGCAAAATGTCGCCGTCCGCGACTCCGGCAGTCTTCAGAAATTCACGCTCCGCTTTCAGCCCCGCGGCAGTCGAGCCCACCCCAAGTCTCTCGCGCCCCACGGCGCGCAGCAGCAGCTCCGCGTGCAGATTGTGGCTCATCTTGTTCGTTAGGCGGATGCTTTCCAAAAGCGGCTCGGAAATATGCTCGGCGAGCATGACGGGATTCGGCTCCGGCGAAGGCGGCATGGCGTCCGGTATGATCGGCTCGCCCGCGACGTTGGAAAAAGGCGGCGGCGAGTGTTGCGCGCGAGTGGTGCCCGTGATGCGCACGCCGCGCGCCTCGAGCAATTGCTTGAGCGCGAGCGCAGCCGTTTCGGCGGGGCCGGTCATCGCGATGTCGAGTCTGGTGGGTGTGCGGCCGAGCGCGATTGTGCCGCGCAGCAGAATGAAATTCACTCCCGGCTGTCGGACAACCGCGAAATCCGATGGCGTGTCGGGCGCACCGGTCGTGATGTCTTCGGTAAATGTGCCGAGGGCCGATGCCGGCTCGGTTCGGACCACGGCTGGATCGCCGGCACGCCCGGCCGGGCCGATCTCGACCGAAATCGTGTTGTCGTTGAACGCGATGGCGCTGACCGGCGCACCGAACTGGAAGAACAGATCACCGGCACTCCATCCCACCGGGTAAGGATCGTACGGGTAGTAACTGTCGTCGGCGACGATGTCGCCATCCACCTCGCGAAGCCCTTTCGCAATCGCTTCGTCGGCTATCTCCGCCAAAACTTTTTCGACTGGGCCGACGCGGTCGCCCCTGCCGACGTACGGGAACCGGCGATTCGAAAGATCGGGGTCTCCGCGTCCCACAAGTATCAGATCGCCGGCGAGGCGGCCATCGCTGCCAATTGCGGTCTTCGATTCAAGCGTGGTGTGAAATCGGTAGTCGCCGCCAAGCGTGGCAAGCGCGAGTGCCGTGGTGACAATCTTCGCATTGGAAGCCGGCGTGAAAAAATGATCGGCGTTCAGCTCGTAGATTGCCTCGCCCGTATCCCGATCGGCAATTTCAATTCCCCAATCGAGCTTGCCCGCGTTGCCTTGTCCGAGTGCAGCGTCCACGCGCGCGCGGAACTTCGCCACATCCGGGCGCGACTTCCCGCGCTCCGCGGCATGCGTTTGGCTTATGCGCGAAACGCTCTGCGCCCCGGCTTGCCCTGTAACAAGCGCTCCCGCAGTGCATAGTGCCGCGGCGGCCCGGAGCGCGCGGCGCCGGATACGAGTGCGTTGAAAACTGGCGATTGCGTTCATTCGAGGTGCGATCTTTGTCAAAGCTCCCAATTATATGGCAACGCCCTCCGCGACGCCGCCTTTAGCGCTGGGGTTGCGCTGCGCCACCCGAACACATATCATGGACACCCAATGGAGGATGCCATCATGACAAGAAAATTGATCTCGTTGATGCTCGCTACGGCCCTATTCGGCCTCGTGTTCGTGTGCAGTCCCGTCCGAGCGGACGACAAAGAGAAGGACGAGGATCGCCTACGGAACGCCGGGCAGGTCCTTAAAGAGATTCTGAATATTCCGGACGACATCCCGCAGAGCCTGATTGACAAGGCCGACTGCATAATCGTGATTCCCACGGTTTTGAAGGCGGCGTTTATCGTCGGTGGCAGTTACGGCCGCGGCGCTATGACATGCCGCAGCGGCGACAATTTTCAAGGCCCCTGGGGCGCGCCCACGATGATGGCGCTCGAAGGCGGAAGCTTTGGATTCCAGATTGGCGCCCAGGCCACCGATTTTGTGCTGTTGGTCATGAACCAGGACGGCGCCAGTTCCATTCTCAGCAGCAAGGTGAAATTGGGCGCCGACGCCTCCGCCGCTGCCGGGCCGATTGGCCGGGACGCAGAAGCGGCCACCGACGTAGCCATGCGCGCTGAAGTTCTCACGTATTCTCGCGCGCGCGGCCTCTTCGCCGGCATCTCGCTGGAGGGTTCTACTCTTCGTCCCGATGACGACGCGAACGAGCGCATCTACGGCCAGAAACTTCCATCAAAAGAGATTGCCCTTCACGGCGCGGTTCCTGTCCCGCCGGCGGCCAGGGCTCTTACTGCCACTCTGAACCAGCACAGCCCCAAGAATCTTTCAAAATAGTTCATCCGTCACCGTCTGCGCCGGAGGGGAAGCCTCCGGCGCACATAACTCGACGCCTTCAGCTCGCCCTCAGTTGGCCAACCCTCCGCGACGGATATTGACCTTCACCCACATATGACTTATAGTCGTGTTAGGGTATCGGTCAGATCAGGAGCCTTCCCATGGCATCTTCCATAGCGGCTAGGCGCCACTCTGTCGTCCCGCAGACCGGCCGCCGCGAACGTCACCGCACGGAAATCCGCGAGCGCCTTTTCCGCTCCGCCCTCCGGCTGTTTGCCGAACGCGGATTCCTGGAAACCACCGTGGAGGACATCACCGAAGCGGCTGACGTCGGCAAGGGCACCTTCTTTAATTATTTTCGGACGAAGGAACACGTGCTGGCCACATTCGGCGGCGAACGCCTGGCGTCCATCGAGCGCGCCATCGAACGTGCGAAGAAGGGGCCGGTGCTGCCCGTGCTGAGGGAATTGGCCGCCGACTTGGCGGGCCATTCCACCGAGAACCCTGCACTGCTCCGCGCGATTTACGCCGCTCATGCGTCGTGCGCTCCCGTTCGAGCGGAACTCCACAAAAGGCTTCAGACCGGCCGCCGGCTTCTGGCGCAGATCTTCACGATCGCGCAGCAGCGGGGCGAAGTGCGGCGCGACATACCGGCTGCGGAGCTGGCTCGCCTCGTTCAAGTCGTGCTGTTGGGCATGACACTTGCCTGGTCCCTGCATCCCGATTCGTCATTGCGCGGAACCGCGCAGGAAGCGTGGGACCTGTTCTTGCCTGGCATTCTTGCCGATACAAAACGCAAGACCAGTAAGAACCGACGGATTGCGCGAACATGAATCGCCGTCGGTGTGCCGAAGTGATTTCCAGCGGAATCGCTGCGTCTTTTGCGGTCACAGCATCATCCAAAGTGAGACGGCTCAGCAAAGGAGGTCCCGTGAGACGCCGATTGGCGATTATTTATTTCATCTTCGCCGCTCTATTTCCGCTGGCGGCCCGATCCGCCCACGCGCAGGCGCTGCCTTCCGGAGCTCCCCCTGCTCCGTCCTCTGCCGCTGCTCCTCCAAGCGCCGCGATGTCGCAGAATTCATTTTCAGGCAGCGTGCCGGCGAAGCTGGAGCCCGGCGTATTGCAACTTTCGCTGAAAGACGCTCTCTCGCGCGGCCTGAAGCAGAATCTGGGCGTGCTCCTTTCGAGCGAAGATGTGCGCACGGCGCGCGGCGCGCGCTGGCAGATGTTGAGCTCCTTGCTGCCCAACCTGACCACATCCTCGTACGTCAACGGCTCTCAGGTGGATCTCGCCGAGTTTGGCTTCAGCTTCAAATTTCCGGCGAGCGCGGGGTTTTCAATCCCGTCGGTCGTCGGCCCTTTCGGCTATTTCGATTCGCGCGCTTACCTGACCCAATCTATCTTTGACTGGAAGGCAATCAACAACGCTCACGCGGCCTCGGAAAACGTGAAATCGTTTCAGGCGACATACGAGGACGCGCGCGACCTCGTCGTTCTCTCCGTCGGCTATACCTATCTGCAGGCGATTGCCGATGAAGCGCGCGTCGAAACCGCGAGCGCGCAAGTGAAAACCGCGCAGGCCTTGTACGATCAGGCCTCCGATCAGGTCACGGCCGGCACCTCCCCTGCCATTGACGGTCTGCGGGCGCAGGTGGAATTAAAAACGCGGCAGCAGCAGTTGATCCAATCCAAGAATGATTTCGCGATTGAGAAGCTGACGCTGGGCCGCGTGATCGGACTCGCTCCCGCTCAGCAATTCGAGCTCGCGGACAAATCTCCGTACGAGCCGTTCGCAGGCATGAGCGTCGAGGACGCGCTCAAGCGCGCCTACGAAACCCGCTCCGATTTCCAGGCGGCGCTCGCGAATGTCCGCTCCGCGGAATATTCACGCAAGGCCGCCGCGGCAGGCTACCTGCCTTCGTTTTCAGTGAGCGCGGACTACGGTCTGGCGGGAACCATCCCCAGCATCGCCACGCACGGCGTGTTCGACGCGCGCGGCACGCTGACCTTTCCGATCTTTCAGGGCGGCCGCGTCCATGGCGATATCCTCGAAGCCGACGCGCGCCTCGAACAGAGCCGCCAGCAGCTCGAAAATCTACGCGCCCAGATTGACGCCGACGTTCGCACTGCGTTGCTCAATATCGAATCCGGCGAAGAACTGGTCGCCGTGGCTCGAAGCAATATAGATCTCGCGGACCAGACGCTGGCGCAATCTCGCGACCGGTTTCGTGCCGGCGTCACCGACACCGTGGAAGTGGTGCAAGCGCAGGAAGCCGTCGCCAGCGCGAACGATAATTACATTTCGAGTCTGTACCAGGACAATTACGCCAAGATTTCTCTGGCCCGCGCCCTGGGCCTCGCTGAAGAGGGCGTTAAAGAATATTTCAAAGGAAACTAAGACATGGCAGAGAAAACCGAAGGAGCAACCCCGCCCGCTGCTTCCGCGGAAAGCGCGCCCGCCCCGGAAACTCAAGCGCCGCAACCGCCCGCGGCGGCTCGCGCGTCCGAATACTTGCGCGAGCGCCCACGCACGCGCCTGTTCTTGATCGTCGCCGTGCTCGTCCTGCTCGTTGGTATTTTCTTTGCGTGGCGCTATTTCTCGAGCTACGAATCAACCGACGACGCGGAAGTTGACGGCCACGTGATGCCCGTCAGCGCGCGCATTTCCGGCTACGTCGCAAAGGTCAATGTGGACGACAACCAGTACGTCCAGGCCGGCAATGTCCTCGTAGAAATTGACCCGCGCGACTACCAGGTTGCCGTGGACCAGGCTCGCGCCAACGTCGCCGACGCCCAAGCTACGGCCCAGTCCTTGAATATCAACGTTCCGGTCGCCTCCGTCAACACATCGAGCGACGTCTCGTCGTCTGAAGCGGACGTCGCCAATGCCCTGGCCGGAATTAGTGCGGCGCAGCAACAGCTCGACGCTGCCGAAGCCCAGCTCCTGCAGGCGCAAGCGAACGACGTAAAAGCCCAGAACGACCTGGTGCGTTACAAACAGCTCGTTGACAAGCAGGAAATTTCGCAGCAGCTGTACGATCAGGCCGTGGCGGCGGCTGCGGCAAATGCCGCGGGAGTTGCCGGAGCCAAAGCTTCGGCCGCAGCCGCTTCGCAGCAAGTGACGCAAGCGCGCAGCCGGCTTTCGACTGCGCAGGCGAGCTTGCGATCGTCGCAGACGGGCCCCAATCAGGTCAGATCCGTTCAGGCTCGCGCCAATTCTGCCGAAGCGATCGCTCAGGCGAAGCAGGCCGCGCTCGATCAAGCCCAGCTAAATCTTCAGTACACGAAGATCCTCGCTCCCGCCACCGGCGTGGTCACCAAGAATGTCGAAGTGGGCATGAACGTCCAGCCTGGCCAGCAGTTGGCCACGGTTATTCCTCTCGACGACATCTGGGTCACCGCGAATTTCAAGGAAACGCAGTTGAAAAATATGCAGCCCGGGCAGCGCGCCGAAATCAAAGCGGACTCGAATGGCCGCGTCTACAAGGCACATGTGGACAGCATCGCGGGATCGAGCGGAGCGCGGCTCAGCTTGCTCCCACCGGAAAACGCGACGGGAAACTACGTGAAGGTCGTGCAGCGGGTTCCCGTGAAAATCGTCCTCGAACCGGGTGAAAATTCCGACCACTCCCTTCGCATCGGAATGTCGGTCGAGCCCAAAGTCTTCTTGAAGTAAGCTCAAGCGAGCACAGGTCGCCTGACGATTCTCGCGGTGGATCAGTCTTGAGCCTTTGCAAGGTTCGGCCCCATGGCAGACACCCCTGAAAGCGGCGGTAACGCTTCGACAAGCCCCACCGCAAGTGCAGGTGCGGCGGCGCCTGCCAGCGCGTGGGTGCCAAAGTTCAATCCTTGGTTGATCGCGGTAGTGGTCGCCATGGCGGCATTCATGGAGGTGCTCGATACGAGCATCGCCAACGTCGCGCTTCCCTACATGGCGGGCAGCCTGGGCGCGAGCAACGATCAGAGCACATGGGTGCTGACGTCGTATCTTGTATCGAACGCGATCGTCCTGCCGATCAGCGGTTGGCTTTCGAATGTGTTTGGCCGTAAACGGTTTTTCATGTCCTGCCTCGTCGTCTTTACGATCAGTTCCCTGCTGTGCGGCATTGCGCCGAGCCTGAGCGCGATCATCATTTTCCGGGTGCTGCAGGGACTCGGCGGCGGCGGATTGCAGCCGATGGCGCAGGCAATCCTTGCCGACGTATTCCCGCCGGAGAAGCGAGGGCTGGCGTTCGCAGTCTACGGCGTGACCGCTGTTATCGCGCCGACGATCGGTCCGACGCTGGGCGGCTGGATCACGGACAACTACACCTGGCGCTGGATTTTCTTCATCAACCTGCCGGTTGGCATTTTGGCGCTGTACCTGGTCTATCGGCTCGTCGAAGATCCTCCCTGGTTGAAGCGCAGCTCGGGCGCCGGGCTGAAGATTGACTACATCGGCGTATCCCTGCTCACTCTCGGCATCGGCGCCCTGCAGGTGATGCTCGATAAAGGGCAGGAAGACGACTGGTTTGGCTCGCGATTTATTGTCACCCTTGCAATCCTTGCAGGCGTCGGACTCGTTTCGTTGGTGCTCTGGGAATGGTTTTACAAAAACCCCATTGTGGAGGTGCGGCTTTACAAGAACCTGAACTTCCTCGCGGCGAACGGCATGATGTTCGTCCTGGGCATATTGTATTTTGCGAGCCTCGTGATGATGCCCCTGTTTCTTCAATCGCTGATGGGTTACACGGCGGAATCGGCCGGGCTCTTGCTCTCGGGCGGAGGACTGGTCCTGCTCTTCCTGATGCCCGTCGTCGGCGTTTTGTCCTCGAAAGTTCAAGCGCGATATCTGATTGCGTTCGGCTGGCTCGTGCTTTCGATTTCGATGTACATTTCGAGCCGGCAGCTCGACCTTGAGGTGAGTTTTCGAAGCGCCGCGATATTGCGGATCGCGCAGGTCTTCGGGCTCCCATTTTTGTTCGTGCCCATCAACCTCGCGTCGTACGTCGGGATGCCCGCTGAAAAAAGCGGCAGCGTGGCCGGACTGGTCAATTTCATGCGCAATATCGGCAGCAGCGTGGGCACGTCAATGGTCACCACGCTCATCGAGCGCCGGTCGCAGGTCCACCAAGCATATCTTGTGGCCAACGTCACCCGCGGACGGCCGGAACTCCTCATTCAGCTCGCTGGGCTGACGGAGCGTCTAAAGGCGGCCGGGGTGAACGCCGAGAGAGCTGCGATGCAGGCCGACGCGATCGTCTTTCGGAACGTGATCGGTCAGGCCACCACGCTGGCTTACCTGGACACCTTTCTGTATCTGGCGGTCGCGTCCGGAATCATGTTTCTCCTGGCTTTCGCCTTGAGGAAAAATCAGCCGGGCAGGCGCCGGATCGTCGCGGAGTAGCAGGCAAACCCGGCCTATGATAGTCTCCCGTCAATGCATCGCCGTGGCGCGATGCGAATCGGCGGCGGGGGCGTCACATGATCCGAGTGCTTACCATCGAACGCGAATACGGCAGCGGCGGCGGTGAAATAGCGGCCGCGCTGGCGCAACGGCTGGGCTGGAAGCTCTGGGATCAGGCGCTAACCAACGAGATCGCTCGGCTGATGGAGTGCGATTGCCGCGTGGTCGAGGAGCGCGGAGAAAAGCGGGACCCTCTGTTCCACCGGCTGCTCATGGCCTTTATGCGCGGCAGCCATGAAGGAAGCTTGAACGCTCCGCGGTTGAAGATCGCCGATGCCGAATGCATCCGAGAGGTCACGGAGCAGGTCGTGAAGGACGCAGCGCAGTGCGGTGGATGCGTGATCGTTGGACGCGGTTCCGCCTACTACCTCCAGGGCCGAAGCGATGCCTTTCATGTTTTTATTTATGCTCCATTCAACGAAAAGGTCCGGCGTTTGCGGGCTGGCGGTAAGAGCGAAAAGGAGGCCGTACAGCTTGCCGATACCGTGGACCGCGATCGCGCCGCGTTCATCAAGCAATTTTTCGGCGTCGAATGGCCGGATCGCCACCGCTTCAACCTGATGCTCAATTCCACGATCGGCGAAGCGGCGGCGGTGGAAACAATACTCAACAGCATCGCATTATTCGAAAAGCAAAGAATCCCGTCCGCACCTTCGGCCCAGCAATCGGTGGCGTCTGGAGCGCCGCGAGGAAATTGACCGCGAGCGCTTGACGCAATCCTGCCTTAGCTGCTTGTCCCCCGTTAAGTCTTCCCGTAGTCTGGGCGTCTCAATCCCCGCTAAACAAATCCATCGTCAGGAGACCGGATGAGTTGTGCCATCTGCGAAAAGCGGCCGCCGAAGCGTTACTGTCCCGCGAAGGGCGAAAAAATCTGCGCCATCTGCTGCGGCCGTGAACGTGAAGTCACGATTGATTGTCCGTCGGACTGCCCGCACCTCACGGCGGCGCACCGTTACGAAGCGGAACATCGAAAACCCCTCTCCGCCGAGGAATATCCTTATCGCGAAGTTTCGGTCCGTGAGGATTTCGTATACGAACGCTGGCCGGTCGTCGCCGGCCTTGCAGCGGCAATTCTCAATTTCCAAGTCCAGCACAAAGATCTCAACGACAGCGCAGTCTGCGCCGCGATCGAAGCGCTGGCCGAAACACTCCGCACCCTCGGAACTGGAATCTACTACGAGCGGCCGCCCGATGCTCCGCTCGCGCGCGCTCTCTACGGGCGAATCGCTGGGTTCCTGCAGGAGTTCAAGCAAAGCGATACCGGACGCGCGGGCACTGCTCCGCTAAAGGATGCGGACGCTTTCCATCTGCTCGTCTTTCTGCTGCGGGTCGCCAGGCAGGAAACCAATGGCCGTTCCCGCTCGCGCGCGTTTCTCGGCTTCCTCCGCGCGCGATTCCCTCTTCCGGCCGAGGTCGAAAACGACGCTCCCCGCATTATCATTCCCTGACGATTACTCGTCCCCTCACTTTTCCTTGATCTTGAATTTTGGGTTCTGGATGACGCCCAGCGTGTTCCCAAACGGGTCGTGGACAGCTCCGATCAAAATTCCGTCGCCCACGTCCTTTATAGGATCTTGTAGCGTGGCCCCGAGCTCGATCAGACGCTTGTATGCGCCCTGAGCGTCGTCAACGCCCCAGTAGGCGATTCCCGCGGGAGCCCGCATCGGACCGGCATCCGTTTCGGGTACCAACCCCAACTCATACCCGCCGACGTTGAATCCCACATAGAACGGCTGATCAAAGTACGGCTGTATGCCCAGGACGTTGCTGTACCACGCCTTGGCCTTGTCGAGATCCTTTACTTGGTACGCGGCGGTTCGTAGTCCGAGAAACATGTAGTGCTCCCTTCGCGCCATGCGTGGCGGTTGTTCCCGCCGCGGAAGCCGGCGGTCGTCCAGCCGCAAATGCTGCCACACATAACAGTGCAAAGACCAGCGTCCATGTGGACACGGTCTTCAATTTCACGCCGCGCACCGGCTTTTCCTCATTCGGCGCCGGCGCAGCTGCAACCGTCTTCACCATCGTTTGCGTGCCGCGACTCGGACGTTTTCTTCGCGATCGTACGTTCGACATTCCTGTTCTCCTTCACTCCGGCGCTTTATCCAGCGCGAGCTGCATTTGCGGCGACCGCCAGGACCCAGCCGAAGGCGTCATCGGACGTGAGCTGAGGCCGTACTTTTGCCGTAAGTTCTCGATTCGTGCGGCCATCTCCTTGCGGTAGGATTCCGGCGCGTCCACGTTTCTGCCGTACCATTCGCGATAACGCGTCACGAGCCTTGGAAATTTCTGTTCGAGAAAAGCCAGGAACGTCTTCCACGAGTCCGGCATCAGGTAGAGAACTCTCGCCGCGAACCATTCCGCGTTCGCATCGCGCGCCCCGCACGCCAGCGCGTCGAGGTCTTCCTCGCGATCGGTTAGCCAGGGCACGATCGGCATGGCGAACACCCCGGCCGATATTCCTTCCTCTCGCAGCCTCCGCACGGCCGCAAGACGCAGGTCGGGCCTCGGCGCTCGCGGTTCCAGCAGGCGTGCCAGGTGCGTTCGGAGCGTCGTGATCGTCAAATTGACGGTCAGCGACGAGCGCGCCGAAATCCGCCGCAAAAGTTCGATGTCGCGCACGACCTGGTCTGACTTCGTCGTAATCGAAACACTTAGCCCTTCGCGCTCCGCGATTTTCTCCAGGATTGCTCGCGTCGCGCCGAATTCGCGCTCCGCCGGCTGATAGGGGTCGGTCGCCGCCCCGATGGCGATGTGCTCGCCCCAGATTTCCTTGTGGCTCAGATCGCGCTCCGCGAGCGGGCCCGCATCCTTCTTCACGTAGATCTTCGATTCGAAATCCGATGCATCGAGTTCCATGTACCCGTGGGTGTAGCGCGCGTAGCAATATTTGCAGCCGAATTCGCAGCCGCGATAGGGGTTCACCGTCCAGCGGAATGGCACCCGTTCGGAGTGGCACTCGTTCAGGATTGACTTTACAGGTAGTAGAAAATACTCCGTCCCGCGCTTGGCTTCAGCGCGAGGGGAGGATGCGGCGAGGCGCGCAATGCCGACCAGTTCCGTCGCGGGCTTCGTTCTCCGGTCAGGCACCGGAGGGGGCGCGGAAGCACCGCTTGGCGACTCACAATTGCCGTGGCGAGCGGCTTGAGGGAATAAGGTGAGACTGGTTTGCTTCGCACCTGTCGGGCGGCGCCGAAGCGTCCCCGGACTCGGTCGAAGGATGGTAGAAGTGGCCATTGGCAGCCTCGCCGCACGGGGCACACTATATTCGCCTTTTGTTCGCTATGTCAAGAACTATATTTCGCTTTTGTTTCGCCTGTTCAGCCGTACAACATCGCCCCTGGAAAGCCTGTCCCAAGGCCCCGTTTCGTCCCTTCCCCGCTGCCGATATACTTGCTAGGCCACCCGTGGAGACCCAGCCGTGCCTGAAGTAGGAATCCTGATCGTTGACAACGATATTGCCAGCCAACGCGCGCTGAAAAACGTCCTCGATTCCGAGGGTTGGCGCGTCCGCATCGTTCCGCTGGTTTCTCACGCCCTGGCCGAACTCGCCACGGGTAGCTGGAATCTCGCCATCGTCAATATGGAGCTGGCGGACGTTCGCGGGCCTCTCTTCGCGATACTCAAGGAACTCTCCGAAGCCGATCCGGCCGCCCCGCAACCGGAAGGAGAGCCGCCGCCGAAGCGAATTCGCGCGCTCTTTTTGGTCCCCATTGCCCGAGCGAAGGAAATGCAGCCCATCCTGGAGCGCGAAGGCCTTCCTTACTCTCTGAAGCCCTACCACCTTCACGATTTCCTGGAAAAGGTCAGCGAGTTGCTGGTCGAAGCCGGCGCCATCGCCGAGCCGATTCGCAGCATTGGCGGCTTTGGCGCGGGCAAAAGACGCGTCCGCAATCCCCACTTCTCGCGCGACACACGCCGCGGAACCATGTTCGCCACTCGCGAGAACTACCAGATGACCGACGAGGAAATGGCCGAATACGAGCGCGAGGAAGAAGAAGGCCGCAAGAAGCGCGAGAAAGAATTGCACGACATGAAAGATCGCGGCGGGCATTCCTGACAATCCGATAAGGATTGTCGTCCCGAGTCCGCGGCGGCGGAGAAGCCCAAGGCTCTCTCGCCGTGATCGCCGCTTCTATCCCCCGAAAAAATTCCCCCCGAAACCCTGCAAGGAATCGCCCCTCCTTCGTTCTCAGGAATGAAGCCCGCGCAGCCCGGCATCAGAAATCCGCGGGCCATCGAGGAGGCACCATGCGTACCAGCCCACGAAAAGTCCTTACGGTTCTGATTGCGGCCATCGTGATCTTACTCGGAGCAACCCTAACGGCGGCGAAACTCTGCCCGACCGCGAATGTTTCGAACGGAGGTCCGGCGCTTGCCCAACCCGGCTGGCGGCTCGCACCGCCGATCGCGTACGATAACCTCACCATTTTTCCCGTCGTCTCCTCCGACGACGCCAACACCAGCGAATTCGCGACTCTTGACGAAGCGCTGGCCTCGGGCGACGCGCTTGTCACCGAAGAAGGCGCCTCCATGCGCCGGATGCGCGACGGCAGCGCCGCGCCGAATTTCTCAATCGGCCCGCAGGTGAATCAGCTCGTCCTCATCAATCGCGGCAAACGTCCGCTGATTCTCCTGGCCGGCGAGGTTGTCTCGGGTGGCAAACAGGATCGCGTGATCGGCAAGGACCGAATCGTTCCTGTGGGCGCGGCGCCGCTGCCCCTCGATGTGTTTTGCGTCGAACACGGCCGATGGACTCCCGGCGCGGAGCAGTTCTCCGCGGCCCAGTTGATGGTCCACCCGAGCGTGCGCGAAAAAGCCGCGGTCGAGCAGGACCAGAAACAGGTGTGGGCGGCGGTTCGCGGTGAAGGTGACGCCGTTGGAAGCACATCCGAGTCCGTCACTGTCGAGGCGGAGGCGGGTGCGGCTGCTCCCGCAATTTCCTCGCGCAATCTTTCCGAGGCGATTGAGTCCGCCGGAACCCAGTCGTACCAGAAAATCTATAAGTCTTCGCCGATCGGAAGCTCAGTGGAAACCTTTGCGGAGGAAATCCAGCGCCGTTTCGAACGAGAGACCGGCGGCCTCAAGGGCGAGCATGTCGTAGGCGTGGTCGTCGCGTTCGGGCGAGAAGTCGCCTGGAGCGACATCTTCGCGTCGTCCGAGCTTTTCGATTCCTACTGGCCGAAGCTGCTGCGGAGCTACGTAGTCGAAGCGATGACCCGGCCCGGTATGCGCCGTGTGGCTTCGCTTGATGACGCCCGTGATTTCCTTCGTCCCGCGACCGGCCACATCGAAGAAGAATCCGAGCCCGGGATTTACCGCTGGCGCAAACAGTCCGAAGGGCGCCTTGCCGAAATTGAGCTGGACGCTCTCACGCCCAAGCCGCTCACGCTGCACTGGCTCCGCGTTCTCCACGGCAACGATTCGGTCGGAATTGTCGACTAATGTAACCGCGCAAAGTCCGGCGAGCGCTGTCATCCCTCGGCGGGCGCATTTAGCCCGCCGAGGGATCTCTCTTGGGCACAAACCGAAAGGTGCAAGGATGCTCCAGAGCCCTCCCTTGGTCTGCCGCTGTGAATTTGGACTTGCGCCTTTAGGGGGTCGGACCTGAACTCGTCCCGAGCTTGCCGAGGGAGCTCCGACAAAAATGATCGGCGTGGAACTGCCTGCCGAGCCTCGTGGGTCGCGGCTTCAGCCGCGACATACACAATTTGGCGCGAAGCGCCCACCTATGCGCTGTCTCTATCGCGGCGAGTATTTCCGCGTGTGCGCCCGGAAATGCCGAGGCCGTTCACGAGGTTAGTTCGATGGAGGGTGCCACAATCGCACTTCGCTGCGATCTGGCGTCTCGGCGAGAAGTTGAGCGATCGTCTTCTTGAGCACTGGATGCTCCACGCCCCCCGCGATCTCGGCGAACGGCACGAGCACAAATTTCCGCGCCGCCATCCGCGGATGAGGAATCTCCAGCTCCCGTTCGCTCGCAACCTGCGATCCGAATAGCAGCACGTCCATATCAATCGTCCTGGAGTCCTTGAGGCCGTCCCACGCCGGACGGCGCTTCCGCCCCAGCGATCTTTCGATGATCAGCAGCGTCTGCATCAATTGCCGTGGCAGCATATTCGTTTCCGCTTCAATCACGCCGTTCAGAAACCATCCGCCGCCGCGAACTTCCACAGGCTCCGTCTCGTAAAGCGACGATTGCCGCGTCACCCGCACGCCGCGCGCGCCAAGCGCCTTCACCGCTCGCGCGATATTCTGCGCGCGGTCCCCCATGTTCGATCCCAGCGACAAGTAAACGGTGCTCATCGGTGAACGAGCATTCTAGCCCGTGCGGCCCCGAGCACGATCGTCTTTCCTCCGCCCGGTCTGCGCCGCAGTTCCTCGCGTTCGGGCTAGAATGCAGCATCCAGGAGGCGCCCATGGCGGACGCGAAAAAACGGAAGTGGCTGCACGTGGACCAGAAAGAAATCGTACACGCCGTGCGAACGGCGATTGCCGCCGTGGCTTCCCTGCTGATCGCCCGCTTGTTCAGATTGCCGGAGGCATACTGGGCCGCCATCGCAACGCTGATCGTGATGCAATCAACGCTTGGCGCGGCATGGACCATCTCCAAGGATCGCCTCGCGGGAACTGCCTTGGGAGCCGCAGCGGGAGCATTGCTGGCGACCTATGCCGGGTCAAGCGTCGCTGTATTTGGCGCCGGCTTGTTTGTGTTGGGAGTGCTGTGCGCCATTCTGCGCATCGAGCGAGCCGCGTACCGATACGCAGGGATCACGTTGGTAATTGTCATGCTGATTGCGAGCACGCAGCGTCCCTGGATCATCGCCTTACATCGCTTCGTCGAAATCTCCGTGGGAATCGCCGTCGGCCTGATCCTCACCGCCGTTTGGCCTGAACAGCAGCAGGCAGCAGCTTGAAAGGAGCGCCTCTGGCAAAGCTATGCCTACCTACATTGCGCTATTGCGCGGAATAAACGTCGGCGGAAACATTCTCAAGATGGATCGCCTGCGCGAATTGTGCGCGAAGCTCGGCATGAACAATCCGCGCACCTACGTGCAGAGCGGCAACATCGTTTTTGAGGCGCAAGGGTCCGCATCGCACTGGGCGGAAACGCTGGAACGAAAGCTGGAGGGCGAATCGCGCCTGCCCGTTTCGGTGATCGTGAGAACCGCTGCCGATATGCGGGCCGTCCTCGCCGGTAACCCATTCCTGAAGGAAAAAGGGATTGATACCGCCCGGCTAGCCGTCACATTCCTGCAGCATGCTCCGGCGAAGCCCGCGCTCGCGGCGCTCTCCGCGCTGAAAATCGGCTCGGAGCGATTTCATTGCGGAGGAAAAGAAATCTATCTCCACTGCCCCGATGGTTTCGGCAACGCGAAGCTCTACACGTTGGAAAAAGTGCTCGCGCAGAAAACCACCACGCGCAATTGGAACACGGTTACGAAGCTCTGCGAGATGTCCGCGGAGTGATTTGCCCGCCCAGGCGTTCACCTCGCGCAGTCAAAAAATCAGGCTGCGATTTGCCTTGGCTCCACTTGCGCCCGCTTACCCGCGCAACGTCTCACTCGCAATGGGCCTCAGGCGGGGCACTCGAAATCCGCCAATCTGCTTACTCCGCCGCTCGCGCGCAACCACGGCCCACTTCTGCCCTGGTACCAGCGGTCTCCGGCGGTCGTTCCTTCCCGACGAGATGCGCCGAGGAATCTGGAGCGTCCAAGCAGAGGAACGCGGCCAGGTTTTTCGGTCTCTGGCTCTGCCCGCGAGTGGCCTGTGAAGGACGAAATATATGGTCACAGCCACCAGAATCACGCCGAACGTGCCAAGGAATATGAAATCTGAATTAATCGCCGACTCGAACGCGCGGACCAGCAGCCCCAAAAATCCGATCATCAGCGCGACAATGGAAAGCACCAGGCCGTAAAACAAGCGCGAACTCAACTTTCTCGTCATTCGTCTCCCCAAGCATTTCTGGCTACCACTATGGATCGAGCGCTGGCGAGTATCTGTCCCATACCGCACACGGGCAGGGACCCGCAGCGGCGTCACTACAATGATGATTCTTTGTGCGTCAAGAGGGGCGGCGAGGGCGCTGCTTCGCCGATATGGACCGGATGATCAGTTTCCGCTTCTGCTTCGGGTCCATCCGAACCTTTGCGCGGAGCAGAGCCTCATTCATCAGCACCCGGATCTGCGGGTCATCCAGCACGCTCAGATCATCGAGCGTGACGTTGCGCACCACGTTCCCGCTGCCCTTCAGTCGTTTGTGCGGGTCGGGGAGCTTTGCGCCCTGCAGAAAACACAGGGCCATCTTGCGGGGAAACAACACAATCGAGAAAATGGCGTCCGACGGCCTCTCATTCGGCGCGAATCCGACCACCAGCGCGTTGTAATTGTCGTAGACCATCTCGATGGCGTTCGGCAGGCGCTTCCGCATTTGGACGAGCGCGCGCCGCGCGAACGATGCCATCTCGGGAGTGAACTTCGCGAGGAACGAATCGAGCTGCTGCTTCGGACTGCCGGCGCTTGTGGGTTTGGGCGCGCTCAACTATTGGCTTTCAGTTCTTAGCTCGCAACTTCTGACTACCGACTGCCGCCCGCCATCAAAAAAGTCCCGACTGGCTTCGCGCCTTCTCTTTGCCGAAATATTCGTAGGCGAGGGCGGTGGCCACGCGGCCGCGGGGCGTGCGGTCCAGCAGGCCCAGCTGCATCAGGTAGGGCTCGTACATTTCCTCGATCGCGTCTTCTTCCTCGCTGAGCGAAGCGGCGACTGTATTCAATCCCACCGGTCCGCCGTTATATTTCTCGATGATCGTGAGCAGCAGGTTTCGGTCAACTTCATCTAGGCCGCGGTCGTCCACGCGGAGCATGGCAAGCGCGTCGCGCGCCACATCGAGCGTGATGTGCCCTTTCGCGCGCACCTCGGCGTAATCGCGCACGCGCCGCAACAGCCGGTTCGCGACGCGCGGAGTGCCACGGCTGCGCCGGGCGATTTCGGCGCCGCCGGCTTCGTCCATGGTGATATTGAGAATTTTCGCCGACCGCGACACGATCCGCTGCAGATCCTCGGGCGTATAAAATTCCAGCCGGTGCACGATCCCGAATCGCGAACGCAGCGGCGCCATAATCAGGCCCGCGCGCGTCGTCGCGCCGATCAGCGTGAACCGGTTCAGTTGATAGGGATGCACGCGCGCGCCGGGACCCTGGCCGATGATCAGGTCCACGCGGAAATCCTCCATCGCGGGATACAGA
>PMUS01000008.1 GCA_003166795.1 Acidobacteriota bacterium | reverse complement strand
TCCAGCGCTTTCTCCAGCTTCACGCCGCGCGACGCCTTCAGCAGTACGACATCGCCATCGCGAGCCTTGCGCGCCAGCCACTCGCCCGCTTCTTCGGGCGTCGCGACAAATTCCGCCGTCATCCCCGCCTCAGAAGCCGCGTCCACCATCGGCTTCGCCAATCCCCTAACGCCAAGCAGGAAGTCGAGTTTCCGTCCCGCCGCATTTCCTGCCATGTAGCGCCCGCACTCGCGATGAAGTTCCTCGCCAGCTGTGCCCAGTTCCAGCATTTCGCCGGCAACAACAATCCGGCGACGCGCGGGCATCGCAGCCAGGGTATCAACCGCAGCCATCAGCGCCTTCGGACTTGAATTGTAGCAATCGTACAGCACGGTGATGTTACCCAGTTGGACGACCTGTCCCCGCTTATCGGCGGCCTGAAGAGACGGCAACGCGGCAGCGATCTCCGACGGCGTGATGCCGTGCTCCAGCGCAATGGCAGCCGCCGCGAGCACGTTGTACACATTGTGCTTGCCGAGCAACGGACTCTGCACAGGTTGGCGCACTTCGCGGCTGACGAGATCGAAGCGAGTGCCTTCGGGTCCCAGAATCTCGATATTCTCGCCGCGCACATCCGCCGGAACATGCCCATTCGGTTTCAAGCCGAACAGGACAACCTTGCCCTTGAAGTCGCGCCCGAACTGGCTCACATATTCATCATCGGCATTCAACACAGCCGTCCCGCCGTGCGGAAGAGCTTCGACCAGTTCATATTTCGCGCGCGCAATCCCGGCGATGGAGTCGAAGCTTTCCAGGTGCACCGGCGCAACGTTGGTTACCACGGCCTCATTGGGCCCGGCGATGCGAGCCAGAGCGGCGATTTCCCCGATGTGGGACATTCCCATTTCAACCACCGCGAGATCGTACTCCGGCTCCAGAGTCAGCAACCCGAGCGGCAGGCCGAAATGATTATTGAAATTCCCTTTGGTGCGATGCACGCGGTATTGAATCGCGAGCAAATGCGCCATCGCTTCTTTGGTGGTGGTCTTGCCCATCGAGCCAGTAATGCCGATGGCCGTCTTGCCCCACATTTTTCTCACTGCCGTTGCCAGCGTCTGCAGCGCAACGAGAGTGTCATCCACCGCAAGCAAGCCAGCCGGGCTGGAATAGCGCGACAACTGATCCTTGCGAACCACGGCGCCAATCGCACCTCGACCGAGCGCCTGCTCGACGAAGTCATGCCCGTCGAGGCGTTCGCCTCGGACCGCAAAGAATAGTTCGCCAGGCTGCACTGTGCGAGAATCGATGGAATATCCCTGCGCCGTAGCATGGCGGTCGTATGCGCCGGTTGTGGCATGCGAAGTTACAGCTTCAGCCGGATGATCACCTAGCGCAATGAATTCGGCGATACGCGAGAGAGGAAGTTTCATACCGTCTGCCCCGCCGTGCCCGCCTTCGCAGCACTCTTGCAGTCATAACCCAACGATTGCAGGCTTTCCCGCGCGACCTCCACATCGTCGAATGGAATCGCTCCCTCTTTCGTGACCTGTACTTTTTCGTGTCCTTTGCCCGCGAGCAGAACGATATCGTTGGCAGCAGCCTGCCGCAGAGCGATCGTAATCGCTTTGCGGCGGTCGGGCTCCATGGAATATTTTGCGCCAGCCTTCTGTAATCCGACGACCGCATCATTCATGATGGCCAGCGGATCTTCGGAGCGCGGGTTGTCGGATGTGAGCACAACGAAATCGCTGCCCTTGCCCGCAGCCTCGCCCATCAGCGGACGTTTGGCGCGATCGCGATCGCCACCGCATCCGAAAACCGTGATCACCCTGCCTTTGACGCCGGCGCGGGAGACAAAATCACGAGCCAGCGCGGTGAGGTTGCGGAGCGCATCGTCCGTGTGCGCATAATCGACGACCACCGTAAAAGGCTGGCCGCAATCCACACGCTCAAACCGCCCGGGAACCATGGCGAGGTCGAATATCCCCTTTGCAATCGCTTCCGCGGAACAATCACGAGCGTACCCCGCAGCGGATGCCGCGAGCACGTTATATATATTTACATTGCCAATCAGCGGCGCCCATATTGCGATCTCTTCCGACGGTGTCACCATTTGAAAACGAGTTCCACGCGTTGTGATTTCGACGGACTTCGCGTGGAAATCGCCGGATGTCAGTCCGTAAGACAGCACCAGAGTGCTCTTCTTTTTCGAAAGCTTCCAGAGCTGGCGGCCATATTCGTCGTCCGTGTTGAGAACGGCCGCGCGCGGCGGGTCCGTCCCACAGCCTTCGAACAACACCTGTTTAGCGCGAAAATACTCTTCCATCGTGTGGTGGTAGTCGAGATGGTCGCGAGTCAGATTGGTAAATACTGCCACGTCAAAAGGAATTCCAAAAACGCGCTGCTGCTCGAGCGCGTGCGACGACACTTCCATCACCGCTTCGGTGACTCCAAGGCCGAGTCCCTCCGACAAAAGCCGGTTCAACTCCAGCGATTCAGGAGTAGTGTGCGGAGCCGGCAGAATTTTCCCGGCAACGTGATATTCGATGGTTCCGACCAGCGCCGTCTTTCGTCCCGCCGCTCGCAAAATAGATTCGATCAGGAAGGCGGTAGTGCTTTTCCCGTTCGTGCCCGTGATTCCTGTGTTCGCAATGCGCTCGGCCGGACGCTTGTAGAAATTCGCGCTCAGACGGGCAAGCGCCCGGCGCCCATGCACGGCCTGCGCCCAGGCAACCGCCGGACGCGGCGTTTCAGCTGCGGAGTCGGTGACGACGGCAACCGCTCCGGCAGCGATAGCCTGATCGATGAACCGATTGCCGTCGCTGGTCTCGCCCTTCATAGCGACAAAAACAGTTCCAGGACGCACCCGCCGGGAATCGTATTCCACACCGGCAACGCCCGGGTTTCCACTCTGAGAGAGAACCTCGGCGCCCTGCAAAAGTTGTTGGAACGTCATTGAGTTGATTATAAATAGCGTTCCTTTAGGGTTTTCCTTCGTGTACCTCCGTGTCCTCTGTGGTTCACGCTTTTATTGTCAATCACAGGGAACACAGAGGTACACAGGGGAAACCTATTTACCGAAGTGCACGGTAATGCGCGATCCTGCCGCGACGTGCGCACCGGGTAGTGGTGTTTGCTCGCGTGCCACGCCGCTTCCAACCGCGTCGATGTCGAGTCCCGCATCCTGCGCGGCTTCCAGAGCAACACGCAGGCTTTTACCAAGGAACGACGGCACCTCGATGCCTCCCTCTTCTACGTCGAGAACCACTGTGCCGCTGGCCGGCAATTTCGGCGCGGCCGAATTCTCGGACGCTCGCTCAGCTGAACTATCAACCGCCGGAATCGCCGTCGCCGTCGCCGCAGATGCCACGAGATCCGCATCTTTTTCAGTCAGCCCCGCCGGCACAACCTGCGCAGCAATGGAGCCGGCGCCGGGTTTGGCCGGTGGCACGACCGACCCTTCACCGGCGTCGGCCATATCCAAACTGGCGCCAAGGTGATCGGGCGAACTCTCTTCCAGACTGGCCTCAGGGACATCGCGGCGAGCCAGCAACACCTGCCGACTGGGCGGAAGCTGCACGTCATGCGGGACGTGAAGATATTCGAGCGCCTGCTGTGTGATCCGCTCGAAGACCGGAGCGGCGACCTGACCGCCCTGATGCAGGCCAACCGCAGAATCGAGAATCACAACGACTGCAAGCTGCGGATCATTGATCGGAGCAAACCCGGCAAAAGACGCGACATACTTGGTCTTCGAATAACCACCGGTGGCTGGATCCACCTTCTGCGCCGTGCCCGTCTTGCC
>PMUS01000073.1 GCA_003166795.1 Acidobacteriota bacterium | reverse complement strand
TTCGTTCCACGCGCGCTCCAGCGAGTCGAAAAATCCCGCCAGCCCCAGCACGAATATCGGCGTCAACAAGACGAAGAACCGGTTGCCAAAAGAAGAAAGCCCGTCCCAATCTTTGTAGCACCCAATGGTGTACAGAACTACCGCGAAAACCAAGATCGAGTACACCGCGAGATCTCGGTCGTACCTCCGCAAAAAAAAGAGACCAACAACCGCGGCCATCACGATAGGGGTCCAGCTGAAAAGGCCGTGGTCGGCGGAGAAACACACTTTGAAAAGCCAGGGCGACGTCCATATCCAAAGATGTTCGTAGCCCGATTTTGCATAACTGCCATAGATGATTTCCTTGGTTACCAGGGTGGGCAGAAACGCCGTAACTAGCAGTGCCGCAAAGATAACATTCCCAATGAAAAGGCGACCGGCGACGCCCATCTCGGGTCCCCTGCGTGCTTTCCAATAGCCCTTAAGCGACTCTAACAACGGCAGCAGGAGCAGAACCCCGCTCACGTAATAAACATCCATCATGAGCCCGCCGATCGCCCCGAGAACGATCCATTGCACCCACGTCCGCGCGGCGCGCGTGCGAATCCAATACCAGAGAAACAGCGCCACCATGAAAGCCGAATGCGCGTGGGACCACGACGGATTGAAATACATGTAAACCGGCAACGAACTCGCGAACCAGATGCCAAGGGTGGCAAGAAACGCCCAGCGCTCGGCAAAGTATCTTCGCGCCACGACAAAGGAAATCAACAGCGCGAGAAACCCATACAGCGCCGTTCCCAGGGCCATCGCCACCCGGTACGGCTTGGAGAAACCGTCGGCGGGAATCTGCCCACCAAGGCGGTCCCACAGGAGCACGCTCCCGTGCGCCACCACCAGAAATGGAAACCACAGGATCGCGGGCCCCACGGAAAAGTGATTGTCCAGGTGCCCCGTTGCGGTGTATTCGGCCGGCGCGATATTTCCTTGCGCGTCCGTGCGTCCCATTCGAAAACTGGTGTTGGCCGCCAGCCAATCCCTCGTGAAGTCCAGGCGATGTTCGATCAGCATGGATCGCGCGAACGCGTAATAGCCCACGCCATCGCCCCGCACCCAGGGATTACTGAGTGGCAGTGTCAAAAGGAATATGATCGCCAGAAGAGCTTCGTATTTCGTGAACCTACGCAAGCGATTTCCGCTTCCTCAACGGGTGTGCATCCCGGCTTTTGCGGTAAAGTTTTGAAGCTTTCGTCGCATTGATTACGACGCCAAGGGCGCCGTCGGGTTCGCGCGCCCCTCTTCGTTTTCCTTCCGCAGTATCGCGATGATGGAAAGCGGGGGAAGCGGCAGCCATGAGTCCACTAACCGGAAGACCGGTGTCAAAATATTCAACATCCGAATCTGCCCCAGCCCAAATGTCTTTCGATGCAGGACGCGCCCATTTAGCCACCAGGCCGGCACGCCGGGCCGGTTGAAATTCAGCACCTGCTCCACGCGGAAGCCGGCCTGCTCCGCCACGTCCACCAGCTGTTCGCGCGTGTAGCGCCGGAAATGTCCAAGCACTTCGTCGAGGGTGCCGTAGAGCTCCGGCCCGCACGGAACCAGAATAATGGCGCGACCGCCATCGCTCAGCGCATGCCACACATTTCGCAGCGCACCCAGATCGTCCTGGACGTGCTCGACTACGTTGAGGCATACGACCGTGTCGAACGACTGTCCCTTGGGAAACGTTCCCCCGTCCATCGCATCCGTATAGGTCACGCGCATGTAAGGCCGTGTCGCACGCAGCGTGACGAGATAGTCCAGATAGTGAGAGTTGACGTCGGTGGCCCAATAGACCGGCCGCGGCATCAGGTGAACCGACATGTTGCCGGTGCCAGCCCCCACTTCGAGGACGCGATCGCCGATGTACGGTCGAATCACATCGGCCATCCAGCGCGTGAATCTCGGCGCGCGGTTTAGCCGCTCGAGAATTTCGCCGCCGCTTTCGTCCTCGATGAAAATGCGATCCGAAGCCGCGTAGTGCAGAATCGCCCACAGGGCGCGCACGCCGTCGGTCCATTTGATCTTCTTGCCCTCGCCATACGTGCGGCCCGAGTAGCTGATCGGGACTTCGAAGATCCGGCTGCCGCGCTTGGCAAGCTTGATGGCCAGTTCCGGCTCGACGTCAAACGTGGAGCTCTCGAGCGGAATGCTTTTGAGCAGCTTTACCCGCACCATCTTGTAGCAGGTCTCCATGTCGGTCAGATTGAGGTCGCAGACCAGATCGCACAGGAAAGTCAGCAGTTTGTTTCCGAGCGCATGCCGAAAAAAAAGCGCACGCTTGTATCCTCCGGACATAAAGCGCGAACCGAAAACCGCGTCGGCATCCTCGTACAAAAACACTTCCACCATCTTCAGCAGATCGGCCGGGTGATATTCCAAATCGGCATCATGGATCACCACGAGCTCCGTATCCACATGCGCGAGCCCGGTGCGAATGGCCGCTCCCTTGCCGCTGTTCTTCTCGCGGCGCAGCCAGATCCAGGACAGCTTCGACTTGCCGGGCAAATCGCGCGATTCGCGAAAACGCGCAATGGCATCGGCCGTCCCGTCCGACGAGCCGTCGTCCACGACGATTACCTTGATCTGTTCCAGCAGGGGCGATTCACCCAGCACTTCGAGCCGCGCGAGGCTCGCCTCGATCAAGAACTGCTCGTTGTACGCGGGGACAACCACGGCAAGAGTAGTGCTCCTACGCTGCCTTTCCAGATCCTGGCCTGCCGCGGGTGCTGCCGCGCCTGCAAGCCGGGCTGAATCGGCGCGTACCACTCGATTTGTCGCTGAAGTACTGCTCATGGTCCATCCAAGATAGCAAAAGAAGTGGCCTAGACGGAACGGACACCGCGCTGGCGTCGAACTGCCGGTGATTAGCGGGCCGACGCGCCGGAATCGATCCGGAAGCCAGCTCCGGCGCGCTTAAATCGCGCAGCACTTTTCCGCGTCTGCCCTGAGTGGAAAGCGGGAGGCAATCGCTCCAGCCGGTATCTATTTCAAACGGACGCGGTCGCTGACGAACTACGGGTAGCGGCCGCCGGCAGTTCCTTGCCCGCTTTTTCCTGGAAGTGCGCAACGACACGATCGACGATTTCCGTCAGCGGAGTCGCCGGGCGGAAGCCCGTAAGCTTTTGAAGCTTCGTTAGCGCAGGCACGCGGCGCTGCATGTCTTCAAAGCCGGGCTCATACGCCTGATCGTAGGGAATGTACGTGATCGCCGATTCGCTGTTGGTGCGCTTCTTCACCACGCGCGCCAGACCTTCGATCGAAATCTCTTCATCGCTCCCGACGTTGATAACCTCGCCGACGGCGCTTTCGGTCCCCACCAACCTGAGGATTGATTCGATCGTGTCGCGCACGTCGCAGAAGCAGCGCGATTGCAGTCCCGTGCCGAAAATCGTGATGGGCGCGCCATCCAGCGCCTGCCGCACGAAGTTCGGAAGCACCATTCCGTACCGGCCGATCTGCCTGGGACCCACGGTGTTGAACAGCCGCACCACGATCACAGGCTGTTTCCGTTCCTTCCAATACGACAGAGCGAGAAACTCATCGAGCGCTTTCGATGCCGCGTAGCTCCAGCGGCTCATGGTCGTGGCGCCGAGCACCAAGTCGGCGTCTTCGTGAAAAGGCACCTTGTCGCTTTTGCCGTAAACCTCCGAAGTCGAGGCCGTCACCACCAGCTTTTTCTTCTTCGATGCCGCGTCCAGCACAAGCTGCGTGCCGTAAACGTTCGTTTCCAGCGTCCGCACGGGGCTCTCAACAATCAGACGCACGCCCACGGCGGCCGCCAGATGGAACACGATGTCCGATTCGTCCACAAGCTCGGCAAGCATCTGCTTGTTGGTGATGGAATCGAAGAAATAATGGAAGCGCTCGTGCGATTTCAAATGGCGAATATTTTCGACGCTGCCCGTGGAAAGATCGTCAAGAACGAACACTTCATCGCCGCGCTTCAGCAGCGCTTCTGCCAGGTGAGACCCGATGAAACCTGCTCCGCCTGTGATCAAGTGACGCAAAATTGCCTCCTGGTGCGACGACCTGCTATTTTTCGTCCGGCCCAGCGGGAAACTGTGGTGTCTGCGCGACGTCTTCTCCATAGCCGTATCCATAGGCATACGGGTAGTAGCGATAGGAGTAGTAGTAATCCGGCGCGCTGGAATCCACTGCGTTCAGAACGACGCCCAGCAAGCGGCTCTTCACGGCCGCAAGCAGATCCCGGCTTCGCGTGAAAGCCTCTTTCGGCGTTTCCCCGCTCCGCACAACCAGCAGCACGCCATCGGTCAACGCGGAAAGAATCACGGCATCCGTCGCCGCCATGATCGGCGGTGAATCGATCACGATGAACTTAAACCGGCCCCTCACTTCTTCAATCGCATCATGCATTCGGTGGGACGAGAGCAAGTCCGCCGGACTCGGTGGCACTGGGCCCGTCGTCAGCGCCGAAAGGTTGCTGATCGTGGGATGGGGCAGAATCGCTTCGTCCAGCGTGCAAACGCCCGCTAGATAGGAGCTCAGGCCCAGCTCTTTGCCGATCGTAAGATTCATCGCGCGACGAATCCCGGGCTTGCGCAAGTCGGAATCCATTAGGAGCGTGCGATCGCCCAGCTGGGCAAGCGTTACTGCCAGATTCACCGCCGCCGTCGTCTTTCCTTCTCGCGGCAACGCGCTCGTCACCAGAATTACCTGCGGCGGATGTTCCGCCTGCGAAAGGAGCAGCGAGGTCCGCAGCGCGCGGAAGGCCTCCGAGATTTGCGATTTCGGCTGGAGGTAGGAGAGCAATTCCACGCGCGGGCCCGTGCTAGCCTGCGGAACCGGATTGCGAGACGGCCACGAAAACCGGCTGTGATGGCCGGTCATTCCAGGCAGCGAAGGAACCACAGCCAGTGATGGAAGACCGGTCAGCGCCTCGATGTCATCCGGCGACTTCACGGTGTTGTCGAGGTATTCGCGGAAAATTGCGAGGCCGACTCCTCCGACCAGCCCCACCAGAAATGCCAGCAGGATATTCCGCGCCTTTTGCGGCCGCGAAGGACTTGAGGGCACCAGCGCCGGATCCACAACCCGGATGTTGCTCGATCGCAGACCCACCGAAATCGTGGCTTCTTTCAATTTTTGCAGCAAGCCATCGTACAGCTGCTTATTGGCCTCGGCATCGTGCTGCAGAATGTGGTACTGCACGAGTTTTTCCGCCAAGTCGTTTGCTTCCGCTTTCTGCTTGTCGAGTGATGCTTGTAGGATCTCGACGTGGCTGCGGGCNNAGGCGCTGCACCTTCGGGTAGTTGGGGCCGTACTGATTCAGTGCGTCCGCGTAAGCGTCGTCCGTTTCGGATTTCCGCTTGAGCAAGTCCTGGATCACGGGATTTTCGCGGGCAGCCGGCAGGGCATCCACGTTTCCCGTCTGGGCCATCCGGTACAAGGCCTCTTTCTCGGCCAATCCGGTCTGGGCGTCCGTCACCACTTTGCTCAAGTCGGCAAGTTTCTGCGTCGTGATGTCCTGCTTTTCGTCAATTTGCCAGATTTGATTCTGGCGCTCGTACGCGAGCCGGGCGTCTTCTGATTTCTCAACCTTGATCCGAAGCTCTTCGAGCTCCGACGACAGCCAATTCGACGCCTGAATTGTAGCGTCATATTTGCTGCGGAAGTTTTGCTCGATGTAGTTTTGCAAGTGCGCGTTCACGATTTGCGCCGCAAGCTGGGGATTCTCGGCTTCGAATCTCACCTCGATCAGGCGGCTGTTGGGCACGCGCTTGACGCTGAGTCCTCCCAGAAAAGCGCCGAGAATCGCCGGCCGCTTGGCCCCGGCGCCCCCTTGCCCGAACGCCAGTCCGCCAGGAGCCCCACCGAACTCGGGATATCTCCCGAGATCCAGCGTCTTGATCGTCTGGAAAGCGAGCGTCTCACTTTCGAGGATTTTCGTCTGGGTCTCGAGGTAGCTATCCATGTCAACGTACTCGTCATACGCGGCCTCGTCCTGGAACGGGAGCGTGCTTTGGGAGGATTCCTTGTCAACTTCCACCCGCGCTCCTGCTTCATAGATGGGCTTCATCTTGAAGGACGCGATCGTTACAACGGTCACTACGGTGAGGAGAAAAGTCAGAATCAACCACTGATGTTTCCGAAGAATGACCAGGTAGTCCAGCAGGTGTGGCTCCCTGGGCATCTGATCCCAGGGAAGAACGGAAGGCGCCGGAATCACCGCAAGCGACTCTGCGGCCTTGCGGTCGCGAAGTGCGAATCTGGATGCGTCTTCCATCGGTCCCACTTGGCTCACCCCACAATCAAACTTGTTTGCATCCGCACGCGCGAAGGATTAAGGCGCGGAGCGATAAACCGCAATCCCGGCTCCGACGCCCAGAGCCGCCTCGGCGCCTTTGGCAAGGATCTTCAGCCCCTGGCTATCCGGAATGTAAAGTATGTCGTTCGACTTCATCGGCACGTCATCGGTCTTATGATTCTCGATCGCTTTGATGTGGACCGGAATCTGATCCCGGTTCCCGGTGGCAGGATTGGTGCGCATGATCACAGCTGAGTCAGCCTTCGCGAAGCCGGTCAAGCCATGAGCCAGAGCCAGGGCCTTCAACACCGTGACCTGTTCCCCGTGGCTCTGCAAAACATACCCGCCCGGTTGCGACACCCCGAAGCCAAGCACGTAGACGATCCCGGCACGGGGAACGCTCACGACATCACCGCCGTAAATTGGGATATTGAAGACGGAATTCCCCGACTCCAGCAGATCCTGTAATCGTATGGTAATGATCTGCTGATCTTTGTCCGGGTCGTCCGTGGCGCTGATCGCTTGAGTCCTCGGCGCGTCCGCATGAGCCGGACGCGTGATCACAACCACGCTTCCCGCGTCATCCGTGATGCCGCCGGCAGCCGAGAGCACTTCAAGCAAGGTCGTGGGACGTATTACTTGGTAAACCATCGTATGCTGCACAGCTCCCACCACGGAAACCGGCTGGCTGTTCTGTTCTTTAACGAAGACGGAAACTTGTGGATGCGACACCAGGCCGTTCTCGATGAGAAGCTGCTCGATCTTGCCTTCGAGTTCGAACGGGGTCAGACCAGCTGCCTGGATTTTGCCCGGCACGAGGGGATAGCTGACGTCGCCGCCGTCGCCCACACGAACGTCTCGCGATAGTTCGGGAACGTCGAACACGTCAATATGGAGCAGGTCGCCGCTTCCGATAGGCGAATCCGCCGGATGAGCGCGCACGAGAGTGGCGAGCTGCTGAATCTTGTCGTTCGTCTGTTGCGGGGTTTCTTCCGTCGCCTGCCCGTGAGCCGCTTGCAAAGTGCCGAGTACCAGCACTGTCGAAAGCAAGAAAAGCTTCGCCCACAGCCAGTCCGAGGCCCCGCGGACTGAAAAAATCATTGCTAGAGATGACCCCGCAAGAACTATGGCTTAGCGGAACCGTCGCTGTCAACGGGCAGATTCCAAGATGGTTGGGCAACCTTTCCGCGTTTTCGCCTCATATTATTGAGCCATTCTGCACACCCACTCCGGCTGCCGCTGGATTCGCCACGCGGCGCCGTTCGCGCGGTGCGGCGGCGTCGGAGGGTAATGGCGGCGAGGTCACAAGGTAGGCCTGAAGCAGGAAAAACAGCGCGTTCGCCGGAATCTGCAAGTTGAAATCCACGAAGCTGTGAAGCAGCAGCCCGCAGACGGCCATGATTGCCGCCGCGTGGAGCCCACGCGAGAAATGCCCCTGCTCGGCCAGGAAGTTTTTTCGCCCCTCGCGATACAGCCTCCAGAGGAAGACTGCGCCGCAGAGCCCCCCGAGCAATCCAGTTTCGGCCAGTCCTTCGATGTAATCGTCATGGGCATGGTCAACCAGCCTGCCGTCGTAGGCGTTTTCATAGGCTGGAAAAACATCCACCAGCGTCCCCAAGCCGGCGCCTTTGATTGGATGGGCGAGAAAAATATGGGCAGCCCCGCGAAACATGGAAACGCGCCGGTTGACGGTAACGCCATGCACGCTCGATCCCGAGAATCTCTCGATCGCCCTTCCCGTGCCCACCCACGCGACGATTGCCAGGGCCGCAAGCGCCACGATGGCGGCAGCCGTTGTTCGCCCGCCCTGCCACGCTTTTCGGCTGCGCGCCATCAGCACCAGAATCCCGACCTCGAGCCCGAATCCGATGATGCCCGCCCGAGAAGCTGAAAGAATGAGCGCGCTGATGGGAACAATCGTCAGCAGGGTCGCCAGCGGAATCAGATCGCGCCGCACGCCGTGAAACGCCATCAGCGCCAGACCCATCGGCAACGTCAGCTCCACGAATCCGGCGAAGTGATTGCGGTTCACGTACGGCCCGAATGGATCGCCTTCTATCTTCAGGTCGCTCATCCAGTAGATCTCGGACCCGGAGGTGAAATGCTGAATGATGGCGAGCAACGACACTGCGAAGCAGAACGCCATCACGAACCATGCGAGCTTGTACAGGTCCTTGCGCCCGCGGAACGCCTGCGCCGTCAGAAACAACACCAGAAAATATGCCGCAAGTTTCAGCAGCATCGTGCGCGTTAGAAACGGATACGCGGTCCCGTGGAATATCAGTTGGAGCAGGCCGATGCCGATCAGCCCGAGCAGAGGGGCGTTCAGCGGCCCCCAGTAGACCTTCGCGCCGGAATTTCCATAGACAACGGTCGCCCACCAAAGGAACAGTGCCGCAGCGCCGATTTCCAAAATGGATTCCGACCACACTTCGACGGTGCCCAGCGCCAGCACGCTGAACGCAAACAGCAGACAGAGTCCGATGCGCAACAGTTTCATCGGGTTGTCTGTCCGGCCGGCGCGCTCGCAGGAGTCAGGGAAATATCCGCGATCCAAACCGTCCCTTCGAGCTTATTCTCGAAAAGCCTGCTCGGCTCCCGAAACAAACGCACAAGCAGGAAGTGAGTCGCGGGCCCCGTGGTGAGATCGGCATCCACGGACGTCCACGGGTGCGAGTCCGTCAAATTATCGGTGAGCGCGTTCAGCGCGCCACTGTGGTTCGGGTCCGTGACTGAAAACCGCATACCACTTTCGGTCGTGATCCCCTGGGTGCGCATATAGCCGTGGAAATGGTAAGTGCGGTTCGGCTCGACCGGGACGTACTCCGAAGGTGAATCGAGACCAGGGTTGCTGCCTCCGTTGAAATCCAGACGAATCGCGCGCGAGCCGTTCGGCGCGGGATCGGAATCAACCTCGGTCGAGATTCCCAGGAGCGGAGTCCAGCACCAGCCGAGGCCGCCATTCGCGAAATCCTGTGCGAAGTCCCCGTCCCAAATCTGATTTTGGCTGGGAGGCTCGTCATGAGGCAGGCCGGCCGCAGCGAGCGCTTCGCGCCAGGCGCGGCGCGCATCGTCCCCGCGGTCCTCGCGAATCAGCTCCTCGAAAAATGGGAACACGCGCGGAAGCGGGAAGGGTTTCCCGAGACTCAGGAGGCGCGGCCACACCGCCAAGCCGGGCTGCGCCTGGTGGATGGACGCGAAGAAATCGAGTGTCTGCAGATACGCCTCCGCGTTGGCGGGAAGCACGTTGTCGAGGAGCTCGTTGACATCCTCGCTTGAACGCCAGGTGCGTGATATCGCGAGGGGCAGAAGCGTTGGATCGGTGCGGACGGCTCGCCGAAGCTCCCGATAGGCTTCGGGGTATTGCTGCTCGCGGAGCAGAAAGTTTCCGTAGTGAAACGCGACCTCCGCGGAAGCCGGATAAACGGATTCGGCGCGAAGGTAAGCATCTTGCGCCCGCGCCGCGTCGCCTGAAGCCTCGTATGCGCTCGCCAGGTCCATCCAAAAATGCGCGGAACGAGGGTCATCGCGGACTGCCTTCCGATAATCCTCGATCGCGCCGGGCAGATCGGAATCCACGAAGTCCCACTGCCGCAAGCGTCCCAGACGGTCCCAAGCGGAGCCGTCCCCAGGAACCAGAGCCGCGCCGCGTTCCATGAATGCGACTTTTTCGGAATCGAGACGGTGGCTCGCGAGCCAGAGTTCGCTCGCTTGGAAGATTAAAACCGCGGCGATCACCACCGACACGGCGAGCGCCATTCGCCGCCGTCCCGGGTCTTCGAGAGGGATTTCCATCGAGCGGTAATCTGCTATGACCCTTGGCTCCTCCGCAAGGGTAATTTGAAACCCGCGCGGGCAGGATTTCAAACTTTTCTGCTGTTAGTGCGAAGCAGGGCAGGGGTAAAGAGGGATCTTCGACCAGCCGACTACGGAACGATCATCTTTAGCACAGAGATGATTCGGCTACGCTCGCCACGATCTCTCCATCGCCCCATCATTTTTCGCCAAAGCGGTAAACGACTCCAAATGAAATTCGCTTGCTGCCCTGGCCCGAGATTCCTTTGCCCAGGAATTTGGCGCTTCCATAGTCGAATTCAAACAGACGAATGCCCCAGTGCGACCAGCGGTTGTAATCCAGGCCTCCTCCGGCCTGCCACGCATGAACCACTATTTCGCTCGTGTTTCCCCCATAGCCTGAGAAGGGAGGAATCGCGGTGGCATCAATTCCTGCTCCGTACAAAAAGTGTCCGAACGGGGTGAGCTTATGATGGCCGAAAGGATAAATCCTCGGACCGGCCATCGCGGTGAAGATGTTTATGCTGTCCGGAGGCACATTGGGAGTCTTGAGCGTCCCGTTCACGCCTAACACTTCGCCTTCCACGCCCAGCCAGCGGAAAAAGTTATAGTCGTAAGACGCGTAGCCGCCCTTCATGCCGATTGTTACTCCTGGCGCGTAAAACGTGCGGTACGTAAAACCGACAGAGACCTCGGCCTTAGGCGTGGGATACGTGTGTTTCACTCTTACGGGCTCGGTCGGCGCCGTGGGCGCTTGGTCCTGAGGCGGGGCCGGGGTGTCCTGCGCGGCTACCGGCATGACGAACAGCGCAAGAAAACCGAACAGCCCCAATAGCTTCTTCATCTACGGAATCCTCCTCGGGAATGGGTACGGCAAGCGCCTCTGCTTGGAGGCGTCCTATGCGCTCCGGGTTGGCCTAACCCTGTCGTTCCTTTTTACAAGTTGGCAAACGGAGATTTCGCCGAAAGGAAATATCGCAGAAGCGAGGCTCTGAAGAAAGAGAAAAGGCCGGGCACTTGCATGCCCGGCCGGCCGAAATGAGATTTGTCTATGTTTGACAGATCGAAAGTGGCGCGGCCGTTTGCTCGGTCGCGCCACTGACTCATTGGTCCGCGTTACTGTTGTTGTTCGAAAGTGCCTAACCCGATGGTTCCGAGTCCGACTCCGGTCGAATCCACGTCGACATGCAGCACTAGGGAGCTGCTCGCCTGGTAGAGTGTCAGGTTATTCGGCGAGGCTGCACCGTTGATCGTTAGCTGCATGGTGGATCTTCCGGCATTTGTCGCATCCGCCGTATAGGTTCCGGCGAGCGTGACGGCAGGAGTCTGAGCAGTATTGAGCTCATTGTAATCAGCCAGGCCCGCCACCTTCGAGGTACCGTCGGAGGTTACTTCTCCGACTAGGCCGTAGTAGGCGAAGGTTGTCGCCGTTTCAAAAACGCCGTCCATGCTATAAGCAAAGTTGCCTGTGAATGTTGGGCTGGTGCCCTGAGGCGGCACGATCCCGACGCCTATATTATCGGTGTCTAGATCCAGCATCACCGCTCCGCCTCCGCCCGATGAGTTGTTGGGATCGGCCACGTTGATCGCAGGGTCAATCAGGTAGACCCCGAAATTCATGAGTCCGTCTGTGGTGGCGCCGGTAAACGCCAATCCGGCGTAACCGTCGGCGTTAGCAAAATAGGTGGTGCCTGTGGTGAGAGAGCCCGCCAGTACTGGCGTGCCATCACCCAAGTTGACGTCAGCGACGCCGCTCGTAAGAGCCGACGTTCCGTTGCCTTGAAACTGCCCGGCTGCGGAATAAACGCCGATGCCCGACACGCCGTCTTCTATACCGGACTCACCAAACACGAACTTCGTGCTCAGCGAGCTCGCCGAGAAGGTTCCCGTCCCCTGGCCATACATGGAACCGACCGCGAAACCGACGCCGTCAAATTCGATCAGGCGGAACGCTTCGGGACCCACCACATAATATGCGACCGTAAACAGACCGAAGTTCGGATCAGTAAAAGTGATTGTCCCGCGACCGTTGACGTCGGGTGCAGTGAAGGCAGCGGCCATCGTGAAGTCGAAATCCGGGCTACCCGAAAGATCGTCGTCCGCCTCGCTGGCCGTAGAGATAGTGCCGTTCGAAGTCAAAACCCCTCCAAAGGCGTCTGCACCGGCCGTATCGAGGAGGGCGAACGCGTTGCCGCCCGTCGGGACTGACGTCGGCGCCGTCTGGAGGTCGAGCGATCCGCTGGCGGTCGCACCGGAATCAAATTCCGTGATGAGGATATGATCGTTGTTGACCACAGTAATGCTGAAAGTTTCGGCGGGGGCGGATGTCGGAGTCAGACTGAGTGTGCCGCGCCCGTCGCTTCCCACTGTGATTGACCCTGTGGTAATCGGATCGGAAGCAAAGATGGTCGGCGACGTCAGATCGAAATAATCTTGCTCGCCGCTAGTAACTGTTCCCATCGCGCCATTGATAACGATGCTGCCGGCCACACTATAAGCCACCCCGTTGAGGTCGACACCGTTGGCGAAAAAGGTGTACGAGCCGGTGATGTTCGTGGCTGTGGCAACAGCGGTTATGTTCACTGACACACTCTTGGTTATCGTGGGCGTCGTTGCGGAAGCTGCAACGATGGACACGGCACCGGCTGTTCGCGGCGCTGTGTAGACGGTCGTCCCGCCGCTGGCCGTGCTGGTCGGATCGAATGTTCCGCACGTGCCGATCGGGGTGCAACTCCAATCTATGCCGCCAGCGGTAAGACCCCCACTGGCAGTCGCAGCAATCGTTGCGGACTGGTTTACTTCCAGGCTGGCCGGCGGCACTGTTGTGATCGTGACGGTGCCGGTGCCACCGCTTCCTTTCGGAGTGTTGCTGCAGCCGGTAATCAGCATGGGAATCGCGACGGCCATGGCGACGAGCAGTGTTTTGAAATTCATCGCGCGCCTCCCGTGGACGAGATGGACGCGAGGTGTGTCTTCGCGCCAGGATATATAAGGAAGCCGTGATCGCTCCTCACCGTGATTGTGCTGTTTCCCGTTTGCAGCGTTCGCACCAGGAAAACGCTCTGGTGATTTATTGTCGCCATGATGCCTACGAGCTTTACGGACTCACCGGAAGCAAACGGCATGGCGTATTTACCCACTACAAAATAGTTGCCGATGTGCGCGTCCACCGTGCCATGTCCGGTCGAAACCATCAGGTGCGCGCCCATGATCGTCCCGGGCGCAGGCTTCCTGACAAGACTCTGGATGGTTCCCTCAAGCGTGACTTCCTTTGTCACATCGTATTTCGACGGGGCCACCGTGCGCTTCACCGCCTGGGACTCGTTGGCATACAGCGGTCCGGCGAGCAACGAGATAGCCAGTGCCATCAGAAGGCTCAACACCCCTGCGACTTTTCTCATATTCGTCTCCTTGCTGAAATTCGTTTGCTCTTCGGAACAGCGAAACGGTTGAAGTTGACGTAGATGAGTGTTTTGACGGGTCACGAACAGAAATTGTAACGAGCGGAGGCCAAGCGCATCCCCCATCTTCTGCCGGACCACGGCGGTCAAGATGGAGAGCGCGAAGAATGCGGAAAGGCACGGGACGCTATTCACGTGGAACATTCCCCTCAGAATGTCAGTGCTCCAGTGCGTTCTTGGTGCAAACCCTAGAGTTGGACTGGGCCAACCGCCCCATTGTGGCACGTACTAGGACGCTCCAGAATGGAAATCCGTTGTGTGCGTGCCGAACCAAGCACGATGCAGTGAAATCAATGGAGGGCGGGTGTGCCATCTTGGAACATTGGACCAATAGTTGGGCTACCCCCTCGTCACCGGGTTTGTCGATTGTGGAGCTTGCTGGTCCCGTGCTAACGCGTCAGCCCTAACTCGTGACATTTTTCATGGATTACATCGCAGAGGAGACCGATCCGCGAACCGTCCTCATTCGGACGCAATCGCCAGATGGGAACGGTCGTCGCCAGGCGGCCGAACAACTCGAATTCGCGAGCCCGCGTATCTTTGTCCAGCAGATTCGTGGCGTAGGAATTTGCAACCAGTGCGACGAGAACTTCTTGCGCCGGCAGCTTTTCGAGAAAAGGGGCTGCGGGGTCCGCGACCCTTTCGCCCAATAGGAACACCGCGCCGAGCCGCATTTGCTTTTCCTGGAATCGCAAGTGATTTTCCGCGAGAAGGAGCTGCCGCTTGTCGTAGTTGGCGGAAAAGCTCGGCAGCTTTTTCTCCGGGCCGTACAGCATTGTCACGGATTCCGGCCACAACGAAAGATACGGGTACGCGGGAAGCACAAAGAACGAATCCTCGCGTTCCACGATTCCGACGATGTCGTCGGAAATCACGGCGTGGCCTCGGCTGGCCAGCGCAGCGGCGGTGGTGGATTTCCCTTTGCCCTCGGACCCGGCGAATGCCACAGAGGAGTCGCCGAACACCACGGCGCTCGCGTGCAGGCAGGGAACTCCTCGCAATCGCAACAAAAGGCCCAAAACAGGACCTACAAGGTAGGTTGCGACGTCTTCCAGCGACTGGTTCGCGGGCCACTTGACCCAGACCGATGTCCCGCCCGGGCCGAGCCAGAATTGGGTCCCGTCGTAATAATCCAGGCGTAGAAACGCGCCGTTCGCAATCTTCCAGGTTCGCAGCGCGGGCTCGCCGGAATCCGCCATGTAGGAGCTGGTATAGACGAGTTCCTCAAGCGTTCCAGGAAAGCCTTCGGTCGCTCCGGGCGACACGCCCAAGTGGACTTCTACATCGGGGGAATTGCTGGATGCGCGCTCGGGAGTCAGCCCGGGAATTTCAAGATTGGATCGTAGAAGTAGACCGAAAACGGTGTAAAGGGCATTCACATCATTCGACTTGGATAGCGTGACAATTGCGAAAGGCGAAGTTTGATGGCCCAGATTCGTGGTCGCCCTACAGCTGCTTTACATCCAGACCGCAACCCAACCTACAGGGAGACGAATGAAATGACCACCCGCACTCTTAAAAGGCCGTCTTAATTTTGAAACCATGACCGCCCTTATCCATCTTGCCGCCAGCTTGATTTGCTTGCGTGAGCTCGCGCACCGTACCGTGAACGGTGAGGACCGGGGCCACGTACGGCTTCCTCGGCTCCCCCTTTACCGCTTTAGCCATTACGAGCCTCCGCATAATTGTTATACCGGACTCCCGTCGCTGACTGCAACCAAAAGTTCAGACAATGGGCACGGACGCCCATATTTGCACACTCGGAGTCCCGCTGCCCATTTAATAGCGGAAGGGCCGCGAGATTCACATATCGTTCAATTTGCTCACTCCAGCGAGCGTGATCCACCCACGCCGCATCGGAACGCTGCAGCATTTCCATCAAAGGATCTCCAGCCAAAGGGGTCTTAGGCCGCTGGCGGATGGTTTCCGGCAAATGGCCCGACATAGCGGCACGCACCAACTGCTTCTGAAACGTCCAGGGAAATGGCGGAATGGCCAGCAGGTAATTTACGACTCGCAGATCTAAGAAGGGATAGCGCACCTCGACCGCAGCGTGTGTCAGACCCGGATCAGCCAGCTCGAACACCCGGGACCATCGCGGCGATGAGAGGGACGCATGAGCCTTCGGCACGATCGGATGTTCGCAGGAACGCGCGCCGATTGTCCGTTCGCGCCACCGCTCTTCCAGGCTGAGACGTCGCGTCAGTTCCGGCTCAAACCAGGCAGGGAATCCGGCACCCGCGCCCATCATCCGCCGAACCCGACTGCGAATTCCTCGAGACGGAAATCGCCGCAGTCGCAGGAACTGCCGCCCGTCGGTCCACAGTCGCCGCCAGTTACGGTTCCTGAGCAAGTCGCGCGTGTACGGCCACATCTGGAAGTGCATCAGTTCATCGCCGCCATCACCCGCAAGCAACACGCGGCAATCCGCGGCGACGGCGCCGTGATGGTCGAACAGCGCGGCGGCAAACGGATCCTCCACAGGCTCGGGAGGAACGAACGCCGGATCGTCCCAGCGGTCGAAAAGTTGCAGCCCGTCCATTGAGAAGCGCCGAATGGGAATCCCGAGAAACTCGGCCACTGTCCGGGCGTGATCGCCTTCGCGATCGGGAATCAACGAATCGTATCCAAAGGTGTAAGCGCGCAGNNGTGACGGAGGCCTGCATCAGCGTCTGAAAATGCTCGACGTATTCGTCGGGCCGATGGTAGCGAATCCGGCCGTTGGTAGGAGGAGACCAATACCGCTCGATGCGAAGTCCGGCCGCCGAAACACTCAACGAATGCGCCGGTGGAAGGCGTCGAATGTCGTGAAACGTGGTGGTCGCCACGTCGCAGTTGAGTCCGAAGAGCAGAAAATCGGCAATCGCGGATTCGTTGAGCTCCTCCGAGACATCCGGATGGAACCGCATGCAATCGAGCGTATTGCTGAAAAGAAACGCGTCGCCGAGTTCGGCGTAATAAAACGGCTTGATGCCGAAATGATCGCGCGCGCAGAACAGGATTTTTCGCCGCCCGTCCCAGATGGCAAACGCAAAATCACCGCGCAGGTGTTGCACGCAAGCTTCGCCCCACGCGGCATAGGCGTGCAGGATCAGCTCGGAATCCGGCGCTGCCTGCCGAACCTTGCGCCCGGCGTTGGTGAGTTCCGCTTCGAGTTCGGCGCGGCAGTCGATCCGCGCGTCGGCGGTAATCCAGAATTGGCGATCGAGACTGGCCGGCTGGTTTTCGGCCAGCGATTCATACGTGGTTCGGAGCAGCGTGTGGCCGAATCCGACCGAACCATCGGCCCACACCTCGCACGCATCCGGACCGCGATAGGAAAGAAAGTGCGCGAGCGATTGCAGCAGTGGGCGATCCACTGGAGCACCGTCGCGCCCGAGAATTCCCACGATGCCGCTCAATGAGGTTGCGTCTCCATCGAAATGATCGAGCCGTCGAAGGGCGCGAAGTGCAGATGCGCGTCGCCGGAATCGTTGATGACCGCACCTCCCAACTCCACCCAGGCGTGCGCCTCGAAGCGCCCCGCCTCGCTGCGAGCGCCCATGCGCAACTCGGCCGGAATACCGCGCCTGCGGAGAAGCCACCACAGCCCCAGCGATTGCTCGAGACAATTGGCGTGGAAAATTAGATGCCGGGAGACCGCTGCCTGGACACGTGCGATCTTGCGCGCGGTTTCGATCTGGGATGGGTCCAATGGCATTGTGGAATCAGGCCTGTGCGGAGTCAGCCGCACGAGCAAGTCCTTCCAACGCCGGAACCCGGCTAAGCGTACCCCAGCCTTTGTCGCGCCGAGCGCCGCGGCCGCTTCAAGGGCCATGCGCCGCGAGCTTCCGCTCAGGCGCCAGAATCCACGCCAGGTTCTCACCGCTGCTTTCAACCCGTTACCTCGCGGAAAGTCGCGCGAATTGTTCGTGAATGGCCTCCCGGACGGATAACTGCGCGCCCTCGGGAAGCCGCAAAGGAACGCACGGACGTGATGCCGGACTCTATCAGCGCGCCGCCGCGCTCCTCACCTGAATCAGCCCCTCGCTTCGCATCTTCTCGAGGAGCCCGAGCAGGTCGCTCTCGCAGCGCTCCGCTTCCACATCGTACTCGTCGAGCAGGGCATCTCGTAGCTCGCCGACGCTTCTCGCCTGCTGCAACAAGCTCCAGACGCGCGTGCCGACAGGGTTCAACCCGTAATAGACAGTGTTCTTCAGATTAAGGATGGCCGATTCCTCGCCGAGGGGGCAGGAGACCTGCTCGGGGGCAGCAATCACAATTGAACGAACGGAGAGGTCTGCGTCCATTGAAGCCGGCACGATCCCTCAGGGCTGGGGAGTATGCCCGCCGGCCAGCAACGCCGGCGGCGTTTGATTCGAGGGAACACGCACGCTTCCGAGCGATTCCTCACGAACCCGGTGTATTCTACCGGGTCTCACCCGCAACCGCAACGAGAGGTTGCTGCGCCAATGAGAATCCGAACGACACTCATGCTCGCCGCGCTGCTTTGCTTCGCCGGAGTAGCGCTCCGCGCGCAGCCCGATGACGCCAACAAACAGCTCGCGCGCGACATTTTCAAGCAGCTCATCGAAATCAACACCACCGATTCGATCGGCAGCACCACCGTCGCCGCCGAGGCGATGGCGCAACGGCTGCGCGACGCCGGATTTCCGGTGAATGACGCGAAGGTTCTGGGACCGAATCCGCGCAAGGGAAATCTCGTCGCGCGACTCCACGGCTCCGGCGCGCGACGCCCGATCCTGCTGATCGGCCACCTCGACGTCGTCGAAGCGCGCCGCGAGGAATGGTCCGTGGATCCTTTCCAGTTCCTGGAGCGCGACGGCTATTTTTATGGGCGCGGCACGCAGGACATGAAATCCGCCGACGCGATTTTCGTGGCCACGCTCATTCGCTTTCGCAAGGAAGGCTTTCACCCGGATCGCGACATCATCCTGGCGCTCACGGCCGATGAAGAAACCGGCGATGCAAACGGCGTGGACTGGCTGTTGCGGACTCATCGCGATCTGGTTGACGCCGAATTCGTCCTGAACCCCGATGGCGGCGGGGTTTACACGCGCAATGGCAAGCCGGCCATGATGTCGGTGGACGCAAGCGAAAAACTTTATGCCGATTATCAGCTCGAGGCGAAGAATGCCGGCGGCCATAGCTCGCTGCCTGTAGCCGACAACGCGATCTACCACCTCGCCGACGGGATCGGGCGCATCGAACGCTATCAATTTCCTTTCGAGCTCAACGGAATCACGCGCGCGTACTTCCGCCAGATGGCCACCATTGACTCCGGCCAGATCGCCGCAGACATGAAGGCCATCGCCAAAGATCCCGCGGACGCGGCTGCCATCGCGCGGCTGGATGCCGACCCGCTCTCCCACGCGACCATGCGCACCACGTGCGTTGCCACGCGCTTGGATGCCGGCCACGCGAACAACGCGCTGCCACAAACCGCGCGCGCTATCGTCAATTGCCGCATTTTGCCGGGCCATACGGCCGAGGAGGTGCGGCTGAATCTGGTCCAGTTGCTGGCCGATCCGAAGATTGCCGTGCGCTACGTCAGCGATTCGGGCGAAGTCTCGGAGACGGCTCCGACCCAGCCGTCCGGAGCGCCCGTCGCTCTGCGCCCGGAGGTAATGAATCCGCTGGAGAAAACCGCCCAGGAGATGTGGCCCGGCGTGCCCGTAATTCCCGCCATGGCCACCGGAGCTTCCGATGGCGTGTTCACGAATGCCGCCGGCATGCCCACGTACGCGATCTCCGGCCTCGCGGTGGATTTCGACGACGTCCGCGCGCACGGCCGCGACGAGCGATTGCGCGTGAGTTCGTTTTTCGGCGGCCTCGATTTCTACCAGCGCTTCCTGAAAGCCCTTACTTCGCCGCAATGAAATCCGACCAGCAAGCGGAGGACGAGGATCGGAATCTATGAATTTGACTCGCCGCATCCTTGTCAAAGCCTCCGAAAGCCGCTGGCTCCGGGACCGCGCACCGCGCTTCGGGTTCGTTCGCGGTGCCGCCGCACGGTTCATGCCCGGCGAAAAGCCGGAAGACGCGCTTGCGGCCGCCCGCCTTCTCGCCGAGAACGGCATCATCAGTTTGTTAACCCAGCTCGGCGAAAATATTGCCGAACGCGCCGAAGCCGATGACGTGACCTCGCACTATCTCAATCTCCTCGATCTCATCCGCACCATGAACCTGCCCGCGGAAGTCTCCGTGAAGCTGACCCAGCTGGGCCTCGATCTCGACCGCGAATTCTGTTTTGCGAATCTCGCGAAGCTCATCGAGCGTTCCCGAGAGGCAGCGCCCGCAGCGGAAAAAACTCTGTGGATTGACATGGAGCAGAGCGCCTACGTGGAAGCCACGCTCGAGCTTTATGCCCGCGCGCGCCGGGCGCATCGAAACACGGGCGTGTGCGTGCAGGCGTATTTGCGCCGCACGGAAAAGGATGTCGAATCGCTCGTATCCATGGGCGCCGCCGTGCGCCTGGTAAAGGGTGCGTACAGCGAGCCGGCTGAAATCGCATTCCCGAAAAAAGAAGATGTGGACGAAAACTATTTTCGGCTGGCGCAAATGCTGCTGAGCCCCGAGGCGCGCCGCGCGGGCGTGCGCGCCGTGATGGCCACGCACGACCGCAAATTAATCGCGCGGATCACCGAATGGGCTGCGGCGCAGGGAATTGCCAAAGAACAGCTCGAATTCGCCATGCTTTTCGGCATCCAGCGCGCCGAGCAATTGCGCCTCGCGCGCGAGGGCTACCGCAGCGGCGTGCTGATTTCCTACGGCTCGTTCTGGTTTCCGTGGTTCATGCGGCGCCTGGCGGAGCGCCCCGCGAACGTGCTGTTCCTCGTGCGAAATCTTTTCTCAAGCTGATCTTTTTCAATCGAGCCATGATCGAAATTTCGCCCACCGACCGCGTGTTCATTCTCACCGGCGCGGGAATCAGCGCCGAAAGCGGACTTCCGACGTTTCGCGGCGAGGGCGGCCTGTGGCGAAATGTTCGCGTCGAAGAAGTCGCGTCGCCCGTAGCGTGGCAGCGCGATCCGCAATTCGTCTGGGAATTTTATTCCATGCGGCGTCGCGCCGCTTCGCAGGCAAGGCCAAACCCGGGACACACCGCGCTGGCGGCGCTCGAACGCGCCCTTGGGAACCGTCTCTTCCTATGCACGCAGAACGTGGACAATCTCCACGAGCAGGCCAGCTCGCACGATGCAGTTCACATGCACGGCGAACTTTTCAAGAGCCGCTGCGAACGTTGCACGCTCCCGCCTTTTGACGACACGAACACCTACGAACCGCCTGCCTCGCTGCCCCGATGCGAATGCGGCGCCCGCGTTCGTCCGCACATCTGCTGGTTCGGCGAAGTGCCCTTCCACGTAGATCGGATCTACCGCGCGCTCGATGAATGCACGCTATTCGTCGCGATCGGCACATCGGGCATGGTCGAGCCCGCGGCCAGCTTCGCGACCCACGCCCGTAGCCGCGGACGCACGTTTTACGTCGGCCCCGAAGAACCTGCGAACGCCTCCGCCTTCACGGAATGTTTTCTTGGAAAATCCGGCGAGGTGTTGCCGGAACTCTTTCGTTTCTGAGCGCTGCAGTTACTGCGTGCGTTCGTCTTTTTCGACTTTGCCGTCGCGCACGCGGATCACGCGATGGGCGCGCGCGGCGATATCGGGCTCGTGCGTTACGAGAATGATCGTGTTGCCGCTTTCGTGCAGGCGCGCGAAGAGCCCCATGATTTCCTCGCCCGTGGCGGAATCGAGGTTCCCGGTGGGTTCATCGGCCAGCAGGATCGAGGGATGGTTCACGAGCGCGCGGGCAATCGCCACGCGCTGCCGCTGGCCACCCGAAAGTTCGTTCGGCTTGTGCATCATGCGATCGGTCAGGTCCACTTGCGCCAAAGATTTTTTCGCGCGCTCGATGCGCTCCTCCGCAGGCGTCCCGTTGTAGATCATCGGCAGCTCCACGTTGTGCAGCGCCGTCGCCCGCGCCAGCAGGTTGAACGTCTGAAAAACGAATCCGATCTCGCGGTTGCGGATCGCGGCAAGTTCGTCGTCATCGAGCTGGCTGACCAGGCGCCCGGCGAGCCAGTAGTTTCCCTTGGTCGGCGAATCCAGGCAGCCGATCAAATTCATCAGCGTGGATTTCCCCGAGCCCGAGGGGCCCATGATTGCGACGTACTCTCCCTTGCGAATCAGGATGTTCACGCCCTGCAAGGCATGCAACTGCTCCGTGCCCATCTCGTACGTCTTCCAGAGATCCTCGGTCTGGATCACGACGCCGGAATCCACCAGATCCTGGCGAAAGCTCTGCGACCCGAGTTCTTCGACAGCCATGGGCATTGAGCTCCTCGAACGGTTACGTCTTAGCTGCTGGACGACGAGTCCTCGGGCTTGGGCGTAGTATTGTCCACTTTGACTGATGCGCCGGGCTTCAGGGTACGAAGCGCCTTGAAGCTACCGATCACGATCACATCACCTTCGCGGATTCCATTCGCGATTTCGATATCCGTCACGCCGCTGATCCCCGTTTGCACGGGCACGAACTGCGCCTTGCCGTCGCGCACAAGGAACACTCCCTGAATGTCCGTCTTCGCGGCGGTCGCGCCTTCCGCTGTGGATGCGGCGAGCGTCACGTTGCCGCTCGTGCCATTCTTCGCTTCATCCAGCTCTTTCTGCGAGCGCTCGGCGAGCGCCTGAATCGGAATGCTCAGCACATTCTGCTTTTGCGCCGTTTGGATCTTCGCCGTGGCGGAAAGACCCGGGCGCAAGGATTCGGGAGGATTGTCCAGCGTGATCACGACCTTGAAATCGCGCGCTTCCTGCGTGTTGGCCGTTTCTTCCGTCATGGACGCTTGCCCGGACGTGCGCAGGATGGCGAGCTCTCCTACCTCCGTCACATGGCCCTTAAAGACCGTGCCGGGAATGGCGTCGATTGCCACCTCGGCCGATTGGCCGTTGCGTATGCTGGTGATGTCCGTCTCATCCACTTTCACTTCGGTCGTCACCACGCTCATGTCGGAAATCGTGAGGATTGAACTGCCCGAGGTACCCTGGATGCCCGGCACGACGTTCTCTCCGACGCGCACGGCGATGTAGCTAATGATGCCGTCAATCGGAGCGGTGTAGGTGGTTTTGCGCAAAATGTCCTGGGTATGCCTCAGCACAGCTTGGCCCTGTTCGAGGTTCGAGCGCGCCTGATCGCGCGACGCCCGCGCCTGATCCACCTGGGCTTTCGCCGAGTTCGCGGCGGCAGCAGAGCTGTCGTAAGTCGCTTTCGCCGAATCGTAATCCTGCTTGGAAATTAGCTGCTCCTTATAGAGCAGCTGTCCGCGCTGCCAATCGAGTTGCGCCTTGGTGAGATCGGACTGGCGCTGCGCAGCGGTGGCGACCGCCGCATCGAAATTGGCCGCGGAGGCTTTCATTCCAGACTCGGCCGCCTCGATGCTCGCCATCTGGGCTTGGACGTCTGCTCCAGGCTGGATGTTTTCCAGATGCAGGAGGACGTCTCCTTTTTTGACGTGGTCGCCTTCTTTAACCACGATATCCGTGATCTTCCCGATGCCCTCGCCCAGCACGTTCGTATAAGTCTTGGGCCGCACTTCACCCGAAGCAGTGACCAGGGAGATCAAATCCTGCCGGGCGACGCGCCCGGTCTGCACCGTAACGACGTTCTCGTTGGCCTTGTAAATGCTGTACCAGACGATTCCCCCGATAACGAGGACCACCGCCAAAGCGATAGCTGCCTTATGCCAAATCTTCATTGATGAACCCTTGGTTTAACGGTCGTGATTGACAAACTTGCCCACCACTTGATACATACGTTTGGACGGGGCAGAATGTTTCTCGGCTCAGCGGCCGTGAATATTTTAACTCGAAGGCCGGACCGGGAGGACCCGGAAGTTAACTAAGTCGAAATCTCCGGCTCCCAGCGCACACCACTCCACGCTCAAGACCATCAGGACGACACGCAGTCACTATTCTAGTTCGTTTCCGCCCGGAGCGAAAAGAAAATAGTGCCAGCCGTACGTGGCCCTTTTGACGGCTGTCCCGAGAATCGGATGAACGGCGTATGGGGCAGCATTTGTATCGAGATGGGCGGGACAGGCCTCCCCTGCTATCGGCTACGGTGGCCGAGGCAACCCCCCGGATTGCCTTGGATTCCAAGCAAGGCAGGGGAAGCTAGTCCCGGGGCAAAGTTAGATTGACCTGTACTTTAGGACAGGTTAAGATTTCCAATCTCAAAAGGTGCCACTATGGATCGGTCCGCTAGGACGTTCCTGTTGTCGTTTTTGGCGGGAGCATTGACACTCTCGCCGGTTGGCTACGCTCGAGCCTCGCAAGATCAAGACCAACAGAGTCAACAGAACCCGCAGAGCCAGCCAGATCAGCAAGACCAGAAATCTCAGAAAAAGTCTTCCAAGGTCAAACAGGCGAGCGATAACCAGCTCAAGAAGGAACTGGAGTCGCCATATAAAAAGTGGCTGGACGAAGATGTGATCTATATCATCTCGCCCGAAGAGCGCCATTCCTTCCTGCATCTCGCCACGAACGAGGAGCGGGAACAATTCATTGAAGCCTTCTGGCAACGGCGCAATCCCGACCCCGACTCGCCCGAAAACACCTTCAAGGAAGAACATTACCGCCGGATCGCCTACGCTAACGAGCATTATGCGTCGGGAATTCCCGGTTGGAAGACCGACCGCGGCAAGATCTACATTATGTGGGGAGCTCCGGACGAGATTGACTCCCATCCGACCGGCGGAAATTGGGACCGGCCCGCGGATCAAGGCGGCGGTTCAACAACCACGTACCCTTGGGAAACATGGCGCTACCGGCACCTCGATGGCGAGGGTCTGGGAGAAAACGTCGAGCTTGAGTTCGTTGACCCCAGCTCCACCGGTGAGTATCACATCACCATGGACCCCAGCGAAAAGGACGCACTGCTTCGCGTCCCGGGAGCCGGCTTGACGTTGGCTGAATCAATGGGCACGGCTGACAAGTCCAGCCGTTTCAGCAACACAGACGGAACGAATATGGCGGAAAACCAGACGGGCGAGGGCGCGCAAAGCGGGAACACCAACGAATTTAGCCGCCTCGAACTCATGGCCAGCATCATGAGACCCCCTCCGGTTAAGTTTAAGGACTTGGAAGCGCTAGTCACTTCGCGGCTCGTGCGCGACCAGCTCAAGTTCGATTATCGGTTCGACTTTTTGCGGATCACGTCCGACACCGTGCTCGTGCCCATCACCGTGCAGATTCCGGTGCGCCAGTTGAGCTTCCAGGAAAAGGACGGCGTGGACTCTGCCTCCATGAACGTTTTCGCGCGGATCACCACGCTCAGCGGAAGAATCGTGCAGACATTTGAGGACACGCTCCGCGCCGATTACCCTATTGCGTTGCTGCAGAAATCACTCGGCACTTCCAGAATTTATCAGAAAGCCGTGCCGCTTAGCCCCGGCCTCTATCGCCTTGATGTCGTGGTAAAGGACGTGAATAGCGGCAACGTCGGCGTCGTGAACACCAGGCTGGCCGTACCGCGCTTCCAGGACGATGAGCTCAGTTCAAGCTCGCTGATTCTGGCGGACGACATCCAGCGTGTTTCGACACAGGACATCGGACTCGGGCAATTCGTCCTTGGCGACGTTAAAGTCAGGCCCAGGCTCGATCAGACCTTCGCGGTGGACGATAGCATTGGAATTTTCCTACAGGTCTATAACCTGAAAGTGGACGACAAGACCCACAAGGCGGATGCCTCGGTTGAATACCGCGTCACCAAGGAAAAGGAAACCGTACCCACGCTGAAGTTCGACATTCCCGCCGACAAGGTGCCCCAGCATGGCGAGGAAATGACCATCGAAAACAGGATTACGCTGGCATCGCTTCCTCCCGGCAAGTATCAGCTCGCCGTAGCGGTGACTGACAATCTTGCGAAGCAGACGATTACGCCGACTACGGATTTCACGGTAAAGCCGGCTCCGGCGGGCGCCCCTCAGGTAACGCCTCAAACCGCGCCCCAGGCCCCTCAAGGGAGGTGAAGCAGTTGAGTCTACGAGCGATTCGTGTCTTAGGCCTCGGTTGCTTTGCCTTGCTGTGCGCGCTGCCCGTTGTGGCTGCGCCTGGCGCGAGCAAGATTTCCGGCGTCGTCGTGGATCCCGCTGGCACGCCGCAGATGGGCGCGACCGTCCTAGTCTCCTCCGAACAGCTCGTTGCGGCATCGCCCGTCCAGCTACTTACGAATGATCGTGGACGTTTTTCCACCGCTACGCTGCCAGCTGGCCTGTATTCGATTCGCGTGACTCTCGCCGGATATCTGCCGGTGATGGAGCAGCACGTTGATGTAAACACCGAGCACGCCACGCTTCTTGAGATTGTTCTCGGTTCCGTATTCTCCTCATTCGAAAAATTGCGCCGCCAGTCCGACGCGCCCGTTGACTCCGATGACTGGACTTGGGTGCTGCGCACCTCAGCTGCCACTCGCCCTGTTCTGCGCTGGCAGGATGACACCGTGGCCCTCGACACCGCGTCCTTGCAGGACTCGGGCGATTCTTCCCAAACCGACCAGATCCACGGGCGTCTTGAGCTCACTTCAGGCGCGGATCATCCCGGTTCGATTGGGGAGCTTGCCGATTCGCCGGGCACCGAATTCGTGTACGACGTCGGACTAGGCGGCAAGAGCCGGTTCGTGATGGCTGGCCAGTTTAGCCACGAAGATGGCTCGGCGGCCGGCGGTTTTGCCGGAGAGTGGCTCCCTTCAGGTCTTGCCGGCGTGGGTCCGGTGACCACCATTCTAGTGCGCGAATCGCAGCTCGGCCCGGGCGGACCCACATTTCGTGGGATGCGGCTCTCGCACGACGATGAACTCGCATTGGGACACATCGTCAGCATCCGTTACGGGGCTGATTTTGTAGTGGCTGGATTCAACGGCACCACCTCGGCGCTCCGTCCGCGCGCCGAAGTCGCGCTTCAACTCGCGCACGCGTGGCGGGTTTCCGCGATCGTTGCCACCCATCCCTGGCAGGACGCCTCCGGTTCCTCAGGCGCGCTGCAATCCGCGCTCGATACCCTGGATGCGTTTCCCACTCTCCTGATTCGCGATGGACGTCCCGTGCTTGAGAACGGCCTGCACGAGGAGCTCTCTCTCGATTATGCCCTGGGTTCCCGGGCGGATTTGATCGCTTCGGCTTTCCACGATCTTTCAACGCACACGGCGGTCATCGGTCGTGGCGGCGCCGGCAGCCCCGATTTCCTACAGGATTACTTTTCGGAAGCGTTTGCCTATGACGGCGGCGCATCCAGTTCGGGCGGCGCTCGGCTGGTCTACCGCGAGAGAATCTCGAAGAATCTGACGACTACGGTCGTGTATGCCTACGCCGGTGCGCTCGCTCCCGACGGTGTCTCCTCCACGAACCTCCGCGACGAACTGGCGACCCGCTATCGCCAAAGCCTCGCCGGAGCCATCACCGCTACCGTCCCGCGCTTCGGTACAAAGTTCACCGCGAGCTACAAATGGCTCAACGGAACCACCGTCTCTGCGCAGGATGTCTACGGCCAGTCCCTTTATCATGTCGACCCCTACTTGAGCATGGAGATCCGCCAGCCTCTACCCAGCGTTTTCCCTGGCCATATGGAAGTCCAGGCCGATATGGGTAACCTTCTAGCCCAGGGGTACGTCCCAGTTGCTGTGGGTGATGGCTCCGTAATCCTCGTCCCTTCCTACCGCTACTTCCGAGGGGGCCTAAGCCTCCAGTTTTAGTTTTGTCGGTTGTTACTATAATTGGAAATGAACCTTCCACAAATGGAATTTGCCACGGTGAGTAGAAGTAACATAGCCGTAATATGCTCAAAACACGCCGGTTAGCTCCATTTTAATTGATGGTTACCTGGAAGCTGGCGTGCTGGCGTAGAATGGCAAAAGGGTCCCGGGTGGAGCTGGATGAACGACAGTCTTCGACTACGGCTAGGGGCAGTCACCCTGGCGCTACTGACGCTGACGGCGGTGATCTTTGCCGTTTTGAACTTCCAGCAGCGTTCGCGCTTCATCGTTCCCGATGACGGCGTCACCTGGATGGACACCGCCAACGGCGTCATGGCGTGGCACGTCGTTTCCGGAATGCCTGGCGACCGGGCGGGAATCAAGCAAGGCGATTACATCGAATCCCTCCACGGAACCCCGATCCACCGCGCCACCGACGTAACGAAACTGCTCTGGCGCGCAGGTCCCTGGACGGAAGTCCACTATGGAATCCGCCGGGACGGCGAGTCGTTCCAGGTGCCGCTGGTCACCGCGCCGCAGGAGAACCCCTCCTCGATTGAGAACTACCTCCGGGTCACCGCGCTGCTGTATCTCTTCATCGGACTTTTCATTTTCGCGCGCCGGTGGAACGCGCCGCGCGCAATTCATTTCTATGTCTTCTGCCTCGTATCGTTCATTCTTTACAGCTTTCATTACAGCGGCAAACTGAACTCGTTCGACTGGACAATCTACTGGGGCAACGTGGTCGCGCTTCTGCTGCAGCCGGCCCTCCTCGTCCATTTCGCGCTGGTATTTCCGGAGCGCCGCGGCACTCTCTGGCCGAAGCTGGTGGCTCTCTATAGCGTTCCGCTGGCGCTGCTCGGGCTCCATATCTCGGTGGCCACGGCGACTCTCGATTTCCTGCCGTCCATCAGCAGCCGCGAATTTCTTGACACGATCGAACTGCTTTACCTCGGCGTCTATTTCTTGCTCGCGGCGGCGATTTTCCTCGCCAGCTATTTCCGCGCTCCGAGCGGTGTGCTGCGGCAGCAATTGAAGTGGGTCACGGGCGGGGCGTTCGCGGGCATCCTGCCGTTTCTGCTGTTGTACATCCTGCCGCGATTCGTGAGCACGGTGCCGCAGTCGTGGATGAAGTTCTCCGTCTTTTCTCTCGCGCTGATTCCGCTCTGCTTCGGCTACGCCATCATCCGCTACCGGCTGATGGACGTGGACATCATCTTCAAGCGCGGCCTCGCTTACACGTTTGCAACCGGGGCGGTCGTCGCCATCTATTTCGTCGCGATCGCGCTGATCGGCGAGCTGACGCATACCACCCTGACCGCGGGGCCGGCCGGCGCCATCATCGCCATCGTCGTCGCTGCATTTCTGATTCAGCCGCTGCGCGATTGGGTGCAGGCGCGTCTCGATCATTTCTTCTACCGCGACCGGCTCGACTATCGCCGCACCCTGATTGAATTCGGGCGCGCGCTCACGAACGAAGTGCGNNCCGGCGCTCGAGCGCGGCTGCCTGTTTTTCGAATCGGCGCGCGCCGCGACGGATGAAAGCGAATCGGTCCGCCGCACGATCGAGGAGCTCGACCTGAATTATTTCATCGCCTGCCGTTTCCACGATCGCACCGCTGCCGTCATCGGTCTTGGCAAAACAGTTGATGGCGATTATCTTTCGAGCGATGACCTCGAATTGCTCTCCACCATCGCCGGTTATGTCGCCATCGCCGTGGAGAACGCCCGGCTCTATCAATCGCTCGAGCAGAAGGCCCTGCAGATCGAGCGCCTGAAGGACTTTAGCGAGAATATCGTCGAATCGCTGCGGATCGGCGTGGTCACCGTGGATCTCGATGACTGCGTCGAATCGTGGAATCCGCAGTTGGAAGACCTGCTCGAAATTCCGCGGAGCGAGGCCCTGCGCCGCAAGCTTGCGGACGTCCTTCCGCGCGACCTCGCCGGAGAAATCAGCGCGCAAGCGGCCAGCGACCATGTTTCCGGCATCTACCGGTTCCATCTGAACACGCGCAGCAACCGCCACCTGGTGGTCAACGCTTCGATTGCGCCTCTGCTCGCCAAGAACGGCGCGCGCTTGGGCCGACTGGTTCTGCTCGACGACATCACGCAGCGCGTGCGCCTGGAAGATCAAATGGTGCAGACCGAAAAACTAACTTCGCTAGGCTTGCTGGCCGCGGGCGTGGCGCACGAGGTGAACACTCCGCTCGCCGTCATTTCCAATTACATCCAGATGCTCGCGAAGCAGATTCCCGAGGACGATCCGCGGCAGAAAACCATCGAACGCATCGTGAAGCAGACATTTCGCGCGAGCGAGATCGTCAACAATCTGCTGAATTTTTCGCGCACCGGCGGGACCGAGCCGGTGGAAGTGGATTTAAATTCCGTGCTCGAGGAAACTCTGACGCTGGTCCAGCACCCGCTCAAGACCGCCCAGGTGAACGTCGTCAGGAGTTACGCGGAACGTCTTCCCGTGATTCTTGGGTCAACCACTCGCCTCCAGCAAGTCTTCTTGAATCTTTTCATGAACGCGCGCGACGCCATGCCCGGCGGCGGCATGCTCGAGGTCCGTACCGGCGCGCGAAACGGCTCGGTTGAAATCGAAGTCACCGACACCGGCGCGGGCATTCCGGCCGAGCACTTGCACCGCATCTTCGATCCATTTTTCACCACCAAAGCCACCGGCCGCGGAACCGGCCTGGGCCTCTCGGTGAGCTATGGCATCATCAAAGAACATGCGGGCAAGGTGGACGTGCGCTCGACACCAGGCAAGGGCACATCGTTCCGACTGGAGTTCCCTGTTGCCAGGAAAGCGGTTCATGCTTAGAGGATCGATACTCGTTGTTGACGACGAGCTGGAGATCCGCGAGGGTCTTGAGGCCCTGCTGACTTCGGAGAGCTTCGAAGTAACGCTGGCGGAAACGGGCCAGGCCGGCCTGCAGAAATTGGAGGACCAGCCCTTCGATCTGATGCTGCTCGACGTGAGCCTGCCGGACCGCAACGGACTCGACATGCTGCGCGAAATCCGCCTTCGCGACCCGCACCTTTCCATCATCCTCATCACCGCCTACGGCTCCATTGATATGGCCCGCGCGGCGTTCAAGGGCGGCGCGCAGGACTACATCACCAAACCGTGGTCGAATGACGAGTTGATCGCGCAGATCTCGATGGCCATCGAAGGCCGCCGGCTGCGCGAAGAAAACGTTCACCTCAAGCGCGCGCTCAAGCAGCGCTACAATTTCCCGAACATTGTCGGCAAGAGCGAGAAGATGCTGGCCGTGCTCGATCTGGTCACCCAGGTCGCACCCTCGCGCTCGACAGTCCTCATCTCCGGCGAAAGCGGCACCGGCAAGGAAGTGATCGCCAAAGCCATCCATGCCGCGTCCACGCGTACGGACAAGGCGTTCATCCCCATCAACACGGGCTCAATCCCCGTGGACCTGCTCGAATCACAGCTCTTTGGCCACGTGAAAGGCGCGTTCACCAGCGCCGTCGCCTCGAAGAAAGGCCTGTTCGAAGTTGCTGACCAGGGCACGATCTTCTTCGACGAAATTTCCACGATCGGTCCGGAAACGCAGGCGAAGCTTTTGCGCGTGATTCAGGAGCGCGAATTCATGCGCCTCGGCGGCACCGAAACGATCAAGGTGGACGTCCGCATCCTGGCCGCGTCCAACGAAGATCTTCGCAAGCTCGTACAAAGTGGCCGCTTCCGCGAGGATTTGTTTCACCGCCTCAATGTGATCTCGATTCACCTGCCGCCGCTGCGCGAACGCAAGGAAGATATCCCGCTGCTGGTCGTACGCTTCCTCGAGCAATTCTGCAAGGACAATGGCAAGCCGCCTCGCAGCTTCACGCCCACCGCGATGAAGCTGCTCATGGATTACGATTGGCCGGGCAACATTCGCGAGCTAGAAAACGCGGTCGAGCGCGCCGTGGTGCTTTCCACGCACGAGTCCATGGATGCCGATCTGCTGCCCGAAAGCGTCCGCACCCGCGAAATCGTCAGGGGCGTTCGCTTGCAGCTCGCCGAATTCCTGCCGCCGCTGCCGGGGGAGATCGGCTCGCGCAACTCCGTGCCGCCACCCTCGCTCTTCGAAATCCTCGAGGAGGTCGAGCGGCGCATTATCGTGGACATGCTCGAGCGCACCAACTGGAACCAGACCGAAGCCGCCGAGCGCTTCCAGATTCCGCTATCAACCCTCAATCAGAAAATCAAGCGCCTCGGCATTGAGACTCGCCGCCGACCGGGTGCCCCTCGGGGCGGTCCCGGCATCGCCTACGGCGAAGATACCGCCGAATTCTCCGCGGGAAAATAACTCCGCGCTTCGATTCAAAGTAGGGGCGTAGCACCGCTACGCCCGGTGCGGCGTCATCCATGCGCGATCACGAGCACGGCCGTGGCATCGGCGCTGATTTTTCTCCAAAGCGTTCAGGAAACCAGCGAACGTCCGGCAATACTTTCGAGGATTCGATATGGGGCGTAATCCGGCGCAACCAGCGCCTTCGGCGGAATCAGAAATGTTTGTTCGAGCGCGTATTGCCCGGACATGGCTGCATGCGCCACGCCGTCGGTAAACACAAGCCAGGTGGAAAGCGGCGGAAATTCCAGCCGCGTCTTCGGGCAATTCTTCTGAAACTCGGCGTTTTCCTTCAGATAATCGTGAAAGCCGAGCATGAACATGTCGTAGGGCGTGCGGCCCATTCCGCGGAAGCCCAGCTTATCGCCCCAATCCTGCACCGTGCGGCTGACCCAGGAATCGTCAGCGATTCGTTTCAGGCCGGCGTCCACCGCGTACTGCCGCGCAAGAAGTTCGAAGCTTTCGGTCGTGTTCCATACGCGCGGCTTCACCGAGTTCAGGTTCGTGAAGACGCGCAGGATGCGCCCGCCCCGCGTGGGACGGCTCGGAAACGCGTCCACGTGCAGCAGGTCGTTGCGCTTATGCAGCGGCAGCCCGCGCCTTTCTTCCTCGAACGGGCGAAAGCTGGAGAAATCTACGGTCCACTTCCCGGCGTAGGGCTGGAGAAACTTTGTGAGGAAATCGATCAGTTGCACGCTGTAGTTCCGCAGGATGGCATGCACGTGCTCAACCGTCGCGGCGTCCCCGGCCACGCCCCGCAGGATATCCTCGCTCGGGCGGTAGGAAACGTTCTTGTGCATTCGCAGCTCGGCCCATTCTTGCGCGAGCAGAAAATCGCGGTCTTCGTTCGGAAGATCGAAGGGCAGGTCGCGAAAGAAAAGAATCTGGCCGCGCTCCAGCAGTTCGCACCACGTGCGCGACCTCGCGCCGCGCTGTTCGGGACGCGCCCACCCGCCGGCCAGGCTGTAATCCTCCACCGCCATCCAGGGCAAGTTCGCTCCGTCGCCTTCCACCTTGTTCAGTTCTTTGCCGGGACTGGCGGCGTATATCCGCGCGGCATCAACGCGGTGCCGAGTCCCTCCGCGCGCGACAGGTCCACGCCATCGAGCTTCGTTTCGCGCAGGATCGCGGTTTTCAGGATCGCGCCCTCGAAGTCCGCGCCCTGGATATCCGCGTCGCGAAAATTTGCCGCGCCAAAATCGGCCCGCCGCAGGATAGCCTGCCGCAGGCTCGCTCGGAACAATTCCGCGCCCCCGGCTTGCGCTTCGGTCAGGTCCGCACCGCTCAGATTCGCCTCGGTCAAATCCGCCTTGCGCAGGTCGGCGCTCCGCAAATTCGACCTGCTCAAGTCCGCCGAAGCCAGCTTCGCTTCGCGCAGGTTGGCCTCTTCCAGCTTCGCGCCCTGCAGATCGGCGTAAGCGAGGTTCGCCTTATAAAGGTCCGCGCGAGAGAGATCGAGGCCCGCCAGTTCGGCGCGCACTCCTCCGTCTTTGCCCCGCACGAACAGCGCATGCGCCGCGAGAATCTCCGACAGCGTCTTGCCGTTCAGGCGGATCTTCTCCGGCGATCGCAATCCTCCGCCTTTTAACGCACTGAATATGCTCATAGTCACCCGCGGGATAAGATACGCTCTCCCATGCATTTTACTAGAGACGGCGTGGCTCTGCACTCCTATACGGAACGCCGCATCGAACCCTATGTGTTAAGTTAAGCTAGATGGATCGCCTCGCGAAACTCGCGAAAATCACCCGATCGCTCGGCGCGGCGCTGGCAATCGCCCTCTTGTTTACCGCCCCTCGACCGGCAGCGCAGGAGCAGCCCAAGCCGCCAAACGAGGAAACCGTCGCGAGCCTGTCCGCCGGCCGAGTCGTGGTAGCCGTCGTGAAGGGCGCGATCCTCATCGGCACCATCGAAAATCCAATCGAACCGGACACGCATCCCCCCACGCCCGTCGCCATCGGAAGCGTGCGCGTGGGCGTGATTCTCGGCGCGGTCCGCTGGTCGTCGCCTTCCTCGCAGCGCGAAATCGCGCGCCTCGACGAGGATCTTCCGCACCTTCGGAGCCGCGCCGTGACCCAGGCGCAACATCTCGCCACTGATCCCGCAGGCACCGAAGCCACGGACCTCGAATCCGTCGGCCAGGGACTGCTCGACCGCCTCAACGAAGTCGCGCAGGACCTTCACTCCAAGGTTGATCTGCCCGCGAAAGAGCCTCTTGCCGAATTAGTTCTTGCGGGCTATGCCACCGACTACGGCCCGGAAGTCTGGCAACTGGCCTACGCGATGAAGCAGCAGGAAGAAACACCCGGCTACTGGACTACGCGCGTCCTGCTGCCAAGCTACGTGCAGTTCTGGCCGCCGGAGAAGGGTCAGCCGCACACGCTCATCGAATTCGCTTACCCGCCGGAAAACGCGCCGCCGACCGTGCTCGAGCTGCTGCGCCAGAAAGATCCGCGCCTGGAGAAATTGACTTCTTCGGACCCGAAAATGGCGGAGGTCGCGCGGCTGTTCCTGCAGGGCGAAAGCAACAAAATCCCCGCCGCCGACGCGACGCAGTTCCTACGCGCCGCTCTCGACGCGATCGCCCCGCCCGACACGCGCGAGACCATGGCCATCATCAACGCGGAAACCGGATTCGCGTGGATTCTCGCGCCGCCCCGCGAAACAGCTTTGCCCGGCATACAACCGGCGCGCCCGCCCGACGCGCCCTCGCTCCTGCACCCCACGCAATAATCGCCGCTTTCTACCCTCCTCGGGATTCGTCGCCGCGAGCATCGGTTTCGTAGGGGGCGTAGCACCGCTACGCCCGGCAAAGGAACTTGGCGAGCCCTCGCCATTCTCCGCGAATGCTCCGCCCGCCACGTTGTGGTCATGGCCACGCGACTGCGACGCCACACCGGGCGTCCGCCGCGGCGGACTGCGCCCCTACGACACCACGGCACATTCTCCGCGCGACCTGCGCGACAAATCCAGACTACCGACGACTACTTGTTTTCGGAAATTTGTTTCTGCAGGCGGGCGTTCTTTTCCGCTACTGACTTTACGAGCTCTTCCTTGTGTGCAACCAGCTTCCGCGCAATCTCCGCATCAGATAGCCCCAGAATCTCCGCCGCAAAAATCGCCGCGTTGACAGCTCCGGCCTTATCAATCGCCATCGTCGCCACGGGGATTCCGCCCGGCATCTGCACGGTTGCCAGCAGCGCGTCGAGCCCGTTGAGCGTGCTCGTGGCCATCGGCACGCCGATCACCGGCAGCGTCGTGTTCGCCGCCATCACTCCCGCCAGATGCGCCGCCGCTCCCGCCGCCGCAATCACTACCTTCAGGCCGCGTATCAGCGCCGTCGTCGCATATTCGTGCGCGCGAGCCGGGGTGCGATGTGCGGAAAGCACTTCCATTTCGTACGCGATGCCGAATTTTCCGAGCGTTTTTCCCGCTTCGCTCATCACCGGAAAATCCGTGTCCGACCCCATCACGATCCCCACCAGCGCCATGCTCGGTTTGCTTCCCTTCGCCACTGTCTGCGTCTCCTTAGAATTGCTACCGGAAGGGTCAGGTTTCAACCCGCCGTAAGACTCGCATTCACCTCGCGGATTTTAATCCCCGAAGTGCTTTGCGGCCTTCCCGCCAATATCGGTGCGATAGTGCGCACCCTCAATCTCGATTTTGCTCGCCGCGTCATAAGCCGCACGGCGCGCGCTCGCAAGATCCTCACCCATCGCGCTGACCACCAGCACTCTACCACCGTTTGTGTAATAGGTTGCTCCGCTCCGCCGCGTCCCCGCGTGAAACACGACCGCCCCCGGCACTTTCGCCGCATCCTCCAGGCCATGAATCTCCACGCCTGTCTGCGGATCGCCCGGATATCCTTTCGACGCGATCACCACGCACACGCCCGCGCCCGGAAACCACTTCGCTTCGAATCCTTCCAGGTCGCCGGTCGCGGCTTGCATGCACGCCTTCGCCAAATCGAAATCCGCGCGCAGCAGCACCGCTTCCGTTTCGGGATCGCCGAGCCGGCAGTTGTACTCCAGAACTTTCGGCCCCTCGTCCGTCAGCATCAATCCAAAATAAAGGAAGCCGCGATAGGGCATTCCGTCCGCGTGAAGCCCTTCGAGCGTGGGCCGCACGATCGTCTCGATAATGGTCTTCTCGAGCGCCGCGGGCAAAATGTCGTCAATCGAATAAACTCCCATCCCGCCGGTGTTCGGCCCTTCGTCGTTGTCGAACGCGCGCTTGTGATCGCGCGCCGGCGCAAGCCGAATGAAATTCTTGCCGTCTGTCAGGATGATGTAGGAAAGCTCTTCGCCCGCGAGCCCTTCTTCGAATAGGACGTGCGAGCCTGCCTCTCCGAATTCGCCGTTCACCATCACTCGCTCGACAAACTCCGTCGCCTCGTCCGCGGACGACGTGACCAGCACACCCTTACCCGCGCACAAACCGTCCGCCTTGACCACCAAAGGCCAATCCACGGAATCGAGCGCCGTGTACGCCTCCAGGGCCTCGACATAAACTCCATACACTCCCGCCGTCGGAATTTCGTGGCGCTGCATGAACTCCTTCGAGAAGATCTTGCTTCCCTCGAGTTGCGCCGCTTTCGCGGCCGGGCCCAGCAACTTCAGCCCGCGCCGCTCGAATTCGTCGGCGATCCCCAGGACCAACGGCATCTCCGGACCCACAACTGTCAGATCCGCTCCGAGTTTGGCGGCCAAATCCGCTGCCGCTTTCACGTCTTTTACGTCGAGCGGCACGCATTCGGCATCCTTGGCAATTCCGACATTCCCCGGAGCGCACCAAATCTTTTCAACCGACGCGCTCTGCGCGAGCTTCCACACAATCGCGTGTTCGCGTCCGCCGCCGCCGATCACAAGTATCTTCACAATGTTTCGCCGTCGAGAATCAAGAACCATACGGTGCGCCGTCGGCGGTGTCAACCCCGCGTCGCAACGCGTTCGTCGCCGAAAGCTTTGTACGAGCGCAACACCGTTACGAACGGCGCAGATGCTTGGCAACTCGCAGGCGATAGGCCGACTCCCAGCTGTGTAAGGATAGCTAAAGTTTCTGCTCCGCTTCTCTAGAGGCTTTCAGGGATAGGCGGCTTGTATATGCTTCGGCTAGCATTCTAGGTGCGCCGCCCGGCGGAGATCCGAGCGGCGAATTCATTGTCTCGAGCGCAGGGGAAGCGTACGATTCATGAATGAGACGGCAGGTAGGAAGTTCCGGCAAAGTATGACCGCACCTGATTCCAGGCGGAGGAAAAAATGAGCCGACAAAAACTCCTTGGTACCACCATTCTGCTCGCCATTTTCTTTGCTCTTTTGCTCCCCATGCTTGCTGTGGCGCAGAACCAGCTGTTGGGCGAAGTAGAAATTCTGGGAAAAACAAAAATCGACAAGACATCGGGCGTTTGGGTGGACGGGCAATATCTCGGGTATGTGAACGAGCTGACCGGTGACAAGAAAATCCTGCTCCTGCCAGGCGACCACGAAATTGACGTTCGGCAGGCCGGCTATATTTCACAAGTTCAGACAATCACGGTGGAGCCCGGCAAGAAAACCACAATCAGCGTCAGCATGCAGAAGGACCCCAGGGCCCAATTCCCCAGCGGCGAAACTTCCCAGGTCAAACTGGATGTTACGCCGGACCGCGCCGCAGTCTTTGTTGACGACGCTTATGCCGGAACGCCCAAGGAGTTTGGCGGCGTTGGGCGCGCAATGGTGATCGCGCCCGGCAAGCACCACGTAAAAATCGCCCTCGCCGGGTATCAGGACTTCACGACCGAAATCAATTTGCGGCCCGGTCAAAAGATTACGATCAAAACCGATCTCGTTCCCGGCAGCATCTCGCAGGCCGGACCTGCCATCAAAAGCAATTGAGTCAACATTCGCCGCGCTGATTCTTCCGGACGAATGATGCGCCGAGAGTCTTGGCCACCGGTCGTCATAGAGACTGCAAGAACTCGATGATGGCTTCCTGGTCCTCCTTCTTCAGCTTTTCAAATTGCTGGGTTACATGCGCTGCCTCGCCGCCGTGCCGCAGGATTGCGTCGCGGAACGTCAGGGACGTGCCGTCGTGCATCATTCGNNGGACGCAAGCGGACTCCCCATAAAGGAGCGGTACGTATTTTGTTCCGGCTGCTTTCGAAATTCTGCTTCGCGAGATAGCCCGACATTATGCGAAAGACTTTTTTACCGTAGTGCTCCTGGATCGCCTGCAGGATTCCATCGCCCGTGCCGACGTCATGCATCAGGAAATCTCCATACGGATGAAATGTGATTGACCCGAGCGCGGCCGGAATTGTAAACGCTCCGCCGTCGATTTTCGTTCCCGCGGGAGCGGTGGTCATTGTTTCGACGTGGCAAGTCTCGCAACCGATCTTGTTAAACAAGCCGTTGCCCTCCCTCGCGAACGGGCTGCCCGCGAGCTGTGTATCGCGCGCCGGCGCTTTCGTGGCTCGGATAAACCGCGCAAAGTGATCAATGTCTGAGAGGCCGTCCGGTCCCGGCGTGTCGTTGGGCTCCGAAACAGTGTTGCAAATCTTGGTTACCTCGTCCGGCTGCAGCCGGTTTGTGATGCCCATCTCATTCAGGTAAGCGTCGCTGGCGAAGGATAGCAGGCTCGCGTGCTGGTCTTTCCACCCGAACCGGCCCACGGCCATCTGTCCGGGCGCTTCCACGATGGGGACCTGGAGAACCTGCCCGCAGATTTTTCGGTGGGAAGTTTTGCATTGTTGCTCGGCGAGTTCGATGAGGGTTTGGTCGGAGACCGCCTCAACGAAGCCGTCTCCCAACAGACTCAAAGAAAGGCGCAACGTCCGGACGTTCTCTATATCGGGAACTCGTTCTTGAATTTCGTTGTTGGGAAAAGCGCCGTTAGGACAAATCGCTCGATCGTTCACGAGTGACCGTCCCGTGATCACTTCGGCTCCGTGAGCGATTGGGATCTCGGCATCGACGAAATGCCCGTCGGGACCTTGATGGCCGACGCGTAATTCCGTTACCTGCGAGGCGGCGCCTGAAACTGGATTCTGGTGACACTCGCGGCAGGACTGCGCGTTATAGAGCGGTCCAAGGCCATCGCTTATCTGCTCGATTCCTTCGAATCTTGTTTGATCGGCTTGATGAGTCGCATCATCCGTGACTCCATTGCTCTTGTTGTCAAAACCGGTGGGCGCTTCCGTTGTATGAGGGGCAGACGAGGCGAGCATAAGACCCAGAACGCCCAAAGAGATCAAGAGTCGCATGGCGTATTCCCATCCTTAGGACGACCTCGCGACAGGAACTCTTGCTCAAAGGACTTGTCTCTGCTATCTCCGCCACAAGCCCGTGAGGCTGCACCCAAGTCGAGAGGACGGATCCTCAATCGTGAATACTCCCTTCTCTGCCCAAATGAAAGAACAAATGCGGCGTCTGAAGGTTGACGTCCATGGGGGCTGACTCCTGGTTGTCGCGCCAATCGAACACGCGGAGCATAACGATAGGACTTGTCGTGGGCGCACTGCATGAGAAGTTAGGCATCACAATGGAAACGATCATTTCAAAAGGTCAGCTTCTGTTCGGCGTCGCAATAGCGGCCTATGGTGTCGAAAATATCATCTGCGCTCACCTTGGCCCGTCGATCCGCGGCATACCTTGGTTTCCGGCAAACGCATTTTGGGAATATGTCACCGGCATTGCCCTTCCCGCCGCCGGCCTCAGCATCATCATCAAACGGATGGGCTAGCGGGGAGCGTTTCTGCTGGGGTTAATGTTTTTGCTCTGGTTCCCGCTTCTGCATTTCCCCAGAGTCGTCGCCGCGTACCGCTCACATGATCCCAACCCTCCGGCGGAGTGGTCCAGTGCGTTTATCGCGCTCGCGATCTGCGGTGGATTCTGGATTTGCGCCGTGCACGCTCAGCAGCGGCGCCATCAAAATATAAAATAGTGACGTTTGCTTATCGGGAATTGACAACAGGTGGAGATTACGTAGCCCTGAAGAACGACGCCAAGGCCGTCGAACGCGAGAGGCTCTGGCAGCCTCTACGATAGCGCCATAAACCGACTCTATCTAAGGGCGGCGCCGGAAATGTGGACGCCCTTGGTCGCCCGAAACACTATATCCGACGCATTAGTGGTCGAGTGGCTTCGATCTTCTTCCCCTTCTTTAAGCTCTTGGCGCGCTTGCTGGTCTTCTTGGCTGCCATTGTGGTTCTCCCTTTTTCAATTCGCCCCTAGCGGGCTTGTTGAAAATTTATACGCGAGCCGGCGTCGAATGTCTAGCCCAATGACGGCGCAACTCTTCCCCCTTCGAATGTGGGAGTATAGTTTTGACGGCGAAATCAGACAATGAACGCACCATCCACTCGCGACACGGACGTCCTCATCATCGGCGCAGGGCCTACGGGTCTGGTGCTGGCCCTTTGGCTGACGCGGCTGGGCGTGCGCGTGAGAATCGTGGACAAGACGGCCGAGCCCGGTACGACTTCGCGTGCGCTTGCGGTGCAAACGCGCACGCTCGAGTTCTACAGCCAGATCGGCCTTGCTGACGCGGTCGTCGAACGTGGACGAAGGGTCATCGCTATAAATTTCTGGGTGGCCGGCAAAAAGACGGCGCGCGCTGTGTTCGGTGAGATCGGCGCGGGCCTCAGCCCGTTTCCCTACGCAGTGGTCTTTCCCCAGGACGAGCACGAACGTCTGTTGATCGCGCGCCTGGGCGAAGTTGGCATGGAGGTCGAACGCCAGACAGAGCTCGTGGGCTTTGAGGAGGCGAACGGCCGTGTGATCGGGCGCCTGAAGCGGCCGGATGGAACGCAGGATACGTGCGAGGCTGCCTACATTGCCGGGTGCGACGGGGCGCATTCCATTGTGCGTGAGACGCTGCAAATCGGTTTCCCGGGCGGCACGTACAATCATCTTTTCTACGTCGCCGATGTGCAGGCGCGCGGTCCCGCCATGAACGGCGAGCTCCAGGTCGCGCTGGACAGAGCCGATTTTCTTGCGGTCTTCCCGCTGCAGGGTGACGGACGCGCGCGGCTGATCGGCACGGTGCGCGACGAAGTTGAACATCAGCACGAGAACCTCTCGTGGAACGACGTCAGCAAGCGCGTGATCGAATGGATACGCATTGACGTCGAGCGCGTGAACTGGTTCTCGACCTACCGCGTGCACCACCGCGTCGCCGATTGTTTTCGCAAGCGTCGCGCGTTCCTGCTGGGCGACGCCGCGCACATCCACAGTCCCGTGGGTGGACAAGGCATGAACACTGGCATCGGCGACGCCGTGAACCTCGCCTGGAAATTCGCCGCCGTGCTGCACGGGCGCGCGAACGCGTCGCTGCTCGATAGCTACGAGCCGGAACGGATCGCCTTTGCGCGGCGCCTGGTCGCGACGACCGATCGCGCGTTCACGGGCGTCACGAGCCCCGGAGCGATCGCGAGGCTAGTGCGGCTGCACATCGTGCCGCTCTTGATTCCGCGTTTGTTCGCGCTCAAGAGGATGCGGCGATTGATGTTTCGCACCGTCTCACAGACCGGGGTGAATTATCGCGGAAGCAGCTTGAGCGAGGGGCGCGCGGGAACGATTCACGGCGGCCACCGTTTGCCATGGGTGACGGCGGATTCGAACGGTGTCGCCGGCGACAATTTTGCGCCGCTCACTTCGCTGGACTGGCAAGTCCACGTGTACGGAGATGCCGCACCAGAAATGAAGCCGGCGTGTGACGCGCGCAACTTACCGCTGCACGTTTTTCCGTGGCGCCCGGAGATGAATCGAGCGGGGCTGAAGCGCAATGCTGCGTATCTCGTGCGGCCCGACGGCTACGTGGCGCTAGCGGATCCTGCCGGAAGCGCCACGGCGGTCGCGTCCTACCTCGACGCGCGCAACCTCACTGCGAGGAAATAGAAGGTTGGAGACGGCCGCTGATGCGGAGGAGACGTCAGCGATCGCGCCCACGGCTGAGTCCGGCCCAATTGACTATCACCGTTATCGGCGGTGTAGCTTTGTCATCGAGCGCCACGACGCTCAGGAAGCGCTGCCCGTCGCTCGGCCCACGCAGGACTTCCCCTGCCCCTTCGGTGAATAGCGACGTCGGCGTCCCGGCATCGATTGTGCCGTCGCTTCTGAGCCTTACGGTCACCGCCATCAGGCTACCCGCCGTAACGTAGAAAATCTCCTTGCCATCGCGTCGCCAAAACGGCCTTTGGCCGCCATTCGTCGAAATCGGCCACGCGCGCCCGGGTCCGGGAAAGGGTCGTACGTAGATCTCATTCCGTCCCGATTCATCCGAGGTGTAGGCGATCCATTTGCTGTCTGGCGAGAAAATTCCGGCCGTCTCCTCCGCAGGACCCTGAACGACGGCGAAAGGCTTGTGCTCGGGACCTTGAACCGGGAGGGCCCACAGGTCGCGCGCAGTCACTGGGCTCTGAGTGGCGAAAAGAATGTACTTTCCATCCGGTGACCAGTCACTCACGTTCTTGGCCTCGGAGGATTCCAGCAGAAGCTCCGCGGGACTGGCACTGCCGACATCCCTCCAGTAAATATTGAGCACTCCCTTTGTGTCGGAGCAAAACGCGATCCGGCGACTGTCCGGGGACCAGGCAAAATTGCTGGCGCCGTCACTCGTAAACGGATCCAACGTTCCGCGCGCGGTGTCCATGAGCCAGATGTTCGGCTCGCCGCTTACGAAGCGGTCGATCGCCACGAATCGCCCGTCAGGAGACAATCTCGCGCTGTCGTAATCGACCAGCGGATCGCCGATCGTACCAACTTGGCGGCCCGAACGATCACGCCACACCAACTGTCGCCTGACGCGGGCAGCCGGGTAGTACGCGATTATCCCCGTCATCGAAGCCGAAGCTGGTTTGCGTCCGGTTGGCACAGCCGACAAGTCCGAGGCTATCGGCAAGGGATCGCCGGTTAGTGCAAACCGATTAAGGTCCACCCGCTGAGCGTAAAGCACGCCCTCGCGCACAAATAACACTTGGTCCGGTGGCGCCCAAGAGGCCGGTCCATCCGCGTCGAAGAGGCGATGAACGTCGGTTGCGTCGAGCGAACCGATGTACTCGCCTCGGACGCCGGGCGGCCCGAGCACCCAAAAGATAAAATGATGGCCGTCGGCCAGAAACTCCGGATCGCGGTGTCCCGCGTCCTGCGCGGCCAGTCGCGTCACCGGCTCCGGTGCGCCGCCCGACGACGCAACGCGATATAGCGGCCCGTTCCCGCCTGGAGCGAAGAGAATTGTGCCGTCGGCGTTCCACGTGCCGCCGCGCGGAGTCGGCGCATCAGCCAGCGTCCGCACCGTGCCACTTGCGACATCGATCCGTTTCAGCTTCTGACTTGCGAAGAATCCGATGGACTGGCTGTCGGGTGACCAGAACCATGCCCCTCCTGCCGTGTCGGCGAGCAGCTTCGCGACCTCCGAGTCGAGCGGGCGCAGCCACAGCCCTGGTCCGGAGGTCGAGCCGTATGCTATCTGACGGCCGTCAGGGGACAGCAGCACTTCGCCACCTGAGGACGTGGGTGTTACGATCTGCAGCCGCACCTCTGGTGAGGCTGGAGGGCGTGAAGTCGACCGCCAGACAAGAGCAACGATAGAGGCGGTCACGGCAAGGAGCGTCATGACGAGGGCCACCACCCAGGCTAGCCGTTCACGACGTGCAGCAACAGCGGAGAGACTAACGGGAGACGAGTCCAGCGGCGCGCCCGAGAGAACTCCGTCGAGCGAAATGCGCGCCTCGCCGATGGCTTGCAATCGCTGCTTGAGGTCTTTCTGCAAGCACCGCTGGAGCAGCACTCGAACTTGGATCGGTGTTGTCGCTGGAAGCTGAGACCAATCCGGTTCTTCCTTAATAACCGCCGCCAGCGTGTCCGTCACTGTCTCTCCGCGAAAAACCACCTTCCCCGTGAGCATTTCGTATAGCACGCACCCAAACGCCCAGATATCCGCGCGCCGATCAACTGCTTTTCCTTTCGCCTGCTCCGGCGACATGTACGCCGCAGTTCCCAGTAACACTCCTGCCTGCGTCGCCATCCGGCTGAGCGTCGGCGAATTCGCCATGTCGGTGGATGCGGCGTCGCCCTCGATAGCTTTTGCAAGTCCGAAGTCGAGAACCTTCACGGCGTCGTCGTTCGTCACTTTCACGTTCGCGGGTTTCAAATCTCGATGCACGATGCCGCGCTCGTGCGCGTATTCCATCGCGTCGCATATTTGCCTCGCGATCCGCAGCGCCTCATCAATCGGAATCGGGCCGGAGCGAATGCGGTCGGCGAGCGTCGGGCCTTCGACCAGTTCCATCACCAGCGCGTGCGTGCTGCCGGAATCTTCGAGTCCGTAGATCGAAGCAATGTAGGGATGATTGAGCGATGCGAGGACTTTCGCTTCGCGTTGGAATCGCGCCATGCGTTCGGCGTCGCGCGCGAATGCATCAGGCAGGACTTTCAGCGCCACATCGCGCCCGAGCTTGGAATCGCGCGCGCGGTAAACCTCGCCCATCCCGCCCGCACCAATCGCGGCAAGAATTTCGTATGGCCCGAGGCGATTGCCGGAGCTGAGCGCCATTTGGGGCTGAATTATACTCCCGGAAGTATTAGCGCATCGCGTTCAAATCCCGACATCGCTTGCCCCGACGCCACAAAAATGTTTTCATCTGACGTGATGCACTGGGACTTCGCGCTCATCCTGATTTTTCTTGCCACAGCTGTGCCGCTGCTCGGGCGGCGCCGCATCCGCCAGTTGATGCGCATGCCGGAGACAACCAAGCGCGATCGCCTCAGGCTCTACGCATCCACCGTTGCGTTTCAGTGGGTTGCTGCCGCCGTTGTGCTATGGCGCGCAAACGCTCATCAAATCGCGCTTGCCCGTCTCGGAGTCGCTATTCCCAAACCGGAACTCACCGCAATCGTCTCGGTTGTGCTGGCGGCGCTCGTCCTGGCAAACCAGCTCGTAAGCCTTCGACACTTGGCCACGCACCCCGCCGAGGCGCAAGGCGTGCTGCCGCAGCTCGCGCTAAAAATATTTCCTCAGGACACTGTCGAACGGGTCGCGTTTTCCGCCGTCGTCGTTACGGTTACTATCTGTGAGGAACTGATCTATCGCGGTTTCGTCCAGCGCGTATTTGAGGACTGGTCGGGCGGCCTCATTCTGGCCGGCATTTTTGGTTCTGCGGCGATGTTTGCGGTCGCGCACCTGTATCAGGGTAAGCGCGGCCTGTTAACTACTTGCGTAGTTGGTATTCTCTTCGCAGCCATCCGTACCTGGACCGGGAGCTTGCTGGCGCCGCTCATTGCGCACTTCATTGCCGACATAACTGCAGGTCTACTAGCGCCGTCCCGCCTTCGATCGGCATTATCTAGCGTTGTGACTGCGGCGGCCACAACTAACTTAATATCAATGCGATAGGGTAGTATCAGTATTTGTCTAGCTGTATAATGAAGATGATTTCAAATTCGCTGATCGAAGATACGCTCCATGACTATGGCGTAGCCCTCGTGCCGGGCATGACCGACAAGATCAGCTCCTATATCTCCCTGCTTTTGAAGTGGAATGAGAAGATTTCCCTGACAACGGTTACAACTCCAGCCGAGATACTCAAATTTCACTTCGGTGAAAGCATTTTTGCAGCTTCCGTCTTAGATTTCGAGAAAAGTCGGCTCGCCGACGTTGGCACCGGAGCAGGTTTTCCGGGGCTGCCGCTCGCGATCGCTGTTCCAAGTCTTGTTGTCGTGTTGATCGAGTCAATCGGAAAGAAATGCTCGTTCCTATCGGAAGTCGTAAGGACCTTGCAGCTCGAAAATGTCATAATCTTCCGCGGGCGGATGGAAGATTTTCCCGCTGACTCCGAACCACATAATTTCGTCGCGGCCCGAGCCTTGGGCCGCCTCGCCAAGCTTCTCGCTTGGACGAAAGGACAAGTCGCCGCCGACGGCAAGGTAGTTCTCTGGCTCGGCGAAGCGGACTCTCGCGAGATCTCCATGAACCGGGGTTGGCGCTGGGAAGCTCCTAGTCCGATCACTGGCTCCGAGAGGCGATACCTATTGGTTGGCTCTCCAAACAGATGAATTTCGCCGAGAGCTAATCGGAATGTTCCACGTGGAACATTCCTCGCGGGTGATTCATAATTGTTCCACGTGAAACATCTTGCGCCTCATGAAAACTCTCTGATACATTCGCGCTGCAATCTGGGGGATTCGCTTGGCGCGAGTTATTGCCATCGCCAACCAAAAGGGCGGCGTTGGAAAGACAACCACGGCTGTAAACCTCGGTGCCTCGCTCGCCGCCTCCGAGCAGCACACCCTAATCATTGACTCCGATCCGCAGGGAAACGCCACCAGCGCGCTTGGTTTCGCCAAGGATCCTGCCCGCCGCACACTCTATCAGGCGCTGATTCTCGGCGAGCCCATCGAACGCGTCACGATAGACGCACAAATCGATCGCCTCGATCTGATTCCGTCAGACAAGAACCTAGTCGGCGCGGCTGTCGAGCTGATTTCCATGGAAAACCGGGAATATCGCCTTAGAGAGGCAATTCAGCCGCTCCGCGATAAGTACGAGTATATTTTGATCGATTGCCCCCCATCTCTCGACATTCTCACGGTCAACGCGCTGGCCGCGAGCGATTCGATTATGGTCCCCGTTCAGTGCGAATTCCTGGCCCTCGAGGGAGTATCGGAGCTTCTTGATACTCTTGCCCGACTTCGCCGCGCCATTAATCCGTCGCTCGCGATCGAGGGAATCCTACTGACGATGTACGATGACCGCACCACCCTATCCAAGCAGGTGGCGGCCGACCTCCGGAGCTTCTTCGGAGCGCAAGTGTTCGAGAGCGTAATTCCTAGGAACGTCCGTCTGGCCGAGGCGCCGAGCCACGGAATGCCGGTGATGTTCTACGACATACATAGTAAAGGCGCCGAAAGCTATATACAACTAGCCAAGGAGGTTATCGTCAATGCCCAGAAACGCGTTGGGCCGGGGACTGAGCGCACTGATCAGGGATCCGGAACCACAGGAACCTCAGCCGCCGCAGCAGCAGCCGGCAGCAGCGGCGCGGGGAGCAGCAGCGACGGCGGTAGCGCCGGCCCTGGCACCGAATGAAGCCTTTCTGCAGGTTGATACTGACCTGATCGATCCCAGCCCTTTTCAGCCGCGCTCTCGATTTCGCGAAGAGGCGTTGGAGGAATTGGCGCGATCCATCCGCGCCACCGGCATCGTGCAGCCGCTCGTGGTTCGCCGGATGGGCACGCGCTTTCAATTGATCGCCGGGGAGCGCCGCTGGCGCGCCGCGCAGCGATCAGCCCTCGGCCGCGTGCCCGCCGTTGTTCGCGAGGTGCGCGACGAAATGGCGCTTGAGATGACGCTGGTAGAAAACCTCCAGCGCGAAGATCTCAATCCCGTCGAGCAGGCGCGCGCCTTTCAGCGACTCACCGATGAATTTCACCTCACCCAGGAGCAAGTCGCGGAACGCACCGGCAAAGACCGCGCGACAATCGCCAATTCCGTTCGTCTTCTCAGGCTTGAGGAGCCGATCCTGGACCTGCTTGAGGAAGGGCGCCTTTCGGCCGGGCACGGCCGCGCACTGCTTGCGATCGCCGAGCCCAAGGACCGCCTCGACCTCGCGCGCAAAATCGCCCGCGGCGGAATGACGGTCCGCCAGGTCGAGCGCCTCGCCACGCGCAGCTCGAAGGTGAAGGCTGACTCGCCTGCCTCCGCGGTAGATGCGAACACAAAGTGGGCGATCGATGAGCTACAACGGAAATTCGGCACGAAAATTGTCCTACGTCCGCTTCGGCCCGGCAGGCCCGGCCAGTTGGCATTTGAGTACTACGACGCGAGCGATTTGACGCGCCTCTACGATCATCTGATGAGAGAATGAAACTACGTACCTAGGAGAATCAGATAGTGTGGTTTGACCGCAAGAAACACGATCCAGCCGAGTGGACCGGCTTCCTCGAACAGGGAGTCAAAGTCGAGGGGAAGCTCGAAGCCTCTGGCACGTTCCGGATCGATTCCGCCCTGAAGGGAACGATCACTTCCGACGACACGTTGGTACTTGGGGAGCACGCCTCGGTTGAAGGAAACATCCACGGCAACTACGTCATTATCGCTGGCCGCTTCGACGGCGTGATTCACGCCCGCGGCCGCGTCGAGATCCAGCCGAACGCCATTGTGACCGGCGAGATTCACAGCCCCTGCTTGGTGATCGAGCCGGGCGCCGTCTTCGACGGGAAGTGCCACATGCTCGCTCCCACCGAAGCTTCCAAGACCGTTACGATTCCGATTCGCTCCGCCGCCGGCCAGAATTCCCGCTAGAATTTCGCCACTCGGCCCCCGATTTGTGTGTCACTTTGTGGTGGCACCCATCCTTTGTTTTCAAAGACTTGGGCTCGGAATTACTTTGCATGGTGTGTCACTTAATTGGCCCGTGTGATTGCGAAAAACGGCCGGCAAGACGTCCGAGCGCGCAGAGGGTCGTTGCGACGCGACGATCGTAAGAGCACAGACAAGAGTGTCTGTGCCACTCAAACCGAAACTCCGATTCAGTTGTCAGAGAGCAATTACGCCCTCGCCGGGAGAACGTCCTGCAAATGGGCACGGCTGCGGGGCAAAAGATGGCCCCAAGCTACGCTAATGCAGTTCGGCTCGGCTGTCTATTGTGGGAACTACGTACAAGGCCCGTCTCCTCAAGGAGTCGAAAGGCCTCAGAGCCTCGCGACAGACGGCGTCGCGAACCCTTGAGCTACATAGGACTGAAGATTACTCCACGACGATACGGAGGAATTTTTTCTTCCCGGCGCGAAGCAGAAATTCGGCCGGCTTCGAAAGTTCTATGTCCCGTTTCACATCCTCGACGCGTTGACCATCGAGTTCCACGCCACCCTGTTTGATCAATCGCTCGGCCTCACTGCGCGAAGTCGCAAGCTTCAATTCCACGAGGAGCACCGAAAGGCGTTTCGGTTCGCCGCGTCGCAGATTGTGTCGCGGAGCTTCTTCCGGCGCCTGCCGGTCGCGAAACACGCGCTGAAATTCTTCGGTGGCTTTCTTCGCGGCATCTTCGCCGTGAAAACCAGCAATGACCGCGTGCGCGAGCTGCATCTTCGCATCCATAGGATGCAGCGTGCCGGCGCGGACTTCCTCGCGCAGCCGCAAAATCACGGGCGGCCCGAAATCCGTCAGCAGATCGTAGTAGGACCACATCAGCTCGTCGGAGATGGACATTAGCTTCCCGAACATCTGGCCGGGAGCTTCCGTGATGCCCACGTAGTTGCCCAGGCTCTTCGACATCTTGCGTTCGCCATCGAGCCCTACGAGTATCGGCATGGTCAGCACGACTTCAGGAACCTGCCCATACTCGCGCTGGATTTCGCGATGCACCAGCATGTTGAATTTCTGCTCCGTCGCTCCCAGCTCGACATCGGAGTGGAGCTCCACGGCGTCGTACGCCGTCAGCAGCGGATAGAGCAGCTCGTGCACGGAAATCGGCAAATTCTTATCGAGGCGCGAACGAAAATCCTCGCGCTCGAGCATCCGCGCCAGCCTATAGTGGCCGCAGAGCCGCACCACATCGTAGCTCGACATCTTCCCGAGCCATTCGCTGTTGTAGCGAACTTCCGTTTTTTCGCGGTCGAGAATTTTGTACACCTGCGCCAGATACGTCTGCGCGTTCGCGTCCACCTGTTCGCGCGTCAGCGGCGGCCGCGTTTCGGATTGTCCCGTGGGATCGCCAATCATCGCGGAAAAGTCACCGATCAGGAAAATGGCCGTGTGGCCCATATCCTGAAAATGTTTCAGCTTGCGCAGCACGACGGTGTGTCCCAGATGAATATCCGGCGCGGTCGGATCCACGCCGAGATACGCCCGCAGCGGTTTCCCCGTCTTCGCCGATTGCTCGAGCTTCGCGCGCATCTCGCTTTCAGGAATGATTTCCGCCGCGCCCTTTTTCAGGTGCGCCAGCTGCTCGTCAACGGGTTTGAATTTCGCGGATGGCACTTAATTTTCTCGGGCCTGTTTTGTGACTAGTACGCGGCGTCCTTCCAAGCGATAGCGCCCTTCGAGCACAATCCGCACCGCCTCCGTGTAAATGCGGTGTTCTTCGCGCAGGATGCGTTCGGCGAGCGTGTCCGGCGTGTCGCTATCCTCGATTGGCACCACGGCTTGCATCATAATCGGCCCCGCGTCCAGATTCTCGTCCACGAAATGCACGGTGCAGCCCGAAAATTTCGCGCCGTGCTCCAGCGCCTGGCGCTGCGGTTCAAGTCCCGGAAACGCGGGCAGGAGCGACGGGTGAATATTCAGAATGCGCTGCGGAAACGCGGCCACAAAATACGGCGAAAGCAGCCGCATGTAGCCAGCGAGGCAAACGAGGTCCACGTTTTTCTCTTGCAGCGCCGCAACCACAAGCTTGTCGTACGCTTCGCGCTCCAGGCCCTTCGAGGGAATTGCGCGCGCCTCGATTCCGCGGGCGCGCGCCTTCTCGATTCCCTGCGCGGTTTCCCGGTTGCTCACCACAATCGAGATTTCGGCGTTGGGAATGCGCCCCGCGGCCACACTGGCCGCCAGCGCGTCAGAATTCGAGCCGCGCCCCGAAAGCAGCACGCCGATGTGCTTTTTCATGAGTAAGCGAAATTAGCATAGTTCACCCAATCGGCGAAACGGCACGGCAATGCGCATTGGTGGATTAGTTTGAAGAACGCAATCGTGGTTAGGTGGTACTTGTGGGGCAGCGCGTTTAGCCGTCGTAGCGGCGTACATTTAGTGGGCCGCGCGCTGGCTGGACAAACCGTATGATGTTTGTCAGGGGAGGGTGATATCGATCGCACAAACAATTCAAGGCCACGCAACCGCGCTCGTCATGCATTCCGTTTGTGTGTCCGCACTTACGGCAGATCATCGTGGTGTTCCTCCGTGAACTACTCGCCGGTGAGGCGTCTCCTTGCAGTCTGAATTCCTCAGCCAACTAAGGATAAAAAAAGGCCTCGGAGGGTGTCTGTCCCATATTGGACACTCTGAATAGATCACCTTAGGAACCCGGTACGTGGCAATCTAGGGAAAAGGAAAGCTGAGGGCGCGCCGAATGGAACACCAATTTAGCTGCCCCTATTGTGGCGAAGAGATTTCGATGGTGCTGGACTTGTCCGTCGGCCGTCAAACCTACGTCGAAGACTGCGAGGTATGCTGCAAACCAATCGAGATCAGCTTTACCGTAGAAGATGACGAAGTCGCTACCTTCTACGCGAAAACACTTGGTTAGAGATCTCCCCGCTGGACGATGAATCTCTGTCCGGCTCTCCATCACCGGCAACTCCCGGCGCTAAACTTCCGCCTCTTGACACGGTCCCGCCTCCGAGTCATCTTCCTTTCGCACGAACGCGACTCACTGGAGGTTTTTCCATGTCACGAAACCGCTCGTTGATCTTCGCCGCCGCTTTCATCGCATGTTTTGCCGCCGGTTGCGGCCAACAACAGCCCGCTGCGCCACCGGACACTCGTGCCGCGGACGAAGCCACCATTCGCGCGGCGGACGCCGACTTTGTCAAGAACGCAGCGGCGAAAGACCTGGAGAAGTGCATGTCGTATTACGCGGACGACGCGGTTTTCTTTACCTCCGGTGTTCCCGCCGCAGTCGGAAAGGACAACATCCGCAAAGACATCCAAGGATTGCTAGCCGCGCCGGTGCAAATAAACATTACGGTTGCGAGCGTGTATGTGGCGCGCTCCGGCGACCTCGCCATGGATAGCGGCACGGTGCAAGAAACCGTGACCGACAAAAAGGGGAACATTTCGACAAGCAACAGCGATTATGTTCTCGTATGGAAGAAAATGGCGGACGGCTCATGGAAGATCGAGGCGGACACCAGCGCCGACGAGGTGTTGCCGCAACGGCCAGCCGCCAAGAAGTCGAAGCGCGCGAGGCGGAGGAAGCGTTAAAGCGGAAGTTTTCCCGAACAAACCACGCGCGCTTTTCCGCGCGCAGCTCGCTCGCTGCGGTAATATTGAGATGACGCGCGCGAAGAAAAACCCATGATTGACACAGTCGAAGCCCTGATTCTCGATCTCCTCGAGTGGCTAGCAAGCGGAGAGAAAAGCTACGAAGGAGTGATGGATGCGTGGCGCACGTCATGCCCCAGACTCCCGGTCTGGGAGGATGCCAACGATCGCGGACTTATTATGACGGAGCGTGTGAACGGGCGCTCGGTTGTCAGGATTACACCGGCAGGCCTCGCGTTTCTTCAGCGGCGAGAGCGTTTCGAAAGATAGAGCATCGCGAACGGTCTGGTTAAAGCGAAAGCTTTCCCGAATAGACGACCCGCGTTTTTCCGCGCACCGCGCGCTCGACGCGCCCGATCAAAAAGAATTTCTCGCGCCGGCGCTTCAATTCGGCCTCCACGCGCGAAATGTGCTTCGTCGAGACCACCAGGATCATGCCCACGCCGAGGTTGAAGGTTTTCAACAGCTCGTCCCGCTCGATCCGCCCGAGGTGGGCCAGGTAGCGGAAAATCGGCAGCACCGGCCACGAACCCAGTTCGATCGCCGCTTGCACGGTGTGCGGCAGCGCCCTCGGCAGGTTGCCCGTGATTCCGCCGCCGGTAATGTGCGCCATCGAGGAAACCCATCCACGCGCGAGAATGGTTTTCAGCAACGGCCAGTACGAACGGTGCGGCTTCAGCAGCTCCGCGCCGATTTTGTTCCCCACTTCGGCGACGTAGCTTTCGGGCTCAAGCTTGGCCACACCGAAGACGAGCTTGCGCGCCAGCGAATAGCCGTTGGTGTGCAGGCCGCTCGAGGGAAGCGCCACCAGCAAGTCACCGGGACGCACGCGGCGCGGGTCCAGAATTTTCTTTCGCTCGACGGCCCCCACGATAAATCCCGCCAGGTCGTAATCGCCGGGCGCGTACACGTCGGGCATTTCCGCTGTTTCGCCGCCGATCAGCGAGCAGCCCGCCTGCTTCGCCGCACGGCTCATGCCCTCGATCACCTGCTCGAGGATGCGCGTGTCGAGCTTGCCCATGGCGATATAGTCGAGGAAAAAAAGCGGCTCGGCGCCCTGCGTCAGAATATCGTTCACGCAGTGGTTCACGATGTCGGCGCCAACAGTGGAATGGCTGCCCGCCGCGCAGGCGACTTTCAGCTTCGTGCCCACTCCGTCGCAGCTCGCCACCAGTACCGCGTCCCGCCAGCGCTTTCGGTCGAGCTGAAACAGCGAGCCGAATCCGCCGATCGGCGCGAGCACGCCGCGGCGAAATGTTTTTCCGGCCATCGCGGCGATTCGCCGCTTGGCTTCATCCGCGACCGTGATGTTGACGCCGGCGTCGGCGTAGCGCATGTGAGAGGCTCGTTTTCCGAAATGGGGGCGGGCCGATTCGAGAATTCTACAGCGTATGGAAAAGCCGCTTCCAGCGCACACGGGCGGGATGGACGAACACGCTGGCGTACGTCTCGAATCGCTGGACGGCGAATCCCGGGCCCCAGACTTCGTCCGGGTCCGGCGCGTCAATGGACATGTAGATGATCAGCGGCGTCCCGATAATATCCGCGCGCGGCACAAAGCCCCAGAACCGGCTGTCGCGCGAATTATCGCGGTTGTCGCCCATCATGAAATATTCGCCGGGCGGCACCACGATCTCGCCGTTCACCACGTGGTTCGAAAAATCTTCCGCCCATTCGTGCGTCACGCCGCCATCGAGCATCGTAATGCTGCTCGGCGGATAGTTTTCGACGGCCGAAGTGTCGGCGCCAAATCCGTGGACCGCGTACGGCTCGTTCAGGCGCACTTCGTTGACGAAGACCTCGCCGCCGACAACTTTGATATGGTCGCCCGGCACGCCGATGCAGCGCTTGATGAAATCCGGATAGCCCTCTTCCGGCAGCGGCGCGCGGAACACGATGATTTGCTGCCGCTGCGGGTTGCGCCAGAGCGGCACGTGCCAATCGGTGAAGGGAACGCCGGCATCGTAGCCGAAGCGGCTGACGATCAGATGATCGCCGATCAGCACGGTATTTTCCATCGAGCCACTGGGAATCACGCGCGCCTGCACCCACGTTCCTTCGATCAGCAAGAACGCCACGATCACCCAGAACCACGAAACCACCTCGCGCCAGATGCGCTCGTTGGCCGTGGACTGCGCCGGCTTGCGCTTTTCGTCCGCCAGCGCTTCCGCCGTATCAGCTTTCACGATGAGCCTCCACTTCCAATTGCACGAGCTCGGTCGGGTAGCTGCCGGTGTAGCACGCCGTGCAGAATTTTCCTTCGGTATCTTCGACGGCCGCGCGCAGGGATGGAAGCGAGAGGTACCCCAGCGAATCGGCGCCCAAAAATTTGCGAATTTGCTCCACGGAATTGTGCGATGCGATCAACTCCTCGCGGCGCGGCGTATCCACGCCGTAATAGCACGGCGAAATCGTCGGCGGGCAGCTGACGCGCACGTGTACTTCCGTTGCGCCTGCTTCGCGCACCAGGCGAACNNTTCACGCCGAAATCGCGGATGGCCTGCTCGGGCTCGATGAACGTGCGGCCCACGTAATGATTGCGGATCAACCCCATGCGAAATGGAATTCCGGATTCCGCGGCATAGCCGATCGCCGCCGGCACGCCCGAATCGGGCACGGGCGTCACGATGTCCGCTTCCACCGGATGCTCGCGCGCCAGCAATCGTCCCAACTCCTCACGGCTCTGATTCACCGGGCGCCCGAAGACCACGCTATCGGGCCGTGAAAAATAGACGTGCTCGAAAATGCAGTATTGGTGCGGCTTTTCGGGCGCGAAGCGGATGGATTCAATTCCGCTGCGCGAGATGCGCACCATTTCGCCCGGCTCCACTTCGCGCACATATTCCGCGTCAATCAGATCGAACGCGCACGTTTCCGAACCCGCCACCCATGCGCCGTCAAGTCGGCCCAGAATCAGCGGCCGGAATCCGCGCGGGTCGCGGATCGCGTACATTTCGTCGGTGGTCAGCAGCAGCAGAGAGTACGCGCCCTCCACCTGATTCAGCGCCTCGGCCAAAGCGCCGGGCAGATTTCGCGCATTGCTCCGCGCGATGAGATGGACGATCACTTCGGTGTCGCTCGTCGTCTGGAAAATCGCGGCGCGGTGCTCGAGCCTCCGACGCAGTTCGAGCGCATTGGTCAGGTTACCGTTGTGGCCCAGCGCGAGCTTGCCCTTGTTGAAATCAATCGCGATCGGCTGCGCGTTGATCAGCGTGTTGTCTCCGGCAGTGGAATACCGCGTGTGGCCGATGGCGGACGCGCCGGGCAGCCGCTCGATCACCTCCGGCGTGAAAATTTCCTGCACGTGCCCCAGGCTCCGGTGCAGATGCAAGTCCACTCCGTCGGATGACGCGATGCCCGCCGATTCCTGCCCCCGATGCTGCAGCGCGTAGAGCCCGAGATAGGTCAGCTTCGCCGCCTCGGGATGCCCGAACACGCCGAACACGCCGCAGTGATCGTGGAAGTGATCGTCGTCGAGCGTGAGAATTTTGCTCATGATGCCGTCTCGATCGCCTTCCCGAGCGATTCGCTCCACGTCCGAAGAAACGAATCCATTTTTCCTCGAATCACAGGAGCGCCATTATATTGGATTCGAAAATCGCCGCGCGTCACGCTGCCGATTCGTCGGACCTTAATATTGTATTGTGCCGTAATCGCGGTCGCATGGGCAAGCGACGCGGACGCAAGCGACACGACTGCGCGCGCGCCGCGCTCGCCAAAGAGAGCAAATTCCGCGAGCTCGCCGGTTTCCTTGGACGATCCAAGATCAATTTGCGCCGAAAGTCCGGCGCTGTCGAAGCATGACTCGGCCACCGTCGCGGCCACGCCGCCGTCGCTCACATCGTGAGCCGACAAAATCGCGCGCTCGGCTGCAAGTTTCACCAGGCAGTCAATCAGCCGCTTTTCCGCCGCCAGATCAATCGCCGGCGGCGCGCCGGCCACAATTCCGTGAATCGCCTTCGCATATTCGGACGAAGAAAATTCGCTCCGCTGCTGTTCGCTCGAAACCGCTGACGCGCCGCTGGCATCGAGCAGCAGAATCAAATCGCCTTCGTTGCGAAATCCAGACCCCAGCGCGCACTCCGCATCTTCCAGCAATCCCAGCACCCCCAGCACAGGCGTCGGATAGATCGGCTTCCCCAGCGTTTCGTTGTAGAAGCTGACGTTACCGCCCGTAATCGGCGTCTCCAGCACGCGGCACGCTTCCGCGATTCCATCAATCGCCTCGGTGAACTGCCACATTACCTCCGGCTTTTCCGGATTACCGAAGTTCAGGCAGTTCGTCGCGGCGATGGGACGCGCGCCCGTGCACGCCACGTTGCGCGCCGCTTCGGCGACTGCGTGCATCGCTCCCAGCCGTGGCGACAAGAACCCCCAGCGGCCGTTGCCGTCGGTTGAAAGCGCCAGCGCGTGCTTCGTTTCCTTGAGTCGCAGCACGGCCGCATCGCCCGAGCCCGGGCCCACGCGCGTGTTCGTGCGCACCATCGAATCGTATTGCTCGGTCACCCAGTATTTCGATGCGATCGCGGGCGATGCCAGCAGCCGCCGAAAATTCTGGGTGAGATCCGTTCCCTCTCGCGCAAATTCAACGAGCGGCAGGTCCGAAGCTGGCGCAGCCTTCGGCGCCGCAATCGGACGCTCGTAGCGCGGGCCTTCTTCGGCCAGCGCATGCGCCGGAATTTCGGCGGCCATGCGGCCATGATTCAGGACGCGCAGCTTGCCATCGTCCGTCACGCGCCCGATTTCCACCGCGTCGAGTCCCCACTTTTGGAACACGTCGAAGACTTCGCCCTCGCGCCCTCGCTCGGCGACCAGCAGCATGCGTTCCTGCGATTCGCTGAGCATCATTTCGTACCCCGTCATGCCGGTTTCGCGCTGCGGCACGCGCGCCAGATCAATTTCGATTCCCGCGCCACCGCGCGACGCCATTTCCGAGCTGGTGCTCGTCAGTCCCGCCGCTCCCATATCCTGGATCGCCACGATCGCGCCCGTGCGCATCGCCTCCAGGCACGCCTCCAGCAGGAGCTTTTCCATGAACGGGTCGCCGACCTGCACGTTGGGGCGCTTCTGCTGCGATTCCTCACTGAATTCCGCCGACGCCAGCAGCGACGCGCCGTGAATACCGTCGCGGCCCGTTTTCGCGCCCACATAGATCACCGGATTCCCCGCGCCGTGCGCGCGCGCGAAGAAAAGCTCGTCCTTGCGCGCGATGCCAAGCGCCAGCGCGTTCACCAGCGGATTATTCGAATAGCACGGCTCGAACATCACTTCGCCGCCAACGGTCGGCACGCCGAAGCAGTTCCCGTAGAACGCAATGCCGCGCACCACCCCGTCGAGAATCGCGCGGTTCCGCGCAATTTCCTCGGGGATGACTTCAGGGGCTAAAGCCCCTTCCTCTTTTGGCGACGGAATGTCGGAGCTGAAGCTCCGACCCCCTAAGGTACTACCGGCGACCGCGCGGCGGGCACCGGAGACTTCCGACGTGACGGGCCCAAACCGCAGCGAATCGAGCACCGCAATCGGTCGCGCGCCCATCGTGAAAATATCGCGCAGAATCCCGCCAACGCCGGTCGCCGCGCCCTGAAACGGCTCCACAAAGCTGGGATGGTTGTGCGATTCGATTTTGAAAACAGCGACGAGCCCGTCGCCGATGTCCACCACACCCGCGTTTTCACCCGGCCCCTGCACCACGTGCGGGCCGCGCGTCGGAAGCCGTTTTAAATGCACGCGCGAGGATTTGTACGAGCAGTGCTCGCTCCACATGAC
>PMUS01000068.1 GCA_003166795.1 Acidobacteriota bacterium | reverse complement strand
CAAATTACTCGACACACCATGCCGAGTAGATTTCCACGTAACTCATACAAAAAAAACGATGGGTGTCCGTCTTACTCGACACACTTTTCAGGGCTACCAGCAGCGCGCATTACTCGCCTTTTTCGACGAATTACAGGTGCCAAATCCTGTGCGTCCACGCGGCATTGACAAACATGTTGGCAGGCGACTAGCATTCTTCGACGGATCGAAGATTCGATCTAACCGAACTGAGCGCAGCAAGGAGTTCAACATGGGCAGCATCTATCTGGAAGAATTGTCAGCGGTGGGCGCGGTCCGTTTTCCGGACCTTCCGATTTACCAGGGCTTCGGCGCGCCCAGCCGTCTCGAAGCCGACCTGCGCGATTGCGAGGTCACTTACGGAGAGGTGCCCAAAGACCTCAACGGAATCCTCTACCGCTGCGGTCCGGATCGCCAGTACCCGCCGATGGGCGGCGACGACATTTTTATCGACGGCGAGGGCATGGTTATCATGTTCCGCTTCGACAACGGCCACGTCGATTTTCGCAGCCGCTACGTCAAGACTGCGCGCTACCAGCTCCAAGCCGAACATCGCCGCGCGCTTTTCGGGCGCTACCGCAATCGCTACGCGCGCGACCCGCTCGCTAAGCAGTGTAATCCCGGCACGGCCAACACCAACGTCGTCTGGCACGCCGGTAAGCTGCTGGCACTCAAAGAAGACGACATGCCCTACGAGCTCAATCCCTATACGCTCGAAACGGTCGGCCGCTACGATTACAACGGCAGCGTGAAATCCGTCTGGATGTCTGCGCATCCGCACGTCGACCAGGCTACGAACGAGCTCCTCACTTTTGCGTATCAAGCCAAGGGCGACGGCACAACAGACGTCGCGTATTTCGTTATCGGCCCAGACGGCAAGCTGAAACACGAAGTGTGGTTCAACGCTCCGTGGGCCGGCATGGTTCACGACTTCGCCATCTCCGACAAATACGTTATCTTTCCGTTTTTCCCGCTGCTCACCGATGTGGACGTGCTGAAAAAAGGTGGCCCGTTCTACACTTGGCATCGCGACCGGCCCACCGTGGTCGCGGTGGTACCGCGCTACGGCAAGGCCGAAGAGGTCCGCTGGTTCCGCGGCCCCACGAGTTTTGCCGGGCACATGATGAACGGCTCAACCGACGGCTCGAAAGTGAGCCTCGACGTTTGCCTCTCGCACGGAAGCTCGTTTTTGTTTTTCCCGAATCATGACGGCATGCCCCCTGATCCAACGGAAGCCATCCCCCATCTCACTCGGTTGACTTTCGATCTGGCCGGCAACACGGAGGACTACAAGACGACGCAGCTTTACGATTGGATGTGCGAGATGCCCCGCGCCGATGACCGTTACTACGGGAACGGGACCTACCGCAAAGGCTACGTCATTTGCCGCGATCCCAACACGCCCGGGGCAGGGAACATCGGATTCGGTTGTGTGGGCCAGTTCGACCACAAGACGGGCAGCTCAAAGATCTGGAATCCCGGTGCGGATTCCGGCGTGCAGGAGCCGCTATTCGCTCCGCGCAAGCCGAATTCACCCGAAGGCGACGGCTATCTGCTCACGCTAGTGAACCGTATGGCGGAAAACCGCAGCGATCTCGCTATCCTCGACGCGCAGAACGTCGAGGCCGGGCCCGTGGCCATCATCAAGCTTCCGCATCGCGTGCGCATGACGTTCCACGGCATGTGGGTGTCCCAGGAAGCGCTCGACAACGGGCGTTACTCCGCCGTCCGAAACACGTAGATGGCGCAGGTCGTCGCGCTGGTGGATGATCTTTTTTTCCAGGCGAAGCTGCTGGAGACGGCAAAGCAGGTCGGAGTAGAGGTCCGCACCTGCACCACGCCCGACGCGCTCGACGCCGAAATCGCCAAGGCCGCGCCGAAGCTCGTCGTCGTGGATTTGAACGCCCGCTCTGGACCGTTCGAAGCCCTCGAGCGCCTTCAGGCGAGCGGTGCCAAAATACCTCTCATCGCGTTTCTGTCGCATGTCCAGGCTGATTTGGCGGCGCGGGCCCGCGCGGCGGGATGCCTCGATGTGATGCCGCGGTCAAAATTCACGCAGAATCTGGCAACCATCCTCGCGCGAACGAAATCCGACACCTAATGAAAGCTGCTTTGGTCTTCTCGGCCGTCATTCTGGTGCTCGCGGCGCTTGGTTGCCTCGTGAACGCATTCGCGCAGGACGGCCACGAAGCCGATCCCGCCGCCGCGCTTTCCGCCGCGTTCATGGCTGCGTGCCGCGCGAACGAGACGCAATTTGCCAACTACCTCACTGCCGACAACGCCGCGGCATTTAAGGGCTTGGCGACCGACCAGCGAACGGCGTTTCTGCAGCGCTTTTCGCTTTCCGACGAGCCCGGCAAGCCTCTGATTTCCGCGGATGCACAAAACCACACCGTACTTCGATGCGTCGCCCCGGCGGGGACCGCGGAATTCCGCTTCGGCGACGTGCGCCTCCACGAGAACCTGGCATTCATCCCCGTCAACGCCGTCAATTCGCAGCAGACCGAATTTGGATTGATTCGCGAAAGCGGCGGTTGGAGGCTTCTCTCGCTTGGACTGGTGCTTCTCGACATCCCGCAGCTTTCAAAGCAATGGGCGGAAGGGGACCTGACCGCGCGCGAAGACGCTGCGATCGAGAATTTGCGCGGCATCGCCGACGCGATTCAGACGTACCGCAGCGCGTGGGGCAAGTTGCCGGAATCGCTCGTGCAGTTGGGTCCCGCGCCCAAGGATGAAGTCTCGCCCGAGCTGGCATCGCTGGTGAACGAACACCTTGCCGGCGGCAGCGCCGGTGGCTACCGATTCCGCTACCGGATCGTTCCCGCCGGGCAGGAGGGCGAAGAATCCTTCGAAATCGCGGCGATGCCGGAAAGCTACGGCAAGACCGGCCGGCGGTCGTTCCTGCTCGACTCTGCTGGAAAAATTCACGCGGCGGACCGGCATGGCGAAGTCGCCACGCTGGAGGACACTTTGATTCCTCCGTCACCCGACGACAGCCAGCCCTAGCGGCTGCGGCGAAAAGGTTCCGCAGGTTTTGCGGCGTCGGATATAATGCCCACGGAAGATCGTGAATGGAACCGCGATGCAGAGGCTTCGCGATCGTAGGTTACAGCATTTCTTTTCTCCGCCATGTCCACTCCAGCCGCGCGCGAAAAGCCCACACCCGAAGAAGAAGCCGTTCGCGCCGCGAATCAGCGTTTCTACGCCGCTTTTGAATCGCTGAAACTGGCGGAGATGGAAGCGGTCTGGGCGCACGACGATCGCGTTGAATGCGTGCAGCCGGGCTGGGAGCTGCTCCTAGGCTGGGACGAAGTGCGCGAGCGATGGGCGCGTATCTTCAAGAATACCAAGCGCGTCCGCGTCGCGCTCAGCGGCCTCTGGGTTCGTGTGGAAGGCGACGTCGGCTGGGTCGCCTGCACCGCCCGCGTCACCACCGCGTTCTCGGAGGGTTTTGACGAAGCGGTGGTGCAGGCCACCAACATCTTTGTTCGTCGCGAGGGCCAGTGGCTACTGGCCGCTCACCACGCATCGCTGCTCCCCACGGCCCCGCGAACGACCGTCCAATAATTTACGCCATCCGCAATGAATTGCCCGGCAATGGGCCAGTTTCAAAAACCTGGCCGTTCTGCAAAACAGATCGTTCCGGGAACTGAAGAGGCTAGTCGCCGGCTGCCTGTTGCGGCGGCGAGGGGTTCTTCTTTTTCGACCAATGGTTGTGTATATCCGGCCAAAACTCCTTCAGCTCATTCCCAAAGGCGTCAATTCCCATTTGCACGCCCCAGCTGTTGATACCGGAGGAAAAACTCCGATCGGCGGCGGGATAATATACGGTGGAAATGGCAATCGCAGTTGCGTTGCCCGCAACTTCTGGAATGTTGACGATACGACCGCCAGAATCTTTGCGGCCCACGAAAATGCGGCTGATGGCGTAGTCAAAGCGATGAGCGAACCCGCCCCTCCCCAACCGAAAATAGCGAGGATCCATCTTTAGGACTGAAGGGAAAACGGCGCCCACCATCATGTTGCCGTCTACCTGATCGGCTAAAGCCGTTCCGTACCGCCTTCCGTATCCTGCCATTCCCTGTCCGAACGCCGGATCAGCATTTTCCGCCTGGCGGATGCCGGCCAGAATTCCGACAATTGCGAACTCGTATGGATCGAACGCGCCCTTCGCCGTGATCGCGAACTTCTCTTTCCAGGAGATTGGTTTCACCTGGGCCTCATTGTCTACCGTCAGGTAGTTCGGCATCACGTAAAACATCCGGTCATTCTTCGTCTCTGTTTGCTTCTGGTCAGACTTGTTTTCATTCTGAGGATTATTCTGAGCGGGCGGTTGGCTACCGGGTTTGTCTTGGGTTCCCATTACCGTCGGGGCCGAGGAAGGCTGTTCCTGTGATTCTTGGGCGGCCACGGGAAGTGTAAGAAACAGGAAGGCAACCACCGTCGTCACGGAGAAAACGAACCAACGAGCCGGGGAACTGCCTTCGCGGATCAGCAACGGCAATATCGGATGTGGCGCTCGGTCATGCGGACCGGAGAGGTCTCCTGCAGTGGTCAGAACGGGCTTGCCAGCAGACCACGCTCCAGCGGGATCGGTGGGGTTCCTACGCATCCAATTGGCCTGATTAGTGGTCCCCATTCCCACATTTGTAATTAATTCCTCGGACACTGCAACGGCACCCCTTCCTCGATATCAATGATATCAAGCTTTGTAATCGGGATCGCTGTGTTCTGTACTATCGCGAGTTAGGCGCCCCATTCGTTGACACTCCGCGGAGCGGCTGCTAAATTCTTTTGTTGGTGCCCGTAACTCGACTCCAACGGAAGCTTCATAGATTTCTCCCCGTAGTTTCGGTGGCTTTTGCAGCCTGGCTTGTGGCGGGCTGCGCCGTGAGTCACACGACGGTTGTCAAACCCTCCGGCCCGCCCACCCAGCTGCAGACCGCGACCAAGCCGGAACTCATCGCGCGCTTCAATCAACAGGCAGACGCTGTTACCTCCCTGAACGCAACTGTGACAATGGCGCTCACCGCCGGGTCGGCTTATACGGGCGTAATCAAGCAATACCACGAGGTGAAGGCATTCATCCTCGCGCAGAAGCCTTCGAGCATTCGAGTGATCGGCCAGGCGCCGGTGGTAGGGACGAACATTTTCGACATGGTGAGCGATGGCGAGACGTTCAGCATCTCGATCCCGTCGCAGAACAAGTTCCTTACCGGGCCGGCGAATCTGGAGCGTCCCTCCGCGAAGCCGATCGAGAATCTCCGGCCGCAGCATTTGACCGGCGCCATTTTCTGGGAGCCCATTCCGACGAAGTCGCCGGTGCTGATGGAGGAAGCGAGCGATGGAGCGTCACGGTACTACATACTGACGGTCATCCGGCGCACGGACAAATCCGGCGCGGGCACAGAGGACGCGGATTGGGACATTGCGCAGAAAATCTGGTTTGACCGCGCCGATTTAAGCGTCGCCCGCCGACAAACTTACGATCCCGGCGGCAAACTCGCCTCCGACGTCAGCTACAGCGGCTGGGAGACCTTCGGAGCCGTGCGATATCCCCGGCAGATTGCCCTAACGCGGCCTGGTAACGACTACAAGCTACAGATCGGTATCACCAAGGCGGCGTTCAATGAGACGATATCCGCCGATCGCTTTTTGCTGCGCCAGCCGCCTGGAGCGGAACTGGTCAACGTTGGCGAGGAGCCCGAACAGATGAAGCCCGCGGAGCCGAAAACGGAGCCCAAGAATTGATCGGGCACATGATCCTGCAGAACGCCCGGCACCGGCCGGTCCGCACCGCGATCACGATCATTGCAGTGGCGGTGGAGGTTACGCTCGTCATCATTGTGGTAGGGCTGACGAGCGGCCTGCTGCTTGAATCCGCCAAACGCACCGAAGGCGTTGGCGCGGACATCATGGTACAGCCTCCCTCGGCGTCTGTCTTCATGGCGTTCAGCGGCGCTCCCATGCCGATCGCGATTGGCGACAAATTGCAGGAGCTGGAATACGTGCAAGCGGTCGCGCCCGTGCTCGTGCAGTTTAATTCCGTCAACGGACTCGATATTGTGTACGGCATCCAGCCCGACTCGTTCCGCGCGGTCTCGGGCGGATTCGTAGTACATGGCGGGACGGAACTCCAGGACCCGAACGATATTCTGGTGGACGACGTTTATGCGCGAGCGAAGAAGGTAAAAGTCGGGCAGACGCTTCACATCCTCGAGCATGATTTTCATGTGGCCGGCATCGTCGAGCATGGCAAAGGCGCGCGCCTATTCGTGCTGATGTCCACGCTGCAGGAAATGTCCGGCGCGCGAGACAAGGCTTCCGTGTTCTTCATCAAGTGCGACCGCACCGACCACACGCCCGCTGTGACGGACGAGGTCCGCGGTCTGCTGCCGCACTACGAAATCCGTCCACTGAAAGATTACATCTCGTTGATGACGTCGTCGAATTTGCCGGGGCTGGGCGCGTTTATCAACGTCATGATCGGGATCGCGGTTGCGATCGGATTTCTGGTGACCTTTCTCTCGATGTACACCACGATCATCGAGCGCACGCGCGAGATCGGCGTGCTGAAATCGCTCGGCGCGTCGAAGGGATACATCGTCGAGATCATCCTTAGTGAAACCACGCTGTTGTGCCTGGGCGGTGTTGTGGGCGGCGTGGGCCTGAGCTTCCTGTTGCGCGAGATTTTCCTCAAACTTTTTCCCTCGTTGACGATCTTGATCAGCTTGAAGTGGATTCTCCTTGCCGGGCTGATCGCCGTGGCCGGGGGCCTTCTAGGCGCTTCGTATCCGGCGTGGCTTGCCAGCCGCAAAGATCCGGTTGAAGCGCTCGCCTACGATTAGGCCCGTGAAATGAACTCCCACCGTGGGCCGCACTATGCAGAAACGCATATCGCGGCTAGACTAATTACATCCTGATAGGCATGATCGCTCGCGGGGGAGTAGGCGTTGGAGCCGATACTCAAGACTGAAAACCTGTGGAAAATGTACCGCATGGGCCGGATCGAGGTCCCGGCGCTGCGCGGCGTCAGCATCTCCATTCTTCCCGGCGAATTCGTTTCGATCATGGGGCCTTCGGGATGCGGTAAGTCAACGCTACTGCATGTGATCGGGGGTTTGGCGCAGGCTACTCGCGGGCGCGTGCTGCTCGATGGGAACGACCTCACGGAAATGAGCGATGCTGCGCGAACCCTGCTGCGCCGCCACAAAGTTGGCTTTGTGTTCCAGCGATTTAACCTGCTGCCGACCCTCGATACGTATCACAACATCACTCTCGCGCAGCACATCCATGGAAACGGCTTCGATCCGCACCGCTTCGAAGCGGTCGCCAGCCTGCTGGGCTTGACTGAGCGCCTGCGCCACAAGCCATCGGAGCTTTCCGGTGGCGAACAACAGCGCGTGGCACTGGCGCGCGCCATCATCAGCGAGCCGAAAATTGTCCTAGCCGATGAGCCGACCGGCAATCTTGATTCGAAAAGCTCTGAATCCGTGCTCGCGCTGTTGCGGCAGCTCAACAAGGACCTCGGCCAGACAATCGTGATGATCACGCACAATCCCGAAGCCGCGACCTATGGGGATCGCGTGCTGCATATGCGCGATGGCATGGTCGTGAACGGCTCGGCCGCCCACTCCTGAGATGCGATCCTTTTGGCGAGGCATCGTCCGCGCGATTTTCTGGTCCTACGACCGGGGGAGCTGGCCCTACGACGTGCTGGTGATCGCCATCGTCATTTTCGTTCTGGCGACTCCCCGGAGCTGGTTTCACGACCGGCCGCAATCGGGCGTGGGCGAGAGCGCGAGCGTGCAGTTGGTTTCCGAGGATTCCAGCAGCCAGACGCGCGTCTACCGTCTCGATGCTGGCGCGCTTTCGCCCCAAAAGCGTGCGACCAGGCCGACGCCCGAACTCGAGCGCGAGACGCACGACATTTTGGGCCGAACGGTCGGTGACTTGAAGGCCCGCACGTTCCAAGTGCTGCGCATCGATCCCGTGGTTGACGGCGACGGCGCGGTCCTGCACTACGACGTCACGATTCGACCATAGGGAAGAGAGGCCCATCATGGCCAGCGCAGATTTGGCTTCACCCGTCCATGAGCGAATGCGAGCTGCCATCCGCGATTTGAAAACCCTTCTGGACCAGCGCGTCACAACGGCCGAGGTGGTTCGCGAACACCACAGCCACGGCGAGTCGTATCATCCGGCCGGGCTGCCTGACGCTGTCTGCTTTCCAATTTCGATCGCCGAAGTCAGCGAGATCATGAAGATCAGCGCGAAGCATCAGGTGCCCGTGATTCCGTTCGGCGCGGGCACGTCCATGGAAGCCCAGGTAAACGCGATTCACGGTGGCATTACCATAGACATGCGCGATATGAACAAAGTGGTGCGCATCAGCGCGGAGGATCTGCAGGCCACGGTCGAAGCGGGAATACCACGCAAACAACTGGTGAAGGCGCTCGCCAATACCGGATTCACGTTCTTCATTGATCCTGGCGCCGATGCCACGATCGGCGGAATGACCTCCACGCGCGCCTCCGGCACCACGGCTGTGCGCTACGGTACGATGCGCGAGAATGTGATGGGCCTGACCGTGGTTCTGGCGGACGGCCGAATCATCAAAACCGGCTCTCGCGCGCGCAAGTCCGCGGCCGGCTACGACCTGACGCATCTTTTTGTCGGCGCGGAGGGCACGCTCGGCGTGATCGTCGAAATTACCGTGCGCCTGCATCCGCTGCCTGAGGCAGTGGCCGCGGCGAGCTGCACGTTCGAAGACATCCGGGGCGCCGTCGAGACCGCCATCGAAACCATTCAGCTCGGCGTGCCCGTGGCCCGCATGGAACTGATGGACGACGCGCAGGTGGATGCGTGCAACCGTTATTCGAAAACGAATTATCCCGTAGCGCCGACCCTGTTCTTTGAATTTCACGGCGATAGCGAGCGCAGCGTCAACGATCAAGCGGAAACCGTGCGGAAACTCGCGGAAGAACACAAGGGGAGAGGGTTTCGATCGTTTACTTCACCGGAGGAGCGCGAGGCGCTCTGGAAAATGCGGCACGAGGCCTATTTCGCAAATGTGGCGATTCGCCGCGGCGGGAAGATGTTCACCACCGACATCTGCGTTCCCATCTCGCGGCTCGCGGATTGCATCGTGGAATCGAAGAAGGACGTGGCCCGGGCGCCTTTTCCAGCCCCCGTTGTGGGACACGTCGGCGACGGCAATTTTCACATGTCCTTCATCCTCGATCCCGAGAATCCCGCTGAGTTAGCCGAGGCGAAAATAGTCGAGGAAAAAATCATCCGCCGCGCGCTCGAGATGGGCGGCACGTGCACGGGCGAGCACGGAATCGGCACCGGCAGGATAAAGTACCTCCGAGAAGAGCACGGCGCCGGACTCGACGCCATGCGCGCGATCAAGCAGGCTTTCGATCCAGACAACCGCATGAACCCGGGAAAAATGGTCGAGCCGCATTTGCTCTTTGGCGGAACAGATTGAGCTTGCTCAGTCTCGCTTGACGAGGATCCACGATGTCACGAAGACAGCGTTGCCCAAGTCGCGGGAACATCCACATAGGACCGATTTAGATCGGCAACCGATTCACAGCCTAACAACGCCAGCGTGCGCATCAGGTCCGCCCGCAAGATCTCGATGGCTCTGGCCACGCCGGCTTCGCCCGCAGCCCCCAGCCCGTAGGCGTACGCGCGGCCAATCAAGACCGCCCGCGCGCCCAGGCAGATTGCTTTCGCGATGTCGCTCCCGCGCCGAATGCCTCCGTCCATCAGGATTTCCGCGCGGCCGCCCACGGCCTTGACGATTTCCGGCAACGCGCGCAGCGAAGCGGCCACTCCATCGAGCTGCCTGCCGCCGTGATTCGATACGACGACTCCCTCAGCGCCTTCATCGAGCGCGCGCCTCGCGTCGTCGCCGATCAGCACACCCTTGACGACAATCGGTCCGCGCCACGCCTTGCGCAGCCATTTCAAGTCATCCCAGGTGACGACCGAGCGCGCCAGGCTGGCCTGCGTTTCAGAGAGAGGCATGGGTCCGCGTCCCGGCACAATCACGTTCGGAAGCTCGAGCATCCCTCCGTCGCGCAGAAACCCGGCGAGCCATTCGGCATGCGCAAGAAGGTGCGGCAGGAAGCGTATCTTCGCGAATTGATTGGTTCCCATGAGCACGCTTGCTTCGTTGCGAACGTCCCTTTCGCGCATCCCGAACGTGCCGGTATCTATGGTCATGGCCAGCACCGTGAAACCCGCCTTCTGGGCTCGCTCCAGCGCCGCCTCCGCGCATTCGCGTCCTCCTACTAGATAAAGCTGATACCAGCGCGGGCCCTGCGTCGCTTTCGCAACCTCTTCGAGAGAAGACCCCGAAATCGTGGTCAGCGTGAACCCGATATCCGCTTTGCCGGCGGCGCGCGCCGCAGTGATTTCGCCTTGCGGGTATAGCATCCGGCTGAATCCGATTGGCGCAAGTAGCATGGGCATCGAAAGCTCGGTGCCGAGCACTTTCGTGCGAAGGTCGCAGCCGCGCACGGCCACCGCGTTGCGCGGACGAAACGTGACCTCTTCGAAGGCGCGCGTATTTTCGCGCAGGGTGATTTCGCCTTGCGCTCCGCCATCCACGTAGTCGAAGACGACGCGCGGCAGGCGGCGCTCGGCCACGCGGCGCAGATCGCCGATATTGACGACGCGCGGGGAAGCAACTCTGCGTTCCTGTCGAGTCATCGGCTGAAATCCCTGGAATGGCGAACGGCCGAGCAAAGATGCGAACGGAAGCTCAATCAAATGCCTTTCGCCGCGGCCATTCTACCGGGTATCCTCACACGTTTGTCGGCAAGTTCAAGCGCCGGTCAGCGTGCGACGGGATTATACGCGCCGCGCGAATCGAGTATATAGTTTCTCCGGGAGCCATTCATGAAAGTTGGCGAAGCGATCGCCGAGATTCTGAAGCGCGAGGGCGTGGAGATTATTTTCGGCTATCCGGTTAACCACGTTCTCGAAGCGGCGGCATGCGCCGGCATACGGCCGGTGATCGTCCGCCAGGAGCGGGTCGGGCTGCACATGGCGGACGCGATGTCGCGCGTCACGAGCGGGCGCAGGATCGGCGTCTTCGCGATGCAGCACGGTCCTGGCTCCGAAAACGCGTTCGGCGGCGTCGCGCAAGCCTACAGCGAATCGGTTCCCATACTCGTAATGCCCATGGGGTATGCGCGGCGGCTCGCGCACATTGATCCAAATTTCAATTCAACGGCGAGCATGCGCTCGATCACGAAATCAGCCGAGCCAATTACGTCGCCGGCTGAGATCGCCAACATTTTCAGGCGGGCCTTTTCGCGCTTGCGTAACGGGCGCGGCGGTCCCGCGTTGGTCGAGATTCCGGTTGACCTTTTTTCGGAGGAGATTCCCGGGCCGCTCGTGTACGAGCCCGCGATCTTCGCGCGCTATGGGCCGGATATTGCGGATGTGCGTCGGGCCGCAGCCGCGCTTGTCGAGGCGAAACAGCCCGTGATTTACGCCGGGCAGGGAATTCACTACGCGCAGGCGTGGGGACCGCTCAAGCGGCTCGCGGAATTGCTGGCCGCGCCCGTCGCCACCAGCCTGCAGGGCAAAAGCGCGTTTCCCGAGAACCATCCGCTGTCGCTCGGATCAGGTGGCCTGGCGTTTCCGCGCGCCGTCCCGCATTTTCTCGAAAAAGCCGATTGGATTCTCGGCGCGGGTTGCAGCTTTACCGAGACGGCGTTCGGCATCGCCATGCCTGCCGGGAAGAAATTCATTCACGCGACGATTGATCCGAACCACCTGAACAAGGACGTTCGCGCGGAAATCGGCCTGATCGGCGACGCGCATTTGACGCTCGGTGTGCTTTGCGCCGAGGTCGAGCGATTGATCCAGAAGCCGCGAGTCTCGCCGGTGGCCGCGGAAATCGCCGCCGTTCGCAAGGCGTGGCTTGAGGAATGGATGCCGAAACTTACTTCAGGCGAAACGCCGCTTTCGCCGTACCGCGTGCTGTGGGATTTGCAACACACGGTGGACGTGGCGAACACGATCGTCACGCACGATGCGGGTAGCCCGCGCGATCAGCTCGCTCCGTTCTGGGTCACCACGCAGCCGCTCAGCTATCTCGGATGGGGCAAGACAACGCAGCTGGGATACGGGCTGGGCCTCGCCATGGGCGCGAAACTCGCGCGCCCGGAAAAGCTCTGCATTAATGTGTGGGGCGACGCCGCGATCGGATTCACCGGCATGGATTTTGAAACTGCTGTGCGCGAGCGGATTCCCATCCTGTCAATTCTCCTCAATAATTTCAGCATGGCGATGGAATTGCCGATCATGCCCGTATCCACGGAGAGATATCGCTCGACGGACATCTCGGGAGACTACGCCGCGATGGCACGCGCCTTTGGCGGGCACGGCGAGCGCGTCACCGAGCCAGGCGAAATCGTTCCCGCGATCCGCCGGGGAATCGAGCAAACGAAGAGGGGCGTCCCCGCGCTGCTGGAATTCATCACCTCCAAGGAACTGACCGTTTCAAAACAATATTACGGGAAAAAGTAAGGGAGCAGCACGCCCGCCCGCGAGGTCAAACTCCGCAGCCGGTGAAAGGACTCCACTACATGAATGGAAAGACCGCGCTGAATACAATATGATCTGCCCGGTGCAACGCTGTTGACGTTGTCGCGGAGGACCTTGTGACGAAGCGAATTTCCCGTTTCGGCGGCCTGTGGCTCGCTTGCGGCGCCATCCTGCTTTCCGCGATCGCGCCACCCGCACGGGCGCAGGGTCCCTCGCCGTTGCCGACGTCTCCCGGCCAGACGCTGTTCAACCAGAACTGCGCATCCTGCCACGCCGGTCCCAATCATGTGGAGCGCGCGCCCGACCTTAAAACGCTGATGGAGTTCACACCCGAATCCGTGTACGCGGCCGTGACGACCGGCACGATGTCTTTGCCCGCGCAGAAATTGACATCGGATGAAAAGCGCCTCATCGCGGAATATCTCGGCGGCCGGCCGCTCGACGCAAAGCATTCCGGCAGCGCGGAATCAATGCCCGATCACTGCCCGACCAATCCGCCGCTTATGGATCCGTCCGCTGGACCTTCGTGGAACGGATGGAGCCCCGATCGCGGCAACACGCGTTTCGCGGCAGCCAAGAATGCAGGCCTGACGGCAGAGGACGTTCCTCAACTGAAGCTGAAGTGGGCTTTCGGATTTCCGAACGGGGATACCGCATTCGGCCAGCCGACCATCGCCGGCGGTCGCGTCTACATCGGCAGCGACATCGGTTACGTCTATTCGCTCGATGCGATGACGGGCTGCGTCTACTGGTCCTTCCACGCGAAATCGGGCGTGCGCACCGCGCCGAGCGTGGCGCCGCTAAAGGGAACTGGCGCGACAAAATACGCCGTCTACTTCGGAGATATGCGCGCGAACGCCTACGCCGTGGACGCGGCCACGGGAAATCAAATCTGGACGCAAAATCTTTCCGATCACTACACCGCGCGCATCACCGGCGCGCCCACGGTCTATGCGGGCCGCGTGTACGTCCCCATCGCCGCGACAGAAGAAGCATTCAGCGCCGCTCCGTCGTACCCCTGCTGCACATTTCGCGGCAGCGTGGCCGCGCTCGATGCCGCTACGGGCCGGCAAATCTGGCGAACGTATGTGATTCCGGAAAAGCCTCAGCCGACGCGCAAAAACTCGGCCGGAGTGCAGCTGATGGCTCCCGCGGGAGGCGCGGTGTGGAACTCTCCCACGATTGACGCGAAGCTGCACGCGCTCTACGTCGGAACGGGAGATGCCTTCACCGAACCGGCCGCGAAAAACTCGGACGCCGTAGTCGCGCTCGACCTTCAAACGGGAAATATTTTGTGGTCCTTCCAGGCAGTAAAGAACGATTCGTGGATGGTCGGCTGCGTCCCTGTGCCAACCGACAACTGTCCGAAGGATTTGGGCGTGGATTACGATTTCGGTTCATCGCCTGTGCTGGTCAGCGCGCCGAGTGGCGGGCGATTGCTGCTCGCCACGCCAAAAAGCGGCGACGTAATAGCGCTCGATCCGGATCGCAAGGGAGCTGTTGTCTGGCGGCTGAATGTTTCCGAGAAGCCCGCGCCGAATAACGGCGAGATTGCCTTCGGAGGAAGCACGGATTCCAGGCGGATCTATCTCGCTCTTGAGGACGGCAATTTTGTCGCTGTTGATCTCGCCACCGGCAAGCGTGCATGGACGACTCAGCTTGAATCGCTCGATAATCTCGGCGCGCCAACGGCCAATGGCGAGAACCGCACTAAGGCAGGGTTGCGATTCGGCCAGTCCGCAGCAGTAACGGGAATTCCAGGCGCGGTGTTCACGGGCGGCTGGGACGGCATTCTTCGCGCTCTTTCTACCGAAGACGGCAAGGTGCTCTGGCAATTCAATACCGTGCAGGAATTCACCACCGTCAATGGAGTCGCGGCAAAGGGTGGCTCCATGGGCGGACCGGGACCGACGGTTGCCAACGGGATGCTCTATGTTGGATCGGGATATGCGAACGTCGGCGGCGGAATGCCGGGCAACGTGCTGCTGGCTTTCGCGGCGAAATGACCATCGGGAGGGGATCGCCAATGAAGCGAACTCTGTTGTTGCCGTTGCTTGCGGTATGCGCGTCGCTGCTGCTCGGTTCGCGTGCTGTCGCGCAATCGGAGGCTCAGAAGCCCTTGCAGACCGAGCCGCCCGCCGCGAACGCAATATCCTCTCCTTCGGGAACAGAAATCGGAAACGGCATTTTCGAGCAGAAATGCGTCTCCTGCCACGGCCATCCGGCAACGGGGTCGCGGGCGCCGTCATTTGCCACCATGAAGTTGATGGCGCCGGAAAAAATCTACGCCGCCCTCGCCACCGGCCTGATGGCGCCCGTCGTGGGCCACACCATGACCGATATGGAAAAGCGCCGCGTCGCCGAGACGGTCAGCGGCCGCCTGATCGGCAGTACCGGCACGGGTGACGCGAAGGCGATGCCCAATCATTGCGAGAGCAATCCGCCGCTCAGCGATCCCGCAGCCGGGCCAGCGTGGAATGGCTGGGGCGCCGACGCCGGGAACACGCGATTCCAGTCAGCGAAGGCCGCTGGCCTCTCCGCCGATCAACTGCCTCGCTTGAAACTAAAGTGGGCTTTTGGTTTTCCCACGGGCCTTTCGGCCTATGGCCAGCCGACGATCGTGTCCGGCCGCGTTTTCGTCGCCAGCGACAACGGTTACGTGTATTCGCTTGACGCCCAAACCGGCTGCGTCTACTGGTCGTTTCAAGCGAGGGCTGCGATGCGGACGGCGATCAGCGTCGGTCGCGTCACAGGCCATGGCGATACGAAGTTCGCGGCGTACGTCGGTGATCAGAAAGCCAACGTCTACGCGATTGATGCGCAGACGGGAAAATTACTCTGGACGAGATTGGTTGACGACCATTTCACGGCGCGCGTCCCGGGAGCGCCAAAACTCGCGGACGGCCGATTGTTCGTTCCTGTTTCAACCTTCGAGGAATTTTCGGCGTCGGATCCGCTCTACCCGTGTTGCACGTTTCAAGGCAGCGTGGTGGCGCTCGACGCGAACACGGGGGAGAAGATTTGGAAGACGTACACGATTGACGAAAAGCCCACGCCTGTGAAGAAAAATTCGCAGGGCACGCAGCTTTGGGCGCCCTCGGGAGGTTCGGTCTGGAATTCGCCGACCGTGGACCGCAAACGGCAGATGGTCTATTTCGGCACGGGCGACGGTCAGACGGATCCGGCTCCGGAAACCACCGACGCAGTGATGGCGCTCGACGTCAAGACCGGCAAGCGAATTTGGTTTCATCAAGGCACTGCCAACGATACGTTTCTGGGCGCGTGCGACGATGATGCTCCCAACCGGTCCGAGAACTGTCCTCTGCACGAAGGGCCGGACTGGGATTTCGGTTCGTCCGCGATGCTGCGGACTTTGTCCAATGGCCACAGGCTGCTCGTCGCCGGTCAGAAAAGCGGCACCGTCTTCGCCTTCGATCCCGACCGTAACGGCGCCATCGTCTGGAACACGAGCGTGTTACTACCGGGACAGAAGCCGCCGACCTCCTTCGGCGAAATCGTGTATGGCGGCGCGCTCGATGACCACAATGTCTATTTCGCTTTGCGCAGCGGCCGCGTGATCGCGCTCGCGCTGGAAACGGGCAAGCCCGTGTGGTCGGTGCCGTGGGGTGAGAGTGGCGCCGTAACGCTTTCTGCCGCGATCACCGGTATTCCCGGCGCGGTCTTCGTGGGCGACTGGGATGGAAAATTGAAAGCGCTCTCGACTGCGGATGGCCGAGTCCTATGGCAATTCAACACTGCGCAGAAATTCGATACCGTAAACGGTGTGCTCGCAAAAGGCGGCGCGATGGGATCGGCCGGAGCGACTGTGGCCGGGGGAATGGTGTTCGTCGGCTCCGGGTACGCGGTCTTCAGCGCCGATCAGGCGGGCAACGTGCTCCTCGCGTTCTCGGTTGAATAGCCGACCGCGCGGAGCGGCCGCTCGTTCCCGAAACTTCCTTATTGAGTCTTCGGCGGAGCCTTCTTTGTAATCAGGATGTTCTTCAGCGCGTCCGGGTCGTTCTTCAGCTCATCTTTTCCCGAGGGATATTTATTGTACTGAAGAACGTAGGAGATCACGTCGAGAGCGGCCTCCGGCGTCAGGCTCCCGGGTTTGTCCTGCGGCATGGTTCCCTGAACCAGTCCCAGCAGATCTGCCATCGTCTGCCCTTCCCATACATCCGTGAAAGCATCACCCGCCAAAGGTAGCGCTTGCCCGCTGCCGCTCAGATCCTCCATGTGGCAACTGCTGCAGCTTGTGTTGTACTGCGCCTTGCCGCGCGCGGCCTGGTCGTCTGTATAGACGCCATCCCATACGCTCTTCGACGGCGGGGCCGGACTCGCCGCACGCGCGGACCGAATCGCTCCTCCCAGGCAAGCGCACATCGCTACAATTAGCCCCGCGACAATCCATGTGCGTCCCTGCGTGAAAGCGTCACCGAGGCTCCAAGAATTCCTGTTACCGATCGAGTTCATATGATTTGACATCCCCTTGGGTTAGATGCAACTGCAGCGTTCCGCGAATAATGATAGCAAACGTGCGGCAGGATTCGACGCGCGATCGAAAATTCGGCAACTCGGCCGTGGCCTCAGCCAGCTCAGTGAGCGGGCAGCGCCCAGGCGTACACCACGCCGTCCGATGGAATGATCACATACTGCCGGCCATCCAGTTCGTACGTCATCGGCGAGGTCGTGGATCCGCCGCCGCCGTACGTGTGCCAGAGCGTCTTGCCCGTGGCGGGATCGAGAGCCATCAGCATTCCGGAATCGTTCGCCGTGAACACCAGGTGGCCGGCGGTCGCTAGTGTTCCCGCGAATCCTCCCCGGCTGCCGCTCATGTCGCGCGTCCAGCGAACTTTCCCGGTCTGATAGTCAATCGCATACATCACGGATTTCGAATGCAGGATAAAATCCCGGCCGCCCCATCCTTCCGCGTTTTTTCCGGGCATAGTGACGTAGTACACGCCGATGCTATCTCGCGCCTGCGCGAAGAATAGTCCCGTGGTCGGATCGAAGCTCGACGGATTCCAGTTCGTCCCTCCCGCCGCGCCGGGTTTCGCCAGCGCGCCATCGAGTTGCGGCTCCGTCTCTTTCTTTGGAATCGGTTCGCCACGGTCATTCAAACCCTTCATCCAGTCAATATCGAGATACGGCTTAACGACCAGCTCTTTTCCGGTAGCCCGATCGAGCACGGCGAAAAGACCGTTGCGGCTGACCTGCGCGAGCATCTTGCGCGGCTTCCCCTGAAAATTGCCGTCGAACAAAATGGGAGTTTGAATCGCATCCCAGTCGTGCGTGTCGTGCGGCGAGATCTGGTAATACCAGACGAGCTTCCCCGTATCCGCGTTCAGCGCCACAATTGCGCACGTGTAAAGATTCGATCCGGGCCGCGCGTCGCCCGCTTCCACCGGGTGCGGGTTGCCGGTGCCCCAATAGATAAGATTCAGCTCCGGATCGTAAGTGCCGGTCAGCCACGTCATTCCGCCGCCGCGCGTGATCACGTCCGTGTCGTGCGGCCAAGTCTCCCAGCCGGGCTCGCCTTCTTTGGGTTCGCTATCCCAGTGCCATTGCAGTTTCCCGGTGTCCGGGTCGCGCGACTCGAGCCACCCGGGCAGGTCCGCGATATCGCCCGAGATTCCCAGAATCAAGTGATTTCCCACCACCAGGGGCGGCGCGCTTCCAAACGCCTTCAACGCCGGGTCGGCCATCTGAATCTGCCAGAGTATTTTTCCGTTGCGTGCATCCAGGCAAATCAATTGCGCGTCGGGCGAAGCAAAGTAGAGCTTATCTTTATACATCGCAAATCCGCGGTGCCCGGCTCCGGGCAATCCACCCTGTGCGGGACGATTGATGTGCCAGATTTGCCGGCCCGTGCGCGCGTCAATCGCGTACAAGTCGTTGGGCAGCGTGAAATAAAGGATTCCGTTCACTTCGAGCGGAGTGGAATATACGGCAGTCGACGCGTGCGTCTGGTAAGCCCATGCAAGCGTCAGGGATTTCACATTTTCCTGATTGATTTGCGTAAGCGGACTATAGCGCCGCCCCGAATAATCGCCGTTGAACATAGGCCACGTATCCGTCGGCTGCTTCAAAAGCTTCGATTGGTCGAGCTCCTGCGCGGATAAACACGCAGCGAATGCGAGAAGGATCACCAGTTTCTTCACTTGCTTGCCCCCCGGTCCGGCCCCAGTTCATGCACGACTGCTGCGATGTGCTCTCGCGGCAGCCGCGCCTCTTTCCGTTTCCGCGGCGTTCTGCGGCGACGAATGATACCACGAAGGTTCGGCCGCTACTCTTGGGCCGCCTCACTTTACGATGTATCGTCGCGACCCGTTGATGAGACGTATGATCGTTATGTGTCGTTGCCACATAATCACCCCAAAACCGCGCGCGAGGACGACCCTTGACAAGCTGTGGACGCGAACCTAATGTAGTCGGGCTTTCGCTACGCCGCGAACCGCAGAGGGCTGGTGACGCTCGATTCGGAGATGTTTTGACGCAGAATCCGCAGGAATCAGTGGCGAACCGCATCTGAATTCAGAGAGGATTTCTTACCGATGATGTACCTTTACGAATTTTGCCGGTGGCTCCAGCATACGTCCGTTGGTGTCGAGGTGTCGGAGTCGCTCTGGCTATTTCCCTTGATCGAGACGGTACATATCTGGGGCATCATACTTCTCGTGGGAACCACTGGCGTGCTGGACCTGCGGTTGCTCGGACTCATTCTTACCAATCAGCGCGTTTCGGAATTGCACCACAAGCTGATTAGGTGGACCTGGACCGGCTTCGCGGTGATGTTTATTTCCGGAAGCTTAATGTTCGCGTCGGAGGCCTCGAAGATGTACGAAAACGGCGCCTTCCGCTTGAAGATGCTCCTGATCGTGCTTGCCGGATTGAACGCGCTGATCTTCGAAAACACGGCATTTCGGAACATCGCGAAATGGGACGACTCTCCGCGCGCGCCGATCGGCGCCAAGGTCGCGGCATTCGTTTCCCTGATCGCCTGGGTAGGCGTAATCGCGGCCGGCCGCTGGATCGCGTATTGGTAGACGCGGTTGACGGCGCCGCATGTGCGACGCCGCGCCTCTTGTAGCGCCGGCGTATTGCCGGTTCTTTACCTTAGTTGTGCCCGCACTGTCTTTCTGCGTTCTCCCATCCGCACACTCAAGCATTCTTTTTCCAAAGCGCACTTCCGCGATTGACACCGCCAAACGGTTCTGCTATATGCTCGCGCAATAACCGGCCAATAGAAGGAAAGCATCAGGGGAACCGATCTCTCGGTGGGGGGCATATGAGATTCAATGCGATCCTCGGTTTTTGTATTTGTATTTTCCTTTCCTCGACGGTCCTTTCGGCACAAACAATCTCCACCTCTCAAATCAGAGGCACGATTCAAGACCCCAGCGGCGCGGCCGTAGCCGGCGCCGAGGTCCGGTTGACCGAGACCGCTACGGGCGCGGTGCGAACTGCGACCAGCACGGCGGATGGAAGCTACACGCTGCCGGATTTGTCTGTGGGTACGTATCGGCTGGAGATCACCAAGTCCGGCTTCAGCAAGTACGCGCAAACCGGCATCGAGCTGCAGGTAGGCGTGAACCCAACGATTGACGTGGCCTTGACGGTGGGCGCGATAACCCAGGAGGTCACTGTACAGGCCGACACCGCAACGGTGGATACCACCAGCACCGGGGTCGGAGAAGTGATCGCGCCTCAGCAGGTACAGGATCTTCCTCTCAACGGCCGCCAGCTCACCGATTTGCTTTACCTTTCCGGAGCTGTCTCGGAGGGCAGGGCCTTCCGCGCTTCCTATCCTTCTTCGGCCGTGCCTTCTATCGCAGGGGGCGCGCAGGGCAGCGTGGCCTACTGGCTGGATGGTGGCACGCACAACGATCCCCTGAGCAACCAGAATCTTCCGCTCCCATTTCCGGATACCATCGAGGAATTCAAGGTTGAAACAAGCTCCTTGCCTGCCCAATACGGCACTCACCCCTCCGGCGCGGTTAACGTGATTACTAAATCCGGCACGAACCAATTTCACGGCGATGTTTTTGAATACTTAAGAAATGACATGTTCGACGCCAAGAACACCGCGTTTGCCGGTGACGTATCTCCTTATTTCCAGGACAACCTGAAGCGCAATCAGTTTGGAGGCACGGTCGGCGGCCCGGTCAAGAAGGACAAACTATTTTTCTTCCTCGGCTGGCAGGACACTATCCAGCGTTCTACGAATCCCGCGACGACGACTCTGCCCACCGAGGCGATGCTCGAAGGAAACTTCCAGCCTTGCCTGGGGAACGGATCGACGACACCGGGAATTGACGGATTGATAAGCGAACTCGGTCCGCCGTACGTCGCCAACCAAATCAGTCCTGCCTCGTACAGTCCTATCATCGTGGCGCTGGAGAGCCACCTCCCAGTGGCGCCGGCATCGAGCCCATGCGGCACTTACGGCTACCAGTCTCCTGGTAGCTTCACGGAGAATCAGGGCCTGGCGAGAGTTGATTACCAGCAGAGCAACAAAAACACGATCTTTGGGCGCTACTTCATCACAAATTGGAATCAGCCTCCTGGCGCGTCGAATTTGCCTGCGGCTGCAGGCGGCCTACTCCTTGCCGCGATTGATGGCCAAGCCGACCGCGTTCAGAACCTTACGCTTGGGGATACGTACCTGATTACCCCGAACATCGTAAACAGCATCCGTGCGACAGCCAATCGAAGCGTGAACCTGACTGTCGAGAATTCGACGGTTGACCTCAACGATCTGTATACCGAAGCTGGTGTGGCCCCGTCTGCCATCAATATTTTTCAGTTGGGACCGCCCAACTTTCCGAATTACATGGCAGGATTTGACGTAAATGGCGGCTTCCAGGGTTTCACCGCATCAACCCCAAGTCTCCAGCCGTACGACACGCTCGAGGTCTCGGACGATATCGCGTGGACGCGTGGCGCTCACCAGTTCTCGTTTGGAGGCGACTTCATCAACCTGAGAGCCTTCGCCCACAACTACCTGCTAAACCAGGGACAGTTCACTTTTGACGGTTCCCGCACAGGGGCACAGCTCCCTAGTCAAGGTCTTGCGGATTACCTGCTCGGCTACACTTCTGCGACGAGCAGTTACGCTCAGGACGCTCCAATACCATCGCTCCAGCACCAGAACGTCTTTTCGCTCTTCGCGCAAGACGCCTGGAAAGTGAACCGCAAACTTACGGTCACTGTCGGGCTGCGATGGGATCCATTTTTCGGCCACTCGGTTCCCAATGGCCAGGTTGTCAGCATCTCGCTTCCCGACATCATCAGCGATGTCCACAGCACCAAATTTCCCACCGCTCCCGCTGGGTATCTCTTCCAGGGAGATCCAGGCGGACCTTCCGGCAACAAGCTGACGAAGAACTCACTCGACAAATGGAGCCCTCGCCTCGGAGTCGCCTGGGATCCTAAGGGCGACGGTCGTATGTCCATTCGAGCGGGATTCGGAATCTTCTATGACTTTCCAAATTTCTCCTACGATCAGTTCGGATTCGAAGAGCCATACGGTGGCGCCGTCACGGTGCCTGCCAACGGCTGCACGACGACATGCCTTACGAATCCCTGGGCGAACTTCTCTTTTACCGACCAGCAGGGCAACATCCACAACGGCGAAGATCCTTTCCCGCAGTTTGTGGGCACGGGGCCAGCCAATGCTGCGTACCTTCCCGGCTCGTTGGTGTTCAGCTACCCTCAGTCCATCAAACCCACGTACGTAATGCAGTACAACCTCAGTGTGGAAAAGCAGCTGGGGTCGAGCTGGGTGATTTCGGCTACTTACCTGGGCAATCAACAGCGGCACCTCTGGGGCAACAATGAAGCCAATCCCGGGATGCAAGGCCCGTGCCCCACGGCGTATCCGCTTCCTTCTGGCGTCGCCTGCACCGCAGGGCCATGCCCGCCGGGCCTTCCGCCGTTCATTTGTTCCGGCATCCCGGGCCCACCGGGAAACCCGGGCCTCTTCACATTGAGCGAAAACCGCATGCTTCAGCATTACGGTTCGCTGTGCTCGACGACGACCTCTTGCTATGGGGAAACGCTTCTGCTCGAGGAGGGAGGGACAGGGAACTACAACGGGCTTCTCTTATCGGCCCAACACCATTTTGCCCATCACTTCACTTCGACCACCAATTTCACCTGGTCCCACTGTATTTCCGACAACTACACGACCACGCTCGGTTTCTTCCTTGCCGCCGAGGAGGTGCCGTATGACCGGCATGCGGATCGCGGCAATTGCCCCAGTGCCGACACGCACGACATTTTCAACCAATCTCTCGTGGCCGAGACTCCCGAGTTCTCCAATCACATGGAAAACATGCTGCTCGGTCACTGGCGGCTGTCCGTCTCTGCAATCGTGCAATCGGGTTTGGATTTCTCTCCGATAATGATCCTCGATTTCTCGGGGAGCGGGAACGGACTCACACAGCGTCCCAACCTGGTGGGGGACCCGTACAAGGGCGGCCAAGTTGCCGCCAATCCAACGTGCAACGCTCCCGCCACGGTCAAGAATCGGGAATTCTGGATAAACCCCTGCGCGTTCACAGCCCCGGCGGCATACACTTTCGGCGACCTGAAAAACAACAGCCTGTTCGGCCCGGGTTCGTTCATTGTCAACACCGGGCTTTCGAGGCTCTTCCCAATTGGCGAACACCAGCAAGTGGAGTTTCGCTGGGAGGTTTTCAACGTTCCGAATCACCCGAATTTGTACTCGCCGCAAACAGCGTTTGTCGCGCCGACGTTCGGTCAGCCCACGCCTGCGACCACCGCGGGCCTGGGCGCCCTGGCCCAAACCGTGAACGATCCGCGCATCATGCAATTTGCGCTGAAGTACAGCTTTTAGCAGAATGATGCCGGTTCCCAGTTAACGATCCGCGAATCGCGCCGATCGTTCAAAAATAATCTTCACCGAGCGAAAGGCTCATGGCATGATGCCCCGGTTGCGCCGATCAGGGCGTGGCCGGTGGAATGCCATTCGCTGTCGTTGTGGGTGGGCGGAGGCGCTGCGGCAAAATGGACCGAGCGCAGATCGAGATTTGCGTGGCGCGGAATCGCGCAATGAGAACGGGCGCTGCCGTCCTGGTCGCATGTCTCCTGTTTCTATTCGCCACTCCGGCGCGCGCGCATCACTCCGGCGCCATGTTCGACATGGCCCACCTGATCACGCTGACCGGCGTGGTGACGAAAGTTGAGTGGACCAATCCCCACACTTTCATGTACGTCAACGTGACGAACGACAAAGGCGTGGTCGAGGAATGGGCCATCGAGGTCAACAGCCCCAATTTTCTCCGGCACAACGGTTGGACCAGCACAACGGTGAACGCAGGCGACACCATCATATGTACCGGGGCGCCCGCAAAGAGCGGCTCGAAATTCATGCACGGCATGACCGTCCAGCTATCGAATGGCGTGCAGCTCAGGTCGTAGAATTCTTAAGTCGAGCAACAACGAAAAGCCAAAGGGTAGGGGGTAAGCAGAATGCGAGTTGTGAACCGAGCCTGGGTTGTGTTTCTTCTAGCCGCGGTGATCGTTTCCTGCGCGGCGGCTCAACAACCGGCGCCAGCTCAAGCGCCGGCGCCCGAACCGGGCCGTCCCGTCGTGGGTGGATTCCCAATTGGGCCGCCAGGGAAAATTCTCGAACTCCGCGCGGACCCCAGCTCCATCCAGCCGGGCCAAATGTCCACACTGCACTGGCATGCCGTGAATGCGGACGACACATACTTCGATAATTGTCTGGGAATCGTGGCCACACTCGGCAGCCACGAGGTTTCACCAAAGGTGACAACCACTTATACGTTTACCGCCAAGGGCCGCGCCGGGTCTGACACGAAGTCCGTCACGGTTACGGTCGCCGGCACCACTCCTGCTGGCCCGGAAGCTGCGGCTGCTTGCGGCGATCCGCACAATCAGCCCGTTCCGCGCGCCGCGGACGGCCATCCCGATCTCTCCGGAGTTTACATCGCCGGTTTCAGCCTCAGGCCCGTGGACAACATCACGCTGAAGCCGGGCGCGGAGAAGTACAAAGTTGTCGCCGACCCCAATGATCTGGGCCAGGGAGTGACGTGCGTGCCTCCCGGCGTACCGGCGGCGACGATGCAGCCGTATCCGCTGCAGATTATTCAGAAGCCTGGTCTCGTCGTCATTCTTTACGAGGCGTATCACATCTTTCGCGTAATTCCCACTGACGGCGCAACTCATCCGGACGATCTGGACCCAACATACATGGGGAATTCCGTTGGGCACTGGGATGGCGACACGCTCGTGGTTGATGTTGTCGGCTTCAACGACAAGACATTCGTCGGCTCCTACAAGCACACAACGGACTATCACGTCGTCGAGCGCTACCATCGCGTCTCGTACGAGGAACTCGACTATGAAGCCACGATTGACGATCCCAATGTATTTGCCGCTCCTTGGAAACAGGCCAGCCGCATGAGGCTGCATCCGGAGTGGCAAATCCAGGAATACGTTTGCGAAGACAACAACAAGGACTATAAAGATCTGCTTCAGAGCAAGTAGTCCGGGCGTTTCGTCCGGCTTGGCAGGCACAAGAAATTGAAGGCAGACGTACGCGGCACGTCCGCGTTACGTGCGATCAGGAGGCCCATCAAATGAGAATTAAAGCTGCAGTTTGGATCGCGGGAATGATGCTGTTGCTGATGGCACCGGCGGCAAACGCGCACCATTCGGTCTCGATGTACGACATGGAGCACCCCAGCACGTACAAGGGCGTGGTGAACCGGATCGAGTGGACGAATCCGCACGCCTACGTTTACCTCGATGTGAAAGATGATAAGGGCCAGGTGACGGAGTGGGCCATGGAGATTAACAGCCCGAACTTCCTGAGGCACAACGGCTGGACCAGCACCACGGTGAAGCCCGGCGACATCATCACCTGCACGGGCGGAGCCGCCAAGAGCGGCGCGAAGACCATGCGATGCACCTCGGTCGTGCTCGCGGATGGATTGGTGTTGCGGTCCTGACGTTGACGGCGCCGGAACGCTCGACGAAGGTAAGTCTCATTTCATTCCATCAACGGAGGAACGCTTGATACGAACCGTCATCATGTGGATCGTCGCCCTAACGATCGCGGCACCCGCGCTGCCGCTCATACTCGTTCACGCGCAGACGAAAGATGAGACACCGGCGAGTAAGCCCGACGCGGCAAAGGTCGAACCAGCGAAACCGCCCGAACAATTCAAACCGGAGCAGCAGGCCAGCAAAGGGTCCGTCACCGTTGGGGGAACCCTCATCAATTACGACGCGTATGCCGGCACTCTCGTGGTGCATACGAAAGATTGGGACGATGTCCCCCAGAATGCGGACAAAGACGAGAAGAACCAGCCCCCTGAGGCCAGCATGTTCTATGTCGCGTATTTCAAATCCGATAACAAAGGCGCGCCGCGGCCATTGACCTTCCTTTACAACGGCGGCCCGGGTTCTGCGAGCGTGTGGCTTCACATGGGAGCGTTTGGCCCGAAGCGCGTGGTCACAGCGGATGATTCCCACACACCGGCTGCGCCCTATTCGGTCGTCAACAACGATTACAGCCTGCTCGACGTGAGCGATCTCGTTTTTATTGACGCGCCCGGGACGGGCTTTAGCCGCCTCAGCGGCAAGGACCGGGAAAAGGCCTTCTACGGAGTTGATCCGGATGGACAGGCCTTTGCCGATTTCATCGTGCAGTTCCTGTCGAAATATGGACGCTGGAATTCGCCGAAGTATCTGTTTGGCGAAAGCTACGGCACCACGCGATCCGCGGTGCTCTCCAACATACTTGAAACGGACCGCGAGGTGGACCTCAACGGCGTGATTCTGTTGTCGCAAATATTGAACTTCAATTTCAGCGCGGATGGACCGGAGTTCAATCCTGGTGTTGATTTGCCGTACCAGCTAGCCCTGCCCACCTATGCCGCAACCGCGTGGTATCACCATAAGCTCCCCGACGCGCATCGGGAATTAGCGCCGCTGCTGGCGGAGGTCGAGCACTTTGCAATGGCCGATTACGCGCAGGCGCTAGCGGCTGGCTCCGCGCTCCCGCCGGAGCAGCGGCACGCGATCGCCGCGAAGTTGCATCAGTACACGGGCCTGCCGGTCGAATACATCGAGAAAGCGGACCTGCGCATCAGCGGCGGAGAATTCGAGAAAACGCTGCAGGACGAAAGCGATACGACCACCGGCCGCCTCGACACCCGCTTCTCGGGGCCCACCTTTGATCCCCTCAGCAAAGAGGCGGATTACGATCCGCAGTCAGCGGCAATCGATTCCGCCTACGTTTCCGTTTTCAACGACTACGTCCGTAAGGATTTGAAGTTTGGTGAGAACAGAGTGTTTAAGCAGGAGATTGACGTGTCCAAATCGTGGAATTTCCTGCACCAGCCTCCCGGCAGCCCGTTCCCGTTGCCCGAGGCGACGAACGTGATGATCGATTTGGCGATCGCGATGAAGTACAACCCGGAACTCAAAGTCATGTTGAACGCCGGTTATTTCGACCTCGCCACGCCGTTCTACGAAGGCATCTACGAAATGCGGCACCTGCCGATTCCGACTAAATTGCAGAACAATATCGAATTCCAGTTTTATGAGTCCGGGCACATGGTCTATGCACACGAGGCTGCGCTGAAAGCGCTGCACGACAATGTGGCGGCTTTTATCGTCAAAACAGGGAATTCCAAGACCAAGTGAGGGCGGTGCCGCGAAAGCGATGCGACCGTTGATTCCGGCGGGGATTTCAACCTGACCCGCTACCCAGAACTCGATTGACTTCGGGGCCTGTGGATGTACCATCACGCGGGGGAATGCAGGACATGCTTCATTTTTGCGAGTGGCTGGAACACAATTCGTGGATCATTGCGCTCGATAGCAATGTGCCGCTGTCGCTTTTCTTCGAAATCATGCACTACTCCGGTTTTTTCCTCTTGGTGGGCACGACCGTCGTCATGGACCTGCGCGTCCTGGGTCTCGCGGGGCGCAAAGAATCCCCGTCCGCGATTGCCGAACAGCTCGTTCCGTGGATGTGGACGGGCCTGGCGATGGCCACCATCTCGGGCTTTTTCATGTTCTCGGCCGACGCCGCGGATTTTTATCTGGCGGGCACCTTTCGAATCAAGATTCTAGTTGTTCTGGTGGCGGCAATATTCGGAGCCATAGTTCAGCGAAAGGCTTCGAGGTGGGGTGAGTTGCCGTCTATATCAGCCGGTGCGAAACTCCTGGCTTTCATTTCGCTGGTTTTGTGGATTGGCGCGATTCTCGCATCCGTCGAAGTCCCGGCGATTTCGGGCGTGGGATAGACATCAGAATCGCGGCACGCCGTGGCGTCATAGGAATTGAGGTCCGCACAAATGCTTAGCTTCTTCATGGCCTTCGCAAAGTGGCTGCAGGGAACGTGGTGGGCCCTGGACATCAGCGGCTCCACTTGGGCGTATCCCTTCGTGCAGATGACCCATTTTTCCGGATTGTCGCTGTGGCTCGGAACGAATCTGTCGCTTGATCTGCGGCTGCTCGGCATCGGAAAGAAGCGACAGACCGCATCGCAGCTTTCCGACTCGCTCTTCGCGTGGAACTGGATCGGGTTCTGCATCGCGGTGGCCGGCGGATTCATGCTATTTGCGAGCGCGGCGACGAAGTACATTCCCAACCCCGCGTTCGAGATCAAGCTGGGCATTCTCGTTCCGACCGGCATCATTTTGCATATCATTAATCAGCAGAAGTCGCGCACGTGGGGTCAGACGTCGGAAACTCCCATGGTTGCCAAGGTGCTGGCGTTGCTTGAGTTTCTGATCTGGTTTTCGGTGATCACCGCGGCGGTATCAATTCCCAATTACGATACGCACTAGTTCGCATGCAACGTTTCTTCCTCCACGTTATTCTCGCCGGCGCCGTAGCATTGGGAGTCGCAGGCTGCGGCGGCAAAGAGAACGGCGAACAGTCCTTCCCCGCTGCCAGCGTTGATCCCTCGACCGCGGGTTCGATCAACGGTATTGTCACTGTCGAAGGCGCGTTGCCTGTGTCGAAGCCGATTGATATGAACGCATCGCCCGCCTGCGTGCAGGCGAATCCCTCTCCCGTGGTTCCTCCGACCGTTGTGACCGGCGAAAACGGCGCTCTCGCCAACGTGGTCGTTTACGTGAAAGACGGCCTCGGCCGCTACCGGTTCGATACGCCTCCGGAAACCGCCGTGCTCGAACAGAAGAATTGCATGTACGAGCCGCACGTCGTCGCGCTTATGACCGACCAGCCCTTTGAGATCCGAAACAACGATCCGACCATGCACAATGTTCATCCCATGCCGAAGCACAACCGCCAGTGGAGCACGTCGCAACCCGCGGGCTCGGCCGCGCTCAAATCAACTTTTGCGCGCCCGGAATTCGGGATGGCTGTGCTGTGCAACGTGCATCCCTGGATGCGGGCTTTGGTGTTCGTGTTCGATCAGCCGTATTTCGCCGTAACCCCCGAAACAGGCAAATTCGAGCTGAAGAACCTCCCGCCGGGAACGTACACGATCGAAGCATGGCACGAGGCTTATCGCGCACAGGATCAGACGGTTACAATCGGTCCGAAGGAATCGAAAGCCATTTCGTTCACATTTAAGGCATCGGATAGCTTGGGTGACTAGCCTGGGGCTGAGAAAAGCTTAAGGCGTACCACAGAGCACACAGAGAAGGGACGGAGAGCACAGAGAAAGCTCGAGCGAGCTGGCCGAATGTCGCTACTGGCGGGCTATGATCTAATTGCGGGAATGCCGCGCATTGGAGCATAATCTGCGGGGTTGGGGGCTGGTGTGAAACAAGTGAGAGGTGAGTGAAATGTCATCTTTCGGAAGCCAGAAGATGAAAATTGTGCGGCTCGGATGCGTGGGCGCGATTCTGCTCGCCGCCGCGGGCGCCGCATTCGCGCACCACTCGGGTGCGATGTTCGATCGCGACAAGCAAGTCGAATTGGTCGGCACCATCGTCAGCTTCGGGTGGACCAATCCCCACAGCTGGATCGAAATCGAAGTGCCGAACTCATCCGGCGGCACCGAGAAGTGGGGCGTCGAATGTAACAGTCCGAACAATATGGCTCGATCGGGCTGGCGGTCCACCACGCTCAAGCCCGGTGACCAGGTGACGATCCTCGTGCATCCCTTGCGGAGCGGCGAAAAGGGCGGACGGTTTATCTCTGTGAAGCTGGCCGACGGGCAGGTTCTCACCGACACGGCTGGTTATCCCTCAGGTGGCCCTGCTCCTGCGAAGCCCTGAGATCGCACTCCAGTGGCCTGAATTAGGCGCTGCGGTTCAGCGCGCAAAATGGCGAGGACTCGAAAATGATGAAGGCGAGAAGGAAGCTCGTGGTCGGCGCGGCCCTGGTGGCGTTCAGTCTCGTCGTGGTCACCCAAGGCGCGCGTGCGCAACAGAACGCAAAACCGACTGACCCGTTTCCAGAGGGAGCGCTCGCGCCCGATAATCTGACCAAGCCGCGCCCGAAGGCGCCATTCGACCTGACCGGCACATGGATGGTTGATCTAAGCTCGGGCTTCAGTTCGTTCATGTTCGGGCCTCCCTATCCGAAGTTCAAGCCTGTGGCGCAGGCCCTCTTCGACGCGGGCAAGAAGGCCACTGCAGAAGGTCGCCCGTTCCACGACGACATCGGTAAGTGTTTTCCCGCCGGCCTGCCCATGATCATGACGCGCGTCTGGCCTATCGCGATGATTCAGACGCCGACCGTGATCTACATGGTCAGCGGATTCGAGAACGCGCTTCGGTTGGTCTATATAGACGGCCGGGCGCACACCGATCCCGACGTGGTGGTACGCACTTACAATGGCGATTCGGTCGGACACTGGGACGGCGACGCACTCGTGGTTGACACCACCAGCATGATTCCCGAACGCCACTGGATCGACACAGGGGTTCCGGTGAGCGACGATTTTCACATCATCGAGCGTATTCGCCTGACCGAAGGCGGAAAAAAGCTTGAAATCAAATACACGCTGATCGATCCGCAAAATTGGGAAGGGGAATGGACCAGCACGAAGCATTGGAATCGTGTGGACGATACGGACATTACTGAAGTCGAATGCCTGCCGAACCTAAACGAACATCTTCCCAGCACGCAATCGAAGCTGAACATCAACTAGGCCGTCACAAATTACAGATTGGCCGCTGGCGTTTCTTGCGAAGCTCCGCTTTCGTCTCGTTTCCGCCGTGAATGTCTTCCGGAGTGCGTCCTCGAAGTATTCAAAACGATTGCGTCGGTAATCCGCCGGCGCGCGCCAGCAGGGCAGGTAAGTCCTTCTCCGACGCGCCGGCCTTGTTCCCCAGGCGGCTTTCGACTTGGTGGCGGATCGTTTTCACTGTGTCGAGATCCGCGCCACCTGTCTTCCCGAGCAACTGCTCGGAGTGCAGCAAACAGGCGTACACCAGATCCTCGGGCATTCCGTGCCGGCGCAGAAATTGGCCGTAATTGAACCAATCGAGGGCTTCGGCGTGCGTATCGGCCGATTTGGCGTCGAGCGCCAGCCCCCGCTGATAAGAATCGGCGGCGGATTTCACGTCGCCACTTTTTTCCTGCAGGTCCGCCAGATGGGCAAGCGCCAGGCTTTCAAGCTTGTTGTCACCGGCGCGTTCCGCCATGGCGATTGCGGAGCGGTAACCCGCGGAGGCGGCATCCGTCCGGTTGACGCGCGATTCGTCGTCCGCCAATTGGATCGCTGCGGAAGTTTGCTGCTCCATTCCCGCCGCAGGATCATCCGGATTCGCCGCCGCGAAGTGCAGAAACGCGTCCCAATGACGAGCCGCGGCAGCAGGTTCTCCTCGTTGATCGAAAGCCTCCGCGAGATAAAGGTGGGCATTCGGCTGATTCGGATCCACGGTTATGGCCTTTTCCCAGGAATCCATGGCCTCCTCGGGGTGGCCGAGCCGCGCGGCAAGCAACCCGTAATTCACAAGGGCGTTAGGATCGCGAGGGAAGAGCTCGAGCATTGTCGCGTAGCGCTCATATGCTTCCTCGTACCTGCCGTCCTCAAGCAGCGCGCGAGCGCAGGCCTGCTGCGCGCGCGCATCGTACGGGTTGATTTCCACCGCGCGCGTCAACGCATCAATCGCAGCGTCGCGATCTCCGGCTCTCGATTGCGCCGAAGCGATGCGAGCCTGCACCACGCTGTCGTACGGATTCATCCGCGCCGCGCTGACGAGTGCTGAAAGGCTTGCATCATGGGTGCCGAGCGCGAAGCGAATCTGGTCAATCCCGCCCCACAGAAAAAGTAGCGCGACCAGCGACCAGCCAAAACCCGTGGATGAAAAAATGCGGCTCCCTATGCCGCGCGTGGCGGGTCGCGATGCCGCGACCTTCTTCCGTCTTTCCTGCGGCTTTGCGCTGCGGTCAATCAGCATTGCCGAGATGCGCGAATCGCGCAGCTTCCAGAGCGCGCCATCCAGAATGAAATGGTGGATGTTCACCACGGCGGTGAAGATCAGGAAGCTCGTGGTGAAGTCGAAATGAAGGACGCGGCTGACGATCCACGGACCGGGAATGAAGAGCGCGATGCCGCCGGCGACAAGCGTCAGGAAATAACGCGTCATCCGCCAGCCCGCATGGCCGGCCGCGCGCGCTTCGCGCTGCTGGTAGTAGCTGGTGATCCATATGTATTGCGCCGAATGCAGCACAGCCAGAATTCCGCTGCTGTAGCGTGTTTGCGGGATCTGGTATTGCGCGTGCAACTCCAAAAGCGTGGGCACGACGAACCAGATGAATTGCGTGAGCGCCAGCGTCAGCGGCGCGGCCAGCGCCCGCGCGCCACTGCGTTGAATCAGCCGCCGGAATCCAAGAAATAGAAAGATCGCGAATGCCGCGGCCAGTGCCAGGCGCGCCGGCAAAGTGTATTTCGCAGCGAGCCCCAGCGAAAGAATCAAGGGGTCCGTTGAACCGCCCGTTTCGAAGCTCGCCAGCAGCATCATATAGGATGCCACGAACGCGGTGCGAATCGAGCGGCGCTCGCCCGGAGTGGCTTCGGCTCCGCTGCGTCGCGCAAACATCATCAGCAATCCATAATTTTGTCCGGTGTAATGCCACGGGCTCCAGAGAATGTAGAGCGTGAACACCCAGGGAAATAGCCGGTAGGAGGCGTGAAGCAGCACCCCGGTCAACACCAGCAGCAGGGTGATATGCAGAGTGAAGATTTTGTACTTTTCGAAGTCCGCGCGCGTGTGATAGGCGCGGTAGACGGTGGCCATGAAGTGCGGATAGTTGAAGGCCAGCGCCAGAAGATAGAAGGCCACGACCCACGCGTGCGTGTGCGAGCGAGTGAGCCACAAAGCCGCGGCGAGCAGGGGAGCGGACCACGCTCCGCAGCCCACGATGAGATCGAGCCACGGCCCGTAAATCCAGGGTCCATTGGGACGCGCGGCGGAGATGGTTGAAGCCTGTGCGCTCAAGCCAGATTCCTCACCCTAGCCGGCGCGAGCTGCTCGCAAATTAATGCGCCTGGCCTTGAGCGGCAGTCTACATCGGCGATGGGGGCCGCCGACGGCGCGCTCGCGGGCGCATGTTGAAAGCGTAACGGAGCACAACCCTGGGTTATTTGTAGACGAAGAAATTCATCGGTGGGAACTACCGCGAGCAACTCTCCCAATTCAAACCAGGTTCGATTCGGAAGCCGCTTGTTCAATCTGACAGACTGGAATTATGGGACACGCCACCCGCTTTTTCCAGTTTGACTATCCTGCGCGCTCCCGATCCCGCGTCAATCAGTGTTAGCCCGGCTAGTGCTCCGTTGACTATGGCTCCGAATAGAGGGCATTCCTTCGCCCTCAATGATATTCCATTGTTCCCGGCATCCGTTGCATCGGCCGGCCGGGTGCCAGATTTACTAATTTCTTGCGAAGGGCTACGAGCTTGTGCATCAATATACGGCGATGTCATCGTTCCGCAGCATTCGGCACCCGCAATCTGGCTTCACTTGAAGTCTCACCTCCTAAGCGACCGTCGGCCGTTTCTCACTAAACCCATTTAAGTGCCCTTTGGTCCCGGAGCATATCGCGCCCGCGCGGTGATGCGAGGGCTGCGAGGCTACAACCGTCGGTTCCACCGAGAGGGCGCACTGGAGCTGTTTCTTTTGCGTTGGTGCGGGTAGGACAAAACTCTACTAGGAGAAATTTATGAAAGTATTGGCCACGTTTTTGATCGCCCTCAGCCTTTCCGCTGGGAGTTCAGTGATGGCGGCGGCAGGGACTACGAATGATCCGGTCCCGCCGCCTACTTCGTCCGCTGCTGCAACCGCAAACGCGAGGACGCCGACACCGGCGCATGCAAGTTCTGCGGCGAGCCCAGCGGTGGCTCCCGCTGCTGCGAGCCCGGTCGAGACTCGGATCGAGGAAGAGCTCCAGGACCTTCGCGACCTGCTCGTTACGCAGGGCAAGCAATTTCAGCAGCAGAACCAAGAACTGAAGGAACAACTCAATGATCAGCAGAACAAAGTGCGATCACTCGAAGAGCAGCTCGGGACGAAAGAATCCTTGAGCAATTCGGTCGCGATGGACCCGGAGGGATCGTCGAACCCGGGCCTCGCTAATGCGTTGGCGCTGAGCGATTCCAACGGACCGGCGGCGGTCGCAGGTGCGGGGGACCCCGCGCAGGAGGGAGATACACCTACGTCAATCCACGTGAAAGGGATCACGCTCACGCCGATGGGCTTCATGGAAGGCGCCGCGGTATGGCGGCAAAAAGCTCTCAGCGCCGATGTGACCACGCCGTTCAATACGATCCCACTTCCTGGCGCGAACCAGGCCAGGATGTCGGAATTTAATGCCAGCGGGCGGCAATCGCGGATCGCAATGCTGGTCGAAGGCAAGCTCAGCAACGTGAAGATCGGCGGCTACTACGAGACCGACTTCCTCGGTGTCGGCGTTACATCCAACTACACCGAGAGCAACAGCTACGTTCTGCGCCAACGGCAGTTTTGGGGGCAGGCGGCGTTCGACAACGGCTGGACTATTACCGGTGGACAGATGTGGACGCTGCTTACGGAGACCAAACACGGGCTCGATAACCGAACCGAGGCTTTGCCGCTCGTCATAGACGGAAGCTACCATGTTGGGTTCACCTGGGCGCGGCAACCCGGCATTCGCGTAACCAAGAACTTCAACAACAAAGTCTGGCTGGGCTTCGCAGTGGAAAATGGCGAGACGACGCTAACTGCGCACGGCGAGAACAGCAATTTTCTCGTCGGCCAGTTCGGCGCGAGCGCGGGCAGCCTGAATCCCGTGGCCAACTACGCCTACACGGCAGCGCCGGATTTCATTTTCAAGGCGGCGTTCGAGCCGGGCTGGGGGCACTACGAAATCTTTGGTGTGCTCAGCACGTTCCGCGACCAGGTTTTCCCGAACGCGACGGCCACCACTCCGTCCGCACTCGGCGCATTTAACGACACGCGCGAAGGCGGCGGCATCGGAGCTAACGCCCGCGTGCCGCTATTCCACAAGAAGCTGGACGCAGGCATCCACTTCATGGGCGGCGATGGCATCGGGCGCTACGGCGCGTCGATACTTGCCGACACAACCGTGCGGCCGAACGGGACACTCGCTCCCATCCGCAACTTTCAATCGCTAGGCACTCTCGAGTGGCACGCTACCTCGCAACTCGACGTGTACGCCTACGTGGGCGGCGAATACGAGGGTCGGACGCAATACACCAAGACCGGCGCTGCGGCGCCAAACGAGGGGTACGGAGCGATCGGCTTGCCGAACTTCGGCTGTTTTATCGAGCCGGTTCCGGGAAGCGACGTTTCGACTCCCAACAGCGTTGGGGGCTCGACTGGATTTGTTCCCGGCACCCTCGCGAACTGCACGGGTGACACGCGGAACGTCCTAGAGGGGACTCTCGGATTCTGGTACCGCTTCTATAAAGGCCCGCACGGCACGGTGCAGTTCGGACCGCAATATTCCTACATGGACCGCAACACGTGGTCGGGTGCGGGCGCAACGGCCGGCACGCTCGCTGGTCCTCATTCGACCGAAAACATGGTAATGACCTCGTTCCGTTATTACTTGCCTTAAGGAGAGAGAGCTATGAAGGAAAAACGGGAGGCGGCCATGCCGTCTCCCGTTTTTCTTGAGATTTGGCTCTTGTAAGAGGGCTATGAGCTGCGGAGTCGGCGGGCTGCCGCAGAGAGAGCGCGGAGCTTGCGGAAGGCGATTTGCGCGTCGGCCACGGGCTGCTCGGCGAATGTTCCGAAGCCGCAGTCGGGATTCAGGAAGATACGATCCGGCGACACGAATATGGCTCCGTCTCGGCTGGGGGCAATTACTGGCAAGCGGCGCACTCCCTCAAAGCTTCACGGTTACCACGACTGTTGGTTTGGCAAATGCGCGCATCAGCGCCAGTCGCTGTTCCGCGGTTCGCGTCGTATGATGTTGCGAGCACTTCGACGGATTCGCGCCTGTCTAAATTCGGTCTGAAGCCCTGCCTCCAGGCGGGCGACAAATGCGGGAGAGGCGGCAAATCGCCCCTCTAGCATTCGCGTGCTTGCCATCCGGGTTTTGCCGATGTAGCTCAATAAAATCGAATCAAATCAGTTTGACATAACTTAATAAAACGCGTAAATTCGCACTTCGCCGCTGGCTTCCGAACGAGCGGCTCAACCCATTCGAAGAATAATTGTTAGGAGAATCCGTGACAGCTCGATCCGCTATGACGCGCGCCGGCCACGTTCCAACGGCTGTCTCACTGCTGCTGGCCCAGCCCTTCTTGCTGCTTTTGTGGCTTGCGATAGGGGCCTTCCCGGTGTGGGCCGAAACGGGAGCGAGCCTTTCCGGCGTGGTGACGGACCAAGCCGGCGCAGCGCTTCCCGATGTTGCGGTGACAATCAAGATCGTCGACACAACTGAAACGCGCACGATCGCAACCGACCGCTCGGGGCACTATCAGGCGTCCGGCCTGCCTGCGGGGCGCTTCGATATTCGAGCGGCAAAACAAGGGTTCTCTGAACAAACACGCACGGGAATCAGCTTGGCGGTTGACCAGGGCGCCACGGTCGACATTAAGATGCAGCCGAAGGCCGCCGACCCCTGCACGAGCGGCCACGAGTTCGCCACCACCGATTGCGCGCTGACCTGGCACGGCATCACGCTGTTCGGTGCGTATGACGTCGGCCTGGGCTGGGTCAGCCACGGCTTACCGGTAAACGGCTATAACTATGAAGGCGAATCTCTGGTGAACCGAAACGGCAATCACTCTCGATTCCTAGTCGCACCGAACAACCTGCAGCAGACGGGTCTGGGAGTCAGGGGCAAGGAAGAGTTTATGCCTGGCTGGTCCGTTGTGTTCAACGCTTCGACTGGCATCAATCCGAATTCCGGCCTGCTCGCCAACGCGTCGCTCACCGATATCAACAACAACGGCCTTCCGAGGGCCAGCTATTCGGAAGCCATCGACGGCGCGCGGGCGGGCCAACCCTTCAACGATGAATTCTATGCCGGCATATCGTCCACGCAATTCGGCACGCTGACCTTCGGCCGACAGCGTTCTCTCGGTACCGATGCGATGCTGCAATACGATCCGGCCGGCGGCGGCTATGCGTTTTCGTACATCGGGTATAACGGCACGATGGCCGGCGGCGGCGACACCGAGAACAGCCGTTGGGACGACGCCCTGAAGTATCGCCTCACCTATGGACCTGTCCATTTTGGCGCGATGTATAAATTCGTCAATGGTTCTGGCGGGTGCTATTCCGCCGTCACAGGCTGGACTGCCGCCGACTGCACGCCGGAAAAGCCGCATAACAACGCATGGGGATTCGATCTCGGCGGAAACTACCACAAGTTCTCCGCCGACGCCGTCTACCAACATTACAACCAGGCGATCAGCGTAGTGAACCCCTTGCTGGGGGCTCAGAGTCAGAGTCCGGGGCAGTCGTTTCAGTCGACCATGGACAGCGTCAATACGATCCCCATCACCGGGGCCAATCTGATCGACCCCACCAACACCGTATATGGGATCGTGACCGACAACAACGCGATTATGGTCGCTGCCAAGTATGCGTGGGATCCGTTCAAGTTTTATGCCGGCTACGAATACATCTGGCAGAATAACCCGTCGAACCCGTTGGGCGTTGGCGCTGATGACCAAGGCGGCTATCTCATGAGCGGGGTTGAAGACGACAATCTTGATTCTCAAAAGTTGGTTCAGATTTGGTGGGCGGGCGTGAAATACGCTTACGACAAAAAAACCGACGTCACTTTGTCGTGGTATCAACAGCGGCAGAACACCTTCCGTGTTCCGGCGACCTGCTCGCCCGGAAATTACCGCAGTTCCTGCGCGGGCACCCTCAACGAGGTGTCACTCTATCTGGATCACCACTTCACCAAGCGTTTCGACGGCTTTGCCGGCATTGCGTATTCCTACGTGAGCGGCGGTCTGGACATCGCCATTCCTCACGGCCCCGGCGTCCCCTACAACTACCCCGACAACTTTGCTCCCACAATCGGCGGTCGTTTCACGTTTTGATCGTTTCCGTGGCGGGCTCAGTCGGCGGCCGACATGGGTACCTGAAGCGCGCGATCTTTGGTGCGCTTGCACTTCGCGGCAGTGCGAACTTCGAGAACACCACCCCGCACGTGCGTAGCCGGAATCGCGGCGCGCCGGTTGCCCGTCAAGGCTGCCGGCCAAAAAAAAGAGAGGCGGCGAACCGCCTCTCCCGTGCAGGACTGGTTGTCTACGGCAGAACGTAACGGAACGAAGTGAAGACCATGTTCTCGTCCGAATGAGGTTGACCGCTTGTTCCCAGGCCGGTCGTCGCAGCGACGCCCTTCCAGGTGTTGCGGATGTAGTTGGAATACTGCATGCCGTACTGGATCGTGCCCTTCGGGCCCTTATAGAAGCGATACCAAAAGCCAATCGAGCCCTCAAGCAAGTTTCGCGTGTCACCGGTGCAATTGGCCAGCGCGCCAGGAATGAAACCGGTGGATCCTGCGACGCCCGTGGGGGTGCCGAGGTTACTCCCCGTGCCGGGAGCAGCGATCGGTAGAGTTTCCGTCCAGCATCCGGAGTTGTTGAGGAGCGCGTACCCGTAGCCCTCGTTCGGCCCGGCCGTACCGCTCTTGACGAAAGCGGTGCGTTCCTCAAATTCGCCGCCCACATTTAGGTTGATGTCCAGCTTCGGCGTCGGGTGAAACTGCAGCGTGCCGAGGGACTGGAAATTGTGGATCGGTGCGAGTTCGCCATCCGGACGAACGGTCGCATCCGACAACCCGCCTGAACCATAGCGGCCGATGCCGTCTCCACCGAAGAAGTGGAAGCCGAGGTCAACGTGCTTGGCAAAAAGAGCCCAGCGTGCGTTGGCGCCAATTCCACCGCCTTGTCTATTGTCGTTGAAAGCCCCCGCCGCCGACGTGATCGCCGAGCATCCCGCGGGAGCCGTTGTACCGCTCAGGGGAACGCACGGGAACACGCGATCACGGAAATCGCTCAGGACACCGAAGATTTCGTAGTGCCCAAAGCCCGGTTCAAAAACTGCCTTGACGATGAAGTCAGGAGATGGATTGTACGGGTAGTTGCCGATCGGGTTGAAGAGGCCGCCGGTCGCGCCGAAAGCACCCAGGAGGAAATTGTTGCTGGTGACGGCATTGACTGTGACCGTGCAAGGCGGCGCGGCACACGCAGTGTCAGGCTCGGTGATGACAGTCCCGCCCGAGACCGCCGTGGGGTTGCCGTGGACGGTGATCGTGGCCTGCGGTTCTTCAATTGAGAACCCCAGCCAAACCTTGTTACCGAAGTCTTTCGTGAAGCGGATACCTTCCTGCCGCGCCCAGCTGAATCCGATGTGATAATTCGGGTCGATTGTCTGAGGCAACGCTTCGGAGCGGTTATCCATGCCCTTGGTAGTTTCGGTGAGCAAGCTCCACTGCTGGCCTCCCGTCACAGTGATCCCGTTGGTGAAGGCGGCCTGTGCAAAGAGCTGTCTTTGGCGCATCGTATAGCTGTTGCTCTGGTTTGGGTTGGATGTGACGCCGGCGGAGAGGAAGTCCATTTCGTAGTAACCGCCGATCTTCACGGTGTCCAACTTCCCCTCAACCAACAGTGAGATACGGGACTGACGGCCGCTGGCTTGGAATTCCGACAGGTGAGCGTTCGAAGAGCCGTCAAAGGGAGCGTTGTTGAAAGGAGTGTTGATATCGGACGCAAGGCCTTTTTGGCGCCACACGGTTTCTGCCGCCAGGAAGCCGCCCGGGGTAAGCGTGATGCCTTTGAACTCGATGGAGGTCGGAGGTCCCATTTTATCCTGACTCGAATCCGCGTTCGGCACATTGGCGCTCGCTGGTACACCGATGACGGGTCCGATCGCTACAGCATCCGCGGTGGCCGGTGCGGCCACGATATTCTCGCGGGCTGCACTGGAGGCGTTCAACTGGTCTTCGAGCAATTGCATCTTCTGCTGCTGTTCCTGAAGCTGCTTTGACTGCGCTTCCAGTAGATCGCGCAGCTGCTGCAGCTCGGCTGCTACCTCGCTGTTCGAGGGTTCTGGCTTTGCGGCTGGGTCAGGCTTCGCGACTGCCGGGGGCGCAGTAGCGGGTTGAGCGGTAGTCGTCGCGCTTGTAGTGGACGCCGGGCCGTCCTTGTCCCCTGACCCAGCCGTTCCCGCCAGCGCTGGCGAGACGACGAGGCCGAGGGCCACGATACACATTGCAAGTACTCGCATTCATTCCTCCTTAAGAGTGAAATCGAATCGGCAAGTTAATAAACACCACGACCCGGGCAACTTAACAGAAATCCGCCCGAATTCCTCGTTTTTCAAACCAACGCCTAGTGTCTGCAAGCCCATTCTGCTGGCAGAAATCCAAACCGGATTCCCACACGCTGGGAACCAATAGAACTCACCAGGCTTCGTAGCTTTCGTAAAGGGTGCAGTGCGGCGACACGCTAAACTCAATACACAAGGCGACCGAACCTTAACCAGTCTGGTTGAATCTCCTGTGACAGCCACATTAATAGTCGGTTACTTGGTGGACGCGTAAGGCGCGGCAGGGAACTGAAGTTACTGCCGATTCCGGGAAGGATGGCTGGGTTGGGAAAGGTTCGGCCGCGCGCCGAGAACGGCGAGTTCATTTTCGGATACAGCCGACTATTGCAACTGCCCGAGCTGGTACTTCAGGACCGATAGCTGCGTCTGATAGTCGAATTTAGAACTGGCCGATTCGAGTTCGGCCTGGGTCAGGTTCAACTGGGCCTGGCTGAGTTCGATGATGGAGCTTAGTCCCAGCTTGTATCGAGCCTCGGCCAGATCCGACGCGTCTGTCGCGTTTTTTAGAAGCTGGTCGGTTATAGCGAGACGCTGGAAGGCGGAATTGGAATTCAGCCACGCAGTGCGAACACCGCGAACGATCTGGTTTTGCAGGTCGCGAAGGTACTGATCGTCTGCTTTCGCGCGGGAATTGGCCTCGCTTCGCAGAGCGCCAAAAAGATGCCCGTTGAATATTGGGATATTCACGTTGACTCCGGCAGCCGCATAGCGAGGAGCAAGCTGGTCGGCGCCGACCGGGGTCAGTCCGGCGCTGCCTATAGCCGTAACGGTCGGAAACGATAGATCGCGCTCGGCTGTGGCGTAGCTATGAGCCGAGTCCGCATCCAGCCGCAGACCGATGAGCTCCGGCCTGTCCTTGAGCGCCTGCTGAAGAAGATCGGAGAAATTGGCGGAGGGCGCTGGTGGAACAGGCTCCTCGGCCAACTCGAAGGTCCTCAGGTCTCCATAGCCGAGCGCGGCGGAGAGCTGAACGTACGACGCCTCGATGTCATTCTGAGCTTGGACCAGCAGAAGCTGCGCCTGCGCAAGGTCAACGTTGGCGAAACTGAGGTCGAGGCCCGACTTGATCTTGTTTTTTTCGAGTTCGCCCACCTGATCCGCGACGAGCTGCCGATCTTTGACTGTTTCCTGGGCCACGTTTAACACCGCCTGCGCCTTCTGGACGGCAAAGTAAGCCTTGTCCACGCCGAGCAGGACGTCGGCTCGCGTGGTGACAACATTTTCCTGTTCCGCCTGCGCGTGCAGATTCGAGCTTTTGACGAGCTCATGGGTGCGGCCGAAGTCCGTCACGAGCTGATTGACGGTGAAGCCATTGGCGTAGCGCTCGTAGATGATGGGATTGTTCAAGGCGCCGGCCGCGATCCGGCTATTGTTCTCGGCGTCGGCTGCGGTGACGCTGCCGTAAGCGGTCGGGTAGTATGCCGACCGCGCTTGCGTCACCTGATCCTTCGCCGCAGATGCCATGTCGGTCGCCGCCTGAATCTGAGGGTGATTTTGGACCGCAATCTGTTCGGCCTCGTGAAGACTCAATTTCTGTGCGGCTTGCGCGGCGACAGACCCGCAGGTGAGCAGGGCCAAGACGGTGAGTGCCGCCATGCGATTCGATCTGATCATCGCGCTTCCTCCACCACGAGTGCCGCCGACGATGAAGCGCGGCGCTGATAAACCAGGAGGTATGCTGCGGGCACCACGAAAATGGTCAAGACCACGGAAACGATCAGGCCGCCGATAATCACGCGTGCGAGAGGCGCATAGGATTCGCTTCCTGCCTCAAGTTTCAGCGCCATCGGCAGCAGCCCCACGATCGTCGCGAGCGAAGTCATTAGAATCGGTCGCAGGCGGATGCGGCACGAATGACTCACCGCTTCCCGGACTCCGGACCCTTCCTGGCGAAGCCGATTGGCAAAGTCCACGATCAGGATGCTGTTGGAAACGACCATGCCTGTGAGCATTACGATGCCCATGAGGGATTGAATGTTCAGAGTAGTGTCCGTGAACGCCAGCGTCAGCATCACTCCCACGAGGCCCGTGGGAATCGCGAGGACGATCAGAAAAGGATCGATGAAAGACGAAAACTGCGCCACAAGGACCAGAAAAACAAGCAGGATCGAAAGTATCAGCCCGAGGCCGAAACTCCGGAAAGATGCGTTCATGGTATTCACCAGCCCGCGGACATCGATTCGGATATCGGGCGGGAGTTTGGTGTTGGCGACAATCTTCCGAACTTCCCTGGCGGGCTTCCCCAGATCTTCTCCCGAGGTCGCCACATACACGTCGATGGTGCGTTGCAACTGATAGTGATCCACCTCGGTCGGCGTGAGGATTGGGGTAATATCCGCCACCTGGTTGAGGTAGGTAGGCAGCTTCAAGGTCGGGGCGTGCAGCGGCATCGCTTTCAGGTCTTCGAGGGACGTGACCTGATTTTCGGGATACTGCACGGTCACGAAATAGTTGTTTCCGCTATTCGGATCAACCCAATAGCTTGGCGCGATCATCGCGTCCGAAGTAAGCGACGTAATAAGATTGTCCACCACTTCCTTTGGACTCAGGCCGAGTTCGCTCGCGCGGTCGCGGTTCACGTTTACTTGCAGCGAGGGATAGTCCATGTCCTGCGGGACATATACGTCCGAGATTCCCCGCAGGCGGTGAAACTTTTCTTCGAGGCCCAGGGCGATGCTATCCGCGGCTTGGAGATCGTTTCCGCTCACTTGCACGTCAATGGGCGCAGGCAATCCCTGGTTGAGAACCGAATCGACCAGTCCGCCGGACTGGAAATACGTGCGGAGTTCGGGTAATTGCGACGAAACTTGTTTTCGAACCTCGTCCATGTAGGCAAAACTGCCGACCTTGTGATCCTCCTTCAAACCGACTTCGACGAACGCTGTGTGCATCGCCGAATTCGGCGTGGATAGCGAGGACAAGTCCGGCGTAACTCCGATGTTCGATACGACGGAATTGAGATCGCCGGGCCGGACGACCTGGCGAACAATGTTTTCGACTTTCTTTACATAGTCCTCAGTGACCTCGATGCGCGTTCCCGTGGGCGCCTTGACGTTGATGATGAATTGCCCGGCGTCAGTCCGAGGGAAGAACGAAACACCGACCAACGGATAGAGCGCAAAGCTCAATATGAATACGCCGACGAAGCCCCAAACAACTTCCTTGGGCCGATCGAGAGCCTTTTTCACCCACCGGTCGTACCTTACCAGCATCTTTTCGAATTTTTCATTGAACTGCGCATGGAATCGCATCCCCCATGAGTGCTGCTTAGCGGGTTCGCTGGCAAGCTCCTGATCCGCTGCGTTAGGGTGCACGATTCCCTTAAGCATCGTCGCGCAGTAAAGCGGCACGACCGAAATGGCGACAAAATAAGAAGCGAAAAGAGAGATGACCACGCTCAGGGCGAGAGCCGTGAAAAGAAACTTGCTCACGCCGTAGAGCAAGGTTACGGGGAAGAACACGACCACGGTCACGATGGTGATCGCCAGCACCGCCAGCCCGACTTCGTTAGCTCCCAGTTCGGAAGCGACCGCGGGCGTTTCGCCGAGCTCAATGTGACGGAAAATATTTTCCAGCACGATCACGGAATTGTCGATCAGTCGCGAAAACGCCAGCGCGAGACCGCTGAGGATCATGCTGTTGATGGTCGAGCCCTCGATATGAAGGATAAAGAAAGTCGCCATCACCGAGAGCGGAATCGAAAGGAACACGGCAAAGGTCGCTCGCGGACTGCCGAGAAATACCAAAACCATCAGCGCCGTAAGCACCAGTCCCGTCCCGCCTTCTTTCAGCACCGTGGAGATCGCCTGTTTCACGATTAGGGACTGATCGAATACGACGTGCGCCTTGAGCTGAGAGGGTATGTCGCGCAAGTTCTTGATCGCGCCCTTGATCCCGTTCACGACCTCAATCGTATTGCTGTTCCCTCCCTGCTTCTGGATAGGGACATAGACGGATCGCTGGCCGTTGACTCGCACAATGTTGTATTGCAGTGCTGAGCCGTCCACGGCGTGGCCCACATCGGAAATGAAGACCGATCTTTCGCCTTCCGTTTTCAGCGGCACGTCGTTCAGAGCTTTCGCATTCAGAACCTGAGCATTCGTATAAAGGTTGTAATCCAGGGGGCCGATCCTGACGTCGCCGGCGGGCAGAATGAGATTCGATTCATCCGTGGCGCGCACCACGTCCATGGGGCTCAATTGATTGGCCTGCAACTTCAATGGGTCCACGTAAACCATGATCTGGCGATAGCGCCCGCCATACGGAGGCGGCACGGTCGCTCCAGGGACGCCTGCGATCTGGTTTCGAATCTGGAATTGCAGGTAATCGTGAAGCTGAGTCTCGGAGAGACCCTGCCCATCAACCGTCAGCAGGCAAACGGGAAGACTGGATGCATCCATGCTCATCACGACCGGGGGGAGCGTGCCCTGTGGAAGCCGCCTCAAGTCCGCCATCGCCAGATTCGAAATTTGAGTCACGTCCGCATTCGCGTCCGAACCTGGCTGGAAGTAGACCTTGATGAGGCTCACGCCGGACATCGACCGCGATTCCATGTGATCGATTCCGCTGCCCAGCGTGAAGAATCGTTCGAATGTATCCGTGATGTCCGCTTCGATCTGTTGCGGCGGCATGCCGCTGTAAAACGTCGCCACCTCTACGACCGGAATGTTGATCGGCGGAAACATATCCACGGGCATTTGGACGAGGGCGGTGAGTCCCAGCACGCACACGAAGAGGCAAATCACGATGATGAAATATGGGTGGCGTAACGAGAATGACGACATATCGAGTCCCTACTCCACTTCCGAGGGCGTGACAACCTTCGGATTGACGATCTCGCCGGGCTTGAACTGCGATTGCTCACCAAACACGACGCGGTCGTTGTCGTTCAGGCCCGAAAGGATTTCGACGTCGGCAGCGTTTTCGAGACCGAGCGTCACATCGCGTTTCTCGATTCGGTTATCGCCACCAACCACGAGGACCGAACCGTGAGTTTCGTCCGACGTTTGCACGGCCTGGACAGGCACCGTCAGAGCGTTCTGCACGGTATGGAGCGGGATTTGAACGGTGGCGTACATTCCGGGGACGATTTGGTAGGTCGGATTCGGAACGGTTACTTCTGTGTGCATCGTACGGGTTCCCGGATCGATTTGATCTGAGAAAAGGCTGATCTTTCCTTCGAATGTCTTGTTGATCGTTGATACGCGCACCGTGATGTCTTCGCCGACGTGAACGTCCGCGACGGCCCTTTCCGGCACGGGAATCACGAGGCGGAGAAGATTATTCTGCGAAAGGTGGCAGAGAGCCTGGTCGCCTTTGTTGGAAGATGTACCCGCAGGCAGCAGCGCGCCGGTGTACGCATCAATCTCCGTGACGACGCCTTCGAAGGGAGCCGTGATGCGGGAATACGCGTACATCGCCCGGTCTTTTTCGAGCGCCGCCTTGGTCGCGACCAGCTCCTGCCCGCTACCCGCCACCGAGTCCCTTGCCGACGATACTCCCGCGTTCGCTTCCAAGTCCTTCCCCTGCGCGATGTCGATTTCCTCCTGCGCCACCAGTTCCGGCCGCGATTTCTGCACGTCGGCTAGGCGCGCGTAGGTCACGTGTGTGACGGTGTAAGCAGATTCCGAGCGGATTAGCTCCTCATTGGCGCGGGCGAGGTCTTGTTCGCTCTTCTTAACGCTCGCTTCATCCTGTTGCAGTTGCTGCTGGAGTTCGGGAATTTCGAGCAGCGCAAGCTGTTGTCCTTGTTTCACATGAGTGCCCCAGTTCACCTCGAGTTTCTGAATGTAACCGGACACCTTGGCGTAAACGTTGACCTCCTGGTAGGGCTGGAACTCCGAGGAAATACTGAGCTGGCTCGATAGATCTCGCCGTTGGACCTTGACCACGGCCGCGACCGGAGCGTTCGCAAGGCCGTCGCCAGCCGTCTTGTCTGCAGATCCACAGCCGGAAAGAATTCCCGCCACGAGGAGGAGCGTCAGCAATAAGCCGGCGCAGGCATTGGGGCGCGATCCCTGGCGAGTCCTCATTAGGTTCACCGAAAAGACGAGATCACTTGGCCGGCCTGTCATTTCGACTCCTGGTAGCTGACGGCCGTATCGCGAATGGTCTGGCGAAGCTTGTCGAGCGTGAAGCCCGCCGACCGGCGCAGTCCGACCAGATTCTGCCTGCGCTGCCGGATTTCACGCGCCGCGGCAGGAACTTTGTCGGCAATCTCCAGCGGGACCGTCTGAACCCCATGGCAGTCGCCGTGGACCAGATCGCCGGGCCGAACCGTGAGACCCCCGACCTCTACGGTGCCGCCGAAATCGAAGACGTGAGAATAGGCGTGGGAAACTGACACGTTGCCCGCGAACATCTGAAATTCCGTCGGCCGAATATCGGCAAGATCGCGCACCGCGCCGTTCGTCACGATTCCGATGCAGCCCAACGCGAGAAGAATATTCGCGTGGACCTCTCCGACGAACGCGCCTAGGCCCGGCGGAGTGTCCACATCTTCGATCACCACCACTCGCGGCGCCGGAATGGTGAGGATCTCGTTCCACCAATCGGTGCGGTCGTAGTAATCGTAGGACTTGCCTGCCTCCATCCGTGGATTAGAGCTTCGCATCCGGGCGGTCGCGGCATAGCCGGCTATCGCGAGCTGATCCCTGAAAATGCACTTGATGCTCGAATTGGCGAAGCCTGTGTTTGGCAGCCGTACGCGGAAAGTTTCAATCGCGCTGGCTACCAAACACGTGCTCAGTCGGCGGAACTGCTCCAATTGGGCCGGTTTCACTGATCCTTTTGTCATGGGACCACTCGCTCGATTCGTCTAACGCACTTCGAAATAGGTATCGATGGCGCGGTAGCGATGGATGTCCCATCCCGTGTCTTCGGCGTGGCTGCTGACGTTCGTTGTCACGGTGCACGCTCCCGTGTTCTTTACTTTCAGGTGATGACCGAAAAGGCCCGATTGCTCGTTGACGGTGGCGCAGACAGACTTCGTACCGTTTGAGTCGTAAACAACGGCGTGAGCAGCGGCGTCATAGGTTAGTCCGGGAAGCTGAACGATCGTGGAACGCGGTCCGCCCGCGTCATCGTCGGGGCCATACGTCATCTGATCCGGGTATGTGTAAATGGCCACCACGCGCGCGCGGCCTGTTTCCTGGTTCACCTCGAAATGAAAACTGGACAACGACACTGGCTCACGGTTGGTTGGGCTCTCGATCGGAGCATATTGGGATGGAACGGTGTCGATCTTGACCCTTGAATTGGCATACGCGGGAACCGCAAGCGCTAGCGCAAAGAAAGTGGCCACAGCAGAAGTTTTTTTCATAAATGTCTCGCCGGCCCGGAAAATTCAAACTCAAGGCCGCGCTTTCGTAATTGCTACGCGACCACTTCCACCGTAAGCCCGCTGCGCGAGGGACACCACTGAAGACATCCTGAAGATTTGATGAAACGGCGGGGCTACGAGCGACGACCGAGCGCGGCGCAAAGATAACTGAATCAGTGGCTTACGATGGCCGGAGGATGCTTCCTAGGGTGGTTAAGATAGGCGCGGGGCCGAAACCACGCGGGTTCTAATTTGATGGCTTGGTGCTGGAAGGGGAGCATCCCACGGCGGGCAAGCGAATCCAAAACGTGGAGCCAGCCTCAGAGACACTACTAACTCCGATCTCGCCATTGTTGGCTTCCACTGCCCATTTCGCGATGGACAACCCCAAGCCCGCACCCATATCTTCGCTCCTTCGAGACTCGTCCGCGCGATAGAAACGCTCGAATACTTTCGCCGAATGCTCGGCGGGAATTCCCGGACCGGAATCAACGATCGAAAGTTCGACTCGCGCCCGACTCGCGCACTCGACACGCGCGGAAATCGATCCACCCACGGGCGCGAACTTTACGGCGTTGTGCAGAATGTTAACGATGGCTTGTCGAATGTAGAGGCGGTCTGCCTGTGCCCCCACTGCCTCATCGCCTGTAAGCGTAAATGTTTGGCGCTTGTCCTCGATGAGAACTTCCAAAAGCGCCGCCGCCTCTCGCACCACGGCCATCAACGGAAAAACTGAAACTTGCATCCTGATCTGCCCTGCATCGGCTCGCGAGAGCGTCAACAGGCCCTCGACAATGCTGGCGAGTCGATTGACCTCTTCGAGCATGCTGCCAATCGTGTCCCGGTACTCTTCCGGCTTCGCCCTTTTCTGCAAACGAACTTCACCGATGCTGCGAATAGCGGCAAGGGGCGTGCGCAGCTCGTGTGATGCGTCCGCCGTGAATCGCTGCAATTGCTCGAAAGACTGTTCGATTCGAGCTAGCATCGCATTGAAAACTCCTGCGAGATGTCCGAGTTCGTCCTCCGGGTTTTCAACGGGCAGCCGTTCGTTCAAATGCTCGGAATTGATTTGCTCGGCCCGACGCGCCATCTTGCTGACCGGGTCGAGCGTACGGCCCACGATCTTGAATCCGGCCCAGGCCGTGCCGCCGAGCACGACCGGCGAGGCCAGGAGAAGCACGAGCAGCGTTTCCCTCAGTTGGTCCCATATTAGGGCCTGATTGTATCCAACCCGAATCAAAACGGTGCGACCCTCGAGATCGTATTTCCGGCTAATCAGAATGACGCGCGTTCCATCGGACATCCTGGCTGAACGTCCGGAATATCCGTGTTCGCCTTCACCCGCGAATGGCGTTCCACCGATGGTCCGGTCGCCCAGCCGTTCATTGCGGAAGAGAATCGATCCGTCCGGTCCGAGTATTTCCAGCAGCCGCTCCTGAACCTGCTTCCAGTCTGTGTGGTGATGATAATCTTCGCGCACGCCCACTTGGCCGTCGTCCGCTACATAGAGCAAGCCCTTCACGGTCTCCAGGTCTTCCGCGGCAAGGCGTTTCAATATGTTGCTCGACTGCCAGAAAAGCAGCAACGAGACGCCGGCAAAATACACGGCGAGGATACACGCGAGCGTTCCGACGTACCAAAGTGTGAGTCGCGTTCGGACGCGCGTGGGCCGGAGCCGCATCACGGGGTCTCCTGGCGCAACACAAATCCCACGCCCCGCACGGTGTGCAGAAGTTTTTTCTTGAATGGCTCGTCCAGCTTCCTACGCAGATGGGCGATGTGCACGTCGATCACATTGTCGAGTGGCGTGTATCTGGCCGTCTCCTGCCATACGTCGCGCGCCAGCATCTCCCGGGAAACCACGCGGCTCTGTTGCCGCAGTAAATACTCAAGCAGATCGAACTCGCGCTCGGTGAGCGCCAGTTCCTTTCCATCGCGAAACACGGTGCGTCCGGCGGCGTCCATTTCTAGATCGGCGAGCCTCAGCCGGTCGCCCGATTCCGGCTTACCGCGCCTCAGCAGCGCCCGAATGCGCGCAAGCAATTCGGGAAACGCAAAGGGCTTTACAAGGTAATCGTCGGCGCCGGCATCCAAACCCCTCACGCGGTCCCGGATGGTGTCTCTGGATGTCAATATAAGTACTGGCAGGGACGAGTTTTTCTGTCGTAGGGCCGCCAATACCTCCATGCCGTCACGTTTCGGGAGCATTAAGTCGAGAATGATCAAGTCGTACGTTTCGGTCGTAGCAAGAAAGAATCCTTCCTCACCCGTGTGCGCAACGCTCACGGAGAACTCGTCCGCTTGGAGGCCCGCGCAGAGCGCGTTGGCCATCTTTTCTTCATCTTCGACAATTAATATGCGCATCGGAATGGGTGATGCCTTACCGATCCGCCAGATGGGCCCCGCCGGAGCTGAAGGAAACCCGGGACTCGCGACAAGTGCCTATCGCGGATCGGAATAATACACCTGCGGTTGCCGATAGACATCCGGAGCGGGCAGGACATGTGGAGTTTCATCGGATGTGGTCCACCGATTGGAATCCTTGGCATCGTAGCATGCGCTGCGGCCAGCGCTGAGAGTTGTGGTAACACTGATGGAGGATGTTGCAAATTCCGCTGCTCTCTCTATAACTTGGCCCAGGTGCATACCCTGCCGAATTCCTCAGGTGTTGACCGGCCCATTTTCGACGGCGCGTTTAGCCGCTGATTCGAAGGGCCACAAATTGAACATACGGTGTCTGGCACGTTTTCCATGCTGCCAGCAGCGGTGAAGAAGCGACTGAACAAAACTCGCGCGTTTCCTATGGGATGGGATGCGACCAATTCGAGCGGTGGACTCCGGGGTGCAACACTGGAATGAATGCGCAGCCAGACATACCCTGGATGTGACCCCATCAAGCATATGAGCCGTCGGCCTGCTACACAAAACCTTAAGGCTCCGTGGGGTCAACCCAGTTTCTTGGGTCCGATGTGAATCCATTCGATGCCAAATGACGTCCAAAACCAGGGCATAGCGCGCAAGGACAAGTTAGCGAATCAATGACCTAACCATTGAATAACATTCTGTACATCTGGCCGCCGGTGAAGCTCAATCGGTTGGTCAAAGCTGCCTGGGGCTAAGGCTGTCTCACGCTCGCACCGTGGGCGTTGCTCCGGCTGTTGTTGGAGGTTGAACCGGCGGACAGGAAATCCATCTCGTAATAGCCGCCGATCTTTACAGGGACGGTCCTGGGGGACCGATTAGAACCATCCCCGTGCCCTCGGAGAGCGCGATGGTACGCTCTCCGAAGGCACAGGAAATTCAGGAAACCACCAACCGGGCGTTCAGCGCGAGCCGCCAGCTTTTGCGGTCTTATGCTTCGCCTTGGTTTCCTCACCCTGATTCTCTCCCGTAGCATCCTTGACGGCGAAAGCCTTGGGATTGATTTCTTCCGCCAGTTCAGTCAGTTTCTCGTCGGTTTCCTTTTCTTCGTTGAGTGTCTGTTCCAGAATACTTGCCGCTTCGTCCGCTCCCATGAGAATCGCGAAGGCGTGCACCGAGCCGTACGCCGCGATCTCGTAGTGTTCCACTCGCTGCGCCGCGGTTATGAGCGCCGCGTCCATCACAGCGCCCTCGTAGTCCTCGGACAACACCTCGCCTCCCTCGGCGATGATTCCCTCCATGCCCTTGCACTTCTTTCCTTTCACGGGCTCTCCCAGTCCTTGGAGCACCTTCTCGAGTCTCCTGGCATGCTCTTCGGTTTGCTCGAGGTGGCTTTCAAACCCGCTGCGGAGCTCCTCGGAGGTGGCTGCCTTCGCCATCTTGGGGAGCGCTTTGATCAATTGTTGTTCGCAGTTGTAAAGATCTCGCAGTTCGTCAACGTAGACTTCTTTAAGCGTGTTCGTTTTCGTATTCATGACAACTCCTCTTTTGGGTGGCGCGCCGTCGGCGATCGCCGATTTTGTCTCCATGAGTAAACTAGGCGTAGCACCGAGTGCGGACCATCAAGCATTAGCTGTAGTGCGATGGGAGATGCCCGGTACTTCCCGCGAGAGCAAAACAGATGCGAAAACAGGGGCCAGGGCTAAGTGCCCTCGAACCCCTGTTGTTGACTGCGAATGTGCCTACTTGGGACGCTCCTCAGCCGGCGCGGGAGCTCTGGGCGCGGTCGTGTGCGCTGGCTGCTGTCTCTGCCGCAATTGCTGCGTTTGCTGAGTGTGCTTGTGCACCAGCTGTTGCGTTTGCTGCTGATGCCTCTGCTCCACCTGTTGCTTGGCCGCTTCGTCCGCGTTGCGCTTCGCGAGCTGCTGATGTTCCTTATCTTGCTGTTGCTGCAGTTTTTGCCGTTCCTGATTCTGCCGCGTGCTCAGTTTTTCCTGCTGCTGTTGATACTTCTTGTCCAGCTTGGCGCGACTTGCTTCGCTGCAAACGCCGTTGCGAGGATCGAAGGGCGCAATTTCCGCTGGAATGTCTTGCCGACTTCAATTGGTATGTATGCGGGTCCAAAAAGAGTATTCAGTCGCTGTGTCATGATTTCTTCCGCGGGACCTTCGCGCCTTTCTTGCGCGCTTCCGAAAGCCCGATGGCGATGGCTTGTTTTCTACTTTTTACTCTGCCGCCTTTACCACCCTTGCCGGAGCGCAGTTTCCCTTGGTTCGCTCGCCGCACGGCACGCTCCACGCTCTTGCCCGCTGCCTTGCCGTACTTTGCCATCGAATTTCTCCTCGTTCGGCTTGTGCCGTATTAGCGCGCGTGCCTTTTGCGTCCCCACGATTGTGAGCACATCCGGCGAGGAGCGCCATACGCTGAAACGGGTAGCACGGGACCATGAAAACTTGTATCAGCGAGTTCGGAAATACTTCCGCCGCCGCGGTTGAAGTCGGTGGGCGGCCATCCATGAGCCAGGAAATGGAAAACCGGCGGCGGAAGAGCCTCGTCAATTCGTGAGGGCTGCGGCCCCAAGCGCGGAATAGCGCGAAATAAATTGGGCGCCAATCCTGCCCGGATAGGACGGCTTGGACGGCATAACGGACCTCTCCGACAGTCCTACTCCGTTCAATGTATGGCGCAAATCTGGGCGCCTATTTACCATGCCGTCGAATCGCATCGGTGGAGTTCAGAAAGGAAGGAGGTTCGTAAGTCATGCCACTTCTACAAATAGTGCTGGTCCTGATTGTTGTGGGTGTTCTGCTCTGGTTGGTCAACGCTTACATACCAATGCAAGGAACAATCAAGTCCATTTTGAATGCTGTCGTGGTCATCTGCACGGTACTTTGGCTTCTGAATGTTTTTGGGCTTTTTACTTCCTTCTCTCACATCCGGGTCGGCCACGGCTAATCGGCATGCGTTCACTACGATGCCCGGCAATATGCTACGCCGCGAACTTGTAATCGAGCGTAACATGGCGATGCGCATGGCCAAGCCACTCCAGGACGAGTGTGGAAAATGTGGTGCCGAAATCGACGCGGGCCGCAGGATTGATTTCACGCTGAAGGACGGCACCAGAGTCTGTGATTCCTGCTTCGTCAAAGGAACAGCAAGACCAACTCATACCTCAGACGACACAGACGAGTAGCGCGCCAACCCGGGAGGGGCCGTCAGTTTTCTAGGATCAAAGCCTTCCGTTGGTCGCGGTCATATAGCTATTCGGATTCCTCCGGGCCCGACCGGCATCCAGGTGTGCGTCCGGGTTGCGCTTTGCCGGCCCGCAGCTCGATCTGTAAACGCGCATTGTCTGAGCGAATCCCGACCGGCCCATCGAAGGCCAGCGCGTCGGGCCCCAGAGAACCTTCCCAAACGAGCGACTCGTCGGCGAAGACTTCCAGGTCTGCTCCGTTCATCTCCGCGCGAAGATCGTGGGTGTCTCCGGGACGTAGAGCGGGAACTGGCGTGCCGCCGCGAGCCTTGATATTCCGGTATCCGCGATTTTCGCACTCTGCGCTGTTGTGCTGGCCGGGGTTGCTCTTCACCGAAACCACCAGCTTCGATTCAGGCTCGATGCGCCACATCGCGTAGACCAAGTTGCAAGCGTCCTGCGCGCGCAGCTTGATGCCAAACTGGCGACGAAGTTCGCCGGACCCGAGCCGTGTTTCGCTTTCTGTCGCGCCGAGGTAGGTGAAGTGTGCCTCGACGGATTGCGGCGTAAACGCGTTCAGATACGCACGCATCTTGGGAACATTTACCGAGAGCCGTTCCCCGGGCAATTCATCAATCGTCCCTTCCGTGACGCAAAGATTCGCCCGTGAAACAGGCATGAGACCCGTGCGCGAGGGCATGGGGGCTGCGCTAAGGCTCAACGCGCCGAGGAAAAGCAGAGCCCAGGTCCATAGGCGTTTTCGGTCTTGCATGCGCATCCTCCGCAACTGATTTGTCTGCTTCTGTCCGCCACGCCGTCGAAAACCAAACCAACGCGAGCAAATCATAGAACGACCTGCCCCTACTCGCCATCACCGGAAGTGTCCGAACCAGTTTGGCCGGCCGCCCCTACATTGGCCGACGAAGCGGTAAGGGCCTTCGCCTATGTTGCGCGTCACACTTTGGTGGCCGCCGAATCACAGCTGGGTAACTTCCGGGTTCCTGCCGATACGCCAGAGCCGTCCTTTCACTCTCTGTTCCCTCAATTTTGTTTTTCAGTCAAAATGGGATGATGCAGCCGCGCAACAAGTACGCTAGGGTTGAGCGCGAGCGCCGCTTTCTTCTCGACCAATTTCCAAACAACACTCATGTCGTACGCATTCGTCGCATAACCGACCACTACTTCGACGGCACTGCTCTGCGCTTAAGGAAACAAAGCGAAGACGATGGCCCAACCACATTTAAGCTCACTCAGAAGATTTCTGCGTCGGCCAGCGGAGGGCAGCAAGGCTTCATTACAAGCATGTATCTCACCGAAGCTGAGTTTCGCGTGCTAGCACCACTTCCTGGGAACAAGCTCAGCAAAGTCCGTTTCAGCGTGCCGCCTTTCGGCATTGACGTTTTCGAGGACACACTGGAAGGTCTATTCCTCGCCGAGGCAGAGTTCGATTCGGCAGCCGCCGCTGACGCACTGACGCTTCCTTCTTTCATTTCTCGCGAAGTTTCCGCCGACGATCGATTCACGGGTGGTCGCCTCGTTCGCGCCTCACGGCAGGATATCAAGACGTGGCTCCTGGAATACGGGATCAGCCTCGCGTCGCCATGAACTTGCAGCATCTCTCAGTCTTGGAATTTCTTCCCAGGCACGATCAATGCACAAACCAACCCCCCAGGGCGTCCGCGAACTGAAGTTCGGAATGCGAGCTTCATCTCCAGGTATCTGGACTAAACGAAGATTGCCAATTCGGATGGTTGCAGCGCTTGCGGAAGTCGCTGAACGGAACGGCAATTTTGGTCGCGGGATCAGATTTGGACCGACGGGCTCCGGCCCGGCCGATGAAATCGGCCGAATGGAAATTGACAGCCCGACTCTTGCGGGTCATAAATCTTCGGGAAAAAGTCGAGAGGGAAGAGATGGTTGCGGGGTCGGATTTGAACCGACGACCTTCGGCCGGGCCGATGAAATCGGCCGACAGGAAAATGACAGCCCGATTTTTGTGGCTCATGGATTACGGGAATTAAGTCGAGAAGGAGGAAATGGTTGCGGGGGTCGGATTTGAACCGACGACCTCCGGGTTATGAGCCCGACGAGCTACCAGGCTGCTCCACCCCGCGTCGTAGATACTACGCGACTTGCCGCTCTTCTGCAAATACTCAGGTGGCCTTTAAGAGCGCAATCTAGCGGTAGGGGCATCATTTGAATGGATTTGCGCGAAGATCCAATACCACATGGTGACGACCAGACAGGACTACGATGAGACCACCTGCGCGCAGAACGAAGTGCCGAATCGCCAGAGGTTAGAAGCCCGGCTCCGTAAACAAGCCCGAGATCTTGGCCTAGAAATCATTCCCGCAAGAACCGGAGCCGTATGACGACGAAGGTTCCTCAGAAGCGGATTCGTGATCAAAATGAGTGAGCGACCGCGGGGACTGGGGGACATGCTACTGCTGCACTGACAGCAGCAACCCGCATTTTCAGGTAATTTGCGGCATGAATTCGCAGCGTAGCGTGTTTTGCCCGAGGACCTTCCGACGCCTACCTATTTTTGCACGACAAGCGTCAGGTCGAACGAATGGGTCAACGTTCCGCAGGTTTCCGTCACGACCAAGGTATAGGTTGCGCCTCCGGGAGGAACCTGGTCTCCGCCGCGACTCGCACATCCACTCAAGCCCACCACACCGCCCAGGCTCAGTGCGGTGAACAGCACTGCGGCGAGCAGGCGCGGCGTGGTCTGCATTCGCTGACGGAGCCACTGCATTCCTAGCAGTGGCAGCAACAGTAGTGTCAGCAAAATCGGCATGCCGCTGTGCGGCGCGTACCCTTGAGGTTCTGTATTCCACGCCGCCGACGAGCTGCTCGTCTGGATTATCAGATTCACCGTCGTCGCTGGACTGCCGGCCGGAATCACCGTGGGAGAAAAAGTGTACGTCGCACCAGGCGGCAGGCCCGAGACTGTGAGATTTACAGCCAACGGCAACGTTGTTGATCCAACGGGTGCGACGGTCAATTTAAAGGTGGCCGCTCCCCCCGCCGTCACTGTCTGAGTGGAGACACCATTCTCGCTCAGAGTGAAACCCTCGACCGTTAATGTGACGCTAGCCGTGGCCGTATTGTAATCGGTGGTGTCGGTTGGTGTGAAGGTGACCGAGAGTGTATCGGTTCCATCAGCAGGAGTTGTTCCTGCCGCGGGGCTGTAAACAAACGTGCCGGGCACCGACGCCGCGGCGTCTAGCTGCGTGCTGCTGAGTGTGGTGCCAAACGCGATCGCCGCCGGAGGAGCCCAATTGACGGTGGGAGTGGTTTTGTTATTAACGATCAACGTCACCGACGCGGTTGCGGTCGTGTAATCCGCGGTGTTGGTTGGCGTGAAGGTGACCGAGAGGGTATCGCTTCCGGCGACGGGAATGGTTCCTGCTGCCGGGCTGTAGACGAACGTGCCCGGCACACTCGCGGTGGCGTCCAACTGGGTGCTGCTGAGCGCCGTGCCGAATGAGATCGCCGCAGGAGTGGCCCAAGTGATTACCGGGACCGTCTGGCTCACCACCGTCAAGGTGAGGCTGGACGTACTCGGAGCGTTGTTGGCGTCTCCACTGTAGCTCGCGGTGATAGATTGAGAGCCCAGGTTCAGGCCTTGAGTGGCAAACGTCGCAGCTCCGGAAGCTAACGTTACGGTCCCGAGCGTGGCGTTTCCAGTTTGGAAACTTACGGTCCCGGTGGGTGTGCCGGGCACGACCGTCGCGATAAATGTAATGATCGTTCCCACCTGCACGGGGTTGCGGCTGGCGGTCAGAATGATGGAGGTGTTTTGGCTGACCTTCTGGGTAAGCGCGGTGGAGGTACTGGACAGGTTCACCGGGTCGCCGGCGTACACCGCTGCAATAGAATGGGAGCCAGCGGTTAGAGTAGAAGTCGTCAGGGTGGCGACGCCGGAAGCGTTCACGGTCGCCGAGCCGAGGGTGACGTTGCCGTCATTGAATGCGACGGAGCCGGCCGGCGTGCCGGAGGCGGTGGGGGTGACTGTCGCGGTGAGGGTGATGGAATTTCCGGAAATGGAAGGATTCACATCCACGCTGAGTGCGGTGGTGGTGGTCTGCTGAACCGTTTGGATGAAGACCGTGGAGGTGCTCGCGTCACTGGTGGTGTCCCCGCCATAAGAGGCGGTAAAGGAATGTTGCGCCGGCGACAGATTCGGGAGCGAAATTGACGCTGTAGCGGAACCGCTCAGTGTTTCGGTCCCGAGGGTTGTGCTTCCTTCCATAAAGACTAGGGCTCCCGTCGGCGTGCCGGAGTTAGCTGGTGTGACGGTGGCGGTCAGAGTTATCGCGCCGCCGAATTCCACTGGATTGCTGGTGGAAGCGATTTCGACGGTGGTGACCTGTGCCACGTCCTGAGTGAACGTCTCGGAAGTGCTCGGAGCGTTCAACGTGTCTCCTGCATACACCGCGGTGATGGAGTGCGCGCCTAGAGCGAGCGAGGAGGTTGCGTAAGTTGCGGTGGTGATACCGCTAGTGGTGGAAAGCACTTCGGTTCCCAGGACCGTGCCGCCCTCGTTGAAGGTCACGGTTCCGGTAGGAGTTCCCGGCCCAGCAGCAATGAAGCTGGCAGTAAGGGTCACCAAAGCGCCCGGCTGTGCCGGATTAATGCTGGAGAGGATGGCGTTCTGAGTCAGCTCGCGCACGTTCTGGGTTACGACGGCCGAGGTGCTGGCGGCATTGAGTACGTCACCGACATAAGCTGCGGTGACTGGATGTGATCCCAGGGTTAGGGCGGAGGTGGAGAAAGCCACGTTGCCGGATGGGTCGAGCTTTCCGGTGCCGATCTCGGTCCCGTTGTCCTGGAAGCTTATCCGATCACGGCGGCGGTGGGCACGCTCGCGGCAACGAGTTACTCGTTCGCGTTCGTCAATGGGACGCTGACGGTGAGCGCGGTCACCACGACAACGCTGACGCTGTCGTCCTCTTCGGTGGCCTCGGGAACCGCCGTGACCTTTACGGCTGCGGTATCCAACGGCTCGCCGGTCACTCTTGGCACAGTGACTTTCTGCAATGCCACGGCGACGTATTGCGATAACTCGGCGGTAATCGGGACGGCGCAATTGACTTCCGCGGGAACGGCGGCGATCACGCGGACCCTCGGGATCGGGAGCCACAGCTACTACGCGGTATTCACCGCAACAACAGCGAACTTAACGAGCACCTCTGCTGCGCAACCGTTGACGGTGACGGGGCTGTAACCGGCACGGTGCTTAAGCTGATGGCCGGAGTGGTGCTGCCGGTGGCTACGTTGATCGGAGAGGTTCCGGTCACGTTGGTCACCGAGCCAGTTGTTGCCGTGTCAGCGACTTGGTTCCAAGCGACTCCGACGGAGTCGTAAACTTGCAGGGACTTTATGTCCGTATCGTACACAATCAATCCGTTGGCCGGAGTTGCGATAGCCAGCCGTTGAACGGTTGTCATGCGAGGCACGAGCAACCCCTGCGTCGTGCTCGTTAAATCCAGAAGGGCTGCGGGGTTCGGCGGGTCAATGCCAATGCCCACCGCTCCGGTTGTAAATACAGCGTTCGCGCCATCGAGAATGAAAGGACTGGCGCCGGCGCTTCCGGTCGCTCCCGTTGCCCCTGTCGCCCCGGTCGCTCCTGTTGCTCCTGGGATTCCCGCGGCACCGGCCGGCCCGGCTGGGCCCTCTGGTCCGGTCGGCCCTTGAGTTTCTGGCCCTCCCGCGGCGGCAATCCAATTCGTACCGTTGAAAGTCAGGATCTCTCCGGCCGTGGGCGCCGGATTTAGGTCGAGTGGCGTGCCTTGCAGCTTGTTGACCGTGATGGTTTGCTGCGTGCCGCTGACGTCGCCCAAGAATGGGCCAATGACATCCCAAGCCACGCTTGCCTGCAGCGCGGGTTCGAGCGGAACGTCGGGAGCAAGTTGAACTCCATCAGCCAGCACGCGAAGGTGCAAATCAGCCTTCAGCGTGAGCGAGGCAGGGAGGGCCGGCATACCGGTAGCCCCGAGCACGATGCCATAGAGACCGTTCGTCACGGTCAACGTTTGCGTCCCCGAGGTCCACAATACGTCTCCGTTGGAATCGAGAATCGAAAACTCGAAGGATCGTGCACCCGTTACGAGTTTGTTGGACTCGCTCAATCGGCCCACATAGGCCAATACGGGAGCGGGAGCTGGATCGGCAGCCGGCGCGGGAGCCTGGGCGGAGACATTGCTAGCGAATCCAAGAATCAAGACCAGCGCGAGAACGCGAAACGTATTACACATGTTCCTCTCTCCTTCAGACGCCATTCACACTTCTTGCTGCTAACAAACGGTGCTGGAATCCGGGCACTCTACCGGAGGCGAGAAGCCGTTTTGAACTTCGATATTGCCGCTGGGATCTGCTGAAATCAGAAAGGGGAAAGCTTGACCGATTACCACAGCGTTCTGAATCGCGTGATTCTTCTGCGCGGCGCCCGAGGCCTCTACCATGTCGGGGTTGAGCACCGCGTCCAATTGCGGCACCGGAAGGATTTCGACCGACGCCGAACTGTTGAAAGTGCCGTTTTTCGCCAGGTTGAACGCGGTCCAGGTCGCGACAACGGTGTATTGCCCCACCGTTCCGGAAGCCGTGTAGACACCTTTACTGGTGATCGTTCCCCCGGTTGCGGGAGTGATCGCCCAAGTCAAGGAGCCCCCTGCGGGCCGACTAGGCGTAAACACTGCAATAAACGTCGTGGTGGATCCCGCAGCGACGATCGTAGAAGAAGGACTCACAGCGAGCGCGACAGAGTGAGGATTGGGGGGAGGGGTACCGGAACAACCCGCAAGCGCAAGAACGATGCACGGGAGCGCAAGGACAATTCGGTTAAGCAGCGTCATAATGTTGAACGACTTTCCGCTCTGAGAGCACCGAGTATTCAATTTCTGCTCTGTGCCGTAGCAAAACAAAACCACCGGTCGAAGACTCTGGACGGCCTTGAGTTTCCTGTCACTGATGACGTAATCGGCAAGCGTGATGGGATGCTTAGAACAATAAGAAATAAATTACGCAGTGGCGCGGTTTAGTACGCGGTAGCCGAAAACACTTCGAGTTGGACGCTCCGTGTGCCCGCGCCCCTATTTGAACCATTTCGATTACTTGGACCAACGGACTCTCGATCGAGCGGCTCGCAGCAGATGTTGCTGGACTAGAGACAGGCGATTACGCGCTGCAGCAACAACTGCGTTTTTCCCAGCCCGTCGACCCTTTCGAGCCGTCTAGGAATTTTCCTTCTTAGGGTCAGCGATCACTGACTCAATTTCATCACAATTCGGTGTCCAAGAAAATCCTAAGGCGCGAGACTTTATGCATTCATCCGGACTTAGGCTGCAATACCTAGTCTCTGGTTTACTTATGGGAGTATTCCAAAAGATGTAAAACTTTCAGTGTTTTGCGCGGCCTGAATAGCCTTGCGTTGAATATCCTCACGCCGAGAGCAGTGTTTGGGCATTCCTCTGGCGGGCTTCACAGCGTCTCGGTCTTGCCGGGGACATTCCCACGCCGGCTCATTTCTGCACGATCAGCGTCAGGTCGAAAGTGTGAGACAGCGTTCCACTGGTTACCGTCTCGACCAGGCTATAGGTCGTGATTCCGCGAGCGCGCTGGCCTTCGGGGAAGCCGCTCGCACACTCGCTCAAGCCCACCATAGCGCCTAGGCTCAGTGCCGCGAACAGCAGGCAAGCAAGCATTGCAATCGGTTGTCTCAGTTGGCGTGAAGGTTACCGAGAGTGTATCCATTCCGTCAGCGGGACTGGTTCGCAGCAACATGTGCTTCTCAGGTGCCCGTTAAGCGCCCGGAATATCTCGTTTTGAGGGGTTCTTGCGGCTAAGAAAAAGGGCTAGGTCGTTTGAATCCGGCGGAGCAGGTTGGTGATTGGCGCGTTATGAGCCCGACGAGCTACCGGGCTGCTCGACTTCGCGAATTCATCATTGCGGATGCACACAAGGGGGTAAAACGAATCCCGGAAGTCTCGGCATCGAACCTCTCCAGATCCGCGCCCAAAACCACACTTCGTTCAGAACGAGCTGTACGCTTTGCCGTCAAACGGCGAGACTGCATCCGACGCGGAATGAACGTCGCAGATTCCTCCCGCAACCTGGTCGGGGCTCAGCACATCGTCGCAAGTCTCCGTGTTCCAGTCTTTTTCACGGGTAATCGGATCGGTCGGGATCTCCCCGATATAGCCGGACGAATGAAGATCGTCAAGCGACGAGGGAGCGGCTTCTTTGTCCAGCGTATAGTTCTGGATGGCCTCGCGCATCACGAACAGGTCTTGATGCAGAGCCGCTTCATGGGCGCGCACAACTGACTGTTCGTAGCGCACCGCGCTCATGGTCGCGAGGATTACGATGATCGTGATCACGATCATCAGTTCGAGGATCGTGAAACCATGGGCCACGCGGCCCGAGCGTCTCACTACGTCGTTAGATTGTTCGAGTCCTGCCATTGATTTGCCCATTCAGGCCGAGAGCAGATTACCAGTCTGAGTATTTCGTTCCGTCGAGCGCCGTGCCCGTGGCCTTGCTGTAAACGTCGAAGACGTCCTGGCCGCCCCAGGATGTCGAATCCGGATCGTCCTGCACGGAGCGCAATCCCCAGTCGTCGTTTCCAGTCATCGGATCGACTGGTTTCTTGCGGAGGAATCGCATGTGGACGTTTTGCGTCCCGGTCAGCTGCACTCCATTTACAAGCGTGTCGAGATCGGGCGGGTAGTTCTCCGTGCCGGCCTGCACCTGAAACATTCCCTTGTCCGCGGCGTCACGATAACGGTCAATCGCGTCGCGCATCTCGCGCAAATTATAGCGGAGCAATTGTTCCCGCTGGCGAATCACGGTCACGCGCGTCAGCGGCAGCGCGACCGTCGCCAGCACCAGAAGTATCGAGCAGGCGATCATCAATTCGAGAAGCGTCATTCCCGCGGCAATCGCTCGCGTTGTTCGGCGGCCCGGAATCAACGAAGGAGTTAACGAAGACCGGCGCTGACATGTCGCGCGGATGCCAGGGCTGCGGCGATTCCTGGACATATCTCCTCACCGCACCTGGATTGTGGCTTCCTGGGAAACCATGGGGACTGTTCGCTGCTGCGAATCGCGGGCGTTGACTTGAAGTATCTGGAGCGGGGACGTGCCCGGAGCGATGCCGCGGATCACAATCCCTAGCAGAGTGCCGGAGCCGTTCACGCCAGGCGTATTTGGCTGGCGCGTCGCGGAAACCACGATGTCGCCTTTCTGCTGGTCAATCCGTTGCACGATCGCGATTTCCTGCACGCTGCTTCCCGATAGGAATCCGCCGTTGCGCACTTCATCCACCTGAATCACGGCCGGGTTGTAGTGGATCAATAGCGGGATCGAATAGAGATCATTCACATTCGAAACGGCCAGGCCAAGCGTCGTCGTGTCTCCGGTCCTGAGGGCCGCGTTCGCGGGCTCAAAATGAAGCTGCGGCGCCGGCGCCGGGGCGCCCGCTAGCGGCGTCGCCTGCGAATTGGCGAACGGGGAAGCAGGCTGCGGAACCGCAGAACTTGGCGCATCGCCGCCTTGGCGATAAACGTGCGGATTCGAATCTGTTCCCGCTGCCACCGTTTGCAAGTTGTCCGCATCAATCGAGGGGAAACGAATGATGTGCGGGGTCAGGACAATGAGGACTTCGTCCTCCTGAACCTCGTTACTGTTGTCCGAGAAAAGGTAGCGGAAAAGAGGAAGCTGGGCGAGCCCGGGGATTCCGTTGACGTTCTTCGTCTCCGTGCGCTCGATGAGTCCGCCCAGCACGCTCACCTCGCCATCCTTCAGGCGGATATCATGCTCGATTTTGCGCTGGCTGATGACCGGCTGGTTGATTCCACCGATATTGCTCGAGCCTGTGATCTGAGATACCTCGACGGAAAGCTTCATGCTGACATCGCCGTCCGGATGCACGCGAGGCGTTACGTCAATATTCACACCGACGTCAATGTATTGGAATTGCGTGTTTACCAGCGGATTGACCACGCCTGCGCCGGTGCCAACGCCCACGCCGACTCCCGCTTGAAAGCTGCCCGTTGCCACCGGAACGCGATCCCCGATTTTGAGCGTGGCTTTTTCGCCGTCACTCACGCGGACCTCAGGGTCCTGGATGATCCTCGTCTTGTTATCGGTAAGAATTGCGTTCGCCGTCGCGCCCGGCAATGTGGCGCTGTAATCCGCCCCGGAAAGATTTCTCAGGTTATCCAACGTGATTTGCGTGGGGCTGACCGTTGTAGATGAAGTCGTCGTCGTTGTGCCTGTGGTGGACGTGCCGCTGTTTGGCTGCAGCGAAGTTCGCGGGGAAAACGTAACCGAAACGCTCTGCCCCGGTAGAATTCCCAGGTCGCGCAAGCGGTCCACGCTCGCCGTCAGAACTTGTACGTGGATCAAAACCTCCGGCTTGGCCTTGTCAATGTCCCGGATAATCTTCGCGGCCAGTGCCAGCTTGTCGGGCGTATCGCGAATCACGATCGCGTTCTGTGCGTTCACTTGCTGCACCCTGCGCAGATCCAGGAGCTGCCGCAGCCCGGTGACGACTTCGGTCAGATCCTGTGGCGTGAGCGTGTTGGACAAATAAAAAGTCCGCACGACCTCATCTTCCACGTCCTTCCGCTTTTGCGGCGTGTCCGGCGCCACGAAAATCACGGTGGGGGTCAGAGGCTTCCAGAAGGCTTTGCTTTCGAGAGAGACGGCGTCGAGCGCCTGTTCGAGCGTGACGTTCGGCAATTCGACCGGAATGCGCCGCGAGGTGAAGTCCGGATCGAAAATCACGCTCAGTCCGGCGAGCTTCGCGATGGTCTCATAGGCGACGCGAGCGTCGTTCGTCATCTTCAAATTGATCGGTTCCAGCGAAAACGGCTTTAGCCGGGGAGGCTCCGGCAGCAGGTCTGAGTCGTCCGCGGCATTGGGGTCAACTGCCCGAGGGACCACGGCAGCGGTCTTTGCCGAGAGCAACTCCAGAGTATGCTTCACTTGCTGGTCAGCAGCGGTATTCGATGGATCGAGTGCCTGGGCCTTCTGGAACTCCGTCAGAGCCAGTTGCAGATCGCCCTTTTGCAGGGCTTTCTGGCCCTGCTCCAAGTGGAACTGGCCCGCCGCGTAGCGCGCGTGCATCGCGCGCAGCTTGTATTCCGCGTTGCCGGGCTCGGCCCGCAGGGCGCTGTCGTAATGGACTAGTGCGGTATCGTAGTCCTGCAAGGTCTCAGCCTTGCGGCCGTCGCTGTAGTCCGTATTAGCTTTGGGGCAGCCGACCAGCAAAATGACGGCGAACGCCAAAAGCGGGAAAAACGCTGACCGATGCAACCAGGCCCTCCGAAGGGGTGAGTCAATGCTATGGGAGTCTAACACCCGGGGTATGATGCGGCAAGGAACCAGCTCCGTTGCCGGGGATAATTTAATTAAAGTTTGCTTAGACACATGGGTCGCAGGCATATGAGTATATCAACCCAAAATTGGGTGGAAATATGCGGTTCTCCTCGACTTGCAGCCGGTCGCACGCGGCGGCTATGATAGCGACCCCATGAAATCGGCGGCCAAAAAGGCAGAGCAAGAGAATAATAAAATCGTTGCACAGAACCGGGCTGCCTCTTACAACTACGAGTTGCTCGAAAGGTTTGAGTCGGGTCTGGTACTGGTAGGAACGGAGGTCAAAACCCTGCGCGAGGGCAAGGCTTCCATCCGCGAGGCCTATGCCGAGATTCGCACGGGGCAGGCTTGGCTGGTAAACTGCCATATACCGGAGTATCGGCCGGGAGGGCCGCGAAACCACGACCCTCTCCGGAAGCGTAAGCTGCTGCTGCACCGTCGGGAAATCGAAAAGCTGGACGCCGCCATTCAGCAAAAGGGCATGACCGTGGTGCCGCTGAAGATTTATTTCCGGGATGGCCTGGCGAAATGTGAACTGGCGGTAGGGAAGGGCAAGAAATTTCACGACCGCCGCGAATCCGAAAAACGCAAAGAAGCGAAACGCGAAGCGGACGAAGCAATATCCCGCTCGCGACGTAGATAAAATTGAAAGGGAGACATGCAGATCCAACTCGAGACCCAGCCGTATGCTTCGATAGATTCCGACGCCATCGTAACTTACGTTTTCGATAAAGACGACAAACTCGACGGAGTTCTCGGCGAGATTGATCGCGCCATGAACGGCCGCCTTGGCTCGCTCGCCGCCAGCGGCGAAATCACCGGCAAGCCCCTGGAGCTACTGTTACTGCACTTTCCGGAAGGGCTTGCGGCAAAAAAGCTGCTGCTGGTGGGAGCGGGGAAACCGGAAAAATTCGCAAACTCCGATCTTCGCAAGATCGCGGGGACGGCGCTGCGCCATCTGAAATCTCGCGGTGTGAAGAAGTTCGTTTTCCTCGCGCGCGAAGGGCAACGCGGCCCTGCCGCGGCGCAGGCTGCTGTCGAAGGTCTGATCGTCGCGGATTTCGAGTCGAACAAATACCACACCGACAAGAAGGATCGCGAGATTCAGTCCGTCGCGCTGGCGGGATTCGACTCTGGCCTCGGCGCCGATCTCACGGCTGCCATTGACCATGGCCGCGTCCTTGCCGAATCGCAGAACTTCGCCCGCGACCTGATCAACGAACCTTCGAACAAGCTGACGCCGCGCTTGCTCGCCGCGAAGGCCGAAGCCATGGCCAAGGAAGCGGGCCTGGGAATCGAGATTCTCGACGAGCGCAAAATCGCCGAACTGAAAATGGGTGCGCTGATCGGCGTGGCGCAAGGAAGCGTCGAGCCGCCGCGGGTGATCGTGGTGCGCTATACGCCGGAAAATCCCCGGCCGGGCGGCCCTGTGCTGGGTCTGGTGGGCAAGGCCGTCACGTTTGATACCGGCGGCATCTCGATCAAGCCCGCGAACAACATGGAAAAGATGAAATATGACATGGGCGGCGGCGCCACCATGCTCGGCGCGATGCGCGCGATCGCCGCACTGAAGCCGTCGGTACCGGTGATCGCCGTGATTCCCGCAACCGAAAACATGCCCGGCGGCCGTGCGCAAAAGCCCGGCGACGTGCAGGTCGCGATGTCCGGCAAAACGATCGAGGTAATCAACACGGACGCCGAAGGCCGGATGGTCCTGGCCGACGGAGTCTTCTACGCGCGAAAGCTCGGCTGCACGCATTTGATTGACGCGGCCACGCTGACGGGCGCGATCGAAGTGGCGCTGGCGAACGTGCACGTCGGCGCGTTCGGCACGCCGCGCGAATATCTCGACACGTTCCTTGAGAGCGCGAAGGCCGCGGGCGAAAAAATGTGGCCCATGCCGATGGACGAGGAATATCAGCAGATGATCAAAAGCGAGATCGCCGACATTCGCAACACAGGCAACGGCAAAGGCGGCGGCGCGAGCACCGGCGCGTGGTTCATCAAGGAATTCGCCGAGGACACGCCGTGGATCCATCTCGATATCGCTTCGACGTGCTGGGTGGATGAAGGGCGTCCGTGGCTCGCCAAGGGGCCGACGGGAATCGCCATTCGCTCCATCGTGGATTTCGCGCTGAAGATGTAGAGACAAGCGGCGTTTCACAAGATCCGGGAAAATTCAAAAACCCCACCCTCACAAAACTGAGGATGGGGCAACCGAACAGGCGGCTTCGCTATTGCGAGAATCTGGCATCGCGTCACATTTTGTCCGGGGCGCTGATTCCCAGCAGGCCTAGCGCGGTGACGAGCTGCTCGCGCACGAGCGATGAGAGGCGCAGCAGGAAGGCGCGCTTTTCGGCGTCTTCCTCCGAGAGAATGTGGTGCTTGTGGTAGAAGACGTTGAATGCCTGCGCCAGCTCGAACGCATAGCGCGCGAGGAACGCCGGCTCCTGCGCGCCGACCGCCGCATCAACTCGCGCGTCGAGCGAACCCGCCAGCAGGATCAGCTCCCATAGATCATCGCCCGCAGGCGCAGCCAGAAATTTTGCAACGCTGATCTCGCCGGATTCGATTCGCTTGAGGTTCGCCGCATTCGCGGTTCCGAAATTGGGATCTGCTTCCAGGCCCTTTCTTACAATTCCGTTCACGCGCACCACGGCGTATTGCACATAGGGCCCCGTCTCACCCTCGAAGCTCAGCGCGTCCTTGAAGTCGAACGCGATGATGGTCGAGCGGGTGAAACGCAGGAGAAAATAACGAAGCGCGCCGATGGCGATTGCGTTGGCAATGGCCTCGCGCTCTTGCTCGGGTGATTCGGCGTGGCGCTCATCCGTTTCTTTTCGCGCGCTCGCCTGAAGGCGGTCAAGCAGGTCGTCGGCTTTGACGCCCTGGCCCTTGCGGCCGCTGACTTCGACGTAAGGCTTCTTCGCGTCCTCGGCGGGAATTTCGTAGCCGAGTTCCTGTGCGCAGCGCGGAGTGAGCGCGACGACGTTGTACGCAAAGTGCTTCAGATTGTCAGCCTGCTCCGCATGACCGAGCGCGCGAAGGCCCGCGACGACGACCTGCTGCGGATACGCCTGCCGCGAATCAATCACGTTGAAGACCTGGCTCGCGTGGCCGAATGCGGGTGCGTCCGCGTAACCCGCGACGCTGCTGGTTATCCAGACCTCGCTTCCGTCCCATTGCTTGTAGAACGGTTCGTAGTAGAAATCGCGCGAGAGGAGACCAAACTTCCATAGGTGGTAGGCAATATCCTTGCCGACGTAGGTGACCGTGCCCGTCGAACGGACGATAATTTTGGCGTCGGCCAGCTCACTGGGTTCTTCGTCCGCCGCTGCTTCCACCTCTGGTACTTCCTTTTCGGAGCCGCTGGGGAGCTGCATCACCCAGCATCCTGCGTTTTTTCCGGAAGTGGCAAGCTGAATTGCGCCGCTTTTCTTCAGAAGCTCGAACGCGGCATCCCAGAATTTCAGGTGCAGGATTTCGCCTTCGCGCGTGAGCAAATCGTAGCTGATGCCAAGCCGACCCACAGTCTTTAAATGACAACGCACGATGGCGGTGGAAATGATTTCCGCCATCTCGGCCGAGTCGCCATGTCCTTCTTCAATATCCTTCAAAACTTGCGAGCGCAGATCGAGGCGGGATTTGTCGTCGGCGAGAAATTGCGTGACGCGCGCGTAGAGATCCCAGCAGAGATAATCGAATTTCGGGGCGGCGGCGAGAGCGCGCACTTCGTCCAGCGACTTCGGTTCGAGGTGCGTGAATCCCAGGACAACGTCCGCGACCTGCACGCCCGTATTGTCTATGTAATTTTGCACCTCGACGCGGCGGCCCATGTAGCGAAGCAGCCGGCCGAACGTGTCGCCCAGGACGGCGTTGCGCAGATGGCCGATGTGCGCCGCTTTATTGGGATTGATGCTGGTGTGCTCGACCATGACCTTGGGCGCGTTCGGCGCGGGAACGGCCGCGCCTTCGTGGCCGGCCTCCTCGCACGCGGCGAGAAAAAATGCGGCGCGGTCGAAAAACAGATTCAAGTAGCCGCCGCCGGCGACTTCGACGCGTTCGACGCCGGGAATTCGCTTTAGCGAATTCGCGATCTCCTGCGCCAGCGCGCGCGGCGGTTTTTTCAGGCGCTTAGCCAGCTCGAAGCAGAGTGGGGAAGCGACCTCGCCCATGGCCAGCTTCGGAGGGCGCTCGGTGACCACGGGCACGTCCGTCTTATAGCGCTCGTGGATGTGGTGGCGCAGCGCCTTGCGAATGCGGTCGTCAACGGCCTTGTACACGTGGCTCCTTATCTGAAATGGGTGCAGAGATTATACGGAAAGCGCGGAGCGTGGGCCAACAGATGGCGCGCGGAGGGTATGATTTAGTGTGACACTTTGTGAGGGTGCCAATCGTTTGTTTTCTGTGACTTACGAGGGAAATTACCTGGCATGGTGTGTCACTTAATATGGCAGAGAGATCCCTCGGCTCGTCCGCCACGGCGGACTCGCTC
>PMUS01000065.1:41206-119323 GCA_003166795.1 Acidobacteriota bacterium | reverse complement strand
CCCGTCGCGAAACTCGATTACGCGGAAGCGCAGGACGATTATGTCGCTCTGGCGTCTGGCGGCAAGAAACACCTGAAGCAGCAAACGATCTCGAACCTGGAGGCCGCGCTCGATCCGTCGCGGTTTCTGCGCATTCACCGTTCTTACATCGTCAATCTCGAGCGCGTCGTCAAGATCGAGCCGTACGGCAAGGATACTCACGTCGCAGTGCTGTCCGGCGGCGCGCAACTCCCCGTCAGCCGCGCCGGCCACGCGCGCCTCCGCGCATTTCTCGATCGCTAGAAGCCCAGCACGTATCCGAAGCGCAGCATCCCGACGGCGATGTTGTAGGGGCGTAGCACTGCTACGCCCGGCGCAGATGCTTGCCACCGCCGCGCCATTTACTTCCGCTGTCGCGCCACTCGCGCGCAGCCCGCGATTCCGCCTGCGCTGACGCAGGAGTCGAGCGGCGCGTCTCCGTTACATCTCGCGGTCAGCCTACGAGAATAGTCCTTGCAGCAACCCATCCGTCGGATGATGCTGTTTAGTACGTCCGCCGCGCGACGTCTTTCCTTCCGCGCCGGACCATAACAACCATGCATATCCTAGTAGCCGATGACGACACAGGCAGTCGCGAGCTATTGACGGAGCTCTTGCGGCACAGCGGACACTCCGTCACGGCCGTGGTGGACGGGCGCGAAGCGCTTGCCGCGCTGACGAAAGACACTTTCGAAATTGTCCTGATGGATGAAGAAATGCCCGGCATGAACGGCCTCGAGGCAACGCGCGCAATTCTTCAGGGAACCGCGCCCGGCCAGAAGCGACCGATCATCGTGGGCATTTCCGGGAATTCCACCCACGAAGACGAACAACGCTGCCTCGCGGCCGGCATGGACGCCTTCTTTGCAAAACCCATCCGCGCCGCGGAGCTTTTCAGCCTGCTCGCGGCGCTGGCGCGCCGCCAGGAGTCCTCCGCCTCCGAGCAGGCGGATTCCGCCACGGCCGATTCGCCTCCCGAGAATTTAGCCGACACCCTGCGTCGCGCGACAGGCGGCAACGAGAAAATCGCCCGTTCTCTCGTGAAGACCTTCCTCGCAGACACGCCGAAGAAACTTTCTCTGCTCCGCCGCGCGGTGTCCGAAAAAGACGCTGAAATTCTCGCCACTGTCGCCCACTCCCTGAAGGGCTCACTCGCGCTGATCGGCGCGCAGAAAGCTGCGGGCACCGCCCGCAATCTGCAAGCCATGGGGCGACTGGGCAACCTCAGCGGCGCCGCCGCGGAATTCCGGGTGTTGGAAAGCGAGTTCAAGGAATTAGGGCGTGAACTGCTTGCGCTGCACGCGAAACCGAAGCCGGCATCGAAACGAGCGCCTGCACGCTCATCGAAGACCAAGCCGAAACGGCGCCGCTCCCGTTCCCGCACCCGCGGGAAGCGCTGATGCTGACTAACCCGGCAATACTGCACCCGAGACACTTGCCCGCCCGATAACGCAAGCTCATACTTGATCACATGAAGCGGGAATTTTCAGTCGTTGGGAAAGCTGCGCTGTTCTTGCCCGTGTGCGCAATAACGTCCGCCATGACGCTCGCCATGCTGCTCGCGCCATCCGCGGTGCGCGCCGATGAACTGAAGCTCAAAGACGGCTCGACGATTTCCGGCACCATCGTGGGTTACGAAGAAAACTCGTTCAAAGTGAAAACGAGCTACGGTTACGCGGTCGTGCAGAAGGACCAGGTCGTCTCCATCGGAATCTCGGTGGCCGCTACGGCTTCCGCGGAAAAGAACTCCGAGCCGGCTGCCGAAAAAACCCCGCCCGCTGAAAAGCCGAAAACAGAATCCGTAAAGGCCGCCGCGCCGCCGCAACTGCCAGCAATGGCCGGGAGCAAGCGCGAACCGGTTGCGAAGCCTGCGGTGGCTCCGCCGGCAGCAACGAACGTCGCCGAGCCAGTTGCGAAAGCCACGCCGCCAGCCGCCGCGCCAGTTTCCGTGGCATCTAGCTCTGCTGCAAATCCTGCGCCGCCCAAGCCGCCCGCGCCGGAACCGATCCGCGAAGCCGTGGTCGGCAACACTTACACGAACGAAACCTATCGCTTCCACATGTACAAGCCGCCGGACTGGGACGTGATCGCCACCGCGCCGGCCGTGCTGCCGGGCGCGATCACCGCGATGGGCACGGGCGACGACACTACTTATCTATTGATCGGCCAGGAACCAGCCGGAAAGTCGCTCGCGACCGACATGGACACGACGGAGCGCCGCCTGCGCGACGTTATGGTGGACTTCCGGCCCTTGGATGAAAAGCAGATCACGGTATCCGGCGCGGCAGCGACCGAACATCACTTCCGCGGCAAAGTGGACGAGCATGATTGGTCCGGAGTGGTCGTGCTCGTGCCGCGCGGCGCAAGGCTTTACACCATCTTCGGCATGACGCGCGCGGACAACGACCTGGTGCAGATACAGGAAAACGTGATCGCGCGCGCGATTTCAAGCCTTCAGTTCACCGAGCAATAGCGCGGTTTTTCGCCACCATGGGAAGAAAGAGCAGATCCCTCGCTTCGCTCGGGATGACAGGCAATCCCTAATATCGAAGCACCACTAGAATTTCGTCACTTCGCTGAAGTGGAAGTCGCGAACCTTCATCGGCGGCACGACCATTTCAAAAGATTCTTCCCCCGCCGCGCGAACCGCCGGGCCCATCATCTCGACATTCGACAACATCTTGATGACGCTTTGGTTGAAGCGGAAATTCCGCACCCCGCCGGTAACTTTGCCGTTTTCGATCAGGAACGTTCCATCGCGCGTCATCCCCGTCAAAATCTTCTCGTAGGGATCCACTTCGCGGATATACCACAGTCGCGTGACGAGAATGCCGCGCTCGGTGGTGCGAATCATTTCATCCGTGGATTTATCGCCGCCCGAAAAAACCAGGTTCATGGGCGCCTCGCCGTACTCGTTCGGCAGCGAAAAACCATGCCCGGTCGGCTTGGCCTTCATTTTTTTGGCGGTCGCGCGCGAATAAACCAGATTCTTCGGAACGCCGCGATCCACGAGCAGCACTTTCTGCCTCGGCACGCCTTCTCCATCGTACGGCGCTCCGCTCTGCAGCGGATGATAAGCGTCGTCCCAAATCGTGATGTTGTCGCCGAACAATTTCTTGCCGAGGCGGCCCGTCAAGCACGAGCGCTTGTCGTGGACCGCGGTGCCCGCAAAATCATAGAAAAGAAAACCCGTCAAATCGAGAACAGCCGACGGACTCAGGATCGTGGTGTAGCGGCCCGCCGGGATTTCGCGCGGCGCGCGGGAACCTGCCGCGGCCCCGGCAGCGCGTTCGGCAAGCTCCTCGGGATCGAGCTTGCGGATATCGGGTGAATTCGATTTGGCCCAGCCGGAGGAATTTGCCTCCAGAATCGTGATCGAGAATGCCGAATGTGTCTGTTCGTATCGCGCGCGGAGACCCTTTGAATTGGCGAGCACCGAGCTGGACGATCCGCTCGCAAAAATACCGGCGGCTGTCTGCTTGTGCTTTTCCGCCATCTTGCACACGCGAGTGACGGCCTTCGCGCGGTCTTCCGGCGTGGTCCCGGCCGTCGCTGAAAAGAACCGCGACACCTTCTGATATTTCTGCTTGCCCATGAGCGGAAGCAGATCGGGATTTTCAGGCTGATTGCGCGCCAGTGTAACGGCCGACGCAACGACGCGACGCAGAGATTCCTCGTCCGTCTTGTTCGTTGACGAACGCGCGGTGCGGCCGTCCACCACCGCCCGGACGGATATGCCCAGCGCATGTTCGGCGACGTTTTGATGAATGGTATTGTTGGCGAAGCGGGTCAGCGCGTCGGTTGCGGCGCTAACGTCCACTTCGGTTTCATCCGCGTCGCTCAGCTTGAGGATTTTCTCGGCGATGCGCTCAAGTTCCGCCGGCGATAGTTGTGCGTTCTTGTTGGCCATGGTTGTCCGATTACTTCGCGAAGGCGACGCCGACTTTGATATTGCGGAAGCGAGCCGGAGACGCGCCGTGGCCCGTGCCCATGACCTGCTGGGGCTGTCCCTTGCCGCAGTTGGGCGTGCCCCACAGCGTCCAGTAGTCGCGCGAGCAGATGGCGTCGCAGCTGTTCCAGAATTCCGTGGTAATTCCGCTGTAGCTCGGATTCTTGATCATACGTCCTTGCTTGCCGCCCTTGATCTCCCAGCCAATTTCGGTCGAGAACTGGAAGTGGTAGCGCTTGTCGTCAATGGACCAGGAGCGGTTCGTGTCCATCAGGATCGCGTCGTCCGTGTCGGCGATCATGTCGTCGTACTTCCACGTGCCGGGATTGATGCTGATGTTGGTCATGCGGATCATGGGCAGGCGGTTCCAGCTTTCGCAGCGCACCGTACCGCCGGAACGTTTCTCGCCGATGGACGCAGCCGTTTCGCGACTGCTCAGATAGCCGGTGAAAAGGCCGTTGGTAATGATCGGCGTGCACTGCGCGGCCACGCCTTCATCGTCGTAAGCGAACGTGCCCAGGCCCGGCCCGTGCTCGAGGCGTGCGTCGGCGACGACGTTGACGATATCGGAACCGTATTTTAATTTGCGCAGCTTTTCCGTGGTGAGAAAGCTCATTCCCGCGAAATTCGCTTCCATGCCGAGCACGCGATCGAGCTCGATCGGATGGCCGATGGACTCGTGAATCTGCAAGCCGAGCTGCGAACTGCCGAGGATGATGGTGTGCTGGCCTTCGGGACACTGCGCGGCGGAATGGAGCGCGACGCATTCTTCCGCGATGCGTCCTGCATTTCCAGCAAGGTCGAGCGACTCGACCAACTCGTAACCCTGGAGCATGTGCTGGCCGCCAAAGCTATTGGGGTACGAGCGCTTCTGAATCTCGGTGCCGGCGAAACTTGTGGCGACGATTCCCGCGCCGGACTGCATCTTGACCTGGTGGATCGAAGAACCGGTGCTGGAGGAGAATAGCTGCTCGATCCGGCGAAAAGACATCGAGCCCTCCGCGACTGTGACGCCCTTCACGCGGCGCATCTCTTTATCCGCGGCGAGCAGGAGGTCAATCTGTTGCTCGACGGGGATGCGAAACGGATCCTTCAGGAACGGATTCTGCCACGTGTCCACATGAGTTTTTTCGGGCGCGAGCGAAACATTTTCGCGCTTCGCGAGAGCCGAAGCCTTGGCGATGGCCACCGCTTCCGCGGCGCAGGCTTGCACGCCTTCGCTCGTCAGGCGGTCGGTCGAGGAGAATCCCCACGCGCCACCGGCGATCACGCGGATTCCAATTCCCAGCGATTCCGCTTCCGCGAGCGTGCCAACTTCGCCGTTCTTGGTCGAAATGTCGCGATGGCGAATGTCCATCACGCGAACGTCGGCGTAGGAAGCACCTCGGCGCTTCGCCGTCTCGATCGCCGAATTGGCCAATTCCTGCATCATCGTGGGTTCGTCACCCCTTGAAATCTGTGTCGAGTAGCCTGGTACGCTTTCCTTTGTTTTCTTAGACATACGGCGAAATCTACTCGACACCGGGTGTCGAGTAAAAGCAGGAAAGAAATGGACGTGCCGCCAGGTTCATCGGCGTTGTCCCGCGCTTTCGTCAATATGGTGCAAAAATTCACAGAACCATCTTAGTGGAAAACAATCGAAGCGCAAGGGTGAGGTTGTGTAAAGAATCTGAGGGCGCGCGCAAGAGTAGCCTCGCTAGTTCATCAGGCGCGCGGGCGGCCGATGATCAGGCTGGAGCCGGCGCGCGTGGGAATAATCTGCTCGAGGTCGAATCCGGCGTTGGCGTAGAGTTCCTTGTATTCAGCGGTCGTGCGCTCGCGCCCTCCCGCTACCGCGAGCATATGAAGGTCGAGCCACTTCGCCCAGGTAAGCTCGGGCGTCTCCGGAATGATCTCCTCGATGAGCACGAGGCGGGACTCCGGCTTCATGGCTTTGCGAATACCGCCCAGAATCACGAACGCCTCCTGATCCGCCCAATCGTGAATGATCCAGCGCATGGTGTAGGCGGCCGCGCCGGCGGGAACGCTCTTGAAAAAATCGCCGCCCACGCGTTGCAGGCGGTCGTGCGGAATCGCACCGGCGACGACAGCCGGCTGGTCGAAGAGAATTCCGCGAACCGAAGGATGGGCGTCGAGAATGGCGACCAGTTGCGAGCCGATTCCGCCGCCGATATCGGCGATTACCGGGAATTTTTTCCAGTCGTACGCGGCCGCCACCGCCGGTGAAATCATGGCGCTGGCCGAACGCATCGCTTCGTTGAAGATCACCCAGACTTCCGGACGCCCATTGAAAAATTCCCAGGTGCTCGCACCACCGTATATTTTTTGCAATCCAGTCTTGCCGGTTTGAACGCAATGCAGCATTTCGCCCCAGGAGTCGTACTGGCCCTGGCCTGTCGAAAGAATCGCGCGCACAAAGGCCCACTGCGATCCAGGAACATTCCTGCGCAGCAACGCGCTAGACGGCGTATTGGCAAACACTCGCGGCGAAACCTGCGTGAATACTCCGATGCTTTCCAGAGCGCGCATCAGTCGAAACAAGCTCGGCGAATGCGTCTTAGTGCGTTCGGCCAGAACGTCCACCCCCAACGGCCCCTCGGCAAGCTGATCGGCGAGCTCCAGCTCCGCTGCAATAGCGAGCGCGCGGCTTTCCCAAAAACCGCGAATGATGCCCGAAATGTTTTCAAAAGGAGAGGGCGAGACAGCCGCCTGAGCCTGGGTGCTGTGAGTCATCTGGAATTCCTTTGTTGGCAATTTTGAATCGAGCGCAAGGGCCCGCAGATTATACACCGTAGAACTTAGTGACGAGCGGGCGGCGGTTTCGGGCCGAGCACCTGTTGGAGGGTGAGGCCGGAAGAAAAGTTCAACACGACCTCGAACTTGACCCAGGCGATCGTGTCCGGAGATCCCGCTTTGCCCTGCGTAACGCGCGAGTGCAGGATGCGGAGCTGGCCGCTTCCGAGCTTGAGGGCAGCGGCTTCGGCGGCGATGCGGCTCTTATCGGCCTCGCCGACGGTGCTGGGGTAAAGCGCGGCGTTCACGACTTCGTCCGCCAGATGCTCGTCGGTGACGGATTGAACGAAATTGAATTTTCGCGTCGTGAACTGGACGGCCTCCTTCGCCGAGTAGCCGAATGCAGCCGCGAGGTAGCGATCGTTGTATGCGTGGTAGGGAGGCGTGGCGATGGCCGAGAATTCGATGGGATCATCCGACGGCTCGACCGGAGGAAGCATCTCGATGACCCAGCCTCCGCCTTCGTCGGCGGTCGCGGGTGTCAGCCGGAATGTCAGATTATGGCCGACGTCGTGCGTAAACGGCTGCTCGCGAACAACCTCACCCGTGAAGCGGACTTCCTCCGAATCAGGCGGGGATGGCGATGAAGAAAGCGGCGCGCTCGCCGCGGGCGGCGGCTGGTCCTGCCGTGCGACAGCCGCCGATGGACGCAGCCCGATTCCCAGCGTGAGCGTACAAGCGAGCGCGAGGCCGATGAAACGGAGAGCCATGGACGCGTGGATTCTATACCAGCACGAACCTGAGGTCTAAAGCCCTGAGCTACACGGAGACTTTAGCGAGCGATCAGGTCCCGGCTGCGTTTGGTCGTCGCCGGGTCACCAGATCGCGCTGCGCTCGCAGAAGTCGCCGATGGCCGCAGCGGTCGCGGCGTTGCGACTTTCGTAATCAGCCGTCTCCGAGAATTCTGCCGTGGCGCACCGCGGAATCCTGGCGGCGTACAGGCCCGAGACTTCGGCGGGATGCATAAGATCGTTTCCGGGAACCAGAAGCGTAGGAACCGCAATCGATTCCAATTCGGCCACCGATGCAAACGGTTGAGCGGCAGAGGCCATGAACTGGTTCGTCGCGATAAAACTTGGCAGGTCGAGCGAGCCGATCATGCCGTCGAAGTACGCTTCCGCCGCCGGCGACTCCTGGTAGAGCGGACGGAACGCCTCGATGCCCTGTTCATGGACTCTTGCAAGGACCGGAACGAGCGATGCGAACGTGGCGGCCTGGTATTCCGTGAACCCCAACTCCTCGCCGCCATACACGGGCCAGACCATGACCAGGCCCGCCGTGCGCTGGGGAAATCGGCGGGCGAAGCGAAGCGCGGCTCCCGCGCCCATGGAAACGCCACCGACGACAGCGCGTCTTGCGCCGATATGATCCATCAAAGCCCTTACGTCATCGGCAAACCGATCCCACGTCAGCGGATCCGCACATCGCGACCGGCCGCTGCTGCGCAGATCGGGAGTGATCACGCGGTAACGCGAACTCAGTGGCGCAACAATGGGCAGGCACGCACGGTGATCGCCTCCTCCCCCATGAAGCATGATGACGACCGGACCGCGACCGTCTTCAACGGCGTGAAGTTGGACGCCATCACCGTCATACCAGAATTCTTGCATCACGACCTCCTCGCGCACGTGGACGCGCGTGAAAGCTGCCAGAAAAGAAAAACCCCGCGCCAAGCGACGCGGGGCCTTTTGAGTTTTGATTTTCGGTTCTTGATTCTTGAGGACTACGTGCCCTCGTCCCAGGAGGCGAGGTAGTGTTCCTGCTCCGGCGTGAGTTTGTCTATCAGCACGTTCATCGAATCGAGCTTGAGCTTGGCGATCTGCCTGTCCAGGTGCTCCGGAACGGAGTAAACCTGGGCCTTGAGATCCTTGGCGTTCTTGACCATGTATTCGGCCGCGAGCGCCTGGTTCGCGAAGCTCATATCCATCACGGAAGCGGGATGACCTTCGGCGGCAGCCAGATTGATCAAACGGCCTTCGCCGAGGAGATAAATCCGGCGGCCGTCCTTCATCGTAAATTCCTCGACGAACGGGCGGGCTTCTTTATGGCCGCTAGAGAGCTTTTCGAGCGCCGGGATGTCAATTTCGACGTTGAAGTGGCCGGAGTTGCTGATTACCGCGCCATCCTTCATTCGCTCGAAGTGCTCGTGGGCAAGAACGGCCTTGTTGCCGGTGACGGTGACGAAAATGTCGCCGATCTTGGACGCCTCGTTCATGGGCATCACGCGAAATCCGTCCATCACGGCTTCGATGGCCTTGGTCGGATCAATTTCGGTGACGATCACATCGGCGCCCATGCCCTTGGCGCGCATGGCGACGCCGCGACCGCACCAGCCGTACCCCGCGACGACCAATTTCAGGCCGGCGAGCAGCAAGTTTGTGGCGCGAATGATGCCGTCGAGCGTGGACTGGCCCGTGCCGTAGCGGTTGTCGAAGAAATGCTTTGTGAGCGCGTCGTTGACGGCGATGACGGGAAACTTGAGCGTGCCGTCCTTGGACATTGCGCGGAGGCGGATGACGCCGGTGGTGGTTTCCTCCGTGCCGCCGATCACGTCCGGGATCTGATTCGTGCGCTTGGTGAGCAGCTGAGTGACCAGGTCCGCGCCATCGTCCATGGTGATCTGCGGCCGGTGGTCGAGCGCCGCGCTGATGTGCGCGTAATAGGTGGCGTTGTCTTCGCCTTTGATGGCGTACGTCGGAATACCGTAATCCTTAACGAGAGACGCCGCGGTGTCGTCCTGCGTCGAAAGGGGATTCGAGCCGCAGACAACGAGGTCGGCCCCGCCGTCGCGCAACGTGATGGCCAGGTTGGCCGTCTCGGTGGTGACGTGGAGACAGGCCGCCATGCGAATGCCCTTGAGCGGCTGTTCCTTGATGAAACGCTTGCGGATCAACTGCAACACGGGCATGTGCTGATTGGCCCATTCGATCTTGCGCTTGCCTTGTTCGGCGAGGGCAAGGTCCTTCACGTCGCCTTTTACCTTGACTGCTGTTTCCACTAGAGACTCCCTTTGAATTTTAATTGCGGACGAAAATTAAGCGCGAGATCCCACGACCGAGCCGCGCGACGCCGCTTCCTTGCGGATGGCGTCGGCCTTATCGGTGCGTTCCCACGTGAAGCCCGGACCCGTGCGGCCGAAGTGGCCGTACGCAGCCGTCGGCCGGTAAATTGGCCGCCGTAGATCGAGCGTCTCGATGATGGCCTTGGGCGTCAGCTTGAAGATCGCGCGAATCAACTCGGTGATCTGATGATCCGGGATGGTGCCGGTGCCGAATGTGTCTGCCATAACGGAAACAGGCTCGGCGACGCCGATGGCATACGCGAGCTGAACTTCCACTTTGCGGGCCAGGCCCGCGGCGACAATGTTCTTCGCGACGTAACGCGCCATGTAGCAGGCGGAACGGTCCACCTTCGAGGGGTCCTTGCCGGAGAACGCGCCGCCACCGTGACGCCCGTAACCACCGTAAGTGTCCACGATGATCTTGCGACCGGTGAGACCTGCGTCGCCCATCGGCCCGCCAGTGACGAAGCGGCCGGTCGGGTTCACGTGAATCTTGGTGGTCTTATCGAACATGTTCGCGGGGAGAACGGGCTTGATGACTTTCTCGATGACAGCTTCGCGGAGATCGCTCTGCGAAACTTTGTCGCTGTGCTGCGTCGAGACGACGACGGTGTCCACACGGACCGGACGGCCGCCAACGTATTCAATCGAGACTTGGGATTTCGCATCGGGGCGGAAGAAATCAACTTCGCCCTTCTTGCGGACTTGCGCGTGCTTTTGCATCAGTTGGTGCGCCAATTGAATCGGCATGGGCATCAGTTCGGGAGTTTCGTCGCAGGCGTAGCCGAACATCATGCCCTGATCGCCGGCGCCACCGGTGTCAACGCCCATGGCGATGTCGGGCGACTGGCCCTTGACCGCGGACATCACGGCGCATGTTTCGCAGTCGAAGCCGTACTTGCCGCGGTTGTACCCGATATCGTTGATCACGCCGCGCGCGATGGTGTCGTAGTCAAGGACGCCGCGATGTTCCTTCTTGATGGTGATCTCACCAGCAATCACGACGAGACCGGTTGTGAGCAGGGTCTCGCAGCCGACGCGCCCCATGGGGTCAACCTTCAACACCGTGTCCAGCACGGCGTCGGAAATCTGGTCGGCGATCTTATCGGGGTGCCCCTCGGAAACGGACTCCGAGGTAAATAGGAACTTCTCGTCGGAATGTGCCAAAACAGTGCCCTCCGGAGGTGTCAAGACGCAGCTAAGCTGCCTGAATTGCGCTCTTTAAGTTAACTGAATCACCGACGCTAGCATGCGCTTTCCACGTTGTCAATCTCATGCATGGAAAGGCCTTAAATTGATGCTGAATGGCGCAATACAGGCCTGAAAGTGGGCAAACGCCGCCTTTCGAACAAAATTCAAATGTGTTCTTTTTTATACAGAAACGCCTTTAGGCGCTGTCCTAACATATTGCCTCGGATCACGCGCTTGTGATCCGAAACCAGGAGAAACGAGATGACCAGCGAAACAGTTAAGAAGTGTGCACATCCCGTTTGTTCGTGCATGACCACCTCGGGCAAATACTGCAGCACCCAGTGCGAGGCCATGGAAAAGACGCCGGACATTGATTGCACCTGCGGCCACGCCGGCTGCAAGGGCAAGACTACTTAACAAGAAACTGCTTGAGCTGTTGGTGAGCGTGCCATCGGCAACCCTTAACCCGATCACCAAGACATTGGCGTATCAGAAGAGCCCAAAAAACTCTCGAGGGTGCCTGAAAAGAACAAATCGAGAATTGCAATCCCCGTCCCCACCGGGAAGAACGCCTCGTCTGAAACGGGCCGAAGGGGTCCGAGAATCCGCGTTCGTACGTCGAGAGTTCTGGCTCTCCTCATTGCATCCACTCTGTTGCCCGCTCTCACTTTGGCCCAGCCGCAGGCAAAGCCCGCGAGCGCCGGCCAAACCGCGCCCGTCGCACAAGAAAAGAAGGCACCGGCGACGCCTGCAGCGGAGCCTTCCACCTACGCAGGCGCGGAAGCCTGCAAGACTTGCCACGCGGAAATTTACACGGGCTGGGAAAAAAGTCCGCACTGGAAGCAGACATACAAGGAAGGCGGCATCGCGAAGCACGGCTGCGAGGAGTGCCATGGCCCGGCTAGCAGCCACGTCGCCGATCCATCCGACACGTCGAAGCTTTTCCTCTTCGACAAAGCCCCAACCAAGGAAATCAACCAGCGATGCTTGACCTGCCACGCCGGCGGCACGCAGCACATGAATGCCATCAATTCGGAACATACGAAGAATGGCGTCAGTTGCGTCTCCTGCCATTCACCGCACCACGCGAAGGAATCGGAGTTTTTGCTCGTCAAGGCCCAGCCCGAGCTTTGCTACACATGCCATCTCCAGCAAAAAGCGCAGTTCGACATGCCTTTCCATCATCGAGTGAACGAAGGGCTGATCCAGTGCAGCGATTGCCACAACGTGCACGGCACGGTCGGTCCCAAGCAGGTGCGTACCTCATCCACGCAGGATGCAGTCTGCTTCAAATGCCACATTGATAAGCAGGGTCCGTTTGTCTTCGAGCATGCGCCGATCAAGGTCGATGGATGCCAATCGTGCCACCTGACGCACGGCGGACCGAATCCCCACATGCTGAAGCTCAGCAACGTCAACCTGCTGTGCCTGCAGTGCCACACGACTTCAAGCTTCAGCTCAGCGCCGGAGGCGCCTTCGTTTCACAACCAGGCAAGCCTGTTTCAGTCCTGTCTGTTGTGTCACTCGCAAATTCACGGCTCAAATTTCGATGCAACATTCTTCAAGTAGAAAGCGCTATGAATTTTTTTCAATTATGGATGACGGCATGCGATCGAAACAGACGGTGACCCGGGAATGAGATTTTCGAAGGAGGGACAGCAAGCCTTGAGCGCTCGCATGCGGGCTCGCCCGATTCATTTTGCGATCGTCGTCATGGCGCTGTTCCTTTCGCCGGTGGTTCGCGCACAGGACGACCCCGGAGAATCCAAAGGGATCGATTCGGGAGATTACAACGTCCACCAGTCGATCGAATTCGGCTATCGCGCGAACGAAATCAACGGCAATAAGGACACCTACGATACGTTCGAGAACCTGGGTTCCGGCGTTCGCCTGTTTGATTACACGCTGGAGATGCGATCCCTGGACCACAAGGGATTTCTGTTCGATGACCTGAGCTTCAGCAACTTCGGGTACGGCGGCGATCCGAACGACGTGACTCGGCTGCGCATCGGGAAAAACAAGGTGTACGACTTTCGGGTGCTCTTCCGCCGTGACAAGAATTTTTGGGACTACAACCTGCTGGCCAACCCGTTGAACCCGGCTTCATTAAACCCGGCAGGGTCATTAACGACCGGCTGCTATGCGGGTCCGCCTACCGCGGCTTTTCCTCAGGGGGCTCCGGCCTACTGCTCGTCGCCGCCGGTAGCGATTAACAATTCACCTCACGGACAGGACCTTGTTCGCCGCATGCAGGATTACGATCTGACGCTGTTTCCGAATGCGGCGGTTCAAGTTCGATTGGGCTACTCCCGTAATCGGGATGAGGGCCCCGGGTTCTTCACCACGGACGGAGGAACCATATCGGACTTTAACGAGAACTACAGCTACGCGACGAACGCATATCGCGTCGGAGTTGACTTCAAGATCTTCCCACGGACGACAATTTCCTATGATCAGTTCCTCAGTTATTTCTCGCAGAACAACGTGGTCAGCGACAATCCGGCCGCGAACCCACAGAATTTCGGATTCATCCTCGCAAACCCCTCCGGCGTGGGCACGCCGAACGGCACGCCAGTGGACCTGGGAAATATTTGGACCACGCAAACGCCTTCCGAACCTCTCCCCTGCGCGGCCCCGATCGTGACGGGCACAACAAACACGGCCAATCCCGCTTGCAACGGATTTTTGTCCTACAGCCAGCTAGGGAGTCCGCGAAACTTCATGCCCACGGAGCGGTTGCGCTTCCAGTCAAATTATTTCAACAATTTCGAGATGTCCGGCTCGGTAGGTTACAGCAGCAGCAACAATCAGATCCCGAATTTTCTTGAGACCGTGGACGACTGGACAGCGCGAACAGCCGAGCGCGGAAGCACGACAAGCGGCCCGGCGGATGCCAAGCGCGTCTCGGTGAATGCGGATTGGTCGGGTGTGTACGCTCTGACCGACAAAGCGCGCATTCTCGATTCCTTCCGCTACGACAACTGGCGTATCCCGGGAATGTGGGCGCTCGATGAAACAAATATTTTTGGCACAGGCTTTCCGGGCATAACCGGCCTGCAACAGAACGAGGCAGTCTTCAACCTGGGCAATTGCCCTCTCGCTTCGAACGCGGTGACCTGCCCGCAGCACTTGGGAATCTCGGCCACGTCGACCGGCTCGGCCGCGGACGTGATTACCGGTCTCGCTTCAACGTTTCTGGGCCAGAACCTGAAATCAAATACTCTGGAGCTCGAATACGACCTGAACAGGCGCGTGATGGCTCACATCGGCTATCTCTACACGAGCCGAACCATCGCGCAATTCAGCGATACAAACGACTCGGAGATGATTTATTTTCCGGGCGGGGCAACCGCTACGGCGGCGAATGACTTCCTCGCAGCGCGCGGTAGCTGCGTCGAAGTTGGCGGCGCTTTGCCCGCGGGATGCACGCTCAATGCGGACGGCTCGGTGACCTTTCTCGCCCCGACAGCACCCAGCCCAACTCGCAGCATAACTACGATCAACGAGAATGCGTTGCTGCTGGGGGTCGTCCTGCGCCCCGTGGATGCCCTGCGAATCACGGGCGATTTCGAGTTCGGTTACAACGACGCTTCCTATACGCGGATCGATCCGCGACAAGTGCAGTCCTACAAGCTGCAGGCGAACTACAAACCGCGGCCATGGGCGACTGTTGACGGTGCGGTTGAAATTCATGAAAACCGCGACAACGTCTTGACGGTGAACAACCTGGAACACGACCGTTCGTTCAGCTTCGCCACGATATTGACGGCGAATCCGCGCCTCACCATCGATTTCGGGTACAACTACTGGAACGTTTACACTCAATCGCTGATCTGCTTTGCTTACTCAACAACATCCGCGAACCCAACGCCTCCCCCGGCTACTCTCCCTGTGTCAACGTTCCCACCAGGTGTCCCGATGCTACCGACGGGGCCGGCGTGTCCGATTGCGGGCGCGTCGTCCCCATTGGGAGCGCTTTCGATATACGGCAGCACGGATCATTTCGCCCATGCCAGCGTGATATGGAAACCCGTGAAGCGGGTGACCGCGATGCTTGGTTACGGCGGCAGCTTCGTCCGCGGCAATACGACTTTCCTGAATCCTCTCACGCCGTCCGGCACGCTCGATTTCGATTACCAAAGGCCTTACGGATCGATTGCGATTGATGTCTATAAGGGCGTCACCTACAAGATGTCCTGGAATTATTACGGGTTCAACGAAACGGGAAATACGAACCCATTTGGACTTGCGGCAATTCAGCTGCAGGATTTCAACGGAAGTAACGCGACATTTTCGTTCCGATATGCATTCTAAAACGCAAAGGTCGAAGAAACTGGAGGGATGAGATGAATCATCAAATCGTTCGAACGGGTTCCGCAGTTCTACTGTTTGCCGCTCTCGTGTTCTTAGTCACAGCGCCGATGCAGGCGCAGGATGCGGGCGCTTTGTTCAAGTCCAAGTGCGCCGTATGCCACGCGCCCGATGGCAGCGGCAGCGGCGCAATGGGGAAGCAGCTGGGCGTGACGGACCTGCGAGCCGACGAGGTGCAGAAGCAAACGGACGCGCAGTTGAACGACAGCATCACGAACGGTAAAGGCACAAAAATGCCGGCATACAAGGGCAAGATAACGGACGACCAGATCAAGGGTCTCGTCGGTTACATTCGAAGCTTTGCCAAGAAGTAAAGGCCGTCGCTCTAAGCTGGCGCTCTGCTAGTGCGCTTGCTTTGCCAGGCAAGTTGGATTGTCTCGGAGGGTACCTTTGCATCTGCCTACACCCGGGGCGCTGCTCATTGCTTTGCTTTTGATCAGCGTCATTCTGGTCGCGATGATCGTATTTCGCCCGGCGATCACGAATAGCCGCGAAGGGAAAATGCTAGCGTTCCTGGCATTCTTGATCCTACCGGTGCTCTGCATGTTCTGGGGAGCTTCAGAACACATCGATCGCTCGAAGCAGACGCAATTTTGCTTGAGCTGTCACGTGATGGAGCCGTACGGTAAGAGTCTCTATGTAGATGATCCAGCGTACGTGCCGGCCGCTCATTTCCAGAACCATCGCATTCCGGTAGAGGAAGCCTGCTACACCTGCCACACGGACTACGCTCTCTACGGCGGCCTACGAGCCAAGATGGAGGGCCTGCAGCACATCTACGTGCAGTATCTAGGCACGATCCCGAAAACGATCACGCTGTTTAAGCCCTTCAACAACCGCGAATGCCTGCACTGCCACCTCGGCGCTCGCTCGTTCGAAAGCAATCCCATCCACATGGCCATAATGGATTCAATCAAGAGCAACCAGATGTCCTGCGTCACCAGCGGCTGCCACGATACGGTGCACAACGTGGCGAACCTGGATCACGTCAAGTTTTGGAGCCCGGTACAATGAACATCGAAGCAACAGGGGTTCAGCGCAGCCTCCGCCTTCCCGGAATCCTCCTGATTTTAGGGCTCGCGACCGAGCTGATTAGCTTGCTCTGGAACAAGCCGCTGGCGTTTATTTTGTTCGCCTTCGTCGGAGGCGTGTTCTTCCTGGCGGGCATCCTGCTGTACCTTTTTTCGCTGGTCTCCGCGCGCGCGTAGCGCGAAGAGACTTCATAGATCACTGGAATGAGCCGCCCGTAGTTTCGCGCAAACCACCGGAGCGCTAGGCGGCGTCGCGGCGATATAGGAGGTAGGCGCGGATGAAGGGGTCGAGGTCGCCGTCGAGCACTTTTTGGATGTCGCCGCGCTCGACCTTCGTGCGATGGTCCTTGATCATCTGATAGGGCTGCATCACGTACGAACGAATCTGGCTGCCGAAGCTGATTTCGGACTTGGTGGCATCCAGCTTGCGCTGGTCCCCGCGCCGTTTTTCAAGCTCCAGCTCGTACAGGCGCGAGCGCAGCACCCTCATCGCGATTTCGCGGTTCTTGTGCTGGCTGCGCTCGTTCTGGCACTGGACGACAATCCCGGTCGGCAGATGCGTGAATCGCACGGCGGACTCGACCTTGTTGACGTTCTGGCCGCCATGGCCGCCGGCGCGGAATGTGTCAATGCGCAAATCCTCAGGCTTCACGACAATTTCGATGCGGTCGTCAATTTCCGGGATGACGAAGACCGAGGCGAAAGAGGTGTGGCGGCGGGCCTGCTGATCGAACGGCGAAATGCGCACCAGGCGATGCACGCCGCTTTCCCCCGCCAGCATCCCAAAGGCGTTCTCGCCTTCAATCTGTACCGTGGCGGACTTGATGCCCGCTTCTTCGCCGGGAGTCGAATCCAGAATGGTGGCCTTCATCCCCTTCTGTTCCGCCCAACGGAGATACATGCGCAGAAGCATCTCGGCCCAGTCCTGCGATTCGGTGCCGCCTGCGCCGGGCTTGATGGTCATGAGGGCGTTCATGGCGTCGCTCTCGCCGGCCATTAATGTCTTGGTCTCGAGGCCGCCGATATACGTATCAACACCCGCGAGTTCCTTCGCGAGATCTTCGAGGATCGAATCGCGCTGCTCGCTATTCGATTCCTCGCGCGCCAGATGGAAATAGGTGTCCAGATCGCTGGCCTTGCCGTTGAGGGCGGAATCGGCATTGGCACGTTCTTCGAGCTGCTTGCGCTGCTGCAACAGCGACTGGGCCTTTTCCTGGTCCCCCCAAAATTCGGGAGCGTTGATTTTTAGTTCGAGCTCAGCGATCTGTTTGCGGGCAGACTCCGCGTCAAAGATAACTCCGCACGAGTCCGATGCGTTTCTGAAGCTCGTCGTAGCGTTTCTGCAGGTCTTCGATGTGTTCAGCCATGTTCAAATCCTACACAGGAAACGGGAAAATAGAAAATCGAAATTGGAAAATAGAAATTGCTAGCCGACCTTCCTAGGAGCAATCGCCATTCCCAGCAGCACGATCGAGGCAATCACGCAGAGCCACGCGAACCAATCGCCGAAGCGGGCATAAAGCGTTATATCGCTGCGGAAATCGTAGGGGGCGTCAAGCTGGCCGCGAATGTCGGTGCCGAGCTGCGCGGCGATCCGGCCGTAGGGGTCGACGGAAACAGTGAAGCCATTGTTGGTGTCGCGCAGCAGCCAGCGCCGATTTTCGACCGCGCGCACACGCGCCATCATCAAATGCTGCGCGGGCGCGGAGGAGCGGCCGAACCATCCGTCATTTGAAATATTGATCAGCAGCTCGGCGCCGCCCACCGTGAATCGCCGCACGATATCGGGAAAAGCCGCTTCGTAGCAAATAAACGCGCCGACGCGCCCCTCGGGCAGCCTGCCCACGCCGTAGACGGTACCCGGCGTGAAATCGCCAAGATCGGCGGTGAGCTTGCCCGTGAAAGTGAGCCACTTGCGCAGCGGGACATACTCTCCGAAAGGCACGAGATGAACTTTGTCGTAAGTGAAAATGCGCTGGCCTGTCGGATTCAGAAGCACGGCGCTGTTCGTGGCATCCCACTTCCCTGCCGCGTCTCTCTTCCAATCCTCCACGCCGACCAGAAAATCCGAGCCTGAATTCTGCGCAATCTGGCGGGCGCGCGCCGCAAAGACGGGGTCCTGCAAAGTGAACGGCGCCGGAGCCTCCGGCCACACAATCAAGCCGGGAATCCTGCGCGCGGCATCCACGCTGATCTGCCCCAGCTCATCGAGCTCGGCCGCATGCACCTGCATCCAGTCGGCTGGGTAATCATAGACTTGAGCGAAATTTGTTTGAACCAGATGCGCCACGAATCGCGGCGCAACGGAGGGCAGCAGGTAGCGGCCTCCCAAGGCCACAAAAATCAGCGCCGCCGTGAGCGCGAGCACGCATTTCCAGGCGCGCTGCCGGCCGGCGAGAATCGCGTACGCGACGAGCGAGCCATACGCCGCGACAAGAAAGCTCAGGCCGTAGATACCGCTCACGGTCGTGAGCTGCACGAGAGGCAGACTTCCGCTGGCGGCGTAGCCAGTTAAGTTCCACGGGAAGGCAATGATGGGCAAATGCGCGCGCGCAAATTCGAGCGCGACCCACAGGAAAGGGGCGAGCGCGCAGGCAAGCATGGCGCTCCTGCGCGACGCGACGGCCACAGCCCACGAAAAAACCGCGCAGATGATTCCGCCGGCGATGCCGATCAGCGCGAGCAGGCCAGCGGATGTCCAGGGTCCCACGCCGCCGTATTGCTGCACGACAACGTCAATCCAGGGCAGGCAAATCGGATAAAACACCAGTCCGTGAAGAAAACCATAGAGCGGGGCAACAACAAGCCGGGCCCGGTACGACGCAAGCACCAGCAATCCAACTGAGATCCATGCCAGCAGCGAAAAATTGTAATTCGGAAAAGAGAGAGCCAGCGCGGCGCCACTCGCCAGCGCGAGAAGCAACCGCGTATACCAGGAAAAACTCATAAGGTCGGGTGTACCGATGCGATGCTAGCGCTTGATGATAGCGATGAAACCGGCGTGGTCAAGGGCGCTCTTGGCGGACTCGGCGGATCGCTCGTCCTGATAGGGGCCGACCTGCACGCGATAGAAATTGTCGCTGGAGGGCGTCACGACGAAGGACGGAAAATGTTTCTGCTGCAGGGCGTCGGCCATGGCCAGCGCGTCGCTTTCATGCGTCAGCGCGGCGATCTGCAGCACCAGCGATCCCTTGACCAGCCTGGGCGCCTGGAAACGGGCCGCGGCCGGAACCGTCCTGGCACTCGCTGAGGGCGCGGCAGGAACAGAGTTCGACCCGCGCGTGGCGACAGCCTCGGACGGCGCGGATGCGTTCGCCGCAGGCTTGGCAGCCGGATCCATATGGTCGTCGTTTTTCTTCGCGTAGAAATCCCACTCATTGTTCGCAGGAGCGGGAGCAACAGCAGGCGGGGCGTCGATTTCCTTGGGCTTCACGGACGGGCGAACGGAAGGCGCGCCGTTCTCAAGACTTTCAGCCGCGTGCACCGGACCGCCGTATTGGTTGTGGCCCATCACGTAACCGAGCGTGAAGAAAACGCCGCACAGCAGCACGACGCCCAGAAAAAGACTCACGAGGTGCCTGCTTTCGAGCACCCGGTCACCGCCTCCGCGTTTTCCGTTTCCAGCCATTTTCCTCTATTTCTTCTCCGCGAACGCCTTCACCCACTGCGAGATGATGTCCACCGGCAGAGGGAAGACGATCGTCGTGTTCTTCTCGACACCAATCTCGGTCAGCGTCTGCAAATAGCGGAGCTGAATCGCGGCAGGCTGCTTCTCCAGGATCTCCGCGGCGTCCGCCAGCTTTGCCGAGGCTTCAAACTCGCCTTCGGCATGAATAATTTTCGCCCGGCGTTCACGCTCGGCCTCCGCCTGCTTGGCGATGGCGCGCTGCATGTTCTCCGGAATGTCTACTTGCTTGACCTCAACCTTCGTTACCTTGATACCCCAGGACTCGGTATCCTGGTCAAGGATTTGTTGCAGCTTCGCGTTTACCTTTTCGCGCTCCGAGAGGATGGAGTCCAGCTCGAACTGCCCGACGAGGCTGCGAAGAGTGGTCTGGGCGAGCTGCGAGGTGGCGTANNTCGAGCGTTTCAATGCGCAGCGAGATTCGCGTGAGCTTATCAATGGGATAAAGCACGAGCTGCAATCCGGCGCCCTTCGCATTGGGCAGCATGCGGCCAAGCCGCAACACGACGCCGCGCTCCCACTCCTTGATGACGTAGATCGAATTGAAAATCCAAAAAAGAAAAATGAGGACGAAACCAATCATCACGATCGAAATAAAATCCAAATTCATCGCTGTCTCCTTCCAACCACTCCCTACGAAGCCGCTGTCCCCGGCGATACGAGTTCCACTTGAACGGTAAGCCCGTCAACACTCTTCACGCGCGCGCGCGCGCCCTTCGGAATACTCTCGCCGGATGGCGACGCGGCCCGCCAGAGTTCGCCGTGGACTCGCACCAGCCCCGTGGCCGCGGATCCGCCGATTGGCTCGATCACTTCGCCTTCTTCACCGAGCAATTCTTCCTTACCGGTCTGCTGCTTCCACGTGCGCGACCGCAACACAGCCCGCATCAGTATCACAACAATCACCGCAAACGGGAGCGCCACGGCAAACGCGGTGCCGACGCTCACGCCCATTCCTGTGAGCGGCGAACGAACCAGCAGCAGAGCGCCCAGAACCATGGAAACAACTCCTCCCACGCCGAGCACGCCGTGGGTCGGGAATTTCGCTTCCAGGACGAAAAGAGCGAGCGCGAGGACAATCAGCAATAGTCCGCTCAAATTCACGGGAAGCATGTGAAGGCCGAATAGCGCGAGCAGGATCGCGATGCCGCCTACCACACCGGGCGCGAACATTCCGGGATGCGTGAACTCTGTGTACAGCCCCAATACGCCGACGATCAGGAGAATGAACACAAGATTGGGTTCGACAATGCGCGAGAGGAGTTTTTCGCGGCCGTTCATTTCGACCGGAACCACGGAAGGATGCGAAAGCGCGAGCTGCACGGTCGAGCCGTCGAAGCGAGTGATAGTGCGGCCGTCGAGCTTGGCGACCAGATCCTCGGGAGACGTCGCGATGAAGTCAATCATCTTGCCATCAAGCGCTTCTTTTTCGCTGAAGGCTTTCGCGTCGGTGACCGCCGTGGCCGCCAAATCCGGATTTCTGTTCCGTCTGGTGACGTAGCTGCGCAGGTACGCAGTCGCTTCGTTCAGGATTTTCCTGTTAAGCGTGTCGTCAATCTTAACCGTCTGGCCGAACATCTCCATGATCGGCGACGCCGCGCCGGTATCCGTGCCCGGCGACATGGCGGCCACGTCGGCGGAGAGCAGAATGAAAAATCCAGCCGAAGCAGCGCGCGATCCCGTGGGTGAGACGTAAATGACGACAGGTACCGGCGAGGTCAGGACCGCTTGAATGATCGAACGCATGGAAGTGTCCAGGCCGCCGGGCGTGTTGATCGTGATGAGGACTAGTGTCGCGTGGTCGCGGTTGGCTTGCTGGATTCCGTTGACGATGTACTCGGCGAGGATCGGCTCGATTTCGCCGTCAATTCGGAGCTGAACCACGGTGGCTGCGGCAGGCGAAGGTGAATCGGCCCGTACGGAAACGGGCGCCGCCGCGCGAGCGGCAAGGGCCAGCAATGCCACGGCAAAAACAGATACGAAGAGAGTGAATCGCCGCGATGTCCGGAAAGCCCCCACGGTTGCGTAGTATAGCAAGGGAATGAACGGCCGGCGTGAAAGATCCTCGGCGAGAAGGACTTACCACAGACTTCAAGGGGAAAGCACGGAGTTCGCAGAGCAGCACTCAGTTCGCAGGGGAAAAGCGGCGGAAAATCAGCCGCGCACAAACATCAATCGAGCGGCTCGGCGTCGATGCCTACATTTGTTTCGCCCGCCGCTTTCTTTTCGTTGTACTTCTTCACCCATGCAGCAAAGCTCTTGCCGGCGGCGGTATCGCGCCCCGTGAAGGCTAGCGCGGCGATTTCGCTGTACGGCACCGAAACTTTGTCGGAGCCATCCTTCGGCATCACGCGAACGAAACATTCCGCGAGGGAAGGTCCCTTTATCTTGCGGTCGAATAGATACCCTTCGATTTTCTGTCCGCTCTTCAGCGTGATGGTCAAATCGCCGCGGTAGTCGAAAGCCTTCTCCAGGGCTTCGCGAATTTCGGCATCGCTGGAAATCGAGGGAATCCAACCTTCCAGCTCTTCGTGCACGAATCCGAGATGTTCTTCGGCGGAATCGCTCGCGGACGTCATTTTGGGTTCAGACATGGCGATTCGGAAACGTTAGGCTTTCGGGGACGTCATAATCTGCACGAGCTGGCCGGAACGTTTGCTCGGATTGCCGCTCGCGCCGCCCATTGCATCGGGATCTTTATATTTGTTGAAGAGCGTGGCGCGCACTGTGGCAAGGAAACCGCCGACCGAACCGAATGTGTCGTTTACGGCGCTCGCTTCGTAGCCGCTGTGCACCATGCAGTTCGCGCACTTCGGATTGCCACTCTCGGTGCCGTAATTATCCCAATTGGTCTCGCTGATCAATTCCTGGAATGTGTCGGCGTAACCGTCCTGCATCAAGTAGCAGGGCTTTTGCCATCCAAAGATGTTGTACGTCGGCATGCCCCAGGGCGTGCACTTGTAATCCCGCTTGCCCATCAGGTATTCGAGAAACAGCGGGCTCAGGTTGAAACGCCATTTGTCGGAACGGTTGCTCAGAATCTGGTTGAAGAGATTGCGCGTTTTTTTCCTGGTGAGGAAATGCTCCTGGTCCGGAGCTTTGTCGTAGGTGTAACCGGGCGAAAGCATCATGCCTTCGACGCCAAGATCCATCATATCGTCGAAGAACTGACGCACGCTTTGCGGGTCGGCGCCGTCGAACAGCGTGGTATTCGTGGTGACGCGGAAGCCGCGTTGGAGCGCGAGGCGAATTCCTTCGACCGCTTTGTCGTAGGTGCCCTCACGGCAGACGGAGAAATCGTGATGCTCGCGCTGGCCATCCATGTGGACGGAAAACGAAAGGTATTTGCTCGGCGTGAACTCGTGGAGACGTTCGGACAGCAGCAGCGCGTTGGTGCAGAGGTAAATGTACTTCTTGCGCGCGACGAGCCCCTTCACAATTTCGGCGATCTGGGGATGCATCAGGGGCTCGCCACCGGGAATACTCACGACCGGCGCGCCACATTCATCAACTGCCCGGAAACACTCCTCGGGACTCAGATTCTTCTTCAGGACGTGGGCCGGATACTGAATTTTGCCGCAGCCGGCGCAGGCAAGATTGCAGCGAAGCAGAGGCTCGAGCATCAACACGAGCGGGTACTGTTTGCGTCCCTTCAGCTTTTGGCGGACGACGTACGACGAAACCGCCCACATCTGAGATATCGGTCCCGGAACGCCCATCTATGAAACCTCGCTCAGTACCACACGTGCGCCTGAATCACGATTGTCACCGCTTCTATGATGCCACGTTCGACGCCCGGTGTGAACCTATGATGTGGGACCCGCTAGAGCCGCTGCCCAGTTAGCCACTCCCGGCCAAACACCGTCGCAGGAGGCCCCAGCAAGCGCAGGTTAGTTTGTGACTGGTTTTTGCGGCTGAGAGGCGTAGGCAGGCTCAACCTGCAGCACCTCTTGCACGCGCGGGTCCTTGATGACCTTTACAAAGTCCGGGTCCTTCTCGGCCGCGCGGAATTCCTTGTAGCCTTCGTCGCGCGCCATTTTCAAATAACGCGCCGCGCGCTCCGCGTCGCCAATCTTCGCGTAAGATTTCGCAAGAATGAAATGGAGCGCTCCCGGATCGGGAGCAGAACGCTGTTGCAGAATTGACCCGGAATTTCCCTTATGGTCGAAGACGTCGGGGTCGAGCGCCAGGGCCTGGGCGAACACCGCCATCGCTTTCGGATATTCCCTGATACCGCAATAAGCGTAGCCGAGATTGGTGTAAACAGTGGGCAGAGCGTTCCCCTTGGAGATCGCCTGGCGATAATACTTGATCGCTTTGCCGTAGCGCTGTTGTGAGTATTCGACAGTCCCAAGATTGTTCAGGGCGTTTGAGGAAGTCTTGTCCGCGTGCGCAGCGAGCTTGTAGTAGCGTTCCGCCTGATCAATATTGCCAATTTGTTGGCTGGCGACGCCCAGGAAATTGAGTACCTTCGCATCATGAGGATCGTCAATCAAGACGGTCTGGTACGCATGGATGGCCTCGTCGTATTGCTTGCGGGCCATGAAGAGGTCCGCGCGCATCTCGGCCTGTTGCAGGGGCGTCATCGCGCGGTAACTGGGACTTTCGGTCGCCGAATCGACGGGAGTAGTGCCTAACGGTGCTCGGGGAACCTGCTGAGCTCGGACACTTCCGGCGATTAGGACAAATGAAATTGCGAAGAGGGCCAAACGCGTCATTGCCCTACTCCTTGCCGCACCGCTGCGGTCGCGCGCGGCCTACTGCTTGGGTTTTGAATCGTCCGCAGGCTGCTTGCTTCCTCCGAAGATACCAAATATCCGGTCGAGAAGACCTTTTTTCTTCTCCGGCTGCTCGGCCGAGGGTGTCCCGGCATCGCCTGGCTTTTGCCCTGGTTTGACGTTCTGCGCGGAATTCGGGCGCTGGTTCTGGAGACCTCCGACAGGCTGGCCCGAAGTGTTCACGGCAGGCGCGGTAGAAGCGGAAGAATTCTGATCTCTGCCGAAAAGGTGCGAGAGCCAGCCCTGACCGGACTGCGCATTTTCGCCGCCGTGGAGCTGGCAATACTGTGTTGGCTCGCTTCCGGCGATGAAGTATTCGTTTGCTACCTCGGGACAAGAGGGCGTGGCGAGCTGGCCGCTCTGCGGATCAATGGACGCTTCCATGATTCCCGCAGGCGGCTCGAATGTCGTGGTGTTGCGATACATCGGCAGAGCCACCGCGCGTTTCATGAATTCGCCCCAGATCGGCGCAGCAGCTGCGCCGCCCGCCAGGCCCAGGTCGCGATTGTCATCGAAGCCGACCCAAACGACGCATAGCAAGTTCGACGTGTATCCGGCGAACCAGCCGTCGCGCGAAGTGCCGGTTTTGCCCGCGGCCGGCGCCGTGAATCCGAGCTGCCGGACGGGAAAGCCCGTGCCGTGATTGATCACGTCCTCCATCAAGCTCGTGACCAGGTACGCGACGCGAGGATCGAGAACCGCTCGCGTCGTCGGCGCCGCTGATTCTTCAACATTGCCGTCGGCCGAAACAACACTGCGAATAAAAAGCGGCTCCGCGCGAACGCCATTTGCCGCGAACGCCGTGTACCCGGCGGCAACATCAATGGGCGACATTTCGTATGCGCCCAGCGCGACGGCAGGCGTCGGCTGAATATTGGTTCCGAGCCCCATCTGCCGCGCGAGATCCACCACGCGCTGGTAGCCGATCATTTCGGCGACTTTGACCGTCGCGACATTGAGCGAATGAATGAGCGCGTCGCGAACGGTGACCGTCCCGTAGAATTCCTCGCCGTAGTTGTCTGGCGTGTAGTCCTTGCCGTCAAATTCGAACGTCGTCGGGCTGTCGTCCACGGTCGTCACCGGAGTCACAACCGGCTGAAGCCCCTGAGCGGCATTATTGAACGCCGCCGCATAGACGAACGGCTTGAAGACGGAGCCCGGCTGACGGCGAGCGAGCGCGTGGTTGAGCTGGCTTTCGCCATAATCGCGCCCGCCGACGAGCGCGCGGATCTCTCCCGTATGCGGATCGAGCACAACCATCGCCACCTGCGCCTGCGGAACCGGCTGGCCCTTTTTCTTCCAGATGGCATAGCGGTGCGCGAGAAGCTTATCCACGTTTTGCACGCCAATCTGAATTGCATCGGCGGCGGCTCGCTCGAGGTCCGGGTCGAGCGTCGTGTAGATGCGATAGCTCTGGTTCTCGAGATCAGCCTCGGAATATTTTTCGAGGAGATGATCTTTGACCATGTCCACAAAATATGGCGCGGAGCTGCTGGCAAGGCCGCCATTCACGAAATGCAGTTTGGCGTGCTTGGCCGCTGCCACCTGATCGGCGGTCAGGTAGCCATCGTCAACCATCTGCGCGAGGACGCGGTCACGGGCTTCTTCCGCGCGATCGTTGTGGCGTTCGGCCGTGGAATAGCGGTTCGGCGCGCGGATGATCCCGGCCAGAAACGCCGCCTCGCCGGGCGTCAGTTCGCGGACGTCCTTGCCGAAATAGGCCTCCGCGGCCTCGCCGAAGCCGCGAATCGCGAAACTCCCGCGATTGCCCATATAGATGTCGTTGGCGTAAAGCTCGAGAATCTGTTGCTTCGAGTAACGCTCGTCAATCTCGGCGGCCATCAGGATTTCCTTCAGCTTCCGCCGCCACTCGCGCTTGGTCGAGAAGAAAAAGGTGCGCGCGACTTGCATGTCAATCGTGCTGGCTCCCTGCGCCTTCTGGCCGCGGCTCACGTCGTAAAACGCCGCGCCAAACACGCGGACCATGTCCAGCGCGCCATGCTCGAAGAAGCGTTTGTCCTCCGCCGCAAGCACGGCGTGCACCAACACGGGAGGCAGGTCGTCATACCGGACCACGCGCCGCTTCTCGCGCGAGCTGTCGAAAAGATTCGTGATCACCTCGGGTTCGATGTCCGCCGCGTCGAGCTGCGTGCCGTCCGCGAGCTGCGCGATGTGCGAGATCTGCGATCCCGTGAAATTCACCCGGAGCGCGTTGTGACCCTGAAAATAGGAATCCGCGGAAGGCGTAATCTCGACCAGTGAGGAGGTCGCGCGAAACTCACCGGGCGAGCCCGGCACGGGGCTTTCCTGATATCCAGCGCGCAGCAGGTAGCTGACCAGGTCGCTCGAGCGAAGCGATTCGCCCGCGTAGATGCGTCCCGGAGCGGAATAGACGCGCGACGTGTTCTGGTATATCTGTCCGGTGAGACGCTCGTTGATCAGGTGGCCGAACTTAATGTAGTAATACGTGAGGACGGACGCGGCGCCGAGGAGTAAAGCGAGGCCGCCCGCAAGCAATCCGATGCCTAACCGGGATGTCCAGAAGCCGGGGACAATTCGAATCCGCAATCAATCTCTCCGGTACAGTGCAAGCAGAGCGCTGGGACGCGTCAAAATGGCCGGGCAAACGCTGCGTCACCGGGGCTGGATCGGTCCAACCTTGCTCCCGGAGGCCCGCATACCTGAAGTTCCATTCTAGATCGTATGGTTGTCTGCGTGGGGATGAAATTGCAATGTGTATTGGTAGACTTTCAGATCAATGGGCACGGAATAATCGGTTCCGATTTCGACGCTTCCGTTGGTGACGTTGACGTGGATGTCTTCGCGCTTCGCGGGAATGTCGAGTTCCTGAGCCTTCTTGTAAACGTCGTCGCGAATGTCGTCCACGCTCTTTTTAGGATAGCCGGTCAGCGCAAACCGCGATTCAGCCTCGATGGAATCCTGAAACTGATAGGCTTCGACGTACACGGGAACGATTTTCACCGCCGTGAATCCCAGCGCTCCCACGATGACGATCGTAAGAAGCAGGCTCAGCTTAGAGCCGCCCCGCTCGCCGTTTTGGTTTGACCGGTTCATCAAAACAGTAGGCCCTCCGGGGCCTCTTGCCGTAATTTTAAGTTACCACGATGGGGAGGCCGCGAAGCTGCCGCAGAATAGTGCGTGTTTGCGATGAGTAAACGCCCCGGCCCGGACTTGCTGCGTGCAGCCTCACTCCAGGGCCGATAAGCGGCGGTCCCGGCGTAACGAATGCCAACGGTAGTCGCTTCAGCTCCGAGCAAGACATGCCCGGTGCCATCCGACATACACTGTTCTTTACATTATATGTTAACTATGGTTAATATACTTGCGACACCTCACTTAATATAACGCGGGACCACGAACTGGACCAAATGCTTCCAGGGTGACGTAGGGAAACGGCAAGATGCGCGACATGAACGGCACGCCCTTCCATCGATTGATTCTGGCAAGCTTGCTCTTCGTCACTCTCGCTCTGCGTGTATCGGCGCAGGGTGAAACCACAAGCGCAATCGTTGGCCAGGTGACGGACGTGTCGGGTGCGGCGATTCCGGGTGCAACGGTGACGATCGCGAATCGAGAGACCGGTCTCAAGCGCGGCGCCAAGACCGACGGCGAGGGCCGGTTTAACTTTCCCCAGCTTTTGCCGGGCGCGTATTCCGTCGGCGCGGAGGCCGATGGCTTCGACCCTCAGCAAATTGACAATGTGATTTCCGGGTTAGGACAAGAGCAGACGGTCAATATGACGCTGAAGGTGGCTCGATCGAACCAGACGATCGAGGTTTCCGCGGAAGCGCCGCTTATCAACCCCGGGAACGCGAACACCTCCACAACTCTCAACGCGCCATCGCTCGAAAATCTTCCGAATCCGGGCGGGGACCTGACGTATCCGTTGCAATTCGCTCCGGGCGCACTGATGAACACGGCCGGCAGTGGAAATGACTTCGTAGGAAGTTCGAATGGATACGGCAACGTGGAGTTCAACGGCCTACCCGCTCTTTCGAACGGCTATATCGTGGACGGGCTCGAAACCAACGATCCCTTGACGAATCTCAACAGCGGCCTTTCAACGAATCTGGTCTTAGGCTTGAACTCGATTTCAGAGGTGACCGTCAACACGCTTTCCTACTCGGTTGACCAGGGGCGATACGGGGCGGCGCAAATCAACTACGTAACCAAGTCCGGGGCAAATCAGATTCACGGAAATCTCTACGAACTGTGGAACGGCTCGATCTTGAACGCCGCAGATTATTTTACGAACGCCACGCCGGACGATCACAAGCCTCGCTCGACTGTGAATCATTTCGGTGGCAGCCTCGGCGGCCCAATTCTTCAGGACAAACTGTTTTTCTTTTTCGACAGCGAATGGGTGCGCATCGCACTGCCCATCGTGACGCCCACTACCGTCCCGACGCCTGCTTTTGAAAGCTACGTTTTGCAGCAACTTCCGCATGGCGGAATTGATTCGATCACGGGATCAACTTACGCTCCGGCGCTGCAGGAGGTACCGTTCTATCAGAGGATGTTTTCCCTCTACGGAAACCTGAGCGGGAGTTCGCTTCAGGTGCTCGGCTGCCCGTTCAACGCGGACGGCAGTCCGGCAGCCGGCAATCCGCCTGATGGAGACGGTTGCGCCAACCGCCAGAGCGTTTCGCATTCGAGCGATGACCACGAACAGGTCCAGACAGCCCGCGTAGATTGGAACATCGGCGCGAAGGATACAGCCTGGTTTCGCTTTCAGGCTGATACTGGCGTGCAGGCTGCATACACCGACCCAATTAACTCTCTATTTAACTCGGTTTCTCCGCAGCCGCTCTACTCACTTGCGGCAGGATTCACTCATGTCTTCTCGCAGAATCTTGTGAACTACTTCAATCCGGCATTTTCCTGGTACGGAAGCCTATTCGCACCCGCCGATTTTCAAGAGACGCTCGCCGCGTTCCCGATCGTCTTGCAAGGGAACGGCGCGAACGCGCCTTTCACCACAATGGGCGGCCTCGATAACACGTGGCTCCAGGGACGGCGCGCCACGCGGTTTTTCATCAACGATAATCTTGCCTGGACGCATGGCGCCCACGAACTCAGGTTTGGAACAAATACGCGAGTCTTTCGTCTCAACGATTTCGACTTTGGCGAAGGGACCGTGCCAACGGTCACCTATACAACGTTGCCCCAGTTCATTTACGGAGTGGCTTCCACCGCGACGGAGACGTTTCCACTTTCGACGCACGAGCCGTTCAGCTTCCTCAATCTGGACCTCTACGCCCAAGACACCTGGAAAGTGACTCCCAAGCTCACCTGGACCTTCGGGATTCGCGACACGTTCAACTCCAATCCCCTGAATCCGCATGACGAAATTGGGCGCCTTCGCGGTTCGTTCAGCTCGATTTCCCACGACGTTGATCAACCGCTAAGCGACGCAATTCAAACTCATCTTGGAAAGCTGTTTGACTCCACTCCGCTCGCAATCCTTCAGCCGAGAACGGCGATCGCGTGGCAGTTCGGGCCGAATTTCATCCTTCGAACAGGCATCGGCCTCTTCAGCGACATTATGCCTGGCAGCGTTGCCGACACGGTCGGCATGAATCCTCCATACGTACGCACGTTCACGGGAGGATTGCTAGGCACGGTTGGCGGCGCCGCGATTGCGCCCGGAGTCCCCAACAGCGCGATTGACGCCACGATTGCCGCCAATAAAGCCTTCGGTTCAGGATTCGCGCAGGGCGAGCTCTCGTGCGCGTCTCCGGAGGCAAATTCCGCGGCTTGCCTTCCTCAAGTCGCTATCACTGCGGTGCCGGGCGGCGAACTTCGCGCGCCGTACTTCATGGAATGGAGTCTCGGAATCGAGCATCAACTCGGGAGCTCGGCTAGCGTGCATGCGCAATACGTGGGCACGCGCGCGCTCGACCAACCATATCTGACCCAGGTGAACGGTTATCAGACGGTGTGCCAGGGCTGCTTTGCTCCGTTCCCCTACTTGGAGCCGACCGATCCGAGATTTGGCGCGGTGACGCAGTTTTCCACGGGCGCCAGCAGTCTTTACAACGGACTTCAACTAACCGCCATGAAGCGACTCGGCCGCGGATTGCAGGGACAAGTCAATTACACGCTCAGCCGGTGTATGGACCAAGTCTCGAACGGCGGATTCTTGCAATTCGCGGCAGGCGGAATCCTTACTCCCCTGCCGGGAGGTCTCGCTCGCGATTACGGCCCCTGCGACTATGACATCCGGCATAATCTCAACGCCGAATACGTGTATCAGCTGCCTGTTCATGTGCGGAACCGCGGCCTGGGCGGCGTGCTGAACGGCTGGCAAGTTTCCGGCACATTCGTTTGGCACAGCGGGATCCCGTTTTCAGTGCTGAGCACGCCCTATTCGGGAGACGGCAACGGCATTGTGCAGGGAGGCGGTCCCCAATTTGCTGGCGTCGTTCCCGGCGTTCCACTGTACGAGCACAGGCCTATTTCGGGCGTGACGCAGCCCGGGACGATTCAATGGCTCAACCCGGACGCGTTTGCCTCAGCGGTTGACCCGGGCACGGGCGCATGCAACGGTGGCGACAATCCACGGAATTGCGAGTTCGGGGATTTGGGCCGCAATTCGCTGCGCGGCCCCGATTTTTTCTGGAGCGACTTCTACATCACGAAGTGGTTTCCACTGTCGGAGCACCTAAAGTTGCGGCTCGATGCTCAGTTCTTTAACGTCTTCAACCACGCGGACTTCGGCCTGCCGAGCATGGTCTTGGCCGGCATCCCGGGAGAACCCTCCACGCAGACCGGATTCGGAGCACTGACTTACACCACATCGCCGCCGACTGGACTGCTCGGCGTCGGGCTGGGCGGCGATAGCTCTCCGCGCATGATCGCTTTCCAGGCGCGTTTGGAGTTTTGAGCTACGGCGAGATGTTTCGTCAGCAGGTGTCGCGAATTCGCGGCCGCTCAGTCTGGGATGTTCGTCAGTACGCCTTCGCGAAAATTGCCTTCTCGGCGGCGGGCTGGCCGCAATAGATACACTTTCCCGAGCCGCCCGGCTGCTCCAGAGGGATGCAGCGCATGGTCGCCTTGGTCTCTTCCTTGATCTTTTCTTCGCATTCGGTGCCGCCGCACCACCAGGAAAACGCAAAGCCTTTCTCGACCGCCTTCTTGAACTCTTCGTAATCCGCGGGTTCGGCCGTGTTCGCTCTGCGGAATTCGAGCGCGCGATCGTACAGCGCTTTCTGAATCTCCTCGAGCATTTGCGCCACTGCAGCGGCAATTCCCTGCTGCGGGACGAACGACTTCCCTTCCTTGCCCGGCCGATCGCGACGTGCGAGGACCACCGAGGCCTTGGCGACATCCTTCGGCCCAAGCTCGAGCCGCAGCGGAACGCCGCGCATCTCCCAGTCATTGAACTTGAAGCCGGGGCTCATTCCTTCGCGCTCGTCCATCTTCACGCGGATGCCGGCGTCAACCAATTCGCGCCGGAGCCGCTGGGCATTTTCCATCACCGCGGCGCGCTCGTCGTCCGTCTTGTAAATCGGGACGATCACCAGCTGAAACGGCGCAAGGCGAGGCGGCAAAATCAATCCCTGATCGTCGCCGTGAACCATGATGATGGCGCCCACGAACCGCGTAGACATTCCCCACGAGGTCGTCCAGCAATGTTGCAAGACGCCGCCCTTATCAAGGTACCGAATCTCGAACGCCTTCGCGAAATTCTGGCCGAGATTGTGCGAAGTGCCCGCCTGCAGTGCTTTGCAATCGCCCATCATGGCTTCAATTGAATAGGTCTGATCGGCGCCCGCAAATCGCTCGGCCGCTGATTTGCGCCCCGGAATCACGGGCACCGCCGCCTCGCGCACCGCAAAATCTGTATAGATGTCGAGCATCTGGCGCGTTTCAGCTTCCGCTTCTTCAGCGGTCGCGTGCGCCGTGTGCCCTTCCTGCCAGAAAAATTCGAGCGTGCGCAGAAACAGCCGCGTGCGAAGTTCCCAACGTACCACGCTGTTCCATTGATTGATCAGGATCGGCAGGTCGCGGTACGACTGAATCCACTTCGCATATGCGTGCCCGATGATCGTTTCCGATGTCGGGCGGATCACCAGCGGCTCTTCCAGTTTCTCGCCGCCGCCATGCGTCACCACCGCCAGTTCGGGTGAAAATCCGGCGACGTGCGATTTTTCCTTGTCAATGAAGCTGCGCGGAATCAAAAGCGGAAACGCCGCGTTGACGTGCCCGGTGGCCTTGAAACGCTTGTCCAGAGCCGCCGTGATATTTTCCCACAGCGCCCAGCCATACGGACGCACGATCATGCAGCCGCGCACCGGCGCGTAGTCGGCGAGCTCGGCCCGCAGGACGAGCTGGTTGTACCATTCCGAAAAATCTTCCGCGCGCGTCGTCAGCTTCATGTCCGGCATTCTGTTGTTTGTCCTTGTCCGCGCCTGGGCCCGCACAACGCAATCCGCCACTTGGCGGAGAATCATTATCAAGGTGGGATAAGGCCGCGTCCAGAGTTTGTTCCGAGCTCCGAAGGGCCCTGGCGGATCTAGCGCGACTTCTTCCTTGTGCCGCGCTGCGCTAATCGCGGAGTGTTCGGAAGGGCCGCCTCGTCGAGGGGAGCGCGGGCATCATCGTTGAGGGTTATAACCAGGCGCCGGAGAAGAAGCGTCAGCGCGCGCTGCTCTGGAGCTGTGAACGGCGATATCAGGCGCGCACGCGCACGAGCGGTATTCCTCTGAGCACGATTGAGCAGTCGAAGTCCCGACGGGCTGATTCGCAGGCCGTAGCAACGGCGGTCCTCCGTTCTTTGATCCCGGAGCATCAGCCCGCGCTTGATCAGATTGGACACGACCAATGCGGTCGTAAAGCGGTCAACACCAGCCAGGCGCGAGACTTCCATCTGGTCTATCCCTCGCACTTCCTTCACAACGGAGAGCACGGCGAGCTGGGATGGAGTAATCGCCAGGTCGTGGCATTCGTCGCTAAAAATCGAAACCGCGATGTGGTGGGCGCGCCAAAGCAGGAAACCAGGCCGGGTGTGCAGGGAATTAACGGCCCTGGACAAGCGCTTCTTCATGTGATTTCTGTGAAGCGAATCTGGCATTTTCCCTACGGGTTCGACTAAGTGGCGTACTTCTAACACAAATTCGTCTCTCAGGCAATGCAAGAGCTGTACCCATGGGAGCGATCCGGCGCGTCTGATCGCGTAGCGATTTTTTGCCCGCCTGCACTGTGCTTTTCACATAATATGAGTACATATGTGAGTATCTATGTGAGTACCTATGTTGATTCAGTCTTGACACTCCGAAGGACGCCGTAGTACTTAAGATGTGCTGTACAGAGTGGGTTGAACTTCAAGAAGGTGGTCCCGGGGGGGAATGTGAATCGGCTAAATCCAGCGACTGATTATCATACTGTTGTGAAGTTATTTTCTTGCGCGCTCGTGTGCGCACTGGGCCTGTTGTTTTTCGTTTTTGGCGCAAATCGTGTCGAGGCCCAAACTCAAACCGCAACCATTTCGGGCACGGCAACCGATCCTTCCGGCGGGGCGTTGGTTGGCGCAAAAGTCCAGGTAACCAATGTTGGCACCAACGTAGAACAAGCGACCGTAACCGACGGACAGGGCCGGTACGAAGTGGCGGACCTTCCGATCGGAACCTACGATATTCAGGCGTCGCTATCGGGCTTTCAGACCGTCACTCACAAAGGCGTCACGTTGACCGTCGGCGCACATCCGCTCGTCGATTTCGCGCTTCCCGTTGGCGAGGCCACGCAGAACGTCACGGTAGAGGGCCAAGTGTCGCAAGTGGAAACTCAATCGGCGACGGTGTCTTCGCTCGTCAGCCAAACGCAATTGGAGCAGTTGCCACTGAACGGACGCAACTACACCCAGCTCCTCGAGCTGGCTCCGGGCGTTCAATCGTTCAGCAATAGCCCCGGAGGCAGCTCTGGCCCTGGAGGCGGGGGAACGTCCGGTTCCTTCTATGGCAATCAGACGAGCTATTCGTTCGCCGGATCCCGGCCCGAAGGACAGGCATTTTTGCTGGATAACGAAGACGTGCGGGATTTCTGGGAGCACGGTCCAGGATCGGCCGCCCTCGGGACGGCTCTGGGCGTTGAGGGAATTTCAGAGTTTCAGATTCTGACCAACACCTACGGCGCTCAGTTTGGCGGAAACGGCGCCGTGGTGAATGAAGCGAGCAAATCCGGATCGAACGAATATCACGGCTCCGGATATGAGTTCCTGCGCAACAGCGCGCTGGACTCGCGCAACTTCTTCGATTTCACGGGCACGGGCGGCACGAATGCGGACGGATCTCCGACCGTTACTCCCAACGAGAAACCCGAATTCCGGCAGAACCAGTTTGGCGGCAGCGTCGGCGGGCCCATCGAAAAAGATAAACTATTTTTCTTCGCGAACTACGAGGGCCTGCGAAATTTCCTCGGAACCACCGTGACCTCACTAGTCCCCGAGCCTTACGTTTCTCTGGGCGAGTTGCCTTGCGCTAATCAGGCCCCTGCCAATGCGGCTTGCCCGGCAGACGCATCCGGAACGCCAGGTAGCGCAACGAATCCAATTCTCCCCATCCCCGGAGGGCTCGGATCGGGTGCGGGCGGCCAATCCATCGCGGCGGCTTCCACCCTTGCCCAGATTTTGGCGCTCTATCCGACACCGAACTCCACGGCCGGCACGGCCGATCGCGGCGGTTATTCAAATTTCACCAACGTCAACACCACCGCCCAGTCCGAGAATTACGTCATCGGGCGCATTGACTACAACTTGTCTTCGAAGGATACCGTCTTCGGGCGCTATGTTTCCGACCGCTCTCAATTGAGCAATCCGTTTGCCGGCTCGCCCGTGCTTGCCGATTGGCCAGAGGTGGCCAACTCCGCGAACCAGTATTTCACGCTGCAGGAGCGGAGAATTGTTTCGGCCACGGTTGTGAACGAGATTCGCTTCAACTTTACACGCACCTTTGAAACCGCCAATACAACGACAACGCCTGATTCCGCGTTGCAGTTTGTTCCGGGCTTTCCGGACGGATCGATCACTGCGGGCTGCCCCGGCTGCGCTCCGCTTGGCGCGAATACGGGACTGCCGTACATTCTCGCTCAGAATAAGATTGGCGGCGGCGACGATCTGGTCTGGACCCACGGCTCCCACAGCTTCAAGGTGGGTGTGTCCATCACCCGCGTCCAATCCAATATCTACGCTCCCTTCGTATACGGCGGCGATTACATTTACTTTGGCGAGCAGTCATTCATGACGGGCAATCCATTCCTGTTCCTGGGAACGTATCCGGGACACGATAATTCCCGCCGTAACTTCCGGGAAGTTGACTACGCGCCTTACTTCGAGGACGACTGGAAGGTGACGTCGAGACTGACCTTGAATCTCGGCGTACGATATGACTACGCGACGAACCCGACGGGTGGTCCGTTCACGACCATCGTCAATGCTCCGTTCCCGGATACCAACAACTACTTCACAGCTCCCGGCGGAGCCTCATATGCCACGGGCTATACGCCGGTCCGGCATATTTTCCAATCGAATCCAAACGCAGAAAACTTCGAGCCGCGCATCGGTGTCGCTTTCGATCCGTTCTCGAATCACAAGACTTCAATCCGCGCTGGTTTCGGGCTTTTCCACGATCAGGTCGCGCCTCGAACGTACGCATCCGCTTCATACCTGTCGTTTCCGTATGCCAGCGCCGATTTTGAGAGCTTCGCTCAAAATATCGGATTTCCGAACCCGTTCCCGGGCGTAGTTCCAGGCGGCCCGACAGCGGCAATCAGTGAATTCGCCGGCGTGAATTACCTGACCGGCGGCTCACCGTACGTTATGCAGTACAACTTGACGATCCAGCGTCAGATTACCCCCGGCACCGTTCTGTCCGTCGGATATATCGGATCGGAAGGCCGGCACTTGTTCACCGAGGTGGATTTGAATGCCCCGATGTGCGCGACCAGCGCAGCAAATGAAGCAGCTGGGATTTTCACGACCGGCTGCCAGGACCCTGCGAGCACATACTTCGCGAACGGCGCCACTTTCGCGCAGAACCCGCGCATCAGCACCGCCGCAAACCCGCAGGCTCCGACTTCCCTTACGTCGATCCTCGGGCCAGGCTCGAATGCATATTTCGGACAGCTCAGCACGGCTGTCGCGCAGCAAACATCGAACTACAATTCTTTGCAGATTTCCTTGAATCATCAATTCAGCCGTTCATTTTCAGGGCAAGCGTCGTACACATACTCAAAGTGCCTGGGAACCGGCTCCGCTTCGTCTGGACTCGAGCAGGACATTTACGAACAGGCGGACCCGTACGATCGGAAATATGACTACGGTCTCTGCAGTTTCGATATTCGCCACAACTTCGTAGCCAACGGTGTCTACAGCCTGCCGTTCCGGGGAAACCGTCTCGTGGAGGGATGGCAGGTCAGCTCGATCCTCCGCGCGAACACCGGTCTACCCGTCACAATTCAAGAGGGAGCCGATGTTACGGACCTCGCCGCCATTCAGGGAGATCGGCCGGATTATTCCGGCACGTGCCCGGGTGGGAGAGATCAGGTTCTCGGCAAGTGGTACAACTGGTTTAACTCCACGTGCTATACGTCGCAACCATTTGGTACGTTGGGCGATGTTCCGAGAGGATCTGTGACCGGCCCAGGGCTCGTCAATCTCGATTTCTCCTTGATCAAGAACACAAAAGTCTGGGAGGGATTGAACGCCCAGTTCCGCGCGGAATTCTACAATGTTTTGAATCACACGAATTTCGCGCAACCACTCGCGACTGGAGTGCTGACCGGCGCCGCATTTGCGGCTACGGCGGCGCCCACCGGCCAACCGGGTGATTCGGGCTCAATCGAAGGCACGGCAACTACTTCGCGCGAGATTCAGTTCGGATTGAAGCTCACGTTCTAGACTGGCATTGTTTTTCTGATCGAAAAAGGCCCGACCGGCGCAGTTTCAAACGCCGGTCGGGCCTTTTTTTCCCACAACCCTTCGCGAAGTTCCTGCTCCGTTTTTCTCCATACGAAACATCCCCGCCGCTTGTTTCGGCTGCCAGGCAATATGCGAATTCCGTTCGGGGACCGGCCGAAGTTGGTGAACACAGGCGTTGAATGAACTTGACAAGCGATAATCGCGCGTAGTACTAAGTGCCCCAGCACGAGCGCCCTGGGGGGCGCTACGACATTTTGTACGAGATATTCAGGGGGGTGGGGGAATGACCAGTAATTTCAATCGTACGTTGAAGTGTGTCTCGATCTGCGCGCTCGCTGCGCTGTTACTGATGTTCGTAGGCGCAAGCGGCGTTCAGGCGCAAAGCGCCTCGACTGGAGCGCTGTCCGGAACAGTCACCGATCCTTCCGGCGGCAGCATCTCCGGCGCGACGGTCACGGCGACCAACATCGGCACAGGTCAGTCGCGCACAACTACTACTGACGCCAGCGGCTCCTATAAGATTTCACAGCTCCCGCCTGGAAATTACGGCGTGAAATTCTCCGCGTCCGGCTTTAAGACCGCCGATGTCGCGTCGATCACCATTGACATCACCGAGACCCCCGTGCTGAATCGCAGTCTTGAAATCGGCTCGCAGAATCAGCAAGTAACCGTCGAAGCCACAGCCGAGACTGTCCAAACGCAGAACGCCACGGTTGGAGGGTTGGTCGCCGGGCAAACTGTTGTTGAGCTGCCCCTGAGCACGCGCAACTACACCCAGGTTATCGATCTCTCGCCCGGTGTCACGGCAAACGTCGCGACGGCAACAGCGGTCGGAAACGGCACCGAGGATATTAACGTGAACGGTTCCGGCTCTGATCAGAACACTTACATGATGGACGGAGTCATTACCACGAACTACGGCAGCGGCGGCGCAGCGCAGTCGGGCAGCTATGCCGGAATTCCGATCCCCAACCCGGACTCGATTCAGGAGTTCAAGGTCCAGACGTCACAATACGACGCCGCATATGGCCAGAACCCCGGCGCAAACGTCAACGTGGTGACCAAGAGCGGCACCAATCAGCTCCACGGAGCGATCTGGGAGTTCAACCGCAATAACTTCTTCAACGCCAACGATTTCTTCTACAAGCGGTCGGAAGCCGGCGAAGGACTGCCCAATGCACCGCCCGAAGTGAAGCAGAACCAGTATGGCGGCACGGTGGGGGGACCGATCATCAAAGATAAGCTCTTCGTCTTTGGTTCCTACCAGGGTACGCGGCAGCTCAACGGAATCGGCAGCAACGGCTTCGCCACGGGTATCACTTCCGTCGGCCTGATTCCGTTGAACGAGCCGGGGGTTCCCTTTGCGGAGGCGCGGTCGGACCAGGGCGCCGGATACACGATACCGCTCGATTACGGTATTCAGAATCCGTTGAATGCTAACTCTGCAGCCGCCATCGGCTCGCCCTGCGATGCTTCGACGTACCGGAAATACCTGGGGTGCGCGTTTGGTGGGGAATCAGACATCCTGGGCTTCCTGGGCTTGGGTACGTCCACCACGGTGGCGAACAACGGCTCCAATATCAGCCAGACGTTCATCAATCTCGCTCAGCAGACGGAGAAAATTCCGCAGGTGAAGGGTGGCTTCAACAATGGCTATTACCTTCCTAGCGTGCGTTACAACTCGAGTGGCGTGCCGTTCTGCGTGGCCACCGACTCATGCGCTTCGCCGACAACCATTTCCCAAGCCACGGCCGCCAATGAAGATCAGTTCATGATCAACACGGATTACATCCTTTCGCCTAAGAACACCCTGTCCGAGAAGTACTTCTTCTCCAAGGATCCGCAGACCCAGAGTTTCAGTTGCATCCTCAGCGGCTGCGACCCCGGGGCTCCGGAGGACGGACACTACGGTTCGCAATCGGCCGTTGTGAAGCTCACGTCAGTGGTCACCAACAATTTTGTGAACGAAGTATGGGGCTCGGCCCAGCGGTTGTTCCTAAATGTTACTGACGGTGTCACGGTCCAGTCGTGCGCCGGTGATGGCATCACCCCTCTCGACCTTATTCCGGCCATTAACAACGGCGCACCTTGCCCCTTGTCGGCGGCTGCCGCCAACAACCGCGAAGACTCTTTGGTCCCGGTTCTCGGCGCCTTCACGTTTCCAGGGTCAAACTGGGGAGCCTGGCAGGCCGGCGGGAATTTCTTTTCGGCCACCCATAGCCTCCAGCAGAGCTTCCTGACGGGCGACCAGATTTCCTGGAACCATGGCAAGCATTCGATTCGAGCTGGCGTTAACACACAGCGCATTCAGTGGAATTGGGCGCAGCCGGACCGGGAAAGAGGTTGGATCGTCGCCGGGAATAATGCCGATCTCATGACCAGCAGCCCCGGCGCAGCCGGCGGTACGCCCCTCCCCGCCGACAACGCGTTTTTCATCAACCTTACCTATCGTCTGTTGCCGAACGGCACAACGAATCCACACCACTGGCGCATCAACGAATTCTCGTCGTTCGCTCAGGACGACATCAAAGTGACACGGCACCTCACAGTGAACGTGGGGCTTCGCTGGGAATATGACGGATGGCCCTCCGATAACGAAGGCATCTTCACGAACTTCGCCCACGAGTACGCCGGTCTCGTGGATACGGGCTCTTTCTTCCTGAATAATCCCGGCGGCACTCTGGCGGGCTATCTGATCCAAAAGAATTTCAACCGGCCGTTCTACGGAAATCTTACCGGTCAGTTCGGGTCAACCGGGATCGCCATCAACGACAACGACACGTTGTTGAGAGGCTCTCCTCTCGACAACTTCTCTCCGCGCATCGGTCTAGCGTGGCAGGCGAGGGATAAACTTGTTATTCGCGCGGGCTACGGCATGTTCTTCGACCGCGTTTACGGCAACCTCGTGGGGGATAATATCCTGGGCAATATGCCTCCTTACGCCACCGGCATCGGCACGGCTCCATCGGAAACTCTGGAAAGTCCTTTCGTGACGCAGGCATTCCTTGGATTCATCCCGCGAACTCTAGTAGTGGCCGCGGGAGATCCAGTGAACGGCGCTACCACCATCACGGACATAAACGGTGGCAATGCCTCGGGGCTCCTCACGTCAGGCGATGACCCACTCATGCGCACACCCAAAATCCAGCAATATAATCTCGACACTCAATACGAGTTTGCGCGCGGTTGGGTGCTCGATGTCGGCTATATCGGGACGCATGGAATCCACCTCTTCGATTGGAACCGCGAACCAAACCTCGCGTATCTCGTCGCCGGCGCCCCCGATCCACCGACCGATCAGGTCAACATAAATCTTGAGCGGCCCGCCAGCTCGTTCCCGATGAACGATGTTGGCAACACCAATCCCGCTACTCAGGTTTTGGCTAACACCTCCAGCAATTACCTTGGCCGTGTCGGTTACCTCGGCGTGGCTCCGGGAGGTCTGCAGCAAGTCGAAACCGACGGAAATCACTTGTACAACAGTTTGCAGGCCCAGCTCCGGCACACGTTTTCCCATGGTCTGACTCTTCAGGCTTCTTACACCTGGAGCAGCCTCAAGACCGATATCAACGCCAGCGAAGCTGGGGCTGGCATTGCCACGGGCGGCAACGTCCTTTCTGGCAGCGCTTCCACGAACGACCCCTTGAATGACCGCCAGCAATACGGTCCGGCGGCCTTCAATCGCCCCAACCGTTTTGTGCTCAGCTACAACTACGATGTGCCATACAAGGGAGACGGCTGGCACGAAAAGGTTCTGGGTGGGTGGGGCGTTTCCGGCGTGACCACAATTCAGGACGGTCTGCCTTTCACGCTTGTTGATTCAAGCACCCCGGCACTTCTCTACGGCAGCGGTGAGGCCACGGGCGCTTACAGCCGGGTCGAACTTGCGGACCCGATCGATTGCAACGCAAAGACCGGTAATTGCAAGTCGGGTATTCCCCTCGGCACGTCGGGCAGCATGGTGTCCCGCGTAGGCGGGTTCCTCAATCCGGCTGCGGTCGTCCCAGCTCCCGAGTTTGGTGGAATTCCCAACCCGGGAGGCGGCTCGACAGGTAACTGCTCGGGTGCCGACCCGGCGTTCCTTGAATGCGGCACGGGCTTCGGCGATTCCGGTGTCGGAGTCATCAGGTGCTGCACGCAGCTGAACTTCGACATGGGAATCATCAAGAATACGAGGGTCGGAGGACTTCGGGAAGACGCCAACCTTCAGTTCCGGGCGGAATTCTATAACCTCTTCAATCACGCGCAGTTCAATTTGCCCGTCAACGATCGCAACACGAGCGACTATGGAGAGATCACCTCGAGTTCGGTCCCGGGGCGCATTATGCAGTTTGGCTTGAAATACACTTTCTAGCCGACCTGCCGAACACGATCGCGGTTTTTTAGTGCAGTGTGACCCGGCCGGCGCCTGACAGGGCGTCGGCCGGGTCTTCCTGTTTCGTCTTCCGCCGCTCCCTCGCCTTACGCTCGTATTCTTCACAGCCACGCAACTTGTCTGGCGGCGCTCGCTACGCATCACCGCTTTTGCTAAGATGAGCGCACGTATGGCCCACGAGACACCAGACCTTCGCAGGATGAGCCGCTCACTCGAAGAAGTTGATCCGGCCATTGCAGCGGTCCTCCGCGACGAGGTCCGCCGCCAGGCCACCGGCCTGGAGCTGATCCCATCCGAGAATTTCGTTTCCGAAGCGGTGATGGAAACGATGGGCTCGGTGCTCACGAACAAATATGCCGAGGGCTACCCGGGCAAGCGCTACTACGGCGGCTGCGAATTCGTGGATCAGGCCGAGCAGCTCGCCATTGACCGCGCGAAGGCGCTCTTCGGCGCCGAGCATGCCAACGTCCAGCCTCACTCTGGCACACAGGCGAACATCGCCGTCTATATGACGGCGCTGCAGCCGGGCGACACCGTGCTGGGAATGAACCTGGCGCACGGCGGCCACCTGACGCACGGACATCCGCTGAATTTTTCCGGCAAGACTTACAATTTCGTCCCCTATGGCGTGGCAAAAGTGACCGAGACAATCGACTACGACGAGCTCGAGCGCCTCGCACGCGAGCATAAGCCAAAAATGATCGTTGCCGGCGCCAGCGCCTATTCGCGCATTTTCGATTTTCCGCGCATGGCGCAAATCGCGCAGTCAATCGGCGCGCTGCTGTTCGTGGACATGGCGCATATCGCGGGCCTTATCGCTGCCGGCGTGCACCCGAGTCCCGTGCCCTATGCCGACTTCGTCGCGACCACCACGCACAAGACGCTGCGCGGCCCTCGCGGCGGCCTGATTCTCTGCCGCGAGAAATATGCCAAGGATCTCGATCGTGCCACCTTTCCGGGCATCCAGGGCGGCCCGCTGATGCACATCATTGCAGCCAAGGCTGTCTGCCTGAAGGAAGCGGCGGAGCCGGGGTTCGCCGAATACCAGCGGCAGGTGGTCTCCAACGCTCAGGCGCTCGCCGCAGCTGTGGCCAGGCGCGGCTTCCGAATCGTCAGCGGCGGCACGGACAATCATCTCTTCCTGGTGGACGTCAATTGCCGCGGGTTGACGGGCAGCGTGGCGCAACCGGCGCTGGATCGCTCCGGCATCACGGTCAACAAGAATTCCATTCCGTTTGACCCGCTGCCCCCCCTGAAGGCTGGCGGCATTCGCATGGGCACTCCTGCGGTCACCACGCGTGGCATGCGCGAACCCGAAATGGAGCGGATCGCAGGCTGGATCGCCGAAGTGCTCGACCACCTGGGCGATACCGCAATCGAGCAGCGCGTACGCGGCGAAGTGGCCGCATTCGCCGCTCAGTTCCCTCTCTATGCGCGCCGCCTGGAGGCTGCTGAAGCAGCGCTCGCGGGCGCTAGCACTGCTCGCTGAGCCCTTTGCGCTCGAATCCGCGCTCTCTCACCACGCCCCGCAAGATAACCATTAAGAATCTCTCATCCCTTTCGACTCCGAACCGTTAGACAATCATAGGATGGGGCTGCAGTCCTCTCTCGATGAACGCTTCGCTGGTCCGGTCACTCGATTTGAACGCGAGGAGGCTCGCCAAATTCAGTATTCGCTCTTGCCTGCCTGCTCGCTCGAGGCGCCTTCGTTCGAAATCGCGTACCGATTTTCGCCGTATGCCGGCGTTGGGGGAGATTTCGCGGACTTTTTCGAGCTGCCGGATGGTCAAGTGGGGCTGTACATCGGCGACGTCGTCGGCAAGGGCCTTCCGGCCGCGCTCTATGCGGCGCTCGTAATGGGCCTCTTGCGCGGCTTGCACAAGACCGGCTCCAGCACTGCCGAATCGCTCGCGCTCCTGAACAACCGCATGCTGGTGCGGCCCGTGACTGGGCGATATGCCACCACGCTGTACGCGATATTTGATCCCGCCTCGCGTAAATTGACTTTCTCAAACGCCGGCATGCCGCAACCGCTGCTGGTGTCCGAATCCGGCTGCAGGCCGCTTGGCGAAGGCGGATTGCCTTCCGGTATTTTCCCCGGGGCTACGTACGACAGCCATTGCGTCGAACTTTTCCCCGGCGACGCCGTGCTGTTCGCCACGGACGGACTCCACGAACTTCGCGACCGTCACGATAAGGATTTCAGCTGGGAAAGGCTCCAGGATACATGGCTGCAGTGCCGCTGCAGGACCGCCGAAGATTCGCTGACATTGCTTTTCGAGGAGGCGCGCCAGTTCTGCGAAGGCGGCAGCGAGCAGCAGGACGACATCACCACCGTCGTGCTGAAGGTTCGGGGTTAGACGATCTGAATTTCGAGTTCGACAACACGTCCATCACGAATCGAAAAGGCACGCACGGGCTTCGCCGCATCGCGGCGCGGTGAGAGGATAAAGTAGGTTTCCTCCGAATAGTATGCAAGCTCGATATCCCGCGTGGATGGCTCGTTTTTGCCGTCGGGATGCGAATGGTAGATGCCGAGAAACTCCAGCCCCGCGGCGCGGAATTCCCGCATCATCCGGAAGATTTCTTTGGGCGCAATCTCGTAGCTCTTCGCGGGCTCGCTAGCCACATTTTCCGCCGGGAAGACGTATGTGACCACGCCGCCGCTACCAGCAAGAAGTCCGCAGCACTCCAGCTTTGTTTCCTGCAGCGCGCGTTTCCCTAACTCCTCGGCAACCTCGCGCTGAATTCGAATGATGGCGCCCATTCCGGAAGTCTATACCGGGACGCATGCAGGATGAAAACACCCGAGGATTGTAGGGACGCCGCTAGCCGCGCCCCTCCTTCCCGCCAAATTGATGCGCTAGGCCTTCTGCGCCTGCCGCCGCAAGAAGGTCGGCACGTCGAGGTCGTCGGCCGGCATTTCCGGCACGACGTCGCTGACGTTGCGGGCGACCTGCTGCACCACATTTGTCTGCGGCGGAGCGACGGTGGCTTCGCGTTCCGATTTCCACGTCTTCGGCAGATACGATGGCCGCGTATTCGTCTTCTTGCCGGCCACTTCGCGGAAACCCGCGGCGATCACCGTGATCTTCACCGATTCCTTCATCGCGTCATCCTGCACCGCGCCGAAGATGATGTTCGCGTTCTCGTGCGCGGCTTTTTGAATGATGGACGAAGCCTCGTGAATTTCATGCAGCGAGAGGCTGGACGATCCGGTGACGTTGATCAGGATTCCCTGCGCGCCGTTGATGCAATTGTCCTCGAGCAGCGGGCTATTGATGGCGCGGTTCGCGGCGTCAATCGCGCGGTTCGATCCCGACGCGACCGCCGTGCCCATCACCGCGTAGCCCTGGCCGGACATAATTGTTTTCACGTCCGCGAAGTCGCGATTGATGATTCCAGGAATCGTAATGATGTCGGAAATTCCCTGCACGGCCTGACGCAGGATGTCGTCGGCGATGCGGAACGCCTCGAAGAAACTCGTGCCCTGCTCGACGCACTCCATCAGCCGCTCGTTCGGGATCACGATCACGGTGTCCACGCATCCGACCAGCTCGTTCAGCGCCTGCTCGGCCTGCTGCATGCGCCGCTTGCCCTCGAATGCAAACGGCTTCGTCACAACCGCCACCGTGAGAGCGCCGAGCTCGCTTGCCAGATTCGCCACCACCGGCGCCGCGCCGCTGCCGGTGCCCCCGCCGAGCCCGGCCGTGACAAACACCATGTCCGAACCGTCCAAGGCTTCGAGAATTTTCTCCGTATCCTCGAGCGCCGCCTTGCGCCCGACCTCGGGATTCGCGCCCGCGCCCAGCCCCTTCGTCAGCTTCGCGCCAAGCTGCAGCTTCACCGGCGCCTGCGAAAGTTTTAGGGCTTGCAAGTCGGTATTGGCGGCGATGAATTCGACGCCCTCGACTTTGGCGCGGATCATGCGGTTGACGGCGTTCGATCCGCCCCCTCCCACGCCGATCACTTTGATTCTGGCGCCGTCCTGTGCCTCTTCACTGAATGAAACTCGGATGCTCGATTCTTTCGGTGCCATGATTCCTCCCTCAGTCTTGAACTGTGTCGCGAATTGCGAATTTTGCTACGCCAAAATGTCACGCCCCTGCAAACATGCTTTTCAGCTTGCCCATGAAACCCGCAGGACGAGCTCCGGCGAGGCGTCGCGTGCGCGCCCCGTAGAGAACCAGTCCCACCGCGGTTGAATACTCGGGCCGGGAAACCTCTTCGCTCATCCCCGCGAGACCTCGCGGTACCGCCGTCCGTACCGGCAGGTTGAATATCTTTTCGGCCAGCTCCGGCAGCCCGCGGAGCTGCGATCCGCCGCCGGTGAGAATTATTCCAGCGGGGATTTGCGACTCAACACCGCCGCGGCGCATTTCGTCGCGGATGAGCATCAGCAGTTCCTGGGCGCGCGGACCCACGATATCGGCCAGCATCCGAGCGAACACAGTTCGCGGCGGGCGGTCGCCCACGCTGGCAATCTCAATAGGGAAATCTTCGGTCAGGTGTTCGCGGAATGCCTGCGCATGCTCGCGCTTGATCTTTTCCGCTTCTGGGATCGGAGTCCGCAGCCCGACGGCGAGGTCGTTCGTGAAATGGTCGCCGCCGACCGGGACCGCCGCCGTGTGCCGCACCACGCCTCCCGCGTACGCGATCAGCTCGGTTGTGCCGCCGCCGATATCGAGCAGGCATGCGCCCAGCTCGCGTTCGTCCTGCGTGAGGCACGCTTCGGCCGCGGCGAATGGCTCTAGCACCGTGTCGTCCACGCGCACGCCTGCCCGGTTTACCGCCGTCACGATATTCTGCGTGGCTGTGCCGGACGCCGTGACAATATGCACGTTCGCCTCAAGGCGCTGGCCGACCATTCCGATTGCGTCGCGGATATTGTCCTGCGCGTCGAGCGAAAATTCCTGCGGCAACACGTGCAGAACCTCGCGGTCCTCCGGCAGAGTGATCCCGCGCGCCGCCTCGATAGCGCGGCGGACGTCGTCCCGCTGGACGTCTCGCGGCCTCGCGCCCACGGTAATGCCGCCGCGGCTGTTGATCCCGCGCACATGGCCGCCTGCTACGCCGATCATCGCCGATTCCACAGGCACGCCGACAATCGTCTCCGCTACCTCCACCGCCCGGCGAATCGAGCTGACGGCGAGATCGAGGTTTACGATTTGGCCCTTCCGCCAGCCCTTGGACTCCGCCGCACCCAGCGCCGCGAATTTCACGCCGCCTTCGTCATCCATTTCGCCAATCAACGCGCAGGTCTTCGTGCTGCCGATATCAAGCGCCACAATGTGCCGTTCTTTCTTCGTCAAGCCCGCTCCTCTTATCGCGACCGCTCCATCACCGGGAAACTGTCAGTTCGATTTCTTCACCGCTCGCGCGACTGCTGGTTTGGGTGGGCGTTGCTGCGCCAAGACAGTCCTATCCTGGTTCACCACCGCCTCACGGCTGAATCGCAGATCCACCGACTCAATCGGTCCCGCCTTCGCGCGCCACTGGCCGATATCCTCGACGAGCGTCTGATACTTGCCCGCGAAATCGCTGTTGCCGAAATACACGAGCACGGGAGCATCGGCCTGGCTCCCGGCTGTGTCGCCTCCGAGGCCGGTCAACGTGGCGCGCACGTCATCATCGTCCGCCAAATCCACTTCACTGACTTGGTCGAGCGCGCCCGCGTGCACGGTTTCGATCTGCTGCGCGAAGCCCGAAAAAAGCTGCATGCGCTTCTCGCGGTCCTCCAGCGCCGTATCTGCGCCGATTCCGGTCACAACGGGAAAATGAAAATTGCCCTCGACCGGGCGCTCGAGGATTACGCCGTGCGCATCCACTAGCGCCATATCGTTCGCTTCGCGCACGAATGCCACCGGTGTTCGCTCAGTGATTTCGACTTCAACCCGATTCGGGAGCGCGCGCCGCACAGTTGCTTCCTCGATCCAGGGAAGCGCTTCGATTTGCCGCCGCCGTTCGTCTAAAGGTATTCGCAGGACGCTCTTGCCACGGTCGGCTGCAAAAATTTCGAGCACGCTTGCGGGCGTGACGTTGTGGTTGCCCTTGAGAGCGATCTGCTCGGGATGAACGAGCTCCATTTCCGGAGCAGCCAGCAGAAAATGCGCCAGCTCGTACGCTGCCGACGAGGCCGCGGCGCCCGTGACAACCCACACGGCCACGCGCAGATACGTGCTCCACGCCTTGCGGCCAAATTTCCGCCGCTTGATCTCCAGCGGCTTCTGCCGGCGAAGATACTTCGGCTCTTCGTCCGCCAGAAGTTCCTGGGGATAGGCGTCCGCGTCCATGGCTTTCAGTTTCGCCAGACAATTACCTCGTTCTCGAGTTCCATGCCGTACGCGCCTCGCACGCGCTCGCGCACGTCGTCAATCAATTTCAGCATGTCGGAGCAGCTCGCGTGCCCGGCATTCACAAAAAAGTTGGCGTGCCGGTCGCTCACCATCGCATCTCCCACGCGGTGGCCCTTCAGGCCGAGTTCGTCAATCATCCGGCCCGCCGACCCGCCGGCGGGATTCTTGAAAATGCAGCCGGCGCTTTTCTGATTCAGCGGCTGGCTCGCCCTCCGCTTCTCGTTGCACACTTTGATGCCGGCGATAATTTCCTTGAACGGCTTTGGCGGCAGCTCGAGCTTCACGCGCAGCATCAGGTCGTCGGGCGCGAACGACGTGTGCCGGTAATCGAAACGGATATCGCTGCCGCGCAGCGTCTCAATTTGTCCCGACGCCGCCCGATAGAGTTCCACCTCGCGCACGTGCGGGCCAATTTGCGTCCCATATGCCCCTGCGTTCATCCGCAGAGCGCCGCCAACGCTGCCCGGCACGCCGATCAGGCCTTCCATGCCTCCCAGGTCGTGCTTCGCGCAGAACGTCACCATGCCCCCCAGATCGGCCGATGCATCCACGTACGCCGCGTTGCCTTCCACTCGCATCCCCGGCTTCGCCGTGGGCAGATGCAGCACCACCCAGGGCAGCTCGCCATCCACGATCAGCACGTTCGTGCCGCCGCCCAGAAACCGGTGCGGAATATGTTCGTCCGCAAGCAGGCGCATCACCTCCGGAATCGACTCGTAGCGCCCCAGCAAAATCTCGTCAGTCGCGCCCCCGATTCCGAGCGATGTCTCCTCCGCCAGCGAAATGCCCTGGCGCAATTCGATGCCAAGCTCTTTCAATCGCGCCGCCGCCTTGTCGTTAATCCGCATGGCGCGTCGTCGTAACCCTCGCATCGAGCAGCATGGCCAGTTCCTCGGTCACTCGGCCCACGCTGCCTGCGCCGATCGTCAGCACCGCGTCTCCCGAACGCGCCTCGCGCAGCATGTATTCGATGCCACCCTGCAAAGTGCTCGAGTAAACGACGTTTTTGTGGCCTGCCGAGGTGATGGCTTCGGCCAGGCGTTCGCCGGTGATGCCGTCAATGGGGGCCTCTCCCGCCGCATAGATGTCCGTGATCACCACGATATCCGCCTGATTGAACGAGCTTTGGAAATCCTCCCAGAGATGCTGCGTGCGCGAATAGCGGTGCGGCTGGAAAAGCACCAGCAGGCGCTTGAATCCGCATCCGCGCGCCGCTTCCAGCGTGGCGCGAATCTCGGCCGGGTGATGCCCGTAATCGTCAATCAGCGTCACGCCGGAGTATTTGCCCTTGATCTCAAATCTCCGCGCGACTCCCGAGAACGATGCAAGCCCCTCGCGAATCAAATCCGCCGGCACATTGAGAACCAGGCCAACGGCCGCGGCAGCCGCGGCATTTCGCACGTTGTGAATTCCCGGCGGCGCGGGAAGATTGAACACGCCCAGATCTTCACCGTGATAATTCAAGCCGAACTGGCTGGAGAGCCCGTTGAGCTTGACGTCACCGATGATCAGATCGGCTTGGCTCGACGTGCCGTAAGTCACCACCGGGCGATTGACGCGCGGCAGAATCGCTTGCACGTTCGGGTCGTCCACGCAGAGCACCACCGAGCCGTCAAACGGTACGCGGTTTATGAACTGCAGAAACGTGTCCTGAATCTCTTCGAGCGAGGCGTACTGGCCGATATGCTCGCGATCGATTGTGGTGACCACCGCGATCACCGGCGCGAGCAACAAGAACGAGCGGTCGCTCTCATCCGCTTCCACCACCATGTACTCGCCCTGGCCTACGCGCGCGTTGGCTCCCGCATGGTTCACCCGGCCGCCGACTACGAATGTGGGGTCAAGTCCCGCGGCCGCGAGCACTGAGGCGACCATCGAAGTCGTGGTCGTTTTCCCGTGTGCGCCGGCAACCGCGATGCCGTATTTCAGTCGCATCAGCTCCGCAAGCATTTCCGCTCGCGGAATTACTGGAATTTTCAGCCGGTGCGCTTCGACGATTTCGACGTTATCGGGCGCGACGGCGGATGACACGACGACCACGTGGGCGCCGTGCACGTTGTCCGCCTCGTGGCCCTCGCGAATCGTCGCACCAAGGTTGCGCAAGCGCTCGGTGATGGACGTGGCCTTCAAATCCGAGCCCGAAACGGCGTATCCGCTCGACAGCAGGACCTCGGCGATGCCATTCATACCGCTGCCGCCAATGCCCACCAGATGAATCCGCTGAAAGTTGCGGAGCGTGACGCTCATTGCCGGACCACCCCTTCGATCACGTCCACAATGTCCTCGACTGCGCGCGGGCGTGCGAGCGAACGCGCGCGATCTTCCATCTCTTGAATTCTCCGGGGCTGGTCCAGGAGGGAAAAAATTTCGGTCGTCAATCGTTCGGGCGTCAGCTCGTGCTGCGGAAGCAGCCGGGCGGCGCCCGCGCTTTGCATTACCTGCGCGTTGCGGGTCTGATGTGCGTCAGTTGAGGCCCCGAAGGGGATAAAGATGGCGGCGCGTCCGGAGGCCGATACCTCCGCGACAGTGATGGCGCCCGACCTGCAAACGATCAGATCGGCCTGGGCAAACCTCTCCGCCATATTTTCGATGAAGGGGACGACCTCCGCTTGAAATTGGCGTCGCGCATAGGCCACGCGAACCGCATTATAATCGCGTTCGCCGGTCTGATGCACGATGAAAAGCTCATTTTTTCTGGCCATCAGGCGGTCCAGCGAATCAATCACCGCCCGGTTGATCGGCAACGCGCCGCGGCTGCCGCCCGTAATCAGCAGTCGGAACGGCGTGCGGTGCTCTTTGGGCGACACCGCGAAGAATTCCTTGCGTACCGGGCATCCGGTCACCACGGCCTTGTGCCCGAATCGGGCCGCCGTTTCCTCGTTCGCTACCGCGATGCGCGTCGCAAGTCCGGCGAGCACCCGGTTCGTGAATCCCGGCTCGACATTCGGCTCGAAGAGCACGCTCGGGATCCGGTGCATCACCGCGGCCAGCATCATTGGACCCGACGCATAACCGCCGACGCCGAACGCCGCGCCAAAGCTGTGCCGGCGAATAATCGTCTCGGAGTCCCATAGCCCCGCCGGAAGCATCGCCGCATTGCGCAAAAGTTTCGCGCCGCCGATGCCCTTCAGGCCGGCGACGCGAATCGTCTCCAGCGGAATTCCCGCCTGCGGCACAAGCCGCGATTCCATCCCGCGCTCGGTTCCCACAAACACGACGCTTCGCTCTCCTCGCCGCAGCCATTCCCGCGCGACGGCCAGCGCCGGGAAGACATGCCCGCCGGTGCCGCCGCCCGTTATCAAGAGACTATTCGCATCCGCGCTCACGTCTCATCCGCGTGCTGGCTGATGTTCAGAAGCACTCCGGTCGCGAGCAGCATTCCGAGCAGGCTCGATCCTCCGTAACTGATGAATGGCAGCGGAATGCCCTTCGTCGGCAGCAGGCCGAGCGTGACGCTCAGATTGATCAACGCCTGGCCCATCACCATCGCCGTGATGCCGACTCCCAAGAACTTCCCGAATGCGTCCGGGGCTTTCATGGCGGCCACAAACCCGCGCCAGCCGTACACCGCAAACAGCGCCAGCACGACTGCCGCGCCGATGAAACCCGCTTCCTCGCAGATCACCGAAAAAATGAAGTCCGTGTGCGCCTCAGGCAAGAAAAACAATTTCTGGCGGCTTTCCATCAATCCCACGCCCGTGAATCCGCCCGATCCGACGGCAATGAGCGACTGTGCCAATTGAAAACCGTGCCCCTGCGGGTCGGCGCCGGGCGATAAAAATGCTTTCAGGCGCTCAAGGCGATAGGGCGTGCTGGCAATCGCGAGGTAAATCAGCGGTAGCGCCGCAATCGCCGCCCCCACAATGTAGCGGTACGACAGCCCCGCGATGAAAAGCATCACCGCGGCGATAAAGAAAATCATGCAGGCCGTACCCATATCGGGTTCTTTATAGACCAGCGCCACCATCAGCAGCACCGCCCCGATCGCCGGCAGCAGCGTGTGAGTCACGTTGTTGATTCCAGCGCCGCGCGGCTCGCGCCTGCTCTCCAGGAACCACGCGAGAAAGACGATCATCACCAGCTTCGCGATTTCCGAGGGTTGCAGGCTCAGCGGGCCAAGACGGATCCAGCGATGCGTGGCGTGCGACCGGTCGAGGAAAAATACCGCGATCAGCAGAACCAGCGTCACGGAAAGCGCAGTGAATATAACGCGCGGCTGGCGCAGCTTGCGGTAGTCCGTATTCATCAGCCCGAACATCCCCGCGATCCCGAACGCCACCCAGACCAGTTGGCGCAGCAGAAAAAAGTACGCGTTCCCGTGCCATTCTCGCGACGTCATGGCCGAGGCGCTGAACACCATCACCGCGCCAATCAGGCACAGCGCCAGCGTCACGCCGAAAAGCTGCCGATCGTGTTGGAGGCTGCGAGGCATCGTTATCCCTTTTGAGTCGGCGCGGATGCGGCCGAGCGATTTCCGAGCTTTGCGATCAGCTTCTTGAACTCACGACCGCGATGCTCGTAATCTTCGAACTGGTCGAAGCTCGAACACGCGGGAGCGAGCAGCACCACGTCGCCCGGGCGTGCGCGATCGGCCGCAAATTCGACGGCGCGATCCAGCGTGCCCGCGTGCACGCACGACACGGCGTCACCCAGGTCCGCGGCGATCTTCTCGGCGGCCTCGCCGATCAGCAGAGCGATCCGCCCGCGCGCGCGCAGCGCGTCGCGCAGCGGCGTGTACGGGCTGCCCTTGTCCTTGCCGCCTAGAATGACCACTAGCGGGCCCGGAAACGCCTCAATGGCCTTGAGTGCGGCGTCCACGTTCGTTGCTTTTGAATCGTTGTAGAATCCGACGCCGCCGATCTCGCCGGCGAATTCCAGGCGGTGCTCGACTCCGCGAAACGTCTTCACGCCGTTCGCAATCGCCGCAGGCGCCGCTCCGGCGAGAAACGCCGCGGCGCACGCCGCCAGCACGTTTTCGACGTTGTGTTCCCCGCGCAGCGGAATTTCACTCCGCCGCCCGACCGCTATCTCCGAACCTTCGTGCCGGAAAATGATTTGATCGTCCCGCAGGAACGCCCCTTCGGCTACACGCTTCTGCCTGCTGAACCAGAGCACGTGCGAGCGTGAAGGCATGCGCTTCGTCACCTCGGGATCGTCCGCGTTCAAAATCGCGAAATCGCGTTCCAGCTGATTTTCAAACAGGCGCATCTTCGCGGCCGCGTATTCCTCAAACGAAGCATGGCGGTCGAGATGATCGGGCGTCAGATTGAGCAGCACTCCGATCTCCGGGCGAAACGCTTTGATCGTTTCCAGTTGAAAGCTGCTGATTTCCGCTACGGTCACAGTCGAATCGGTGGACGACTCGACCAGCGAAATCAGCGGCGCGCCGATATTTCCGCCCACCAGCGTCGGCACCCCCGCGGTCTCGAGGATGTGAGCTACGAGCGCCGTCGTGGTCGTTTTCCCGTTCGAGCCGGTGATGGCCACGACCGTTCCGCGCAAGAAACGCCATGCGAGTTCGATCTCGCCCCACACCGGAATTCCTCCAACGTGAGCGAGAACCAGCGGCGGCAGGTTTACCGGCACGCCGGGGCTGACCACGATCAAATCCTGCTCGAAAAATGTGGAGGGCGGATGTCCGCCAAGCTCCAGCTTCACGCCTGCCGCGCGCAGCCGCGCCGCGGTTTCACCAAGCGTTCCCTCCGCCTTTTCGTCGGTAGCTGTCACCGTGGCGCCGTAGGCAGCCGCGAATAGCGACACGGCCACGCCAGAGCGTCCGAGCCCCACCACCAGCACGCGCTTGCCCGCGAGATCGAATCCGGGTCTCAACCTGCCTCACCTCAATTTCAAAGTCGTCAGCGAAAACAGCGCGAACACCAGCGCCGCGATCCAGAATCGCACGATGATCTTCGATTCGCTCCATCCCATCAGCTCAAAATGATGATGCAGCGGCGCCATGCGAAACACGCGCTTCCCGGTCAGCTTGAACCAGCCGACCTGAATGATCACCGACAGCAGCTCCAAAATGAAAATGCCGCCGATGGAAAGCATCAGGATTTCCTGCTTCAGGATCACCGCGATCGTTCCGATTGCCCCGCCCAGCGCCAGCGACCCCACGTCGCCCATGAACATTTCCGCGGGATGCGCGTTGTACCAGAGAAATCCCAGCGACGCGCCGGCCAGCGAGCCGCAAAAAATCGTGAGTTCGGCGGCATCCGGAATCCTCTGAATCTCCAGATACTCGGCAAACCGCGCGTTGCTGGAAAGATACGTAATCACCGTCAGCGCCACGGAAGAGATCAGCACGCACCCGATCGCTAATCCGTCAAGCCCATCGGTCAAATTCACTCCGTTCGAGAGGCCGGCAATCACCAGCACCAGGAACAGCACAAACGGAACGAACGCGAGCGCCCATGTGAATCTGTGGTTGAGCAGCGAATCAATCACCAGGTCCGGGTGCAGCCGCTTCATAAACGGCACGCTCAGTTGCGTCGAGTACTTGCCTTTTGCCTCCAGGCCTATGAGCACCGCGCCGACGAATGCGCACGTCAGCACTTGCAGCGCGAATTTTCCTCCTGCGGTCAGTCCCTTATTGTGCTTCCGCACAACCTTGCTGTAATCGTCAATGAAACCGATCGTTCCGAAAGCCAGCGTGGCCGCCAGCGCAAGCACCACGTACGTGTTCCGCAGGTCGGCCCACAGCAGCGTGGGGATCACGATCGCCGCAACAATCAGCACTCCGCCCATCGTCGGCGTTCCCGCCTTCGATTGATGCCCCTTCGGCCCTTCCTCGCGAATGTATTGCTGCACCTGCAGCGCGCGCAGCCGATCGATCATCCACGGCCCCAGCAGGAGCGACAGCACCAGCGCCGTCAGGCTCGCCACGGCCGTCCGCACCGTAATGTAGCGAAATACGTTCAGCGCGCTGAAGTGCCGCCGCAACCCGAAGAAGAAGAGGTAATAGAGCATTTCAGTTTCGGCCCGCTTCCAGTGCCTCGGGTGCGGGTTTCGTGCTCGCGCGGCGGTGCCGCGCATCCATCGCTTCCAGAATTCTTTCCATCCGCACGCCGCGCGAGCCCTTTAACAGCAGCAAGTCTCCCGGCACGATAAACTGCTCCAGAAATTTCGCCGCCTCTTGCGAATTCTCAAAGAATATGGCGCGCTCCCGCGGATGCCCCGCCTTGATCGCGGCGTCCACAAAATCGGCGGCGTAGCCTTGCACGCCGAATATCCAGTCAATCTTGTGCAACTCAACAGCCGCGTGGCCGCATTCGCGGTGCAGTTCCTCCGAGGAATCTCCGAGCTCCAGCATCTCGCCCGCGGCCACTATTCGCCGCTGATAACCGGGCGTCGCCGCGAGCAGCTGCGTCAACGCGGTCAATGCCGTCGGGCTCGAGTTGTATGTGTCGTTGATCACCGTGAAGCCGTCCTCGAAGCGCACCACCTCGCCGCGTTTGTCGGCGGGCGTGAGCGACGGAAACACTCGCTTGGCTTCTTCCACGCCGACGCCCCAAACACTCGCCGCCGCCAGTGCTGCCAGTGCATTCATCACGTTGTGCCTCCCGATCAGCGGCAATTGCAGCCGCGCGCGACCGGCGGACGACACAAAATCGAACGCCGATCCTTCGATGCCGTGCTCTTCAATCGCCTCTGCCCGAAATTCCGCTTTCGAGTTCGTCCCGAACCGAATCACCCGCCCCCGCGCCACTTCCGCGAACTTCGCGACTCGCTCATCGTCCGCATTCAACACCGCCGTAGCGCCCGGCCAAGCCAGATTCTCGATCAGCTCGCGCTCCGCCAGGGCGATCTCCTCGACCGACGAAAAAAACTCCAGGTGCTCGACCGCGACTCGCGTGACCACGCCGACATCCGGCGCTGCAATCTGCGCCAGTCGCGCCAGCTCGCCCCGGTGCGACATCCCCAGTTCCACAACTGCCGCGCCGTGATTCTCGTCAATCTTCAGCAGCGTCAGCGGGAGTCCGTACTCGTTGTTCAGATTCCCCAGCGTCTTCAGCACGCGGAACCGCGCGCCCAGAAGCGCGGCCAGAATCTCTTTTGTGGTCGTCTTCCCCACGGACCCGGCGATCGCCCCGATGATCCGCCCCGGCTTCCCTCGCCGCCATATCTGGCACGCTCGTGAGGCCAACCGCTGCAGAGCTTCGAGCGGGTCGTCCACGGCAAAGAGCTTGGCCTGAATTTCGTCCGGGTATTCATTGAATCGTTCTCGCGCCACCACCCCGGCTGCGGCGCCCCGGTCCATCGCTCCGCCCACAAAACCGTGTCCATCGTGACGCGGTCCGCGTATCGCGATGAACAGCTCTCCAGACTGAACAGTTCGCGAGTCAATCGAGACACCGGCCAGCCCCGCCAGGGCGCTAAGCCCCGTGGGGCGTGCGACACCCAATGCATCGGCCAATTGATCCGCAGTCCACCGCATCGCATCTCCAGGGAGCTTGGCGTCGCTGCCCTCGCTAGTTACCCGCTGACTTCTTCGTATAGCCCTTGCGGCGCAGAATCGCCCGCGCCCTCTCGCGGTCATCGAACTCGATAGTTCCGTCCCGCAAGACCTGATATGTCTCGTGCCCTTTGCCCGCCAGCAGCACCACGTCGCCCGGCCTGGCCTCTTCGAGGGCCATGGCGAGCGCCTGCTCGCGGTCCGGTTCTACCCGGTATTTCGCGTTCACTTTCTGCAATCCGACGACCACGTCGTTGATGATCAGCAGCGGGTCTTCGCTTCGCGGGTTGTCGCTCGTCAGCACCACCAGGTCGCTCAGCGAACCCGCCGCCTCGCCCATCAGCGGACGCTTGGTGCGGTCGCGTTCGCCGCCCGCGCCAAACACGGTGATGATTCGCGCCGACGGACCCAGCTCCCGCGCCGTCGCGATCAGGTTGCGCAAGGCATCGTCGGTGTGCGCGTAATCCACGATCACCAGAAACGGCTGCCCCTCATCAATGCGCTGAAATCGCCCGGGAACGAGTTCGAGGTTCGCGATGCCCTCTTCGATCTTTGCCTTGGGAATATCGAGCGCGATTCCCGCTCCGATGGCCGCGAGAATGTTGTAGACGTTGATCCGGCCCACGAACGGCGAGCGTACTTCGATATTGGCAGCCGGCGTTTGCGCCGTGAATTCCAAGCCGTGAAAACCGAGTCCAAATTTCTTGGCAGTAAGATCAGGCGCTCCTTTCAGCCCGTAGGTCAGCGTGCGCCGGGCCAGGCTCGCAAGTTGCGGCGCGTAGGGATCGTCGCCATTGATCACGGCCACCTCGGGCACGCCCGCGCCTGTGCCTCCGAATAGCAGGCGCTTGGCCGCGAAATATTCCTCAAACGTCTTGTGATAGTCCAGGTGGTCGCGCGTCAGGTTTGTGAAGATCGCCACCGCGAACCGGCATCCCCAGAGGCGCTCCATCGCCAGTGCATGCGAGCTGGCCTCCAAAACGGCGTGCGTGCCTCCGGCGTCGCGAATTTCGGCGAACATCTGCTGCAGATCGAGCGATTCCGGAGTCGTGGTCACCGCCGCGCGGCTTCCCTTGGGCGTGCGGTACCCCGTTGTGCCTATCAGGCCAGTCGTATGCCCCGCCGCGCGCAGGATCGAATCCACCAAAAACGCAGTCGTTGTTTTCCCGTTCGTGCCGGTGACGCCCACTAGCTGCAGCGCGTCGGCAGGATGCCCGTAGAAATTCGCCGCTGCTCGCGCGAGACCCCGCCGCCCCGAACCCGGAAGCAGTTCGACCAGCGTGATGCCTCGTGACGTCATTCGGCTGGTATCTTCGCTTGCCACGGCTACGGCTCCGCGGCGCACAGCGTCCTCGACGAACTTGGCTCCTTCCAATTTCTCGCCGCGCAGCGCAAAGAAAATTCCGCCGGGCGTAATCTTGCGGCTGTCGTACGCGACGGAGTGAACCTCTACGTCGGCAGACCCATTCATTTTCCCGATCTCGGCGCCCGCCAGTAGTGCTTCCAATTTCATGCCGCGCTTTCCATGTCTTTCGCTCGGCTCGTCATCGCCCAAGCCGGGTTGGTGCTTCACAATCAGGCTCAATTCCCGTCACCCGGCGCCGACACAGGCACAACCTCTCCCGGATGCCCGAATCGCACCGTCACTCGGCTGCCTCGAAGCACCTGTGCCCCGGCGGCCGGAAACTGTTCCAGTGCAACTCCGCTGCCGATCAACGACGGCATCAGTCCCAACCGCGAACACTCTTCGGTAACGCCGCGGACGGTCTGGCCGGTGAGGCTCGGGACTACAATTGCACTTGGATCTCCAAATGCAACCGTCGGCGGCTCAGCAACAGAACTCGGAAATTTTGTGTTGGCTACCGCAGCTTGAAAACGCGCCTGCGCCGTGTCTCGGGCGCCATCCGACCGGGCGTCAGGCCGCGGCGTGACCTCCAGGTTTTTCGCAGTTTCGACGTCCGAGGGCGCTGGCACGTCGTGCGGCTCGTCGCGATATGCCAGCACCTGTTCGGCAATGCGCTTGAAGACCGGGCCGCCCACTTCACCGCCGTGATGTGCTCCCACCGGCGAATCCAGGACCACGAGTATCGAAATCACCGGACTATTCACCGGCGCGAATCCCACGAACGATGAGTTGTACTGCGTCGCCGAGTAGCGGCCCGTCGCGGGATCGATTTTTTGCGCCGTGCCCGATTTCCCCGCGGCGGTGTAGCCATCCAGGCGCGCTGGCTTGCCGGTTCCCTCAAGAACCACGCCCTCCATCATTTCGCGAACCGTTGCCGCCGTCCTGCCGTCCGTCGCTTGTTGAGGCGCTGGTGGGGGACGCAGCGCCCCCGGCTCGCCGCCGTCAATCTCGCGCACGATATGCGGCCGATAAAGCGTCCCGCCGTTCGCCACTGCCGAAATCGCAGACACGATCTGAATGGGAGTGACGCTCACTTCCTGCCCCATGGCGAGCGAGCCAATCGAGCTCGCCGACCAATTCTCAAGCGGCCGCAGCAGGCCGCGATTTTCGCCCGGGAGCTCAATCCCCGTCGGCTGGCCAACTCCGAAGGCGCGAATCGTGTCGTAGAACCGCGGCGCGCCGAGCCTCAGTGCGACCTTGATGGCGCCTACGTCGCTGGAATGCTCCAGAATCTCGCGCACGCTCAGCACGCCGAATTTTTTCCAGTCGTGAATCAGCCGCCCAGAGATCATGATCTGGCCCATCTGGCAGTCCACGAGCTCATCGGGCGTCGCCACACCGTTTTCAATTGCGCCGGTTAGCGTCAGCACTTTAAACGTAGACCCCGGCTCGTAGGCGGACGCCACGGCGCGGTCAATGCGCGCTTCTCCAGAATAATCGCCCGCGTCGTTGGGATCGAATACCGGCCAGTTGGCCACCGCCAACAGCTCGCCCGAATTCGGGTCCTGCACGACCACCGTGCCGGCCTTCGCGTGCGTCTCCGCGATTGCGCGCCCGAGCTCTTTCTCCGCGATGTACTGGATGGTTTCGTCGATCGTCAGCGTGACGCTCGCGCCCGGATCGGCGGCCGATTCCGTGCGGTCGTACCAGCGGCGATGCCCGTCCGCCATCACCATCATTTTCCCGGGGCGCCCGCGGATCTGCTTGTCGAGTGAATATTCGATTCCGCCGATTCCCCTCTCGTCCACGTCCACGTATCCCAGCACGGACGCTGCAAGCTCCCGCTGCGGATATACGCGCCGGTTTTCTTTCTGGAAAAATACGCCCTTGAGATTCATGTCCGTGATCCGCTGGACGGTTTCCGGCGAAAGTTTTCGCGCCAGGCGCACGGGAGTCTTGGCTTCGCGTATTTTCTCTTCGAGGTCCTCGGCGGGCGCATCGAGAACGCGCGAAAGCAGCCGCGACACCATTTCGACGTCGGTGATTTCCGCCGGATCGCCGAACACGGAATCCATCGGCAAACTGACGGCGAGTTCGCGTCCCTTGCGGTCGTAAATCGTGCCCCGCATGGGACTGATCTCGAAAATTCGCTGTTGTTGACGCTGTGCTTTTGCGAGGTATTCGCTGTAGGAGAAAAGTTGCAGGTAACTCAGCCGGCCGACGACCACCGCCATCCAAGCCACCGCCAGGACCCAGACGACCAGCCAGCGGAGACGTGGATTGCGCTGCTCCATGGACTCCGGCCTACCCTATCGGAAACGTGCTCCTGCGGCGATCGCGTCCGATCCGCCGGAAATGGCTCGCCGCAGCGGGCCGCAAATTCATGCCGATTTCGATTGAGGCTGAGATCAGGGCCGGGATGATTGCGCAATCGTTCGCGCCTGGGCTACGACGCCGTCGTTCGTATCGTCAACAGGAGCCACCTGTCCGGGCACTGGAACCGTCAAGCCGAGCTGGTTCCGGGCAATCGCATCCACCCGCATCGGCGATCGCAGTGTCGCTACCTCGAGATGCAGTTGCTGGTTGAGCTCCGTGGCCTGCGCGCGCTCGCTATCCAGTTGCTCGATCTGGTAGCGGATCTGAATGCACTCGAAATGCTGCCAAGCGTAGGAAAGCAGGCATGTGGCCATCGCCGCGCCCACCGCCAGGCGCCGCCAGAAATCTTTCAATTGCGCCGGGTGCGCCGGCCGCACAAGCCTCGAATTGTCAATCTGCTTTACGGTGAAGTACTCGGTGAAATTTTCCATTATTGCCAGCTCCCAGCCGCTCGCCCTTCCAGCGGCTCGATCTTTTCCGCCACGCGCATTTTCGCGCTGCGCGCTCGCGGGTTGTTTCTGATTTCTTCCTCGCCGGGCTGTATCACCTTCCGGGTCAGCACGCGGAAATTTCCCTCGCGCGCCAGGCGCTGAAACGCCTGCTTTACCGGACGATCTTCCAGCGAGTGGTAACTGAGGACGATCCAACGTCCTCCAATAGATAGAGTGGCAGGGGTCCGCGAAAGAAACTGCTCGAGTTCCTCCTCTTCTCGATTCACCGCATTCCGCAGCGCCAGAAACGTTTTTGTCGCGGGCTGCAGTTTCTGCCTTCCCCTTGCTTTACGAGCCCCTGCCACAACCGTTGCCAGGTGTTCGGTGTCGCGGATCGGCCGCGACCTCACAATTGCCCTGGCGATTCTTCGTGAATCCCTCTCCTCCGCCTTCTTGTAGAGGAGATTGGCCAGCTCTTTCTCTGACCACTGATTCACAATTTCGTACGCCGTCATCGGCGTGTCGGGATTCATTCTCATGTCGAGCGGCGCGGCCCAGCGGAACGAAAATCCGCGTTCCGGGCTGTCCAGCTCCAGACTTGAGATCCCCAGATCGGCGATCACTCCGTCCAGCGGAGGAAGCTTCAGGTCCCCCGCCACTTCGCCGATCTTTGAAAACTCTGCGTGCACCAGAACCACCTTCTCTTCGTACGGCTTCAACCGTTCCCGCGCGATTTCAAGCGCCTGCGGGTCGCGATCGATCGCCACCAACCGCCCCGTGGTCAGCCGCCGGGCAATTTCGATCGCATGCCCCGCCGTGCCGGCCGTCGCGTCCACATAAGTCCCCTCGGGCCGTATGCGGAGCCACTCAATCACTTCCGCGGCCAGAACAGGCGTATGTAAAACGCTCAAAAGCTAAATGCCCAGGTCGTCCAGAGCCTTTTCGTCTTCCGCCGTGATCGGATTACGGTTCATTTGATCGAGGAACCGGGCGTGATTCCAGACTTCCAGGTAGGTGAGGTGCCCCGAAACGTCCACCTCGCCCTTCATCTCCGCCGATTCCCGCAGTACAGGTGGAAGTAAAATGCGCCCCTGCCCATCCACCTCGACGATCTGACCGTAATAGTTGGTTCGTTCCAAAAACTTTTGCTTGGCCTTGTTGTGCGAGGAAATTTTCGCGAGCTTCTTTTCCTTTTCTTCCCACACTTTCATTGGAAAAATCTGCGCGCGATCGCCGGCCGTGCTCGTGACGTAGAACTTGGTTCCTAGCTTGCGCAGTTGGACCAGAAAGTCGGCGGGAATTTTCACCCGTCCCTTTTCGTCCACCGTCGCTAGATAGTTGCCCCGCAGCATTTGCGCCCTTCAGAACTTCGCCCGGCGTGTTCGACCTTGGAATCACTCTCTCCTTGGCCACTGCCTCTGCCTGACATCCCCGCCACCGTTTTACATTTTTTCCACTACTGACCACTTCGTCCCACTTTGTGCCCCGATTGTAGATTTGTTCTTCAGGTTGTCAAGCGGAAGTTTCAATTTTGAGAAAGTATTTTTGGATCGGCGCGATTCACGCACGTTACAAATTTTTCCGCCCCAAAATGGGAGAAACCACAAGCCCTAGTGGCATGTTTCGCGTGCGCAACGATTGCTAGCGGTCGGAGCCGCGCAAAACGCGAAAATGTTTTGTAAGAGTTAACATTCACGGCGCGGAATTTCTTCAATCGATGAGGTTCGAGAAGACGAAAAGCAACCGGAAGGCTACTGCGGAGGCGGGTTTCGCAGCGAATTGAGGTCCCGCAGCATGGATTGTTCGTCCGGGCTGAGGCCTTGCGTGAACTTGGGATCGTTCAGCGCGGATTGCTGCGTCGAGGGACTCATGTTGCGCAGCATCGCCAGATGCTGGTTGATTACCTGGCGCCGCGGCTGCGGCAGTGTCTGCCATTTCGGCAGTAGCGTGCCCCGGACGTACTCACGCTGCTCCGGAGGCAGGTTATCTAGGAACTGCTCCCGTTGCCGAACCGCGTCCTTCTCTTCCGGTGACAACCGATTCCACTTTTCGAGGTTCTGCCTGATCTGCTCCTGTCGTGCCGGAGGCAGCTGCCTGAACTGCGCATTGTTCTCGAAGAACTGCTGTTGTTGTTCGGGTGGCATGTCCCGCACGCGGTCGACCCATTTCGGAGGCAAACCTTCCATCGCGCGCTCGTTCGGCTGGCCCTTCGCACCACCCCCGCCGTTCGCGCGCCTTTGCGCCGCAACCTCCCTACGCGCTTCTTGGCGCGCTTGCCATTCGCGCATTCGCTCCCCGTCCTGCGCCGAGGCGGTCTGCGCCAAAAACCCCATCAGCAGCGCGATAACTGGTCCGAATTGTGCGAAGCGTCGCCCCATGATCATTCAGCCGTTAATCGTTGCTCTCCGTCTGCTTCGAATCAGACCTCTGGGTCTCTGGAGCCTTCGCCGGAACGAGTTGCGAAAGCGCATCCATGTTCGTCACGACATCGTAATCTTCCAGCACGCCGAGATCTTTGACAGCGTCGAAGTCCTGGTCGCTCGAGGCCGCCACCGCGGCTGGCGCCGGAGCCGGCATCTGCGGATGACTCGAAGGCAGCTTCGCCACCCACACCGTAAGCGCAACCAGCAAAGCCGCTGAAAGAGCAAAGCGCGCCTGTGGCGCAAACCATCCAAACCAGCTCCGGCTCGGCTCGGCCGCCACGCGTTGACGCACGCGGGCATCGAAGCCAAACGACGGCTCGACCGCCGGCACTTCCTCCATCACTTTCCAGAGCGCGCGGAATTCCTCGGCGCGCGTACGGCAAGCCGGGCAGCCCGCGAGATGATCTTCCACATCGCGACGCTCGGCGGGATTCGTCCGATCGTCCAGATACGCGATCAATCCCTTTGAAATGTCTTCGCAATTTTTCATAATGGCCTTCCTTCCCCTCCGCCCCCTCTGACCTGCCCAATGGGCTGGGTCACCAGAGGAGCCAGTTGCACCCGCAGACTCTCGTAAGCGCGAAACAGCAGCGACTTCAGCGCGCCTTCCGAACAATCCAGAACTCCCGCAATCTCCTCATAATCCATCTCTTCATACTTATGCAGCAAAACCGCTGCGCGTTGCTTTTCCGGCAGCGACCAAATCGCCCGGCGAATGATTTCAGCGCGATCGCGCTCGATCATGTGCTCGTCAATGCGCATGTCCCGCGCCGGCAATTCCATGGGCGCCGAATCTTCTCCGTCCGCGGGGGCGTCGAGAGATATTCCCATCCTTCGGTGGCGGTTGTCGCGGACCGAATTGAGCGCCAGATTCGTCGCGATCCGGAAGAGCCAGGTGGTGAACTTCGCGCTTGGGGTGTACTGCTTCCGCGCCCGGTAGACCCGCAGAAAGACTTCCTGTGCCAGATCCTCCGCCGTCGCCGTGTCGCGCACCATGCGATTGAGGAAATTGACCAGCGGCGAGCGATACTTCTGCAATAGAAAGTCAAAGGACGCTTCGTCCCCTGCCTTCACGTCCAGCATCAGTTGGACGTCGCTTCTAGCCATGGCCTCCACAGTCTATCTAACACTCGCCCCACCATAAAGTTGCGTGTCCCCACTGCGTTCCAAATCCGCCATGGGTTGCCTTTTCCGGCAAATGGGGTTCCTGCATCCCATTGCATTTAAATGGTTTACAAGGAAGTCGGTGATCCGGGAGGGGGTTCAGTAGGGGCGCAGCGTGCTGCGCCCGGCAAACGTGCTTGGCGAGATCTAACCACTTGAACAAAGGCACTCGCCCGCCAGAGGGCATGCCCGCATCGGGTCGCGCACGGCCCCACATGCCCCATCCTTACCCATTGCACAGAATCCCAATCCGTCGTAATCAAGTACGCGTTGAATCCCAGCCCCACGACCAATCGCGCCCATCCCTCGGTGCCAGCCATCACGGTCTGGTTCATGGCGGTGAGCACAGGCGTAATCGTCGCGAATATCTATTACATCCAGCCGCTCCTTGCGGACATAGCCCGCACCTTCGGCCTCAGCGTCACCAAAGTCGGCTTTGTCGCGATGCTCACTCAAGTGGGAACCTCTCTTGGGATGCTCCTCTTCGTTCCCCTCGGAGACACCAAGGAGCGGCGCTCGTTGATCACCACGCTGCTGATCGTTGCGGCGATCGCGCTCGCGTTCGTCGCCACGGCCCGCAACGCCTGGTGGCTCGCCTTGGCTTGTTTCGTGGTTGGCGCGATGGGCTCGTCAGTTCATCTGTTCCTGCCGTTTGCGGCGCATCTGGCCGCCCCGGAGGAGCGCGGGCGCGTCGTCGGCTCCGTCTTCAGCGGCATCCTGATGGGGATTCTGCTGGCGCGAACGTTTAGCGGAACCGTGGGTGCGTATTTGGGCTGGCGCGCGGTCTACGGTATTGCCGCCGTTTTGATGTTGTGCGTCGCGATTCTCGTTCAGTTCCTGCTCCCGCGCAGCAAGCCGGCCGTCGAGCTGCCGTATCTCTCACTTCTCAGATCAACCGTGAACCTGATTCGCATCCACCCGGAGCTTCGCGAATCGGCTTTCCTGGGCGCCGCGTTCTTCTGCTGCTTTAGCGCGTTCTGGACGACCCTCGTGTTTTTGCTCGAAACGCCGCCCTACCACCATGGCAGCCAGGCCGCCGGCCTGTTCGGTCTGGTGGGTGCGGCAGGAGCGGCGGGCGCACCGATTGTGGGCCGCTTCTCCGACAAGCACGGGCCGCGATTTGCCGTGGGCGCCGCGTTAATCACGGTCGTCGCCTCCTATCTCGTACTCTGGGGAACGGGAAAAACTCTGGTGGGCTTGATTGTCGGCGTACTTTTGATGGATGTGGGCGTGCAAGCCGGCCACGTCGCAAATCAAACGCGCATCTACAGCCTCGCGCCCGACGCCCGGAGCCGCCTAAATATGTTTTACATGGTCTGCTATTTCGCGGGCGGAGCCGCTGGCTCATTACTGGGCGCATACGCGTGGCGTCTCCGCGGCTGGTCCGGCGTCTGCGCATTCTGCCTCGGCGTCATGCTTCTAGCGCTCCTGCGATTCTCGGCCGCCCGCGCGCGCACCGCCTCTAGCTAAACGTGAAAGATCGCCTTGAGCGCCACAAGAATCGCCACGCCGAGAAAAACCAGCACCGCCATGCCGACTCCCGGCTCGCGGTTCACCTCGGGAATCAGATCCGACGCAGCCACATACAGCGTGACGCCGGCCGAAAACGGTAGAGCATCCGCGACCGTGCTTCGCAGGAGGAACATTAACGCCATGCCGGCCAGCGTCGCCGCACCCAAGATCGCGGACGATCCGAACGCCGCCCCGCGGCTCTGTCCGCTCGCCAGCATCAGCGACGCCACCGTGAATCCTTCGGGAATCTTATGCAGGAAGATCGCCACGAAGATCACGCCGCCCAGCCAGCTCGAGACCAGCAGTCCGGATGCGATCGCCACGCCGTCGAAGAATGTGTGAATCACCAGGCCGAGCAGCGCCGCATAGCTCGCGTGCGAGTGCGAAATTTCCTCGTGGTGCGTCTCTTCGCCAAAATGAAAATGCGGCGCGAGCGTGTGCTCGAAAAAATGCACCAGAAAATATCCGGCCAGGACGATCACGAATACGGCGTTGGTGCTGTGGAAAAATACCGAGGAGGAGTCGCTGCGAAGCTTCACAGATTCCGGAATCATTTCGATCATCGCCGTCGCCAGCATGAATCCTGCGCCAAGCGCGATGAAATATTTCAGGTAACGCCGCGACCATTGGCTGTGCGAAACCAGCAGCCCGCCCAGCAGATTGGCTCCCGCCGCCACCACCCCGAGCAGCAGCGCCAGCAAAATCCGAGTTGCCTCGGGCGAATGCATCGTAGCTACCCGCCGTGCCGGAACAAAATCACATCGCCATCCTGCACGATGTACTCCTTGCCTTCCAACCGCACCTGGGCTTTCTCGCGCGCGGCCGCGAAACTGCCCGCCTTGAGCAGGTCTTCCCACTTCACCACGTCCGCCTTGATGAAATTCTTTTCGATGTCGCTGTGGATCGCGCCCGCGGCCTTCTGCGCGCTCATTCCGCGTTCGATCGTCCACGCGCGGCATTCCGGTTCGCCGCACGTGAGGAATGAAATCAGCCCCAACAGGCGATAGCTCGCCTGGATCAGTCTGTCGCGCCCCGATTCCGCCAGGCCGTACGCCTTCATCATCTCCGCCGCTTCCGCGTCGTCGAGTTCCGCGAGCTCCGCCTCGATTTTTCCGCAGAAAGGAACCACCGCCGTCTGCGGCTTCAAGGCCAATTTTTCCAGATGATACTTCTCGACCACGCGATCGATCTCCGACGCTTCCTCATCGCCCAGGTTCAGTACGTAAATCATCGGTTTGCGCGTCAGAAACATGAATCCGGTCAGCATCTTCATTTCTTCCGGCTTGAATTCCAGCTCGCGCAACGGCGTTTCGGCTTCGAGCGCCAGCCGGCAGCGAATCAGAAGCTGCAATTCCGTTTCGAGGATCGTCTCTTTCTTTTTCTTCAGATCTTTTTCAACGCGCTCGATTCGCTTCGCGCACTGTTCGAGGTCGGTCAGGATCAACTCGAGATCCACGTTGACAATGTCGCGCAGCGCGTCGAGCGATCCGCCTTCATGCGGCACCGCAGGATTCTCGAACAGCCGCACCACGTGCGCCAGCGCATCGGCCTCGCGCAGCGGCACCAGCGATGCCGAATTCTTCTCGCGATCCTTCTGCAATCCGCCGATATCCACGTATTCGATGGTCGCGTACGTGATTTTCTTCGGCTTGAACACCTCGGAGAGCTTCGCCACGCGCGCGTCCGGCACTCGCGCGATTCCCACATGAGCTTGACCTGGTACGCTCCGCCCGCCTGTGGCGGCCGCCCGCGTGAGAATTCGGAACAGACTCGTCTTCCCTACCTGCGGCAGGCCGATGATCCCAGTTTGCATAAGCGAGAGATACTAGCACAGGCCGATGGCCGCGAGCGTTGAGTGCGGAACGCCCAGAGGCTTACAATGGCAGGGACGACCATGAATCAATCCCAGGACAACATTCGTATTCTCGGCACGCGCGGATCCGCACAAGCGTACGCGATCCGGGATTTTCTCCATCGCAGTGATGTCCCATTCGAGTGGATTGAGCTGGCGACGGACGAACAAGTCCGCGAGCAAGCCCAACTCAAGAACCTTGACGACTCGCGCCTCCCCGTTTGCCTTTTTTCCGATGGCACGCGGCTCGAGCGACCTACCATTCGCCAGATCACCGAAAAACTCGGATGGTTCCGTAATCCTACGCGGTCCGAATACGACTTGGCGATTTATGGCGGCGGCCCGGCAGGCCTGAGCGCCGCGGTGTACGGCGCATCCGAAGGGCTGAAAACAGTTCTGATCGAACGCTCGGTCATCGGTGGACAAGCCGGCAGCAGCTCCAAAATCGAAAACTACCTCGGATTTCCGAAGGGAATCACGGGAGCGGATCTCGCCGAACGCGCCCGCGAGCAAGCCTGCAAATTCGGCGCCGAAATTCTGCTGCTGCGCGAAGGTGTTCGCGGCGAGTTTTTTCCGGGGAAAGGCGTCGGCTATTTGGCCGACGGCTCGAAGATTATCGCTCGCGCCACAATTTGCGCCACGGGAGTGGATTACCGGCGGCTCAATCTTCCGGACGAGGACCGCTTTACAGGTGCGGGCCTTTTTTATGGCGCCGGGGCGAGCGAAGCCGCGCTTTGCAAGGACGAATCGGTAATTGTTGTAGGCGGCGGAAATTCCGCCGGTCAAGCGGTCATGCACTTCGCTCCGTACGCTTCCAAGGTCACCATGGTGATTCGCGGCGAGTGCTTGAAAAAAACTCTCTCCGAGTACCTCGTTGACCGAATCCACTCCACGCCCAACGTCGAGGTGATGATTCACACGGAAGTTGCCGCGCTCCACGGTGAAAAGGCCTTGAGCGGCGTAACGCTGAAAAATGTAACCACGGCCAAGGAACGGCAAATCGACACGCGATGGCTTTTTCTTTGCCTCGGTGGCGTGCCGCATACGCAATGGGCGGCGGACGTTGGCATCGTCCGCGACGAGGAGGGTTACCTCGTCACCGGCCCCGATCTGGTGACGAATGGCAAGCGCCCCAAGAGTTGGGAGCACGACCGCGATCCGTACTACATGGAAACGAGCATTCCCGGAATGTTTGCGGCAGGCGACGTCCGCCACGGCTCCGTCAAACGCTGCGCCTCCGCTGTCGGAGAGGGCGCCATGGCTATCGCTTTCGTTCACCGTTATCTGGCGGACGGCTAGCCCGAGGTCGCGATGAATTCGCCGACGAGCAAACTCGCGCTTCCCTTCGATCACCTGGAGGCGCACGCCCACCTCTCCAAAATAGACAAGCGCCTCGCCGGCCTGATCGAGCGAGTGGGCGAATTTCAGTTCAAGCTCGACGAATGCGAAAGCGTCTACGAATCGCTGCTCGAAGCGATCACGCACCAGAGCATCGCGGGCAAAGCCGCGCAGGTGATTTTCGCCCGCATCGTCGCGCTCGGTACCGACGGCCGCTGCCCCACTCCGCAGGAGCTGCTCCTCGTGCGCAAGCCGAAGCTGCGCAAGGCCGGCCTGTCCCGCGCAAAAGTTGCCGCCGTCAGAGATCTCGCGCAGAAAACGATCGACGGCATCGTGCCCACGATCGAAGCTGCCGAAAAAATGTCGGATCAGGAGCTGGTTGACCGGCTGATTTCCGTTCGCGGCATCGGCGCATGGACCGTCGAGATGTTTCTGATTTTCCGGCTCGGCCGCCCCGACGTGCTGCCGATTCACGATTACGGCGTGCAAAAGGGCTGGGCAATCACCTATCGCAAAAAGTACATCCCGAAGCCGAAGGATTTGCTGAAGTTTGGCGAGCGCTGGCGCCCCTATCGCACCGTCGCCAGCTGGTACATGTGGCGCGCCGTCCATCTGGCCGGCCCCGCCGCCCGCAAGATCAAGAAAGCCAAGCCCGCAAGACCGCGCGCCCGCGTCAAGAAACACACCATCGTGAAAAAACGCACCGCCATCGGTAAACGGTCGGGCGACTGAAGATTTAAATGTAGCGCCGCGGACTTTAGCGCGGCACTCCAGTCTTCACGCATGCGCACCATCCTGCTTCACGGTCAAAAACAGCGCCGCCAATCCAAGCATCAAAACTCCGCCTTCCAGATCCACGGAAATCCCATGCAGCCGATCGAATTCCGCGCGGCGCGGATCGCTCGCAGGCGTCGCGTCCACAGACACCATCTGTGTGCGCAGCACATCCATCCTCGGTATCACGATTCGCTGCGACGCCAGTGTGAGCACCAGCATCAGAATCACCCCGAGCGCCGCCGGCCGGACTAGCGCACGCAGTGATTTCCCAAGCGCGAGCGCCGCAACCAAATAAACCACCGCCGCGATCACCCCCAGCTGATGCAATCCTCCGAGCGTGAACCCGACCATCAGCCCGGCCTGATCGCGCGCCAGCACCGCAAACGCGCCGCGCGTCACCACCGCCACAAAATAAACGATCGACCCCACCCAAGTCCCCAGCGCGAATACCCGCACGAATTGCAAGATACTTGTCATCCGTTTCTGTTGGCCCCGGCAACACATTAAACCATCTTTCCGATGATAGAATTTAACCCGTGAGAAGTATTCGTCCAATTCAATGGGTGATTGGCGTCCGGAAGGACGTGATTTGGCCGCGGACACGGCCGTTCGAGAAGGCATTCGCCCGTTTTTCGACGAACTTCTAAAACTGGCTCCGAAAACACGAACTTCGCTCGCGTTGCTCTGCGCGACTCCCGGTGATCCAAGATCGCGCCGCCCACGTAACCATTGCAGAGGTGCGGCACGTCTAAGTTAGTGGAAGTGGGCGCCCATGAAAAGAAATTGCCCCCAGCAGATTTTCCGCTTTCCGTCACCTTTTGCAATCGCTCGCCCCGCGTCACCATTTCAATCCCGCGCATCCTCTGAAGCCATCCACAACGCGAGACGAATATCACGCCAGCACAACCCAGACTTTGACCCTTCAACCCCAAATTAGCCGCACGGAGGCAGACCATGACCGAAAGAAAAGACGAATTCCCAAAGCACGAGGATATTGAGCGACGGGCGTACGAGCTTTATCTCGAAAGCGGCAGCGAAGACGGCCACGCCGAAGAGCATTGGCTGATTGCGGAACAAGAGCTCGCGCGCGATCACGCTAAAAGTGCCGAAGACGCCGCGCCGCTAAGAAGGAAAGGCGCGAGTCAAGGCGGCCGCGCGGACGACTAGACCGGGCTCGGTCAAATCAGCGTTTTGCGCAATATTGGCAGCCGTATGGCTGTCGCAACGGTCGTTCGTTCCTGGAACAACCCGCCGTTGGTGTGCTCACATCGTATCGGATTCGATGGCAGAATGATTTGGGTGAATGGTGGGCGACCAAGGACTTGAACCTTGGACCTCTCCCGTGTGAGGGGAGCGCTCTAACCACTGAGCTAGTCGCCCGCAGATCGTGTTCTTTGTTGCAGACTTTTTGTAGCAGAAGGGCCAGGGAATTGCAATCCGCGACCACTGCCGCCAGCACCCGCCTCGCCGAGCTGCAACGCTCGATCGCTCGCGTCGTCAAGGGCAAGGAGGACGTCATTCAGCTCGCGCTGACCACGCTGCTCGCGCGCGGCCACCTGCTGATTGAAGACGTTCCCGGCGTGGGGAAGACCACTCTCGCACAAGCGCTCGCGCGTTCGTTCAATTGTTCGTTCCAGCGCATCCAGTTCACGTCCGATCTGCTGCCCAGCGACGTGATCGGCGTCAGCGTTTACAATCCCTCTGCGCAGGAATTCGAATTCAAGCCCGGCCCGATCTTCGCCAACATCATCGTCGCCGATGAAATCAATCGCACCACGCCGAAAACGCAGTCCGCGCTGCTCGAAGCCATGAACGAAGCGCAGATCACCGTGGACAATCACACGCATCCGCTGCCCCGCCCATTCATGGTTCTCGCGACGCAGAATCCCATCGAGCACCACGGCACGTATCCGCTGCCTGAATCGCAGCTCGACCGTTTCCTGATGCGCATTCGCATGGGTTATCCCGCTCGCGCCAGCGAAAAAGAAATCATACGCAATCACTCCGCCGCCGGACACGCCGACCAGATCGCGTCGGTGATGGACGCGGCCGATGTCGCATCAATGCAGGAAGCCGCCTCGCAGGTAAAGGTCGAGGAAAGTTTGCTCGATTACGCGCTGGAGATTGTCGAGCGCACGCGTACCACCGAACAGTTGAGCCTGGGCGTCAGCCCCCGCGGTACCGTGATGCTGCATCGTGCGGCTCAGGCGCGCGCGTTCCTCGAAGGCCGCGATTTTTGTCTGCCGGACGATTTCAAGCGGCTCATCGTTCCGGTCTTCGCGCACCGCGTTGTCGTCAGCTCGCGTTACGTCTCGACGCAAAAGAAATCCGAGCAGGCCGAGGCGATCCTCCGCGAAATCCTCGACACCACGCGCGTCCCGCTGTAGTCCGCCGATGACCACGCACGATTCCATCGTTGCTCGCATGTGGCGCGGGCGCGACCGCGCCGGCTGGCGCAATTTCGGCATCGCCATGCTGGCGCTCATCGTCGCTTTCTTCATCGCGCTGTTTTCCGCGGCCGCGGCTCAGGAAGGCCGCATCTGGCTTGCCGGAATCACCACGCTGCTCTCGCTCGGAATCGCGGGGTGGGTGGCCGTCGCCATCGTGCCGTCGCTCGCGCGCCGCACCAGCCTTCGCTGGATCGCGTATCAGATTGACTACCGGCTCACCCGTGACGGCGTCATCTACCTATCGGCGGTTTTCGTCCTGGTTCTCGCCGCAGTCAACACTGGCAACAACCTGCTCTTCCTGATTCTCGCCTGTTTGTTGGCCGGAATTTTGATTTCCGGCGTGCTCTCGCGCGTCGTGCTCACGGGAATCGAGCTGAAGTTCGATCTGCCCGAGCACATATTCGCCGAGCAGCCCGTCCTGGCCGAAGTCGAGCTGCGCAACGACAAGCAGATGTGGCCGTCCTTCTCGCTCCGCGTCATCGGCGGCAAAAAAAAATCCCCGGCCGAAATTCTCGCGCGCCCCGTTTTCTTCCCTTACATTCCGCGGATGAGCGCGACGCGCCAAAAGGTCGAGCTGCGTTTCCCGCGGCGCGGCGTTTACCGCCAGGATTCCTTCGGCATTCGCACGCGGTTTCCCTTTGGCTTCTTCGAAAAGACGCGCCAGGTTGATTCGAATCTGGAGATCGCCGTGTACCCGCGCGTCGAGCCGACCGACCAGTTCTACGAGGTCTTGCCGCTCCTCACCGGCGAAATGGCGAGCCACTTTCGCGGCCGCGGTCACGAGCTGCACGCCCTGCGCGACTATGTGCCGAGCGACAGCGCCCGTTTCGTGGATTGGAAAGTTTCCGCGAAGTCCGGCCGCCTGGTGGTCCGCGAATTCGCGCGCGAAGACGAACGCCGCGTCATGCTGGTCCTCGATCCTTTTCTCGGCCAGCCGCGCGCCGATCTTGGCCGGCTCGCCGAAGCCGAACACACCGAACGCTTCGAGCGCGCTGTTTCCCTGGCTGCGTGCATCGCCTGGCATTTCCACGAGATTCACTCCGTGATGCAATTTCGCACCAACCGCTTTTCGACTCTCATGGCTCCCGCCGGAGAAATCATCTACGACACGCTGCGCGAGCTCGCATTGATCCAGGCCGATTCATCAGCGGCAGGCGGCGCTTTCCTCGACGAGCTCGCGAGCGAAACCGAAATCTTTAAGATCATCATCACCGCTCGCGCCCAGCGCTCCATCCCCACCGGCCTCTGGTCCTCCTCCTATTTCCTTTTCATCGACCGCCTTTGACAAAAGGAGGACTCTCAGCCTGATGTCACTCCGCGATTGAATCGAAAATCCGCCGCCGTTTCATGCCCTGGCCTTGTGGCGAAGGATCGTGCTCATCGGCGGCCTTGTACTCATGTCAGTGGCCGCGTAGCCGCCAGCTTCGCTCATGCGCCATCGCGGGGTTTGTAGGGGCGTAGCACCGCTACGCCCGGTGAACATGCTTGGCTTCGCGTTGCCTGGCTGTCTTAAACCGCCGGTCGAAAACGCTTTCGTAGGGGCACGGCATGCCGTGCCCGGCACAAATGCTTGGCTTCACGACGCCCATTCGCCTCGCCCGCGTGATCTTTGGGGGTCGGACCTTCAGGTCCTACATAAATCCGCCGCGCGAAGCGCATTCCACAGCGCTGCCTCTATCACAGCATGTATTCGCCTCGAACCGGCGCACTGAGCCACACCCGCATTCATGCGACAATACCGCCCGCATGCCGCCCCAATTCACTCCGCGCACGCTGAAAACTTTTCAGCGCCGCCTGCTCGCCTGGTTCCGCGCGCATCAGCGCGATCTCCCCTGGCGCTCCAGCCGCGATCCCTATCGCATTTGGGTCGCGGAAATCATGCTGCAGCAGACGCGCATCGCCGCCGTGCTGCCCTATTATCGTCGCTTCCTGAAAACTTTTCCCACGGTCGAATCGCTCGCGCGCGCCCCTCAGGAAAAAGTGCTGCAGCTCTGGTCCGGCCTCGGCTATTACAGCCGCGCGCGCAACCTGCATCGCGCAGCAAAAGAGATTGCCTCCAGCCACGCCGGCGAATTCCCGCGCACACTCGAAGCGGCATTGGCCCTTCCCGGCATCGGGAGCTACACAGCCGCAGCCGTTCTGAGCATCGCCTATGATCAGCCGCTCGCGGTACTCGACGGCAACGTCGCCCGCGTCCTCGCGCGCCTTGGCGCCATTCGCGGCGATCTCCGCGCCCCGGCCCGCTGGCGTCAGCTCGCCGCGTCCGCGCAAAGCTACCTCGCGCTCACCGCGCCCGGTGACTGGAACCAGGCGCTGATGGAACTTGGCGAGACAATCTGCACTCCGCGGATTCCGCGCTGCGGAGTTTGCCCCGTTTCACGCTGGTGCCTTGCTCGCGCGCGCGGCCTCACGCGCGAAATCCCCGCGCCTCGCCGCAAACGCGCGCCGGTAAGAATACGCATCGCCGCCGCGATCCTGCGCGATCCGCGCGGTCGCACCATTCTCGTCCGCGATCCCGGCGCGCACGACGACGTGCTCTTCTCTCGCATGTGGCAGTTCCCCGCCGTCGAAGTCGCTCGCCACCCCGAGGCCGAGCTCGCCACGCACTTGCACGACATACTGAAAATTGACCGCGCCTCGCTCCATCTCGAACCGTTGCCTTCCGCGCGCCACGGCGTCACCTTTCGCAACATCACGCTGCTGCCGTTTCTCGCGCGCGTCCCGCGCCTTCCGAAACGTCCCCGCACGCGCGTCCTCCTCCTCAGCCGTCTCGCCCAGCTTCCCGCCTCTAGCGCCACGCACAAAATCGCCGCCGCGCTCGCGCGACGCTAAGAACTTTCAGCCATTGGCCCTTTCGCGTCGGGCCTCCCTGCCCGCCGCCCGCGGGTGCTAGCATCGTAAAATGGCCTCCGCCGCGCAGACGACCGCGCCGCCCGTCACGGCGGTGCAACGATATTTCGAAGTGTCGCTCTTCCTGCTCGTCGCCACGGGCGTGCTAGCCATCGTTTCCACCGGCAAACTTGACATCGTCTCGGTGTTGATTCCGTCCTTCGCATTGATCTACAAAGGCATCCGCATGCAGCGCGGGCGCGGGCCCGAAATCTCGCCGCGCGTGGCGACGTGGCTCGTTCTCGGATATTTCCTGTTTTTCCCACTGGACTTGTGGGTGTTGTCGCGGAGCCTGGCCGAAGGCGCGCCGAATCCGCCGCTTTACGCGGCACTGCTTTCCTCGATTCACCTGATTCTATTCGCCACGCTCGTGCGCCTTTACTCCGCGCGCTCGAACCGCGACTACGCGTTTCTCGCGGTCCTCGCGGTCGCCTCGATGCTGGTTTCCGCCATTCTCACGGTCGAGACGGGCTTCCTGATTGCGCTCTCCATTTTTCTGCTGCTCTCCGTCTCGACGTTCGTCGCGCTCGAAATCCGTCGCAGTTCCGTGGGCGCCGATTCGCCGCCCTGCGAGCCAGGCTCGCCGACGGCGCGCCGCTTGAATCGCGCGCTCGGGCTCACATCGCTCGTGGTCGCCGGCGGGGTGCTGTCGATTGGAATCGTGCTCTTCTTTATCATTCCGCGATTTACGGTGGGCTACCTTGGCTCGCTCAGTCTCCAACCCGGCCTGTTGACCGGCTTCGGCGACAACGTCGCGCTTGGCCAAATCGGCGAGATCAAGAAAAACACGGCGGTCGTCATGCGCATTCGCGTTGATGGAGATCCCGCTCGCGCCATGGACATGCATTGGCGCGGGATCGTCCTCACCAATTTCGACGGTCACAACTGGAGCACGCCCTCGCAGGGGCAAATGGTGCTCGAGCCAAATCCCACCGGCGAATATTATTTCGGATCGCCGCTGCGGGCAGGCGATAGCTTTAATCCGCTGCTCTATACGGTGCTGATGGAGCCGATCGCGACGGATGCGGTCTTCGTCGCCCCGCCCCCGGAGACGCTCCGCGGGAGATTTGGCGCGGACTCCATCCGGCCCGGCGGGCTGCCGAACCACGGTTACTTGTTCATGGATCGCACCGGCTCTTTCTTCAATCCGTCGCACAACAATTCGAAAATCCGTTATCAAGGCACCGCGCGCCTGCGGCTCATAGCGCCCGCCGAGCTGCGCAAGTCTTCACCGGACTACCCGGAGGAAATCCGCGAGACATATCTTCAGTTGCCTCGGCTCGATCCCCGGGTCCAGAAACTTGCGAAGGACATCACCGCGCACTCCGCCAACGATTACGACAAAGCCGCCAATATCCAGCGCTACTTGATTGCGAACTATGCGTACACGCTGAATCTCACCAGCGCGGGTAAAGACCCGCTCGCTTATTTCCTTTTTACCCGCCGCGCCGGGCACTGCGAATATTTCGCCACGGCCATGACGATCATGCTTCGTTCCATCGGAGTTCCCGCGCGGTACGTTACCGGATTCCTGCCGGGCGAATACAACGATGTCGGCGGCGACTACATCATTCGCGGCAGCGACGCCCACGCGTGGGTAGAGGTTTATTTTTCCGGCTACGGCTGGATCACATTCGACCCCACCCCCCCGGGGAACGAAAAGCGCGGCTTCTTCAGCCGCTTCGGTCTCTATTGGGACTGGTTTCAGTTGTCGTGGAACGAGTGGGTGATCAATTACGATTTCTCGCACCAGTTGACCCTCGGAAGGAACGCGCGGGACTCTACGCGAAGTTGGAACGAGCGCGCGCACGCGTTCTATCATCAAGAGCAGGAGAGGATCCTGCACGGAATTCTCGCGTTCGACCGCAGGACCGAGGCATCTCCGTATTTTCTGCCGGGCGTGCTCGTCTGCCTCGTGGCGCTATTATTCGTTCTCCGCGGCCGCTCGATGATTCGCTACGCCGTTGCGCGTTGGAGCCTGCGCGCCCGCCGCGGCGGCGACCTGACCGCGTCGCTCGCTTCGCTCGAATACACGGAAATGCTGCGCCTGCTCGAAAAGCGCGGCTGGAAAAAACTTCCGTCGCAGACTCCGCTCGAATTCGCGTCGGCCATTCCGGCGCCCGATCTCTCCGCGCCCATCGCCCAGTTGACCGACCTGTACCAATCGGCCCGCTTCGGCAATCATCCCGCGCCAATCGAGCAAATGTCTTCGCTTCTGCGCTCGATCCGCGAATCCCTCCGCTCGCGCAAACGCGCCCGCTAGTTCGCGGGCATCGCAAGTGGAGGGGCGGGGATTCATCCCCGCCGTAAACGCCCGCGCGCAGCGCGTACCTTCTCCGAAATCGACGACTTGGTTTTCGAGCTGTACTGGATCACGGACGAGGAGCGCAAGATTATCGAGGGCGCGAGCCCTGAAACGAAAACATGACCGCTCGCCAACGCCCGCCGTTTGCCGTCATTCCCCTCACCGCCGTCGTCCCTGGCGGGCCGCCCCACAAAGTCCACACCAACTAACCCCTTGCGCTTGCGGTCTGCCGTGCTAGCCTAGTTCGCGCGCCAA
>PMUS01000065.1:15844-41172 GCA_003166795.1 Acidobacteriota bacterium | reverse complement strand
TAGCGGCCCGCTCTACCCGTCACTGGAGCGAGAGGGTCGCCAAACGATGCCGAAGGTCGGATTCGTGAGCCTGGGATGCCCGAAGAACCTCGTGGATAGCGAGGTGATGATGGGTATTCTCGCGCGCGCGGGCTACGAAATCACTCCACGGGCGGGCGATGCGGACGTTCTCGTCGTCAACACGTGCAGCTTCATCGCTCCCGCGCAGCAGGAATCCGTGCAATCCATCCTCGAAATGGCCGAGTACAAGAAATTTGGCCGCGCGCAGAAATTGATCGTCGCCGGATGCATGGTCGAGCGCTACCGCAACGAAATCCGCGAGCAAATTCCGGAAGTGGACGCCGTGATCGGCACCGGCGAAGTGGAAAAAATCCTCGAAGTCTGCGAAGGCGCGATCCGCCCGGACGCGCCTGCCGGCGTGCCGACGTATCTCTATCACGACCTGACGCCGCGCGTGCTCGCGACGCCGCGCCACACCGCTTACATCAAGATTAACGAAGGCTGCGACCATCCATGCAGCTTCTGCATCATCCCGCAGCTTCGCGGCAAATTCCGCAGCAGGCGATTTGAATCGGTCGTGAGCGAAGCGCAGAATCTAGCTGCGGCGGGCGTCCGCGAAATTTCCCTGATCGGCCAGGATACGACCTACTACGGCGAGGATCTCGGGCTGCGCGACGGACTGCCCACGCTTCTCGAGCGCCTCGCGCAGATCGAAGACCTCCACTGGATTCGCTTTCTCTATTGTTATCCGAACCGCGTGACGACGAAGTTGCTCGAAACGATCGCCGCGCATCCGCGCCTGGCGAAATATCTCGATATCCCTCTGCAGCACGCCAGCCGCAACGTTCTCGCGCGGATGAAGCGAGGCTCGAATGGCGATGCGTTCCTGAAGATGCTCGATAAAATCCGCAAGACAATTCCCGGCGTTTCCATCCGCACGTCCTTCATCGTGGGTTTCCCCGGCGAAACGGAGCAGGATTTTCGCCAGCTGTGCGATTTCGTTCGCGCGGCGGAATTCGATTGGATGGGCGTGTTTTCCTACTCGGACGAGGACGCCGCGAAAAGTTTCGCGCTCGATGACAAAATTGACGCGAAGACAATCGCGCGCCGCAAGAACGCGCTGATGGCTCTTCAAAAGGCAATCTCGAAACGCAAATTGCGCGGCAAAGTCGGCCAGCGGCTGCAGGTGATGCTGGAAGGCCCTTCGAAGGACACCGACCTCATCTGGGAGGCGCGCCACCAAGGCATGGCTCCCGAAATTGATGGCAAGGTTTACATCACGGAATTCGCAGGCGTGAATGACGCCGCGGACTTGCCCGCGCCCGGCACGCTGGCGACCATCGAAATCACCGAAACGAAAGACTACGACCTGATCGGCCGTGTCGTCGAATTCGAAGCGCCGCCCGTCGCCGCGCAAATTCCTCCGCCAGCGAAGGCCCTGTTCCCGATACTCGCGTCCCGCTGATCTATGTATAATCGCGGCGCTCGGCCAGATCGGCGAGCGCTGTGACGCAAAGAACATATGAGCGCGAGAGTTGATCTTCGGCCCGTTCCGGTTCCCGAGCCAAGTCTGACGCCCGACGAAATGGTCGCGCGGGCTACGGCCCTGCAGCCCCTCCTCCGCGCGGAGCAGGACGCCACCGAGCGCCGCGGAGTTCACTCGGAGGCAATTCACCAGCAATTTCGGAAAGCGGGATTCTATCGCTGTCTCCAGCCGCGCAGGTTCGGCGGCTACGAATTCGATCTGAAGACCTACTTTCGCCTCGGCATCGAAATCGCGCGCGGCGACCCGTCCACGGGCTGGTGTCTGATCGTCGGCGCCGGTCATTCGCTGATGCTCGGTTCTTTCTTTGGAGAGGAAGCCCAGGCGGAGGGCTTCGGACCGGACGGCGAATTCTCGGCGCCATCAGTCGCAGCGCCAAACGGAAAAGCGACACCCGTCGAAGGCGGCTGGCTCGTGAAAGGCAAATGGGCCTACGCCTCCGGAGCGCCGTACGCGACGCACTTCATGCCGAGCGTGCTGATCCTCGAAAAACCGGACCAGCCCCGCGCCGGACTCGCGCTCATTCCGCGATCGCAATGGAAGATGCTCGACGATTGGGGCGCGATTCTCGGAATGCGCGGCAGTGGCTCGAACTCCATCGTGGTCGAGGAAGCGCGAGTCCCAAAGGATCACGTGATCCACCTCGACATGCTCAATATTGACCTCACGCGCGGCACACCCGGATCTCACCTTCACAACAATCCGATGTATGCGGGCCGCTGCCTGTCATTTTTTCACGGAGAGCTCGTTTCGGTGCTGGTGGGTCTGGGTTATGCGGCGATTGACGAGTACGAGCACATCATTCGCACGAAAAGCACGATGTATCCGCCGATGATCCCGCGCTACCTTCAACACGATTACCAGCGCTACTTCGGCCTGGCGATCGGAATGATGAACGCGGCGAAGCGGCTGGTGCTGAATGCAGGCGACGTGTTCATGGAATATTGCCGCCGTGGATTCGAGGGCGGCGAGCCGTTCACTATGGAAGAGGATCTTGAGCTGGTTGCGAGCCTGGAGCACGGCGGGCGGCTCGCATGGGAAGCCGTCGAGATGCTGTTTCGCACGTCCGGCTCGACCGCCGCGAAGGATGGCGAGCGCCTGCAGCGTTACTACCGCGACGCTTCGATCTATCGCGGTCATATCTCGGCGCAGTACGAAATGATGGCGCAGCGCCTCGCGCTCGTCCATCTGGGACTCGACCACGGAATCTCGACCCAGGACCGCGGCGCGAACGTGCCGTCGAATGGACCTTCCGGCGACTCGAAGAAGTAACGACGTCGGCGGAGCAGCGGCCCTATGGCGGCACCGGGCTGCGCGCGCCAAGCCTTTGCGGTATGCTCTTCGCATGAAGGCGAACTGCCCGATCTGCAAGAAGCCAACGGAGTCGGAAGCCGACGCTGAATTTCCGTTTTGCAGCGAGCGATGCCGTCTGTTCGATCTTGGGAATTGGGCGAGCGAAAAATACGTCATCAGCGAACCGGCCTTCGACGAGTCCATGTTCGAGGACCTCGAGCGGGACGCGCCCCCATCCGACGCGGATGATCAAGGATGAGCCCAGGCGCCGAGGTCCGGTCATCGGATGCTTCGACACCACCGGCCACGACGGCCGCACGCAAGCCGCGCTTCGCTCTCTTCGTCGCTACGGCCGGTGGCCTCGGGTATCTCCCGAAGGCGCCGGGCACGTGGGGTTCCCTCGCCGGACTACTACTTGCGGTAGCACCATTGTGGGCCGTCTTCGCGATTAACCTCGTGTCGGATGTGCACGTCAATTTGACGACGACGATCGATCCGGTGCTCTTGGTCCATGTGCTGGTTGCGATTGCGACAGCCGGCATCGGCATATGGGCTGCGACTCGCGCAGCGCAATTCTGGCAACAGAAGGACCCCCAACGAGTTGTGATCGACGAAGTTTCCGGGCAGCACCTTACTCTTCTTCTCGGGCTTGCGATCCCCGTTTGGTGGAAGCCCACCCAGACTGTCTCGTATGATTACATGTTGGGGTTCGTGTCCTTCCACTCCGTGCTTAGCTGGAAATATTTGCTGCTGGGTTTTATACTTTTTCGGCTGTTCGACATATGGAAGCCGTTCCCAGCGCGCCAGGCGGAATCGCTGCCGGGCGGCTGGGGAATCATGACGGATGACTGGGTCGCCGGGATTTACGCGGGGATCGGATTGTGGATCGCGCGAGCGGCCGGGCTTTAAGATGTCATTTTGACTGCTAACTGTGCACTATCGAATGTGAACTGCCCGTGAAAATGAACGGCGTACCGAGGATCGAAAGCGTGAAACCGGCAGCGGCGCTGCCGGGCGGCGAAGTCGCGCTCATCGGCAGCGGCTTCGGCGCGAGGAACCACACGCGGCCTCAGGTGCAATTCGGAGTTTCTGACGCCGTGGTGATGCTCGCGTCGGAGAACCGCCTGATCGCGAGTGTTCCCGAGGGAGCGACCGGCGGCGCGGTGCGCGTGAAAATGGGCAGCATCGAAAGCTCGCCTTTCCCCATCGCGCTAGGCACCCAGATCGCGGACAACCTTCACCCCGTGGGCAATCCGGCGGTGGATTCGAGCGGCAATATTTACGTCACGTTCAGCGGCCAGCGCGGGCAAAAGGTTCCCGTCTCGTTGTACAAAGTCACGTCGAACCATGTGGTGAAGCCCTACATCACCGACATGATGAATCCCACCGGCCTCGCGATTGACCGCGACGGCTATCTTTTCGTTTCCTGCCGCCATGAAGGCACGATTCATCGCGTGTCGCCCGAAGGCCATGCGATGCAGTGGATCGAAGGCATGGGCGTGGCCACGGGGCTGGCATTCGACAAGGCCGGCAACCTGTACGTCGGCGACCGCAGCGGCACGATTTTCAAAATCGGTCCGGACCGTGAGGTTTTCGTGTTCGCCACGCTCGAGCCTTCGCTTGCGGCGTATCACCTGGCTTTCAGTCCCGCGGGCGATCTATTCGTATGCGGTCCGACGACCTCTAGCTTCGAGCGCATCCACCGAATCACTCCAGCGGGCGAAGTCAGCGTGTTTTTCCGCGGCCTGGGACGCCCGCAGGGACTCGCGTTCGATCGCCAGGGAAATCTTTACGTGGCGGCGTCGTTCGGCGGCCGTCGCGGAATCGTGCGCCTGACGCCCGAAGCGCAGCCCGAATTTGTGCTGGGCGGAAGCAACATCGTCGGTATGGCGCTGCTGCCGACGCATCGCGCGATGATCACCACGCACAGCGCGCTCTTCACGCTCGATTGGGACGTCGAAGGCCTTCCGCTGAACGGGTAACACATCGTCGTACAACGTCACCGGGCGGGAGATACATACTGGGCTTCGCCATTGCCGAACGACCAGTTTTCCTTCTCTACTTCCACCAGGTTGATGAAGACATCCTCTCGCCGCAGGTTCAGCTCTTGGTGCAAGCCGTCCGCAACGGCTTTGTAGAATCGCTGCTTTAATTCCACACTGCGCCCATTGTTCAAAGTGATTTGCAAAAAGATGCAATCATCCGTTCGATGGACGCCGAGATAATCCCGGTCAAACTGCAAACCAGTTTTGGAATGCTCCGTGATGATCTGGAAGAGGTCGCCCTTTGGCACACCCAAGACATCAAGCATCGCTCTGTACACGACCCGGCCAATTTGTTCGCCGTATTCCGGCGCCTTACCTTCCGAAAAATCGATTCGCACGAGAGGCATGCTTCCTCCTCCATCAGGTTCCCTGCCACGATTGGAAATCAGAGTATAGCGCCGACGATTTTGCCACAAGGCGGTGCAGACTCCTGATTAGTCGCATTACCGGACCAGCGGTTCGCCTCCCAGCTGGGCCTTGGGAGCAACGCTTCGTCCGGCGGCGCGCAAACTGACCAGCTTCCGGATTTTCGCGTCGCTTGCGCTCGTTCGGCTTCATCGAGTAAAACTCTTAAGACATGAAAGCTGAGATCATCGCGGTCGGTTCCGAACTGCTCACACCGTTTCGTCTCGACACCAATTCCCTCTTCCTCACATCGGAGCTGAATCAGGTTGGCCTGCGCGTCGCGCACAAGTCCGTGGTCGGCGACACGCCGGACGAGATGCGCTCATCGTTCGAGCACGCGCTCGAACGCGCGGATGTGATCGTGTCGTCCGGCGGCCTGGGCCCGACCGACGACGACCGCACCCGCCAGACGGTGGCGGACCTCCTCGGGCGCAAGCTCTACCGCGACGAAGAAGTATTGCGGTCCATCCACGAAAGATTCCGCCGGTTTGGCCGCGCCATGCCGGAAATCAACGAACGCCAGGCCATGGTCATCGAAGGCGCCACGGTCCTGAAGAATCCGCGCGGGACCGCGCCCGGACTGTGGCTGGAAGCGCGCGGACACATCATTGTACTCCTGCCCGGAGTTCCGCAGGAGCTTCGCGCGCTGATGGAAATCGAAGTGAAGCCGCGGCTGCTGAAGCTGGGCATCCCGGAGCGTCTTTACACGCGCGAGCTGCGCATCTCGGGAATTTTCGAATCCGATGTCGAGCAGCGCGTCTCGTCGCTTTACGCGCAGTACCCCGATACGGAGACGACGATCCTCGCTGCGCCCACTGGTATTCAGCTTCATCCGCGCCTCTGGTCCGACAATCCGGCGAAAGCGGAAGCCACGCTCGATGAGCTCGTCAAGCGCATGTCCCTGGCGCTGGGCGAGCATCTCGTTTCGACGCGCGGAGAATCGCTCGAGCAGGTTGTGGCGCAGTTGCTGACGGAAAATCGCGCGACGATCGCAGTCGCCGAAAGCTGCACAGGCGGCCTGCTGGCCGAGCGGTTGACGAGCCTGGCGGGAAGTTCCGCCTATTTCGTCGGCGGGGTGGTCTGCTACAGCAACGAACTGAAGACAAGCATGGTGGGCGTCCCCGCGGAACTGATCGAATCGAAGGGAGCGGTGAGTTCGGAGGTGGCGCTCGCGCTTGCCGCGGGCATTCGCAAGCGGACGGGAGCGACGCTCGGCTTGGGAGTTACGGGAATTGCCGGTCCCAGCGGCGCGACGCCGGAAAAACCTGTCGGCCTGGTGCACATCAGCATCGCGGACGAGCACGGTCCGCGCGAAACGCCGATCCAGTTGCCGGGCGACCGTGAGCGGATCCGCCAGTTTTCCGCGCAGAGGGCGCTCAACCTCGTGCGGCGATATTATCTTTTCCCCACGCTCGGACGCGCGTAGCGATGCGGCTTTTCGTCGCGTTCGATTTGCCCGGCGAAGTGCGGACGGCGCTCGGCGAACCGATCGCGCGGTTGAAACCGCTGTGCCGCGCGGCGCGATGGGCACGGCCGGAAGGAATGCACGTGACGCTGAAATTTATCGGCCATGCGATCGCCGACGGCGACACCGAAAAGCTCGACGCCACGCGCGCCGCGCTTGCAGCCGTGCAATCGAGCGAACCCGTCGAGATACGCTATCGCGGGATCGGATTTTTCCCCGACGCGCGCCGGCCGCGAGTGGTCTGGTGCGGCGTGGAAGCCTCCGCAAATCTCGCGAAGCTTGCCGCTGATATCGAGAGCCGGCTCGAGCCGCTGGGAATTCCGCGCGAAACGCGTGCGTTCGTTCCGCATTTAACGCTCGCGAGATTCAAATCGCCAGAGGGAGTAGATGGGCTGGTGCGCTCCGCGGCCGAATGGTCGGCGTGCGATTTCGGGACGGCGCGCGAGACGGAATTTCATCTATTTGAAAGCCTGCTGAAGCCCGGCGGCGCGGAGTACCGGAAAATCGAAAGCTATTCATTCGTGAAGGCAATCGCGTGAGGAACCGGGCATGAATCCATACGGGCTGATTGGCGTCGCCTACCTTCTGGGCTCGATTCCGTTCGGGCTGCTGGTCGTGAAGGCGCAGGGCGGGCCGGACATTCGCTCGACGGGCAGCGGCAACATCGGCGCGGCCAACGTGGCGCGTAGCGCCGGTGCGCTCGCGGGCGTGCTTACGCTCCTGTTGGACGCCGGGAAGGGCTACCTCGCAGTATGGCTGGCCGCGCGCGGCACCGGTGGCAACGCTCACTGGATGATGGCTGCAGCCGTGGCGGCTGTGATTGGCCACGTGTTCCCGATCTGGTTGGGATTCAAGGGTGGCAAGGGCGTGGCTACTAGCTTGGGAGTGTTCCTCCCGATCTGCTGGCAGGCCGTGGCTGCCGCGGCGGTGGTATGGCTGCTGGTGGTGGCGTTCTGGCGATACTCGTCGCTGGGCTCGATCGCTGCCGCGGCGGCAATGCCGGTCCTGGTGTACCTCTTCTACGCGCCGCACCATGCGCCCGCTACCTACGTGAGCCTATGCACGATATTCATCGCGCTGCTGGTGATCGCGAAGCATCGCGGCAACATGGAACGCCTGATCGCCGGTAACGAAAGCCGTCTCGGTTCTCGCCGATAGCAACGCTGAAACCCCACCGCAGCGGCGCTTTACCGCTTTTTGCTGCTCGGATGGTCCCCACAACTGCTTCTAGCGATGTAGCTTATGCGGCAACCCCAGTACCATAGTCCCGTTGTACCGGCCAGCCGGCTCCGTTAGGATTTTCAAGCGGGATTTCTATGTCCACTCAGCCTCTCAAGCGATTTACCACACGACGATTGCGCATCCTATGGATCGTCCTGGGCGCGCTGCTGCTCGTCAGCGTGACGCCGCTTTGGCTCTACCATCGTCAGGCGCTGCGGCTGAGCGAAGGGAAATTACAGGATACCGAGCGCGTGCAGCAAAGCGAAATCACGCGTTCGCTCGCCAGCGAAACTCTGCAATTCGAGCAGAGCCTCCGCGAACAATTACTGAGCCAGCGGCAGATGCTCGCGCTGGCCGGTTGGATACAGAATGTGGACGATCCCTCGCACGCTCCGCAGCTCGCGCGGCTTTTGCAAGTTTTCGTCGAAAATAATTCGGACATTCTCTATGTGACAGCGGTGAACAAGGAAGCGAAGGGTCCGTCGGCCGGCAGCGTGAGCGCGGACCACGACCCGTTCGTCGAAGCAGCCTGGAAGCGGGCGTTCACCTCCAGCATGCAGGGCTTCGATTCGCTCAGCGAGCCATTCGCGCTCGGTCAGGACAACCGCCCGGCGCTGGTCGTCTCCGTGCCGCTGCTGGCGGACGGGCAATTCGCGGGAATGCTGAGCGCGGTTGTTTCGCTCGACCGGTTGCAGGCGCGCCTGCAGGACGCGAGCGTGCGCGACCGCAAGGTTTTCATCGTGGACGTGCACGGGCAGATCGTCGCGTACCCGGACGCGCGCGAGCTGGTTCCCGGGCGCGACGTCGCCTCCACTTCGCCGCTCGCCAAGCAGATCACGGAACTGCCGCGTGAATTGCGCGCGACGCAAACCTCAAACTTTCTGGCGCCGGGCAAGGACGGCCACCACCCGGTTGAAATGATCGGAACCTACAGCACGATACCCGAGCTTGGATGGGCCGTGATCGCGCAGCGCAGCCTGGACGCCGCGCGCGTGGACGCGGGCGTCAACGAGCTGACCGCGGAGGCGCTGCGCTTCGTCGTGGGCGTCACTTTTGTGGCGCTGGCGCTAGGATATCTATTCGCCGTGGGGATCACGCGGCCGATTCGCAGCCTGGCCGAATCCGTGCGCGCCATCAGCCGCGCCGAATTCCACGAACGCGTGGTCGTAAGCGGCACCGCCGAAATCGGCGAGCTCGCTGAAACCTTTAATAATATGGCGGGCGACATCGAGGAGTACGTCGAGCGCCTGCAGCAGGCTGCGACCGAAAACCGCGAGCTGTTCCTGGGGTCCATCCGCATGCTCGCGGCGGCCATCGACGAAAAAGACCCGTACACGCGGGGCCACTCCGGCCGCGTCGCGAAATATTCGCTGATTCTCGGGGACGGCCTTGGGCTAAATGCCGAGGATCTCGACCGGCTGCGGATCTCGGCGCTCCTGCATGACGTGGGCAAGATCGGCGTGGACGACCGCGTGCTGAAAAAGCCGGGTAAGCTCACCGATGAAGAATTCGACTTGATGAAGCAGCACACCGTGAAGGGCGCGAACATCATGCGCCCCGTCGCGCAACTGAAGGACATGCTCCCAGGCATCGAGCTGCACCACGAGCGCATGGACGGCGGCGGGTATCCCTACGGCTTGGCGGGCGAGTCCATCCCGATGATGGCGCGCATCATTGCTGTCGCCGATACGTTTGACGCCATCACCACGAACCGTCCCTACCAATCGGCGATGGATGTGGATTTCGCGCTCGAACGTATTCGCTCTCTCGCAGTCACCAAGTTTGACGCCAACGTCGTCACGGCGCTAGAAACAGCCATCGCCGCCGGCCGACTGCGCCTCTCCGCCACCCTCGTCGAGGTCTGATCATCCGACAAGGATGATCGGTCCCGAGCGAACACCGCGAGTCGAGGGACCCCTCTTCGATCCGCCGCTCATTTCTCACCCAGCGCCGGCAGTTCCTCTCTCAGCATGTAACCGCTCGAATTCGATTTCATCATCAGCGCTGCCAGATTCAGGATACGCGCGGCTGCCTCTTTCGGGCCAAGACCCCGCGCGTGAATGTTGGAGATGAGATTGCGATTCGCGTCTGAATGAGTCGCACGCGGGCGATAAGCCATGTACGCGGACAGACTTTCTGCCGTGGCGAGTCCGGGTCGCTCACCGATGAGCAGCACGGCAATACGCGGGTTCAGGAGTTCACCGATTTCGTTAAGGATGCCCACGCGGCAATGATGAATCACGAACGCGTGGCCGACCTTCCATCCGCGCGCCGTGGCGCCCTCGTAGAGCAACGGAAGCAACGCCGGGATTTGCGCCGCTACGGCAGAAACTGACAGACCGTCGCCTATGGCGATCTGAAGATCGCTATCGCGCGGGCTGCGCTTCTGTATTTCGGCGCGAGACGCCTCATCAAAATGCCGGCCAAGATCGGGGCGCAGCAGGTATTCGTCTTTAGTGCTCCCGTTCGTGTGAACCTCGAAGAGCCCCCAGCGCTGCACGAAATCGGCGCCGAAGGCCGATGGCAGGTCGAGCTCGGCGCGTACCGCGTCTCGCGCGGCGGCGTGCGCCTCGCGCAAATCCAGCTGCGTATTTGTCCGATAGGCCGCCCCGGCGCGGCCAACCAGCAGACGCGCGGGAGTGCGTGCGCGAATCTTGCGCACGATTTCCGGAAGTTCGGAAGCGGCCAGCGATGAATCCCGATCGTCCGTCATTCAGACCATCTCCCCGAGTGAGGACTCCAGCCGCTGCATCAGCTGGCGGCGCGCCGGCGCGTCCAGCAGAGCCGGTTCCGCCTCGCGGTAAATTCCCGCCGCTTCCAGCCATGCCAGAAACTCCGGAGCAGGCCGCAATTTGAAAAGCCGCCGCACTGCGAGCGCATCATGAAAGCTGGTGGACTGATAGTTGAGCATCACGTCATCGGCGCAGGGAACGCCCATAAAATAATTGCAGCCCGCGGCGCCCAGCAGCAGCAGGAGATTGTCTGCGGAATTTTGATCGGCCGCCGCATGATTCGTGTAGCAGACGTCGCAACCCATCGGCAGGCCAAGCAGCTTGCCCATGAAATGATCTTCGAGGCCGGCGCGAATGATTTGCCGCTCGTCGTAGAGATACTCCGGGCCGATGAAGCCCACCACGCTATTCACGATGAACGGATCGAACTCCCTCGCCACGCCATACGCACGCGCCTCCAGCGTCAGTTGGTCAACACCGTGATGCGCCTCGGCCGAAAGGGCGCTTCCCTGCCCCGTCTCGAAGTACATCGCTTGAGAACCTTTCCACGCGACGTCGCGGCTCCGATGGTGCTCGAGAACTTGTTCGCGGCCTTCGCGGAGCGTCGCGAGCGAAATGCCAAAGCTGCGATTGGCGGCTTCGGTGCCCGCGACGGACTGAAAAAGCAGATCAACGGGAGCGCCGCGTTTCATCGCGGCGAGTTGCGCGCCGATGTGCGCTAGACAACAGGTTTGCGTCGGCACTTTGCAGGTTTCGACGAGGCGGTCGAGCGCCCGCAGAACCGAGCTCACCGTCTCAACCGAATCCGACGCGGGATTCACGCCGATCACCGCGTCACCGCAGCCGTAGAGCAAACCTTCGAAAGCAGCGAGCAGGATCCCGCCGACGTCATCCACTGGATGATTCGGCTGGACGCGAATGCCAAGCACTCCGCGCTCACCCATCGTGTTTCGGCAGCGTGTCACGTTGCGGATTTTCGCAGCCGCGAGGACCAGATCCTTGTTGCTCATGATCTTCGCCAGCGCTGCGGCGATCTCGGGGATAATCGCGCGCTGGATTTGCTTTAGTTCCGCATCGCCGGTCGCGTCGTCGAGGATGTATTCGCGAAACTCGCCAACGGTCATGCTGTTGATTGGCTGAAAGGCTTGCTGGTCGAACGATTCAAGAATCAGTTGACTGACGTCGTCGCCGGAAGGGTCGATCAAAGGCTGCTGGACAATAGCGGCTAGCGGGAGGTCCGCGATCTGGCGCTTGGCNNTGGCCTCGCACTCGAAGGTAACATCAAATGTCATCAGGTTTAAATGTAGCGCCGCGGCCTTCGGCGCGGCATTCCATTCAATACCCCGCGTGAACGAAGGCATATGCACAAGCGCAAATCCTATGCGAAATATTTCTTGAGCGGCTCCCAATATCTTTCGGGCCATCCTGAAGTGAGGCCGTCAAAATCGCTTTCAGGGAAACCGGTGTGATCCAGCACAACTACGGCGCCCGAACCCTGCGGTTTCAGTTCAAACTTGACGATCGAGTAGACGCCCGGATTCCAATTCGCGGGACGCCACGCCTGCACGATTCGCTGGCCGGGGATCAGTTCGACGTTTCGTCCAACGATCAGTCCGCCGAACGTGGAAAAAGCTCCGCCCGCTTTGGGATCGATATCGGCCGGCAAGCCGGTAACCGCAGCGAATTGCTTTGAACTCAGGAGCACCTCATAAATACGCTGTGGGCTCGCTGTGAAGGCGACTTCCTGGTGCAGAGACGTGCGGGACTGGTTTGCGGCCGCGCCGGGCGCTTCTTTCATCGCCTGCGGCTGCGTCTTTCCCCAAATCGCGGAAACTGCAGCCAATCCGCCAAAAGCTATGCCACAGCCGGCGATCATTTGCCGCCGCGTGGATGTATTTGCCGCCGCGAACGAATTCTTTCTCTCGCTCATTGATACCCTCCTGAACCCCTGGTGCCTGCCGCCATCGCATAACAACATGGAGACAAAATATGATCAAGATCATATTCTGGGAAAGAGAAATACTGTCGGAGATACTTCGCCCGCCAGAACTGAGGAGGATTCATGCCCTACGCCGCCGGCCACCGCACGGAAGTGAGAGAAAAGATCGTTCAGAGCGCCCGCAGGCTATTCAACCGGCATGGCTTTGACAATGTATCCATCACTCAGATCATGGCCGGCGCGGGCCTGACCCACGGCGGCTTCTACAGCTATTTCAAGAGCAAGAGCGACCTATATACGGAAGTTTTGGGATGTTTCCTCACGGACCCGCAATGGAAAAGCCGCTGGAAAGGTGTAGAGGTGGACCTCTCATCCGCCGACGTTGGTCCGCAGGTCATTCGCGCCTATCTGTCTCGTCAGCATTTTGAGGACGTGGAAAACTCGTGCCCGATGGCCGCATTGCCGTCCGACGTTTCGCGAAGCACCGATAGCGCGAGACGCGCGTTCGAAACGGTATTCAAGGCGATGGTTGGCGTCCTGGAGCGCGGCCGGATTGAGAATGGCCGGTCTCGCCACGCCATAGCGCAGGCCACCGCTGCATTGTGCGTGGGCGGCATGGTAGTGGCCCGCGCCATGGTTGACCGCGCTCTTGCAGATGAACTGCGCGATGCGTGCATGGCAGTGGCGCTCAAACTTGGGAACTGGCACAACGAGAGCAAATCGAACAACGGGAAATCCGGGCGACGCTCACGCCTCCGCGCGGCATCACTTCCCTGAAGACAGCAGCTTCACCAGGCGGTAGAGATACTCCTGGCCATCGTAGAAAGCTTTGATCTGGACGCGCTCGTCCTTGCCGTGGGCGCGGACGTCGTCCACATCGCTCGCGAGCCCGGAGGTGCCGTAAGTGGGAATCCCTGCGTTGCGCAAAAAGCTGCCGTCCGTCGCGCCGGTGCTCATCGTTGGGATGACGGGCACTCCCGGCCAGAATTCGGCGGTGAGTTGCTTGATCGCGCCGAGGACTTCCGGGTTCAGCGGCGACGGTGGGCTCTGGACATGGACCCACGTGGGCGTCACCGAGATTTGATTGTCATCCACGACTCGGATCAGAGTCTTCTGAACCTCCTCGATGGGTTCGCCCGGCAAGACGCGGCAATTGACGGTGGCCTGCGCTTTTTGCGGCAGGGCGTTGTCGGCGTGGCCTCCCTCCAGCAACGTCGCGACACACGTGGTGCGAAGCTGTGCGTTATAGGCCGGCTTGGCGGATAACCGCGCAACCGCGGCGGGATCGGGATTCGGCGAGGCCGTCGAAATCATGTCGGCGCCTAGCTGCTTGTCCTCGAAGGCCGCCGCTTGTTGGAGCCATGTGCGGGTGGTTTCGTTCAGCTTGACGGGGAAATCAAATTGCGAGAGCCGCACAAGCCCGCCGGCCAGGTGATAGATGGCGTTGTCTTTGGTCGGCACCGAGCTATGCCCGCCCGAGTTTCTGACCTCGAGGCTGAAATCGCAGGGGACCTTTTCGCTCGTCTGGATGTCGTTGCGCAGGGCCTTGCCATTCCTCACGCCAACGCTGCCACCCTCGTTGATGGCGAACTCAGCGTCAATGAGATCGCGATGGTTCTTGATCAGCCACTGAATGCCAACGGCGTTCCGGTCAAGAATTTCCTCGTCGGTCTCGAGCACGAGGATGATGTCGCGATCGGGCTTATAGCCTTCCTGCTTGTAACGAATCATGTTCGAAACGAACGTCGCGGCCATGAATTTGTCATCTCCGCTGCCGCGGCCATAGAAGTAGCCGTCCTTTTCGAGAAGCTTGAATGGATCGGACGACCAATCTTCGCGGCGTGCTTCAACGACGTCGAGATGGGCCATTAGCAGAATCGGCTTGCGAGCGCCGGAGCCGTGCAGCCGCGCTACCAGATTCCCCTTGCCCGGAGCTGATTTGAAAACCCGCACGTCCGGCCCGGAGAAACCGGCGGCGCGGAGGCGCGCGGCCATGGCGTCCGCGGCTTTGCCTGTGTCGCCCGTGGCCGTCACCGTATTGATTTCGACGAGTTCCTTATAGATATCGTGCGCGAGTTGTTGCTGCGCAGAAAGCGTTTGCGCAGGAGCTGGAACTGGCGAAGTAGTGAGCGCAATCAGCACCGCCAGGAAAAAAACCACTGAAGTGGGCGAAAGAATCGATTTCACGCGGAACTCCTTTGTAGCGGAACGGCACCCGCCAAATCGCAACAGAGGCGGCGATTATATCCGATTCGACTGTTAGAATAATGAGCTTCGCGTCCGCGCGAGGCGGCTGCGCTGCGAATTCCATGATCTCACTCTTCGGCAAATCGGAGCCTTCCCTTCTCGACCGGCTTAAGCAATCGGTCGGCAAGACGCGCACGGAGCTGGCCGCGCGCGTCGAGCAACTGCTCACGGGCAACCGGCCCGTTGATCCGGAGCTGCTCAAGGAGCTGGAATCGGCGTTGCTGAGCGCCGATATCGGCGTGCGCACCACCAAGGAAGTCCTCGCCGCGCTGCGCGAACAGGTGAACGAACACAAAATTGACGATGCGGCAGCGCTCAAACAGGAATTGAAGCGCCAGATCATGAAAACCCTGGCCGCGCCCGCGCTGAATTCCGACGGCGCCTTTTCCGCCGCGCCCGGCGCTGGGGCCGTCGGTGCTCCGCGCGTGCTCTTCGTTGTCGGCGTCAATGGCACGGGAAAAACCACGACCATCGGCAAGCTCGCGAATCGCCTGAAGAAGGAAGGTGCGAGCGTTGTGCTGTGCGCGGCGGACACGTTTCGCGCCGCGGCGATCGAGCAACTCGAAGTATGGGCGCGACGCTCAGGCGTCGAAATCATCAAGCAAAAATCCGGCGCCGACCCTTCCGCCGTGATTTTCGACGCGCTCTCGGCCGCGCAGTCACGCGGTGCTGACGTGGTGATCGTGGACACCGCCGGCCGTCTGCACACGAAATCAAATCTGATGGCCGAGCTCGATAAAATGAAGCGCACCGCCTCGAAAGTGGTGCCGGGCGCGCCGCACGATGTGTTGCTGGTTCTCGACGCGACCACGGGACAGAACGGCCTCAACCAGGCGCGCGAATTCTGGAGCCACGCGGGAGTCACCGGCATCGTGCTGACCAAGCTCGACGGCACGGCGAAAGGCGGCATCGTCGTGGCCATCGTCCGCGAGCTGAATCTGCCGATTCGTTTTGTCGGCACGGGCGAGCAGATTGACGACCTGGTGCCGTTTGACGCGCAAACCTATGTCAACTCGCTCTTCGATTAGCGCCGCGGATGCAGCGTGGATGGCGCGCGCGCTCGAACTTGCGCGGCGAGGCGTCGCACTGGCGCACCCGAATCCGGTGGTCGGAGCGGTGCTGGTGAAGCGCGGCCGCAAGATCGGCGAGGGTTTTCACGTTTACGCCAAACGCGATCACGCGGAAATTGTCGCGCTCAGGCAAGCCGGCGATAAAGCTCGCGGCGCAACTCTCTACGTCACGCTGGAGCCGTGCTGCACAACCGGCCGCACAGGTCCTTGCACAAAGGCAATCATCGCCGCGGGTGTGACCCGTGTGGTCGCCGCGATGAATGATCCGAATCCGGCTGTGGCAGGGCGCGGTTTCGCGGAGCTGAAACGCGCGGGCGTCAAAGTCGCTCTTGGAATCGGCGAAGAGAGTGCGCGGCAGCTAAACCAGGATTTCGCGAGATGGATTCGCACGGGACTGCCGTTCGTCACATTGAAGGCCGCGCTCACGCTCGACGGCCAAATCGCCCAGCGCGCCGGCAGCGCGACATCCATCACGGGCAGCGCAGCGCGCGAGGCCGTCCAGCGCCTGCGTCACTCGGCCGACGCATTACTTACTGGAATTGGCACGGTGTTAGCCGACGATCCGCGCCTCACGGATCGCTCGGCCCAGCCGCGCGGACGAAAGCTTCTTCGCGCGGTCGTGGATTCGCGGCTGCGCCTGGCGCTGAAATCGAAGCTGGTGAAATCGGCGAGGGGAGATGTGATCGTGTTCACGACGCAGCGCACCGATTCTCCCAAGGCGCGTGCGCTTGAGCGAGCCGGCGCCGAGGTCTTCCGCATGCCCTCGCGCGCCGGCCATGTGGATCTGCAAAAAGTGCTGCGCGAGCTTGGCAAACGCGAAATCCTGCATGTCATCCTGGAAGCAGGCGCGCAATTGAACGGGGCCGCGCTCAAAAGCGATATTGTGGACAAGGTCGCTCTCTTCTATGCTCCGAAGATTATGGGAACGGGCGGCGTGCCTTTGGCGAGTATTCCCGCCGCGAGCTGGTTCACGAAATCGCCGGCGCTGAAGAATCTAACGATGAGTCGCTGCGGGCCGGATTTCCTTGTCGAAGGATATTTCCACGATGTTTACGGGAATCACTGAACACGTCGGAAAGATTGAATCGCTCGAGCGGCGCGCCGACGGCGGCGTCCTGCGCGTGAGCCTGGCGGGCGCGCGCGAAATCGCGGCCGAGATGAAGCTCGGCGACAGCATCTCCGTCAATGGCTGCTGCTTGACCGTCGCTGAATTCGACGCGCAAGCCTTCTCCGCCGACCTTTCGGGCGAAACTTTGCGCCGCACGTCGTTCGGCGAGAAGAAAGCCGGCGACGTGGTGAATCTGGAAAGGCCGCTGGCGGCGACCGCGCGGCTGGGTGGACATTTCGTCCAGGGACACGTGGACGGCATCGGCCGCGTGGCGAAACTTGTCCCCGAAGGCAACAACTGGTGGCTTTCCGTGAGCGTGCCGGAGGAATTGCGCCGCTACGTCGCCGAAAAAGGCTCGATCGCGATTGACGGCGTCAGCCTCACGGTCGCGCGCTGGCACGGCGGCGTCGCGGATTTCGCCATCATTCCTTTTACGTACCAGCACACCAATATCCGCGCGATGGCTTCAAGCAATGCCGTGAACCTGGAGTGCGACATCCTCGCTAAATACGTGGAAAGCCTGCTGGCGGCGCGCACGCTCTAGGCCCGGGCGCGCCCGCTCCTTCGCGATTTCTCCACGCGATACTCTTCCCACGTCAGGTAAACGATCGCTACGTCGAATACCGTGAGCATCAGCAGGACCACCGCGTGCGTGTGAGTGTATCTATAAACTTGATAGACGCAGAACGCGAGAAAGACAACGATCGCCAATGGATAGGCCCAAATCTTGTTCATCCAGAGAAGAAGGGCGAGCACAGCCTTTACAAGACCGTGGGAGAGAAGATAAATGGAGGCGAATAGCGGATCGCTGGAAGTGAATTTCTCCGTGACGTGCAGAAGATGCGCCGCGATGAAATCGTGAGGATCGCGCGAGAGCTCGTGTTGAAATACTTGCTGTAGAGTCCAACCCAACGATTCTGGCTTGATGAACCAGAGGAGCACGCCGCCGACGGCTTCCAGCAGGCCGTCAATTCCCTTCAAAGTGATGCCGGTGCGAAACGTGCCGAGCAAAAAAGACTTTGAGTTCATAGGCGGTCGCGCTCAGTGGTGGCGTACCTTCGGGATTCTTGCAAATCAGCTCTGCGGCGATAGCGCGGCTTCGCGGCGCTTGGCTCGCGCGCCGCGGTAGTACAGGATGAGGCCGATCAGGATGCTGCAGACCGTCCCGCCGACAAGCTTCACTTCGAAGAGCCATTTGTGGGCGGAGTCGGCCGGCGGTATAAACGACAGCGCAATCGCAGCCAGTACGATGCCGAGGGCCGTCGAGCCTGCGACCCAAACGCCGAATTTTCCGCCGGGGATCAGCACCGCGTCCTTGTTCGTCGCGCGGTCCGCGCGATAGGCGAGCTTGATCACGGCCGCGTAGATGTAAACGAACGGAATGAAATAAAGTATCGTCGCGGCGTCCACGAGAATTTGGTAAGCGCCGTTGGCCGTCTCGTTGATTTGAGTCACGAGCAGAATCGCGCACGAAATGCCCGCTTGCACCAGCATCGAAAACCATGGCGTCTTCCATCGCGGATGAATTTTCCCGAATGCCGCGGGCATGTAGTGGTCGATCCCGACGACGAATGGAATGCGCGCCACTCCGGCGACGGTGGCCCCGACGCCGCCGGCATTTCCGAACACCACCAGAATCGCGGCGATGATTCCGAAAAAGCCTATGCGCAGCATCGTCGATCCCGACGTAAGCGCCTGAAACACTCCGCTCTTCGGGTCAACCACCCCTGCGGGCAGAATCGCAAGCACCGCCATCGTGCCGGCGATGTAAATCAGAACGATCGAGATGCCCGAGCCGAGAATCGCGCGGGGAAACGTCCGGCGCGGGTCGCGCACTTCCTCGCTCATGGATGACGCGAGCTCGAGGCCGCCAAACGCGAATGCGATCTGCGGCCAGAAATTCAGCGTGTCCCAATTCCACGCGGGCAGAATATTCGGCCAGGTAAAATGCGTCACCGCGCCGTGCGTCCGCCACAGATACGCTCCCAGGCCCACCAGCATCAGCAAGGGAACGTATGTCCCGATGCCGCCGGCGTTTTGCAGCCATTTGCCGATGCCCACGCCGACGATGTTGAGCGCCACCGCCGCGAAAAGCAGCAGAAACGAGCCACCCAGCAGGAACGCCCGATTCTGCGCCAGATGCGCGGCGTTGCTCCCGCCGACATACGCGCACATCGCCACGCTGGCCATCAACAGTCCTGGAAAATAGAAAAACGTGTAAATCCAGTATGTCCAGCCGGCGACGAAGCCGTGAAACTCGCCGAACGCCCTCTTCGACCAGGCGTAAAGTCCTCCCTCTTCGGGGAATCGCGTGGAAAGCTCGGCGAGGATGAATGTGGTCGGCAGAAAAAACAGAGCGGCGGCCAGCACCCACAGGCTGATCGAGGACGTGCCGTTGCGCGCCGCGACCGCGATCCAGCGCGGGCCAAGCACCGACGCCACGTTGAACAGCAACAAATCCCACGGCCCTATCGCGCGGCGAAGCTGCTTCTTTGGATCGGATGAGTTGGGTTCGGTCACGCGGTCGCATCCAGCGCGGGAATCAGTTCGTCTTGCTGCAGAAAATTGCGCAGAAAGGGATCCTGCGACGCCTCAAGCTCCTGCCACGCGCCGAAGAATGCCACGCGGCCATCCTGAAGAAATATCACGCGGTCGGCGAGTTTCTTGCCCAGATGCGTATCGTGCGTGACGACAATCGAAGTTTTCTTCAGGGTCTTCTTGAGTTTTAGAATCAGGTCGCTGACGTGCGCCGCCATCAAGGGATCAACCATCGTAGTCGGCTCGTCATAAAGGATCGCTTCGGGATTTTCCGCCAGCGCGCGCGCGATGGCCACAGCGCGCTTCATGCCCGTGCTCAAATCAGACGGCAGACGGTCGGCAAACTCAGTGACCTCGAGCATTGCGAGCAACTCTTTCACCTTGCTGTCGATTTCTTCGGGGGTTCCCTCATCGCTGCGGCCCACGAGCGGGAATGCCACGTTTTCAGCGACGGTCAGCGAATCGAAAAGCGCGCCGGACTGGAAAACCATCGTCACGCGCCGCCGAATTTTTTCGAACTGCGCTTCCGTCCACCCGGTTACGTCCTGCCCGGCGACGAAGATGCGGCCCGCGTCGGGCTCGAGAAATCCAAGCAGCAGTTTCAGCGAGACGGATTTGCCCACGCCGCTGCGGCCCATGATCACGGCCGTCTCGCCCTGGTCAACAAAAAAGCTGACGTCCTTCAGGACGGCGTGATCGTCGAACGANNAGTCGCGCCCGGGCTTCCTCGTAATCCACAGGCGAATTCATATTCTTGAACAGGTGCCCCTCGGAATCAAAGGCTTTCCATTCGGCGGGTTCGATGATTTCCACGCGCAGGTTCGCGATCGCGTCCTTCACCTTTCTGTTGCCGAGAGCAAGCGCTCCGCGGATGCCCGGCTCGGCGCGTTGATGGTACACCGCACACAGCGGTTCGGTGCCGGTAGCGTTCATCGGGATCACGGCGTCGGCTTGCGATGCGAGAGCGCGCGCAATGGCGTATTCGAGCCATGCCTTCGTAAGATACGGCAAGTCGCACGCCACCACGAGGTTCCACGGCGCGCTCGCCGCTCGCAGGGCAGTCGCGATGCCGCCAAGCGGGCCTGCGCCCGGCCAATCGTCGGCGATCGTCCGCAGCCCGAGCGATCGAAACGCGGCGGAGTCGCCGACCACGGTCGCGGAGCCAACTACGGATTCGACGAGACGCGCCGTGCGCACGATCAGCGCCACGCCGCCCAGTTCCAGCAGCGCCTTGTCCCGCCCCATGCGCGAGCTCGCCCCTCCGGCCAATATGAACCCCGCAATGTCCATCCTCGTATTCATTTCCTGAATACTCGCCTAAATTCTCGAACGCTTTTTCCCGTAGGGGCGTAGCACTGCTACGCCCGCCGCAAATGCTTGGCAATCAGTCGCCATCAACGCAAGCATTTCATCCCGACCGTCTTTCTCATTTCCTCGGCCTTTGAATTCCCAACTCCCGCAGCTTTTCCTGCAAACTCTGCCGGTGGAGTCCAATTTCCGCCGCCGCGCGCGAAACATTCCAGCGGTGTTCCTCAAGTTTTCGCTTCAGGTACGTAATCTCGAATTTTCTTTTCGCCTCGCGGAAATCGGCCTCGCCGAGAAACGAGTCCCCTTCCCCGTCACGCGGCCCGCCGGCGGCGCCGGCATTGTCGCGCACTTCTTCGGGCAAATCCGCTGCGCCGATTTCATCGCCCTTGCTGAGGACCACCGCGCGCTCGAGCGCATTGCGCAGCTCGCGGACATTGCCCGGCCAGTCGTAGCGCCGCACGCTCTCCATCGCATCGCGGCTCAGCACCGCGCGCCGGTTGTGGCGCGAGCCGAGCTGGGCCAGAAAACTCGCGACGAGCAGCGGGAGATCTTCCTTGTGCGCGCGAAGCGCCGGGATGTCCACCGTCACAACGCGCAGGCGATAATACAAATCCTCCCGAAAGCGCCCCGCTGCAATTTCCGCGGCCAGATCGCGATGCGTTGCGCTGATCACGCGGACGTCCACTTCGATAGAGTGCGATCCGCCGAGCCGCTCGATCTTCCGGCTTTCCAGCGCGCGCAAGACTTTCGCCTGCGTCATCGGGTTCATGTCGCCGATTTCGTCCAGAAAAAGCGTGCCCTTCGACGCCAGCTCGAATTTGCCCTTGCGCTGCTGGGCAGCGCCCGTGAAGGCGCCGCGCTCGTAACCGAAAAGCTCCGATTCGATCAGGTTTTCCGGCAGCGCCGCGCAGTTCACGGCGACAAAAGGCTTTTCAGCCCGCGGCGACCGCGCGTGTATTTCCTGCGCGAGCAGGTCCTTACCTGTGCCGCTCTCGCCCAGAATCAGGACGGTCGCATCGGTCGGCGCCACGCGCTCCGCCATTTCAAACACGCGCCGCATGACCGCTGATGCTCCGAGCATCCTTCCAAACTGGCCTTCGGCGACGAGTTCGCGGCGCAGGCGCTCGTTTTCCGCGCCAAGTTCGCCGAGCCGGACGAGATTCGCTACGCGCGTGCGCAGCTCCTCGATGTCGAAACCCTTGACGATGTAATCTGCCGCGCCGCTCTGCAGAGCCTCCACAGCCGTGCGCGCCGTATCAAGCGCGGAAACGATCAGCACAGGCGTGGTGCCACCGCTGGCGCGCAGCGAGCGCAGGAATGCCAGGCCATCCTCGCCCGGCATGATCAGGTCGAGCAGAATCAGATCGAAACTCTGCTTCCCGACGGCGTCGCGAGCGGCGCTGGCCGTCGCGGCTTCCACAATTTCGTAGCTGCCTTCGAGCGCGCGGCGCATTCCGTAGCGCGCGGCGGGCTCGTCATCCACGATGAGAATCGTCCGCATGCAGGTCCTTGTCTTCAGGGGCTAATGCTTCGGCCCCCTAAATTTCCTTCCGGCGATCAGCTCGGCGTCTGTTTCGCCGCAAGCGGAAGCATCACCCGAAATCGCGTTCCCTTCCCTTCGCCGATCGGGCTTTCGCACGACATCGTGCCACCCATTTCATCCACGCGCCGCGCCACGATCGCCAGACCCAGGCCGGTTCCCGCGGCCTTGGTGGTGAAGAACGGCTGAAANNATCCTGGAGCGCAGCTCGGCGGAGACTCCCGGTCCGCGGTCTTCGAGCTGAATCTCGAGATGATCGCCCGTCCGCGCCAGGGCGATCCGGACGCGCCCGCCGTCGGGCTGCGCCTCAATGGCATTCACGATCAGGTTCGACAGAATCTCGCTCAGCGCNNACCGCTGCCACGCTGCGGCCGTTCACGGAAGGCTTGGCAAAATTCAGCAGCTGCTTCAGCTTCGCGCTCATGCGGTCAATCTCACCGAGCACCAGCGCGCAATCGTGACGCAAATCGGCCGGCAAGTCCGGCTTCTCGAGCTGCACCTGCAATACCGTTTTCATCGAGCTGAGCGGATTCCGCAGATTATGCGAGACCGTCGCGGCCATCTGGCCAAGCAGAGCGAGACGCTCGCGCTCCGCAAGTTCGCGCTCCAGGCGCAGTTTTTCTTCAATCAGGCGGCAGAGGTCCGCCATCGGCGGCAATTGCTCCGCGAGGAACTCCAGGCCCGCGGATGTCTCGCCGGTCAGATACGACCCGCTCGAAGCGGCTTCGAGCAAACCTACTTCCTCGCGATCTTTCAGCAGAGGGATGCGCACCACATGCCCGAGCCCGCCGGGAGATTCGAGTGGCTTCTGCAACGCATCGCGCGGAATGGCGATGCGCACCGCGGCGAGCCCGAATTCCTCACGTATGCGCCCCTCGGCATGCGCATTCAGCCGCGCCAGATCTCCGTGGCGCGCCTCTTGCTGCAAATCCAGCGTCAGACTCTGCAATCGGCTCACTCGCTCGTGAAACCGCCGATGCAGCGCCGGCCCGATCGCCCGCTCCAGCGGCTCAAAAAGAAAAATGAGCACAAACAACAAGACGCTCGCCGTAGCCTCAGGCGGAAACACAGGCGCCAGCCACCCGCTGATCCGGTGCACCAGCGCAAGATAGAGCAGCGCCAGAACCGTAGCCGAGAGCGCGTAAACAAGATTTCGCTGCGCCCCAAACCCGAGAAAATTGTGATTCAGTGCGAAGTAAATGAGCACCGCGCCCGGTAGCACTCCGGCGATCACGATGCTCGCAACCGAGGGATCAACCACCCAAGCCACAACGATGAGCAAAGACGAAACGAACAGGCACCAAAACAAACCGCGGTCAGCTCTCCCGCGGGATTTCAGCGCAATTCGCAACTCAAAAATCGCTGCAATGATCGCAGACACGAAAAAAAGCCCAGACTGGCGAACAAGAGCCGCGAGAGATCCGTCGAGTCCCCGGGAGGTATGGGTACGAGCGGTCATCGCGACATAAACAAGCATCGCCGTCGGCAGCAAATAGAGCGAATAGGCGAGAAACACCGCCCACCGCGGCAAGAGGTCGCCGCGTACCTGACGCACATATTCCATGTGCGTGTGAACCGCGAGCGGAAGGACAAACAATACTCCCAACGCAATTAGCGCCTGGTAGAAGAGGCGTGTAGCAGCCGGCGGCGAGGCATATTGAAGCTGACCGTTGATCTCAAGCAACCCGCCGGCATAGATCGCAAAAAGCGAGAGGACGAGGAAGAAGAGCAGCCGCTCAAACAGCCGCGGCCGGCGATGCCCCAAAATCAGGGCGAGCAGGAAGAGATAGACCAGCGCCCCAGCGGTTAGCGCAATCAGCCGGATATAGAAGAGCATTGCCACCGAGCGCCTCTTGGCTAGGGATTCTAGCCCTGGCTCTAAGGCAACTCAATCACCAAGTGTCGGATAAATCGGACATATCTCATCATGCTGATTACAAACATGTTACAATCTGGAGGCCCGCGAATAATCGAGGCTTTTTCTCGCTCCGCCGATAGATTTTTCTTTTACTGTCCATCAATCTTTGCTATATTAGCACTCGCTTGATGTGAGTGCTAATCCTGCACTTCGCCAAGTAACACTCAGCAAACCATCCCGACCCGATTGATCGGGATCCGGGACCATCGGAGGAATCGCAAAAATGGCTGTCAACATTACGCCGCTGCACGACCGCGTCCTGGTCCGGCGGTTGGAAGAGAAGGAGCAGGTTAAGGGCGGAATCATCATCCCCGACACGGCGAAAGAGAAGCCGCAAGAGGGCGAAGTGATCGCCGTAGGCGCCGGAAAGCTGAACGAGAAGGGTGACCGTATCCCGCTGGACGTTAAAGCGGGCGACCGCATCCTGTTCGGCAAGTACAGCGGCAACGACATCAAGATCGACGACGAGGAGTACATGATCCTGAAGGAAGACGAAATCCTCGCCAAGATCGGCGGCTCGGCCAAGGCGGCCGGCGGCAAAAGATAACTTCCGGCGAGCTCGCCTCGGCGGGCCACGGATAACCATTCCAGAAAGACTGAAGAGGAGAAAGAGATATGGCAAAGCAAATCGTAACTGGTGAGAATTCGCGCCAGGCGATTCTACGCGGTGTCAATGCACTCGCCGACGCCGTGAAGATTACGCTGGGCCCGAAGGGGCGCAACGCGGTTATCGAAAAGAAGTTCGGCGCGCCGATCATCACCAAGGACGGCGTCACCGTAGCGAAGGAAATCGAGCTGCAGGATCCGCTCGAAAATATGGGCGCGCAGATGGTGCGTGAAGTCGCCTCCAAGACGTCTGACGTCGCGGGCGACGGCACCACCACGGCGACCGTGCTGGCACAGGCCATCTTCCGCGAAGGCGTGAAGACGGTGGCTGCCGGCGCAAGCCCAACGGC
>PMUS01000065.1:0-15787 GCA_003166795.1 Acidobacteriota bacterium | reverse complement strand
TCACCGACCCCGAGCGGATGGAATGCGCCATTGAAGACGTCCGCATCCTCATCCACGAGAAGAAAATCAGCTCGATGAAGGACCTGCTTCCCCTTCTCGAACAGATCGCCAAGATGGGCAAGCCCCTGCTGATCATCGCGGAAGATGTCGAAGGCGAGGCTCTCGCAACGCTCGTCGTCAACAAGCTCCGCGGCACTCTGCAGTGCGCCGCCGTCAAGGCTCCTGGCTTCGGCGACCGCCGCAAGGCCATGCTCGAGGACATCGCCACCCTCACCGGTGGTAAGGCCATCACGGAAGATCTCGGGATCAAGCTCGAGAACGTGAAGGTCGAGGACCTCGGCCGGGCGAAGAAGATCACCATAGACAAGGACAACACCACGATCGTCGAAGGCGGCGGCAAGTCCACCGAAATCGAAGGCCGTGTGCGGCAGATCCGTGCGCAGGTCGAGGACACCACCTCGGACTACGACAAGGAAAAGCTGCAGGAACGCCTCGCGAAGCTCGTCGGCGGCGTGGCCGTAATCAAAGTAGGCGCGGCGACCGAGATGGAGTTGAAGGAAAAGAAGGCTCGCGTCGAGGACGCCATGCACGCAACACGCGCGGCAGTTGATGAAGGCATCGTCCCCGGCGGCGGCGTGGCTTTGGTCCGTTGCATCGCAGCTCTCGAAAAGCTCAAGCTCCACGATGACGAAGCCATCGGCGTCAACATCGTGAAGCGCGCTTTGGAAGAGCCCATGCGGCAGATCGCGCACAACGCCGGTCACGAAGGCGCTGTGATCGTCGGCCGTATCCGCGACTCCAAGGACGATAACTTCGGCTTCAATGCGGAAACCGGAGAGTTCGGCGACCTCGTCAAGGCGGGCGTCATTGACCCTGCCAAGGTGACTCGTCTCGCTCTTCAGAACGCCGCTTCGATTGCCGGCCTGATGCTCACGACCGAAGCTCTGATCGCGGACATCAAGGAAGAAACCAAGGCGGGCGCTGGCGCGGGCGGTGGAGGCGGTATGCCCGGCGGTGGCGGCGGCATGGGCGGCATGTACTAAACGCGTTCGGAATTCTTGCTGTCATTCCGAGCGAAGCGAGGAATCTCTCTTCGACTTCCTCGCCAGCTGCGATTCACAAGGGCGCTCCGATGCAAATCGGAGCGCCCTTTTCTTTGCATTTGTAGCGGTCGCCTCGCCTTCTAGGCGGGCGCTTTTCTCCGTGCGTTCTGCGGCGGTATGCCAGCCGGTCGCGTCGGCATGGGCGGTATTCTCTTGCACTTGTAGCGGCCGCCTCGCTTCTTAGGCGGCCGCATTTGCACTTGCACCAGCCGGAGGACGGCGTATCTCGTACGGTCTTGAATAGCGGCAAGAAACAGAGGCATAAACATTCTATGCGTGGAATGGGTGAACTCGGCGGAAAAGGTGTGCCGAGTGCAATTCCAGCGGAAGAACCTCAGGCGATGATAGGAATCAGTGCCGAGTTCTGTTCGTCGGACGCCTCGAATTCGACGGTCAGCGATGTGACGGTCCGCTGGCCATTTTTTGTTTTCTCAACCACTCATGGACACAAACAAAAAGCCCGCGCACTAGACACCCCGAACGCTCCTCAATTCAAATATTGCCGGATATTACAAATGGAACTGATTCCCTTGACGAAATCACCGGATCGGGTTTTATAATGTCGGTATCGGCGTTCTTGCCGAGAAGGAGGTGATCCCTGAGGTACACGAATAATTGAACCATCTGTAAGGGAGGCGCGTGTGACTCTGCCATGCGCCTCTTTTTTTCTCCCGCCCTCCCGCGCACAAAGATCATCCCTCCCCGAACCAAAAGTCCACAGGCGCAGCTTGACAAAACCGACGCTTCTTTGTGCGAGCCTAAGTCAGGCCGCTTTTTGGCCTGGAAAGGCAGAGACGCATGAGTCGTTCGATAGCTGAAAGCGTGGCTCGGCGCGAGTCCGAAGAGAGCCGCGCGTCGAAGTCGGAGCCGAAAGCGCCTTTCGGGCGCCCGAATTGCGCCCCGCGTCGTGACGCAGAATGTCCCGGCCCCCGTCTCCGGCATCCTGGCGTAAGGGGCTTCCTCATCGAGCCTCGATCCCTCGCGAGGCACCACTCACGCGTCACGAATCACTGCAAACTACTCGACACACCATGCCGAGTAATTTTCGGCCTAACTCATTCAAAACAAACGATGGGTGTCACTATTAAGTGTCACACTTTTCGAGGGTCCGCAGCGCGGCTCTTCATGGCGCTTCGCTCGTCCTTTGCGGCGCCACTCCCCTTCCCAGAGCGCAGTCGAACCGCGAAAGCGGCGGCTTTGAAAATTAACGGATGGCGCACACGCGACCGCTCGTTGTTGATTCCCGTACTTGACTGGCGGCGCAAGCCGGTGATACCAAAGGCAGGGCGGAGCACGCTGCGCCCCTGCGAAATTCCCTCGATCAAGAATCAAGCACGGAGAAACAATATGAACGCTTTATTTGCAAGAAAACCACTTGGGGCTATATGCATTGCGTTGACGGCGATTCTTGCCTTCGCTTCGATCTCGTGGGCGCAAGGGCAAGGGATCGGCGACCAGACGCAAATGGGGACGATGGGAGGCGGGATAACCGATCAGCTGACCCTCGGCTCGATCAGCCACGAGGAAGAACGGCAGCAGGACGACGCCTACAAAGCCTTCCTCAAGGAGCAGAACCCCGCCAAGAAGATCCAATTGGGAGACGGCTTTTTGCAGAAGTACCCGAAAAGCCCGCTTGCGGAGCGCGTTGACGCCGGCCTGATGAACGTCTATCGGTCGCAGCAGGACTGGAAGGATACCTATCGCCTCGCGGACAGCGCCCTTGCGCTGCAGCCCGATGACGTGGACGTTCTCACTACGGTCGGCTGGACGATTCCGCACGTTTACAATCCGAGTGATCCGGATGCCGATCAGGAACTCAACAAAGCCGAGACCTATGCGAAGCATGCCATAGACGTTCTGGCCAAGCTGCCCAAACCGCCGGACATGAACGATGCACAGTTTGCGGCGTCCAAAGCTAAAAGGACGATCCAGGCGCACAGCGCCCTGGGCCTCGTCTATTTCCGTCGCGACGACTACGAAAATTCTGCCAAGGAGCTCGGGCAATCCACGAAGGACAATCCAACTCCCGATCCGACCGATCTATTTGTTCTGGGCGCGGATTTCCAAAACTTGAGCCGCTTCAGCGAAGCGGCGGACGCTTTCGGCGCGTGCAGCCAGATCGCCGGATCCTTGCAGAATCAGTGCAAGCAGAACGCGGACGCGACGAAAAGGCAGGCGGACGTCTCGAAGCCTAAGTGATGCACGAGCAGCTTGGACAAACAAAAAGGCGCCCCGGCGAGATTCACCGGGGCGCCTTTTTGTTTTCGAGGCTTACTGCTTGGCCGCGGAGATGTGGCTCGTCGTGCCGGCCAACAGATCGTGACTGGTCAAGTTCATGGTCTTGCCATCGGCCATTACCGCGAACTGGGCGGTCGTGATCGGCTTTCCGTCGCGCTTGTCGGTTTCCTCGATTGTGGTCTTGTCAATCCACTTCACGGACACGCTGCTGATCCCCGGGTCGCCCTTGTACGGGGCATCGGTGCCATCGAGTTTCGCCGCGTAGGATTGTCCCGTCGGAGTGGACATGTGCAACATGTCGCCGTCCACCTTCAGGGTCATCACGATGGCGTTATCCGAAATCGTGTCGAACTTTGCCATCCGCCATGAACCGGAGATCGCATGCGACCCTGGCGCGCCCGCGGCCACGCGCGTTTCCGTCACCTTGCCGGTGACCGGCGCGGCGTTTGTGTTGCTACTATCGTTAAATTCAAACGTGATTGTTTTTCCGTCATCGGAAACCGTGGCTTTGCCGACCGTGACGGTCTTTCCGCCCTTCTTGTCGGTTTCTACCATCGCATGGTCGTTCACGATCTTGATGTTGACCGTATCATAGTAAGGATGACCGGTCACGGAGTGGTCCTCGCCATCCGCCTTCACCTTGACCGGCGGGACGCAGGTCTTGCACTCATACATTCCGTCTTGAAGCACGAATACATCGGGTTTCGTCGGGAACTTGGCGGTCTTTAGGTCGAACTTCCATGTGCCGTCGAAGTTGCTCTGCGCCATCGCAGCGGCGGGCATGAACAACGCGATCAGTAATCCTGCTAGAGCTATTCTTTTCATTTTTTCTCTCTCCTGGCTTCGGATCACGTACAGGGTGGGCCGACTGCGGGGCACTTTACACCCAGTACCCCGCGCCGCGCAATCAGGGTGGCCTGTTAAACCTGTCGCGTGCTCCGCACGATTGGCGGCGATGTCAGCGCCCACCAGCAGAGCGTCCCGATCACGGGCACGATGCCGGCGAACAAGAATGCATTCGCATAGTGTTTCATGTCGAACATGTGCCCGAGGCTCGGCAGAACCATCGCCACGAGCGCGGACCACGACCCTGCGCCGATGCCCGCGACGAGGCCCGTCTGCTCCTTCGGATACACCATGGCGCTGGTACGCAGCGAGACCACCACGAATCCGGAGGCGATAAACATCGCCCAGAGCATCAGCCCCAGCACGACGGCTGAGTTTCTGAATTCCGGCAGTGCGATCAACGGCAGTCCGAGCACGGCGAAACTGAACAGCATCCAGGATGGACGCGCGTTGCCGGCCGCAAAGCGATCCGTGAACCAACCCCAGAAGAAATATCCGATTTCCCATCCCAGCGGCGGCAGCCAGAGGACTCGACCGAGTTGTCCCTGGGTGAAGCCGAGGACCTGCGAAAGGTAGAGCGGCGCAAGATAGAGAATCAGTCCGATCGGCAATGCGCCCAAACCGTAGGCCGCGACGAGGCTCCAGAATCGCCGCTCCAAAGGATTCGGAAGTGTGATCCGCTGAGTCTGCGTGTCGTGCGCTTCTGCGGAAAAATCAACCGTTCCTCGCCACGCCAGCACCCACGCCAGGCCCGCCACGCCGGTGACGATGAACGCGGCGCGCCATCCGTACGCCAGCGCGACAGGCGTGACGATCAGCGGCGTGATGATTGCTCCGAGCGATCCGCCGCTATACGCCACCGCGATTCCGCGCGATTGCTGCTTCGCCGGCAGCCAGTCCATGGCAGTCCGCAAGCCACCGGGAAACGTGGCGCCTTCGCCAAATCCCAGAATGGCGCGCGCCACCGCGAATCCCAGAAATCCCGAGAGCACCGCGTGGGCCCCGCAGGCAATCGTCCAGACGGTGACAGCAAGCGTCATGCCGCGGCGCAGGCCGAGGCGATCCAGAATCGCGCCCCACATCGGATTCCCCGCCATGTATGCATAGCTGAATGCGCTTACGATTTCGCCGTACTTTTCGGCGTTGAGCTTCAGGTCGGCGAGGATCATCGGCGAGAGCACGGCGAGGATTTGCCGGTCCATGTAGCTCAGCAGCGAGCAGGCCAGCATCATCGTAACCGGCCACCACGCGTGCCAAGGAGTGCGCGGGGATACGCTCGCGACCTGGGCAGGAACGGGCTCGGTTGTCTGCGTCATCGGATGCGGAACGACGGATGATAGCGCAGGCAAGCTACTGCGAGCCGCAGTCTTTTGGCTCGAGGCTGGAGTTGCCCATGTCGAGGACAACTTTCCGGCGTCCGTCTTTTTGCTTTTTCCAGATGCTCGTGTACTTGCCGTGTTCGGTTGTGGGCTTGCCGTCTTTGCCGATCGAGCGAAATTCATAATTTCCGAAGGAGTATGCCAGGTCGCCTGATTCAGACACGTCAACATGAACCGGCGCCCAGGTCAGGCGAGATGATTAATTGCGAGTATGGCGTCCACCACCTAGGTGTCGGAAACGGCCACGCCAGCAAGTTCACGCTGGTATCTGCACCAAGTAACGGATTTCGTTAATCGTTCTGGGGGTATAATCCAGCCCCGAATGACGCTTCCCCCGGGACTCGCGTTGGGCCCTATGAAATTCTCGCTGCTATCGGTGCTGGTGGGATGGGGAAAGTTTACCGCGCACGCTATCTCAAACGACATGGAAACGGAACGATCAAAACGGACACGACGGCTTCAGAAGCACAGCTTCACGCGACAAGGCATAACGCTGTGCTTTCTTAGAGACGAAGACACGGAATCCCGGGCCTGCGGAGGAACAGATGAGTAGGGTACGGAGTTATAACCTCATAGCCATCGCCGTAATGCTGACGGCAAGCTCGGCGCTTGCGCACCATTCGTTTGCGATGTTCGACCAGTCGAAATCGGTAACGCTGCAAGGAACCGTCAAGGACTTCCGCTGGAGCAATCCCCATGTCTTTATACAGCTGCTCGTCAAGAACGATGCTGGCAACGAAGACGAGTGGAGCATTGAAATGACCAGCCCGGAACATCTGGCGCGTGTCGGGTGGAAGCCCGGAGCCATGAAGCCGGGTGACAAGGTGACCTTGGTGATCCATCCGATGCGCGATGGCAGCACGGGTGGCCAGTATCTCTCGGGAACCGGGCCGGACGGCCCATTCGCGGGCTCACCAACGCCGAGCGGTGAAGGCAAGTGACTCTGCGGAGACTGACGCTAGCGGCGGCGGTCCTGCTGGGGTGCCTGTCGGTCATCTTCGTGGCGGCCATGGGCGCGTCGGCAGGAATGCCGGATTGGAGCGGCCAGTGGGAAAACGTCGGCGGGACGCCGGATGCATCGGGAGGATTCAATCAGTCGCTCGACCAGGTCCTCAAAACAATGCAGTGGGGACCACCGAACAGACCCGAGTTACAGGCCCGAGTGGACAAGATGGTCGCCTCGGAGCGCAAGAGATTAGAGGCTATCAGCCGCGGGGAAGATCCGGGCGGAGTGGACGTGCGGGCCTGCACGTTCGGATATCCGTTGCTGATGCTCGATTCACCGCTGATGTTCGAGGTTCTGCCGACGCCGAAGGAAACGACTCTGATCTTCTCGAGCCGCGAGATCCGCCACGTCTACACGGATGGAAGGCCCCACACCCCGAAGGACGAACTATGGGCGACGCCCTGGGGCGACTCGATCGGCCACTGGGAAGGACAGACTCTCGTCATTGACACCATCGCGGTCAAATCTCCTTTTGCTTCTTCGGAGTCGGAGGGTGTCGCGGTCATGGCATTTGGGGACGTCGAGGGCGAACAAACGATCACCATCTTGAGTTCGCAGGCGCACTTCATCGAGCGATTCCGAATGCTCGACAAGGATCATCTGGAGGATCAGATGACCGTGATCGATCCCACCAGTTTCACCGCGCCCTGGCACTTGAGCCGAACCTACCAGCGCGTGACTCACATTCACCGCATGGTCTACGAGGATTGCGAGGGCGAAGAACGCAATCCCGTCGTCAACGGCCGGTTCACGCTCGCACCGCCGCCGGCAGAGAAGCCGCTGCCGGCAACAGCGCCGGGCGGTGCTCCGCCTGCTCCGTCCCCTGCTCCTCAATAGCTCTCCATCCCACTATCTGGTGATCAGCGGCGTGTGATTTTGGTGTGGACGCCACGAACCGGCCAAGGCTGCGTGAAAGCGCGGCGGAATCAGAGCCGTTCGGCGGGGTGACGGCAATGCGTTGTTTTACCGGCCGCCGAATGGGATGGCGATGCCTGATTTATGGGCGTTGAATCATCTCAATGCGGTTACCCACCGGATCGGTCGCAATGCCTATGAGGATGCCGGTGTTTCCGAACGCACGAGGATCGCCGGCCATAGAGCCACCGGCTGTCTTGACGGCTGCGACTGTCGCCGCCATGTCCTTCACGTCCAGGATCACGTGCGCAATCGGGTCTTTCAGGTCGTCGGAATCGCGACGCGTGATCACGATCGGCTCGCTTTTGTTGGCCTTTGCGGCGTCGCTCGTAGTGCCGAAGTTCACGAAAATTTCCGGTCCTCCGGGCGTATTGATTCGATTGACCTCCTGCATGTGGAACGCGGCCTCGTAGAACTTCGCCAATGCGACAGGGTCTTGCGCGCCGACTCGCACCGAGTCCAGCGTTACCTGCGCGTGCGCGGCGCTCGCGAGCATCAGCACGGCCGTTACCGCCATCACAGTTGTGTAAATTCTCTTCATCGAAGTCTCCAGTGGCGCGTCTCTTTCACGATAGAACGCGCCGGAATGAACTGCTCACCTATACGTCGCCAAAACTCTGATCAGCTGGGAGATCGTATCCGCCAAAGCCTCAAAGTTCAACCAGGTTCAGCAAATTTCAACGGCAAAGGCACAATGCCCTTCAACGGAAGCCGCCGGGAAGAAGCAAATTTCAACAAGTAAGATTTGGGTTCTGGTGCGGGACCAGGAGGTTCGAAGCGTAACTTCCGATAAGCCGGACTACCGGACAAGCGGTTCAACTACATTCGGGCTCAGAAACGGAGCCCAAGAAGAAATAGGCTGTCTGTGCGGTCTGCAAACCGAATCACGTCCGAACAGTGCGCCCTCTTGCATTTTGGGGCGCATCGCGCGAAGCTGTGCAGCCGTAAAACATGGGCTGCTGTTCGATTCGTTCAAGAGCTTGAGGAAAGGAATCATCCATGACTCCCGCTACGAAACCAATTCGCCGCATCGCAACGGAAGAGGCTTTTTCAATTCCCGAGGTCGCCGCGGCCCTGCGCGATGTGGCGCGCTCGCCAAGCGTCAGCCAGGATTTGATTCTCGTGCAGCGGATTTACGACGCGAAGGTGGACGACGTTCAGGCGCGCTTGCTGCCGCGTCTGCTCGATCTCGAGAAGGAGCGCATGCGCGACATGGACGAAAACGGCGTCGCGATGCACCTGTTATCGCTCACCGCGCCCGGCGTGCAGATGTTTGACGCCGATACCGCGACCGAACTCGCCGCAATTGCGAACGACAAGCTGGGCGCGGTAGTCAAAAAACATCCAAAGCGTTTCGCGGGCCTCGCGAGTTTCGCGCCGCAATCGCCCAAGCGCGCCGTCAAGGAAATGGAGCGCGCGATAACGAAGCTGAAGCTCAACGGCTTCATCGTTAACTCGCATACGAACAACGAATATTTCGACTATCCGAAGTTTTTCCCGATTCTGGAGGCCGCGGAGGCGCTCGACGCTTGCATTTACATCCATCCGCGAGCCGCTTCGGACCTGATGGCCGCGCCGTTCCGCGACTACGGCCTCGACAGCGCCCAGTGGGGCTATGGCATCGAAGTTTCCACGCACGCCGTGCGCATGATGGTCAGCGGAGTGTTCGACCGTTTTCCGAAACTCAAAATCTGCATCGGCCACATGGGCGAGGCCGTGCAGTTCTGGCTCTGGCGGCTCGACTACATGAACAAGAACGCGCAGAACCGGGGCAGCGCTCCGAAGACAAAGCTGACGCCCAGCGAATATTTCAAGCGCAATTTCGTCATTACCACGAGCGGGCAGGAGTCGCACCTGGCGCTGGATTTTTCGATCAAGGCTCTGGGGATTGATAACGTGCTATGGGCGATTGACTATCCGTACCAGCCGAGCGGACCGGCGGTGGCGTTCATGGATTCCGCGCCCGTATCGGCAACTGAGCGCGAAAAGCTCTATCACGGCAATGCCGAGCGGATATTCCACATCGAGCCCGCGTGAAAAGGGCGCCGCGCTGAAGACCGCGGCGCTACATGCAAACCATTTTGGTAGCGGCGGGATTCAGCTCGGCGACTATTGTTTCCGCGTTGCTTCGAAGAGGAACCAGACGCGGCGCTGCGTCTCGTCAATCCAATTTTCGAGCAGGCTGGCGGTCGCCACGTCGTTCGCCTCGTCGCACAAGCCGTGCGCCGCAAGCATGCTGAGGACGAGCGCCTTGTTATCCTCGCGCAGCTCGCTGAGCATATCGCCCGGATCCACGAATTCCGCGTCGTTGTCGTCCAGACGCTGCAGACGGGAAATGTGCCCGATCGAGCGAATGGTGGTGCCGCCGATCTTGCGGACGCGCTCGGCGATTGGGTCGGTCATCGCAAAGATCTGGTCGCCGTGCTCGTCGAGCAGCAGGTGATAATCGCGAAAGTGCGGACCGCTCATGTGCCAGTGAAAATTCTTGGTCTTGAGATAGAGTGCGAAGACATCCGCCACCAGGGCGTTCAATGCGCCCGAAATATTCTTGACCGCTCCGGGCCGTATGTCGGACGGTGTCGCCAACGGTGCCTTGCGCCGCTCATTCAATTCCGCTCTGTTCGCCATTCTCAGCTCCTTTTTGATGCGCTCCAAATTGTGGCCTGGGCATCTTACGCTAGAAAGGATTGAATGTCGCAAGGCCGAGATGGGACGCAGCGGTTGCCGAGCGGCGCCAAGGATCAGCGCCGGGAATTCTTTGCAGCGCGGCGGTAGAACCAGACTCGAATGGCAGAGTAGCGCAGCACGCCCGGGCAAGCCCGGGCGGCAAACAGCGGCGGCGAGCCGCCGCACTCCACATAAGCTGTGCAGACGGGCGCTAGAGAGGGAGGGCCAGCGCTCAGTGGCGGATGAAAAAATAGGCGGACATAGCGAAGCCGATCACGATTACGAGCCAGCGGACATGCTGAGGATTCATCTTCTGCGCGATGTAGGCGCCGCCGTAGCCTCCCACGAGCGCGCCTACCAGCATCAACAGGGCCTGGGGCCACACGATCACGCGAGCGAAAATAAACGTCGCAAGCGCCACGCCGTTGACAATGCTGACCAGCAGCGTCTTCATGCCATTCATCGTATGGATATCGTCCATGCCCATCAGCGCGAGCAGCGATAGGAAGAGGATGCCCACGCCCGCGCCGAAGTAGCCCACGTAGATCGAGACGAGCAGCTCGAGGAAAAGCACGCCGAAGAAGAGCGACCGGGGGCCTCGCGCGCCACCGGGGGCGTCGCCCGCCATGAGATTGGCCCGGCCGCGGATCCAACCCGTGATGCGCCCGCTGAACACGAACAGCAGGGTGGCTCCCAACAGAAGCCACGGGACCATTCGGAGGAAGGTGCCCTGGGGCGTGACCAGCAGGATGCGCGCGCCGAGCACGCCTCCGATAACACCAGTGATGATCAGAGGAGGCAGCAGGCGGCGCGCCTCCGGTGTAAAGGCCTTTCGGTACGCCACCGTGCTCGCCACCGTTCCCGGCCAGACGGCGGCCGTGTTAGTGGCGTTGGCGGCGATGGGTGCAATCCCGGTGAAGAGCAGAGCCGGGAACGACACGAAGCTGCCGCCTCCCGCGACGGAATTGATGGTTCCCGCAATAAACGCCGCGAAAAACAGGAAAACTGGATGGCTGAAGTGCACGCGAAAGAATACCTTGGGGCGGGGCTTAAGTCACCCGAGCGCTGCAAATTGCACAGCGAAAAGAAGATACCGAAGCGGCGAGGGAAGAGTTGGACGGTCCGCTTAGTGCCAAGCATCTGCGCAGGGCACGCCATGCCGTGCCCATACGACGCAACGAACATGCCGCGGCGAGGCGTTCCTTGCCCGGTCGGCTGCTTTGGTATAGTGTGTTCACCTTCCTGTAGCATTCATGTTCGCGGAGGCGAATAGGTTCATGTCCGGATTCCTGCGCAGAATTCTCCCACGCGAGAAGTCGTTCTTTCAGATGTTCAATCAGCAGGCGGAAAACGTCGAGGCGGGCGCGATTGCCATGGTCGAGATGCTGGAACATTTCGACGACGCGGCGGCGCGAGCCGACAAGGTCGAGGACTTCGAGCATCTCGGCGACACGATCACGCACAACATCCTGCGGAAGCTGAACCAGACGTTCGTGACGCCGTTCGATCGCGAGGACATTCACGAGCTGGCGAGCAAGATTGACGACGTGATCGACCTGGTCGATGCGGCGGCCACGCGGATGGTGACGTATCGCGTGAAAGAGCTGCGCCCGGGCGTTCTGGACCTGGCGACGACGGTGCGCCTGGCTTCGACGCAGATCGTAGCAGCCGTTCGGCTGCTGGACAAGGGCGACCACATCCTGGACCACTGCATCGAGATCAACCGGCTGGAAAATCTGGCGGACCGCCAGTGCCGCGATTTGATCGTCACGCTCTTCGATCAGGAAAAAGATCCCGTGGAGATCATCAAGTGGAAGGAAATTATCGAAACGCTCGAATTCGCCACGGATAAGTGCGAGGACGTGGCCAACGTGATCGAGACCGTCACTCTGAAAAACGCCTGAACACGTGCTTATTCTCCCTCCAATTTTCAAGGCAGGCCTGAAAACGCCCCGGCGCGAACCGGCTTCAGCGAACGGAGCAGCGGCGTGACGCCCTTCCATCTGCTGATCGTGATCGTGTTCATCAGCCTGGCATTCGATTTCACGAACGGATGGCACGACGCGGCGAGCTCGATTGCGACCGTGGTCTCGACGCGGGTGCTAAGGCCGCTGTGGGCCGTGGTCTGGGCCGCGTTCTGGAATTTTGTGGCTCCGCTGACCTTCGGGACAGCGGTTGCCGCGACGGTAGGCAAAGGACTGGTGCACCTGGAAATGGTGAACCAGCAGGTGCTGCTCGCAGGCCTGCTGGGAGCAATCATCTGGAATTACGCGACGATCCGACTGGGAATCCCTTGCAGCTCGTCGCATGCGCTGATTGGTGGCTACGGCGGGGCGGCGATTGCGGCGGCGGGATTTCGCGCTATCATCGTCCACGGGTGGATCAAGCCGATCATTTTTATTTTCATGGGGCCGTTGATCGGGATGGTGGCCGCGATTTTCGTCACGGTGGTGACGAGCTGGATCGTCCGGCGGCAGGCGCCGCAGAAAATAGACCGCTGGTTTCGCCGGCTACAATTGCTTTCGGCGGCGGCGTTCAGCTTCAGCCACGGTACCAACGACGCCCAGAAAAGCATGGGGATCATTACTGCCGCGCTGGTCACCGGCGGCGTCATCACCACTTACAAAGTGCCGGATTGGGTTATCATTTGTTGTGCGCTGGCCATGGCCGGCGGGACGATGGCGGGCGGGTGGCGCGTCGTCAAGACGATGGGTCAGAGAATCACAAAGCTGAATCCATTCGGCGGATTCGCCGCGGAGACTTCCGCAGCGATCACTTTGATTGGCACGGCCGCCGCGGGAATTCCGGTCAGCTCGACGCAGGTGATCACCGGCGCGATTATGGGCGTGGGAGTGTCGCGGCGGATCACCGCCGTTCGCTGGGGCGTGACGCGGCATATCCTGTGGGCATGGATTCTGACAATTCCGTGCGCCGGATTGATGGGCGCGCTGTTTTATTGGGTGTTTCTGCACTGGATGCGGTGAGATGAACGAAAACAAACTGCCGTTTGCAACGATTGAAGAGGCTGTCGAAGATATTCGCCAGGGCCGCATGATCGTGCTCGTGGACGATGAAGATCGCGAGAACGAAGGCGATCTGACGATGGCGGCGGAAAAGATTACGCCGGAAGCCATCAATTTCATGGCTACGTTCGGGCGCGGGCTGATCTGCCTATCGCTTTCCGAACAGCGATGCGAGACGCTGGATCTGAAGCCGATTTCTCCGAGAAATACATCCATGTTCGGGACGCCCTTTTGCGAACCGATTGACGCGCGGCGTGGGACCACTACCGGGACGAGCGCGTGGGACCGCGCGACCACCATTCTGGTGGCCACCGATCCGCACACCAAGCCCGAGGATTTGGCGCGGCCGGGGCACGTGTACACGCTGCGAGCGCGCAACGGCGGAGTGCTGGTGCGCGCGGGGCAGACCGAAGCTTCGGTGGACCTGGCGCGTATCGCGGGACTGAGCCCTGCGGGCGTGATCTGCGAAATCATGGACGAAGACGGCACGATGGCGCGCATTCCGCAGCTCATCGAATTCTGCCGCGTCCACGGGCTGAAACTGGTTACGGTGGCGAGCCTGATCCGCTACCGCATGCAGCACGAGCGCAACGTGCGTAGGATCGCCGAATCGGTGCTGCCGACAAAATACGGCGACTTTCGAATGATCGCGTATTCGAGCGACGTGGATCATGAAATTCACGTGGCTCTGGTGCGCGGCGACCTGGCTAATAATCCGCCCGGAGTATCAGACGAAGGAAACCCGCCGCTCGTGCGCGTCCATTCGCACTGCTTGACCGGCGACGTGCTGGGCTCGACCGCGTGCGATTGCCGCGAAATGGTTGAGGGGTCGCTTGACGCGATTGCGGCGGAGAACCGCGGAGTTTTCGTTTATCTGCATCACACCGGCCGCGGATTTCGAATCGATTCGCGGACCGAAGAGGGCGCAGCGCTGCCGCAGATCATTTTCCACGAGCGGGGGCACGTGGAGCGCGACCCCGGAGTCCAGCGCGTGATCCAGCACGAAAGCGGAATCGGTGCGCAAATCCTGAAGGATCTCGGGCTGCGGCGGATCCGCGTGCTCACGAATTTGCCGCGGAAAGTCGTCGCGCTCAAGGGATACGGCATCGAAATCGCGGACCAGGTGCCGCTCGCGATCAAACCATCGAAGCAGAGCCACCAGGTTATCTAGGCGCTTCGCGCGTGGGATTTTCCAGGATTTGGCGTCTCTGGAACTACATGCTGCGATAGAGGCAGCGCAAAGGCGGGCGCTGCGCGCCGTCGTTTTATGTCGGAGCTGAAGCTCCGACCCCCTGAAATGCTCTCACCATTGGCCGGGGCTCCCCCGGCTGCGCCCGGTGTCGCGCCCTCCGCCGCTACCAAAAGCACTTTGTTACGCGCGTTCCATTTTCGGTGAATGGTGAATCATCGCCAAGCATGATTGCCGGGCGCGGCATGCTGCGCCCCGACAAAACCAGCGCATTTTCCGCCGGCGCCGCTGCTAGCGGCCGAAAACCAGGACGACAAATGAATCCGGCACCATACCGCCGCGCGGGTGAGGATTGTCGGCGGTGGGCGCGGGCGGCGGGGTGAATTCGGCCGTCACTAGATAGATTTCGTGAGTTTTGGGATCGAGCGCCATGGTGCGGGCGCCGGATTGCGTCGGCACGTCCTCCACGACGCTGAACTGGCTGGGTGAATCTTCGTGAACGACGGTCAGTGTCCCGCTGCCATTCGACGCGAATGCGTAGCCGGTGCCCGGATCGAATTGATTTGAATCCACTCCCACGCCGATGGGCGGCGTCGCGATAACCTTTCCGGAATCGGAGTCCATCACAGCCATCATTTTGTTGGCGCAGCCGGCGAAGAGGCGGTGGTTCTTCACGTCAATCGCGAGGCCCGTGGGATTTGTGCAGGGATCGAGGGGCCAGTGCGCGGTGACGGCGAGATTCTTCGAGTCGAACTGAACGATTTCACTTTTCGTCTCGACGTTGACGTACAGGTGACCCGAGCCATCGGCAACCGCAAATTCGAGCTTGCCGCCAACCGGAATTGTGCCCACAGCGCTCCCGCTGACGGCATCAATTGCCGTAATGTCACCGCTGCGTCCGTTCATCGTAAACACGCGCTTCGTCGCAGGGTCGTAGACGATCGCGTCCGGATTCATTCCCGCCTGCGCGTGGCCAATTACTTGAAGCGATTTGAGATCGAAGATGGAAACCGTGCCGGCCTGCCCGTTGGAGGTGAAGCCGTTGCCGCTGCCTGCGACCAGCGCGATGCCGTGGACACCAGCGGTGTCTGGAATTTCGCCGACGACTTTCTCCGAGTCCACGTCGAGGACCACTACTTTTGTCCCCCGCGAGATGAAGAGCCGCCGCGTGGGTGAATCGAAAGCGAGGTAATCCCAAAACCCTTCACCGCCCAATTTAATTTTTTTTAGCAGATGGTAGCCGGAGGGACCGGGTGCTTGCCCGGAGGCTGTCGCGGAAGCGCTGCCGGCACGCAGATGCGCGCTGCTAATCGCCACCGTGGACGCGAGAACGACAATCAGGATGGCAAAACCAAGCGACCACGAGACTCGGCGGGCGACCATTAGGATCTCCTCAAGCGGCGCGCGCCGCCAATGCTGAG
>PMUS01000038.1 GCA_003166795.1 Acidobacteriota bacterium | reverse complement strand
GGCGCCAGCCCCGCAAAGCCGTGCGAGCCTCTCCGCAGTAATGTAGATGCAGTTCACTCCTTGGGGTGAAGCGTCAACGCGGAGTACCTGGTAGCTCCTTCAGGTTTGGCGACCTTTTCTGTTCATTCACCCGCAGAATTCTGCGCGGGTTGGTTTGGGCTGCGCGGAAAAATGGACGGCGCGCGACTTGTCGGGAAAAGTGTCGCGCAACGTTCGACGAATCACTGGGGGAACGAGTGCCAACGTTTTCACAACTGGTGCGCCACGGGCGCGAAAAGATCCGGACGAAAACGAAATCGCCGGCTCTCGAGGGATGCCCGGAAAAGCGCGGAGTGTGCGTTCGCGTTTACACGCAGACGCCGAAGAAACCCAATTCCGCGCTCAGAAAAGTGGCGCGCGCGCGGCTGACGAATAGCGCCGAAGTGACCACGTACATTCCCGGCATTGGACACAATTTGCAGGAACACTCGATCGTGCTGGTGCGCGGCGGCCGCGTGAAGGATCTTCCGGGCGTTCGCTACCACGTGATTCGCGGCACGCTCGACGCGGCCGGAGTCGAAAATCGCAAGCAGGCGCGCTCGAAATACGGCGCGAAGCGGCCCAAAGCCGCGCAAAAGTAACAGTTCACGCGACAGCGGGAGAAAGTATAGATGCCACGTAAAGGATGGGTTCTTCGCCGCAAGATTCCTGGCGATCCGGTCTATGACAGCGACCTCGTGCAGAAGTTTATTTCCAGCATGATGTACGACGGCAAGCGCTCGACCGCGCAGACGATTTTCTATCACGCGATGGATCAGGTCGCGAAGAAGACGAATGACGATGCGTTTAAGCTGTTCAAGAAGGCCATCGAGAATTGCAAGCCGACGCTGGAAGTGAAGTCGCGGCGCGTCGGCGGCGCGAACTATCAGGTTCCGGTCGAGGTCAATCCCTTCCGCCGGCAATCGCTCGCGATCCACTGGCTGGTGCTGTACTCGCGGACGCGCTCGGGAAAGACGATGACCGAAAAGCTGGCCGAGGAAATTATGGACGCCGCGAATGGACGCGGCGGGGCAGTCAAGAAGAAGGAGGACGTGCACCGCATGGCGGAGGCCAACAAGGCTTTCGCTCACTATCGCTGGTAGCGGTTACAGAATTTCACATGACACGCCAGGTACAACTCGATCAGATCCGCAACATCGGGATCATGGCCCACATCGATGCGGGGAAGACTACCTGCACCGAGCGCATCCTTTTCTATACCGGTGTCACCTACAAGATCGGCGAAGTGCACGAAGGCACGACGGTGATGGACTGGATGGATCAGGAGCGCGAACGCGGGATCACCATCACGTCCGCGGCGACCACGGCTTCCTGGAAGCGTTTCGACAAGACCTATCGCATCAACATCATTGACACGCCTGGTCACGTGGATTTCACTGTGGAAGTCGAGCGGTCGCTTCGCGTGCTCGATGGCGCCGTAGCGGTGTTTGACGCGGTCGCCGGCGTGCAGCCTCAATCCGAGACGGTCTGGCGCCAGGCCGATAAGTATCGCGTGCCGCGCATCGCGTTCATCAACAAGATGGACCGCATCGGCGCCGATTTCGACCACTCGATCCGCTCGATGCGCCAGCGGCTTTCGGCCCACCCCGTGCCAATCACCTATCCCATCGGACGCGAAGACAATTTCATCGGCATCATAGACTTCATCGAAGAGCGCGCCATCATCTGGAAGGATGAAACTCTAGGCGCGGAATATGAAGTGCTGCCGCTTGAAAAACTCTGGGACGCGGAGTTTCTGAAAACGCGGCCCGAAGTCGAAAAGGCCGTAAAGGCCGCTGCGCTCAGTCCGGAATTCTACAAAGAGCATCGCGAAAAAGTGGTCGAGTACATCGCGGAGCACGACGACGCCATTCTCACCAAGTATCTCGAGCAGCACAAGCTGGAGCCGGCCGAGCTGCGCGCCTCTCTGCGCCGCTCGACGATTGCGCTGAAGCTGGTGCCGGTGATCGCAGGTTCCGCGTTCAAAAACAAAGGCGTGCAGTCCCTGCTCGACGCGGTCATTGATTATCTGCCGTCGCCGATGGATGTTCCTCCGATCGAGGGCACGACGCTTGACGGAAACGACGCGGAATTGCGGCGCGCGGCGGACGATCAACCGTTCGCGGCGCTGGCGTTCAAGATCATGACCGATCCCTTTGTCGGCCATGTGACCTACATCCGTGTGTATTCAGGTGTGCTGAAGACCGGGCAGTCGGTTTTCAATTCCACCAGAAAAGTGCGCGAGCGCATGGGCCGCCTCTTGCGGATGCATGCGAACAAGCGCGAAGAAATTGAATCGGTTGAAGCGGGCGACATCGCGGCTTGCGTGGGTCTGAAGAACGTAACGACCGGCGATACGTTGTGTGACGAAGAAAAACCAATCGTTCTCGAAAACATCGATTTTCCCGCGCCCGTCATTTCTGTAGCGATCGAGCCCAAGACCAAAGTTGACCAGGAAAAAATGGGCACCGCGCTGGGAAAGCTTGCCCAGGAAGATCCGACGTTCCGTGTCCACACGGACCATGACACCGGTCAGGTGTTGATTGAAGGCATGGGCGAGTTGCATCTTGAAATCATCGTGGATCGCATGATGCGCGAATTCGGCGTGCAGGCCAACGTTGGCCGGCCGCAGGTGGCTTATCGCGAGACGATCACCAAGGCCGCGGAAGGCGAGCACAAGCACATCAAGCAATCGGGCGGACGCGGGCAGTACGGTCACGTGAAGCTGATCGTGCAGCCGCTGCCGGGCTCCGGGCACGAGGACATGCACGACATGTCCACCGACGAGCTCGACGAGCTTGCCAAGCAGGTTGCAGGAAAGGGCGGCAAGTGGCGTTTCGACAAGGAACACCGCCTTCTGTTCATTGACAAGCTGGTAGGCGGTTCGATTCCCAGGGAATTCGTGCCTCCGATTGAAAACGGAATTAAAGAGGCGATGGATAGCGGTGTTCTGGCCGGCTACGAAATGGTGGACATTGCCGTCATGGTGATTGACGGTAGCTATCACGACGTGGACAGCTCGGAAATGGCGTTCAAGATTGCAGGGTCGATGGCTTTCAAGGAAGGCTGCCGCAAGGCGAGCCCGAAACTGCTTGAGCCGATCATGCGCGTGGAAGTCGTGGTCCCGGAAGATTACATGGGTCCGGTGATTTCCGACCTGAACTCGCGGCGCGGCCAACTGCAAGGCCGCGAATCGCGCTCCGGAAGCGAAATCATCAACGTGCAGGTTCCGCTGGCCGAGATGTTCGGCTATGCGACCGATATTCGCAGCAGAACACAGGGCCGCGGCAGTTTTACGATGCATTTTTCGCACTACCAGCAGGCGCCGCCGAACATTTCGGACGACATCATTGGCGGAACGAACGGCAAGGGTAAGAAGTGAACGACGTGAAATTCAAGTTCCATTCGGAACGAAACTAGAGCGGAGAGAGACATGTCGAAGGAGAAATTCGAGCGCAGTAAGCCGCACTTGAACGTGGGGACGATTGGGCACATTGACCACGGCAAGACGACGTTGACGGC
>PMUS01000036.1:110786-113909 GCA_003166795.1 Acidobacteriota bacterium | reverse complement strand
TCGTAGCTATAGGTGACCGTGTTGAAGATCGAGGGATCGGCGTGGAAGGTGATCTTCGTGCCGGTTTTTTTCGTTTTGCCGGAAGCCTTGAGCTTCGATGTGGGAACGCCCTTCTCGTACGACTGCTCCCAGACTTCGCCTTCGCGCCAGATTTCGAGGTCCAGCCAGTCGGAAAGCGCGTTGACGACGGAAACACCGACGCCGTGCAAGCCGCCGGAAACTTTGTAAGTATCGCTATCGAATTTTCCGCCCGCGTGCAGCACGGTCATCACGACTTCGGCGGCGGGCTTTTTTTCCGTGGCGTGCATGTCCACGGGAATGCCGCGGCCGTTGTCAATCACGGTGACGCTGTTGTCGTCGTGCACGACCACGTTGATCTCATCGCAGTAGCCGGCCATCGCTTCGTCCACGGAATTGTCGGCCACTTCCCAGACGAGATGGTGCAGTCCCATTTCACCGGTCGAGCCGATGTACATCGCGGGGCGCTTGCGGACGGCTTCGATGCCGCCGAGAACTTTGATCGAGGTCGCGTCGTACTTGTGCCCGCCCGCGGACTTCGCGGCAGGAGTTTCTTTGTCAGCCATGAATCGTGCGTCTCCCCTCAGATGGCGAGTGATGCCTGGCGATGCTGTGATTCTCGATTGGTGCTAGGGGAAGGCGGTCGCGCGGAATGTGCCCGACAGTGCCTTGCCCATTGGCCCCTATCGCTCGAAAAATTTCTATCGAGCTGGGACTCGAAGGGTTTTTCCGGGCTCCATCCCGTCCCGTTCCGAAAATTTCGGGCGGACGCGGCGAAGCCTTTTTTCTCCCCGCGGAAGGGGAGTCCATCTCTTGCGCCCCGCCGTTTTCAGCCGCCAGTTCTGGCGCTGGCAGGTTCGGCGCGGCGCAAATTTGGTGCGAACAAAGTGCCGTTCGGGAGGAACCTCGAACACTGAAATTTTACCGGATGTGGGTGGATTTCACAAGGCGATTCTCAGTTTGAGCGCGTGATTTATCATGCTTATATTCAGTGGTTTATGGCTGGTTGCGGAGTGCGCGCAGGGGGAAATTTGGTCAGATTTTCGTACGTGCCAAAAAGCGACTATCTGGGCTTGGAGAAGGCCGGAAATTCGCGCAAAAATCGAAGTTTTTTCGCGCGCAGCGCTCAGATGCGCATGGGCATTACGACGTAGCGGTAGCGGCTGGTATCGTCGCCGAGGGGGCGGAGCTGGCCGGCGGATTGTTCGTCTTTTAGCTCGAAACTGATCGGGCCATCCGCGGCGGCGGCGAGAAAATCGAGAAGGTATTGGGCGTTGAAGCCGATGGCGATGGTCTCACCCTTGAATTCTTTTTCGATGACTTCTTTTGCTTCTCCGTATTCGGGGCTCGACGCGGAAATTTCCAGGCCTTCCTTGGCGAGCATGAATTTCACGGCGTGCGAGCGCTGATCGGCAAGCTGCGAAACGCGGCGGAGCGCGTCCTGAAGCTCGCTGCGCTCAATGGTGACCGTTTTATTCACGTCGCGCGGCAGGACAGCCTCGTAATTGGGGAACTGGCCGGTGAGTTTGCGACAGGTGAGCAAGCGTCCACCAAACTGGAAGAAGAGATGGCTTTCGTCCTGCCCGAATTCGACAACGGCATCGTCGCTCGATTCCGCGGCCAAGCGCTGCACTTCGTTCATCGCTTTCTTGGGGACGAGCACGCGCGTCTCGGTGGGAAGTCCTTCGAACTTGTGGTCCGTCTCGACCATTGCCAGGCGGTGGCCNNAGCGTGTAGCGCGATTCTTCGAGCGAGATGGCGAATGTGGTCTTGGCGATCACGCTCGCTAGCAGCTTCGCGGGAATCTTTACGAGCGCGTGCGGAAATTCCGGCAGCGCCGGGAAATTATCCTTCGACATGCCGACGAGCTTGTAGTTCCGGCGATCGCAGGTGATGTGGACCCAGTGATTTTCGAGCAGCTTGAAGCGAATCTCTTCGTCCGGAAGCAGCCGCACCAGCTCGAGAAGTTTCTTGGCGGGGATGGTGCCCGCGCCCTCTTTCTTGACCTTGGCCTCGCACGACGTGCGAATGCTCAACTCAAGATCGGTCGCCGTAATCGTCAGGCGATTGCCCTTCGCTTCGCAGAGAAGATTCGACAAAATCGGAATGGTCGTCTTGCGTTCGACCACGCCCTGCGTCAACAAAAGTTCTTCCAGCAAATCGAATTTCTTTACGCTGAATTCCATTTCTTGTGCAGTCCTTGCGCTGGTTTCTGGGCTCATTGTCGAGTACGGCTACTGTACTTCTTTTCTTAACTTCTATAAAGACAAGAAAACCGTCGCCGTCGCCGCATCTGTGGATTTCCGCAAAAGCCATCCAACATGTATCACGCGCTGCGCTTAGCGTACCGCGGGCAATGTGCAAATCCGAGTGGACTGGTGCAAAAGAGCCTCTACAGCGGGAGCGATTCAAGCCTGGGACCGACTTGCACAATCCATCCACAGCCCGCGAGCGTGCGCGATCGGCCCTACGACACCAACTCTATCCGAATGAATCCAGTAGCCTGTTGATCGTCTTGTTCAAATCTTTGTCTACCTGGCGCAGGGTCTCGATCTTGTTGATCGAGTGCAGGACGGTCGTGTGGTGCTTGCCACCGAACTGTTTGCCGATTTCCGGAAGCGATGCGGACGTGAGCTGCTTGACGAGGAACATGGCGACCTGGCGCGGGTAGGCAATGACCTTGGAGTTGCTGCGAATTTTCAGATCCTGGGCGCGCAGGCCGAAGACTTCGCCGACCGCCTTCTGAATCTGTTCGATAGTGACTTTCTTTTCCTGCGTCTCGATGATGTTTTTCAGGACCTGCTGCGCCGTCGGCAGGTTGATTTCCGCGCCGGTGAGCGATGCGTATGCCATCAGTCGGATCAGCGCGCCCTCGAGCTCGCGAATGTTGGACTTGATGGCGCGCGCGATGAAGTTGGCGACGTCATCCGGCAGGTGCACGCGCTCGTTATCGGCCTGCTTTTGAAGAATGGCGATTTTCGTTTCGAGGTCGGGCATCTGGATATCGGCGATCAATCCCCATTCAAACCGCGAACGCAAGCGTTCCTCGATGGCGGAGATTTCCTTGGGGGGGCAATCGGACGAAATGACGATCTGTTTTTGCTG
>PMUS01000036.1:53015-110738 GCA_003166795.1 Acidobacteriota bacterium | reverse complement strand
AGCGCCGGGTTGCGGCGCTTCAGGGTGTGGCCGATGGCCTGCATCAGGTGGGTCTTGCCCAGTCCCACACCGCCGTAAAGGAAGAGCGGGTTGTACGATTTCGAAGGCTGCTCGGCTACGGCGACGGCCGCCGCGTGAGCGAACTGATTGGACGATCCTACGATGAACTTGTCGAACGTATAGCGTGGGTTGAGCTGATTGCTCGACGAATCGAAATCGAGCTTCGCCTGCGGAGACACCGCCGGACTCGCGGCGGCAGGCTCCGCTTCGACGCAGACAAATTCCAGCGCCAGTCCGGGCCGGCCGATCTCGACCAGCACCGCCTGCAATAGCTCGCCGTACGTTTCCGTCAGTCGCTTGCAGAACAGGCGAGTGGGGACGCGAATCACCAGCAGATTTTCGTCTGTCCGTTCCTGCCGCGTGGGGCGAAACCAGGTGGCGTAACTATGAGGATTTACGCGCCGCTCCGCATGCTGAAGGATCTTGTCCCAGAGATTCATCTAGAAAATCAGCCCCCGCGCATTTTCCACCGATGTGGAAATGTTGTGGAAACCCTCTCGCCCCGCAAGAGGGGGTACTAGGTGGTGCAACCTTTCAAGCTCAACGCAACAGGATCGCGCCCCGGTCCCGCAGCATCTTCAATGTGTTGGCGTTCGATTGCAATCGTGTCAGTTAGGCGAGCGGGGATTCTGCCTAAACGCAACGCGATGAGCAAGAGAATATTTCACGAAGACGAGTCCCTCTCTCCACATGTGATTCACAGTTTTTCCACAGCGCAAATCTCGTCGAGAATTTTCCAGAAAATACCGTTCGCGGCTTATTCAATGGGGCTGGTGCGAGAGTGGGCCGCGAAAAAATCCACACGATTTTCCACAGGCGCCATTTCAACAAGCGGCGCTTCGATCACTGCTGCGCCGCCGCCGGCGACTGTCTTTCGGGCAGAACAAAGTCGAAAATCCCCATCGGGTCGGCGGCGATCAAGATGCGATTTCGTTCTACAAGGATGGCGCTGGCATCAATGCGCACACCCTCTTTTGTGGAAGTTCGATACGAAGCGCGGCGGTTGCCGTCCTTGTCGAAATGCACAAGCTCGTCGCCGATGGCGATCCAGAGTTCCTGTGTGATCGGATCGGCGCCCAGCGCGCGGATCGCGGGTTTCATCGAGGAGGGAGCGTCACCCTGCTCGATGGTGATGGTCGTCCAGCGCTTGGCCTCGGCCTGGGGCGTGAATTCCGACGCCGGCAGGGAAGCCTCATAACCCACATAGCCAAAGCGGTCGTATCGGCGGAGGGTGAGTTCAGGCATATCGCTGAATACAAAGTAGATATGTCCAACCATGTCGCCGTAAATCCGGCCCGGGCTCAGGGACTGATTCCGGCTGGCGCCGGCGATCGCAGCGGGAATCTCGCCAAAACTGCGGGCCAATTTTCCCTGCGCGTCGTAAATGTTGACGAGCTGTGCGCTACGCAAACCCGCGACGGCGAACTCGCCTCCCGGGAGCGCGACGAGCGAAATGGGAGCCGCGACCGGAATCGTGGCATCGAGCGAACCATCGGGCTCGAAAATTTTCACGGCGTTCGCGCCGCGATCCGCTACAAATAGGCGGCCCTTGGCGTCCACGTCAATATCCTGCGCGTAGACAATTTTCGCGCCGCGCGAATTCGCGTTAGGAATCTGGCCGATGCGCTTGCCGTCGGCTTGATAAATCGCGATCGCATTCGCGGGATCGGCGAGCACGTAATAGCGCCCGGCGGAATCGCTCTTGATCGCCGCGACGCCGGGCCCGACTTCGGGAAACACACGCGCGCGTGCGAGAAGATCGCGGGAGAATTCCTGATCCTGATCCGGAACGGGTGCGGCGGCGCGCGAAAAATTCCATCCGGCGGCAACGGCAACCAGAATGAGGACACTCACGCCGATTTGTAAGCGGCGAACCATGGACTGGGCAATCCTACCCGCTACAAGTGCCAAGGATGCGAGCGTGCGCGGGCGCGTTGCTTGATTGAAACCTGTCCGCACGCCCGGCCACGCGCGACGCCGCGCGCTAATCGAGGCGGAAATTGAGGCGATCAATCGAGCGTGCACGGCCGGTGGATTCGTCCACGTCCGCAAGGATGGCGTTCATCTGGATGTCGCCCTCGGCGACGACGAANNGGGAGAACGTGATAATCGGCGGTAGGAACGTGCGTGTGCGTGCCGACGACTACGGAAACTTTGCCGTCGAGATACCAGCCCATGGCCTGTTTCTCGGATGTGGCCTCGGCGTGCATGTCCACGAAAATCACTTTCACATCCGGCGGAATTTTCGCCAGCTCGCGGGTCGCCGTGCGGAAGGGGTCCTCGAGCGGCGTCATATACGTGCGGCCTTGCAGATTCAGAACCGCATAACCCACGCCATTTTTCGCGCGGCCCACGTAAAGGCCGCTGCCGGGCGAGCCCTCGGGAAAATTGGCGGGCCGCAACAAACGCGGCTCGTGCGGGAAAAACTCCATGATCTCCTTGCGGTCCCAAATGTGATTGCCGCCGGAGATCACCTCGATCCCGCACGCAAAAAGATCCTCGGCGATGCGCGGCGTGATGCCGAAACCCGAGGCGGAGTTTTCGCCATTCGCGATGCACAGGTCAATTTCGCGCTGCGCGAGAATGTCCGCGAGCCGGTCGTGAACGATCTTGCGGCCGGGCGAGCCTACAATGTCGCCAATGAATAGGATTTTCAGGTCAGAACCTTTCCAGAAAAAAACTGAGCCGCTCGGCGAAAATGCGCCTTTTGGCTCCTCGCCGCGGCGAGTTCGGATCGCTGGAAAATCGTGCCCCTCGACTCACTTCGTTCGCTCGGGACTACGATGCTGGTCGCATCGTAGGAGCGGTCCACTCGGCCGTGCGCTGCTAGGCCCTGAACCCCACAAATAGGTGGGTGCCCTGCGCCTGCTTTCAGGCTTTTCACTCACCGGCAAGCCGGCGCGGGAAATGCACAAGGGCAGGACGACGCGGACTCCCTGGGATCCAGTGTTGGTTCAATAGGCTTTCGCAACGTCACCTGCTTCGCAGGCCATCTCCGCGGAATATTGTAGCAGGAAACTTCGGCGCCACGTTTGAAGCCGCGGCGAGTTACGCGAGGCGGGCGATCGCGCGGATCACGTCGTGGGGCTTCTCGAACGCGACCACGTGCCCTGCTTCCGGCACCATCACCAATTCGGCGCCGGCGATTCCCCGTTGAAATGCCTGCGCATAAACGGGCGGAATCAGTTTGTCGCTCTCGCCCCAGATTAAAATCGTCTTCGCCTTGATGCGATAGAGCCGCGACGCGAGTCCCCGGTCCGGTATGGGGAACATGATTTTGCCCGCGGCGCCGAGCTGGCGCGCGGCCTGCACCAGAAAGCCCTGCAGGAATTTGGGATCGCTCATGTCGCCGCCCGCGGACATGATCTTCGCTCCCGCGGCCGCGTCGTGGAAAAGATACGGTGGCAGCTGGTAGGGCAGCATCGAAAAAATGTCGGGGATCGGATGAGCATCGAGCCACAGGCCGGCCGGCGCGATCAGCGCGAGGCGCGAAACGTCTCGCGGCGCCACTGCCGCCATTTCGCTGGCGATCATGCCTCCCATCGAGAAGCCAACCAGGATCGGGTCCTTCAAGCCGAGCGCCGCCACAACGTCCCAGGTGTGCAGCGTAAAGTCGAGCATGTCGCGAAGCTCGGCGCACTCTTCGCTATCGCCATAACCGGGCATGAGCGGCGCGTAAACGTGGAATTTCTCGGCGAGCGCGTCGAGAAACCCCATGTCGAGATCGAGCCCGCCGGCGCCGTGGAGGAAGACGAGCGGCTGGCCCTGGCCGGCTTCGTGGTAGCGGACGGGCACGTGCGGCGTTTGGATGGTCTTGAGTTCCATGGGAGGGTCCCTTAATCGTCCGCGCCGGCCATCTGGCGCAGGTCAACCTCTGTCGGTAACGCGCCCGGCGATACGCGATTTGCCATTGGCCGGCACCAGAAGCGGTTGTCCGCCGCGTGTTCGGGGAAAATGTTTCGCAGCTTGGGCATCACTTTCTCCGCAAACAGGCGTGTCGAGTACATGGATTTTTCCTTGGGCATGTCCCCGATATGCATCAAACAGAAGATGTTGCCGACATGGAGCCCTTTGATCATCTCTTCCATACGTTGCCGTACGGTCTCCGGGCTTCCAGCGATGATGTAGCCGCCTTCGACCATCTCCTTCCAGCTTAACTCCGGGAACAGTCCTCCCTTTGGGGGAGCGTATTGCGAGAGCACGCCCTTCTGAATCGTCTTGATCGTGCGATAGCCGGGCGCGTCCGCGAATCCCGGGAAGACATGCAGGCAGCGGTTGTAGAAATAGCTGACGTGCTTGGCGTAAAGACGTTCCGCTTCCTCGTCGGTGTCGGCGACGCAGATCGTTTGCGCGAAACCGGCGCGATACGGAGACGTATCGGGCGTATTGCGTTCGGCGACGCGGTCCCAATAACTTTGCATGAGCTGTTTGCCGCGGACGTAGCCGCCAAAGCTCAGATAGGAATAGGAGTAAGTATTGTCGAGGCAGAAGTCGAAGGTTTCAATCGAGCCGCCGCCAGGGATGTGAATCGGCGGCCGCGGCTGCTGGATGGGGCGCGGCCAGAGATTCACGTAGCGCAGTTTGGTGTAACGGCCGTTGAAGGCAAATGGCTCGCGCTCGTTCCAGGCGCGCAGGATCAGGTCATTGGCCTCGCGGTATTTTTCGCGCAGGAGCGCGGGGATCTGTCCGTAGCAATAATTCGTNNACGCGCAGCGGCGGATTATAGAGCGCTATGGACGCGCCCAGCACTACGATGGCGACGTCGCGCGTGCGGCGGGCGAGGCCCGCGGCGATCAGATTGGGCGAAGGCATGAGGCCGTACGCGTTCTGATGGTGCTCGTTCACGCCGATCCCGTCGAAGCCAAGCGCCCCGGCATATTCGAGCAGGTCAATGTACGTGTTGTAGAGCTCGTGGCTCTTCTCGGGATCGAAGAGCTTGGAATCGATATCCACCCACACCGAGCGATGTGTCTGCCGGAAATCGGCCGGCAGATACGGCCACGGCATCAGGTTAAACCAAGTGAATTTCATGACATTCCCCCCGATCGGAGCGGCTACGCTAGCACAAGACCGCCCCTTGGTGGTACAGGCACACAATCAACGAGGCGCGTTCGGAGATCGAAGCATTGCGCGCGAAACTCCTGGTTGCGGCTGGCAAAAGCTGAGGCACTCGCCAAAAAGTGCATGGTGGCTAGAAGTTGAATTTTGCGGCGAGTTGGACGAGCCTTGGCGGTTGCGCGCTCACAACGTCGCCGAACGTCGAGCTATCAATATTTCCATCCACGGATTGCGGTCCGAAGAACTGGGCATGATTAAAAATGTTGAAGGCTTCGATGCGGAACTGAAGGGATTTCGATTCGGTCAGGTGCACGTTCTTCAGGAGAGCCATATCGTAGTTATCCAGGCCGGGCCCGTAGAAGAAACGGCGCTTGGCATCGCCGGGCGTGCCCAAGGCATTCTCGGGAAAGAGGAGGGGGCCATTGAAATAGGCCCGTCCATCGCGGGGGTTGTGATTCAGATCGAGAGGAGCGCCCGTGTAGTCCGGCTCGTCCACGCCAAAGTTGTTGATGCCGTTCGGCTCCGATCCCAACAGCGAGTTGTCGCCGAAATTGACGAGCGTGACTGGCAGGCCGCTGCTGAAGCGCGTGATTCCGGAAAGTTGCCAGCCCTGCGTCCAGCCGTTTGAAACTCCGAAGAGGCGTTCCAGCGGAATCTGGTAACTGTAGCTCACGACAAAATTGTGCTTCACGTCAAATGCGGAGAGGGCCTTGCTCAACGACGGATTGATAGGATTGACAGCCTCTCCCAGGTTGGACGACTGATCCTGAGACTTGCTGAAGGTATAGCCGGCCAGCACATTCAGGCGTTTGCTCGTGTGGCGCAAAGTGACTTGGAGGGCGTTGTAATTGGAATTGCCGATGGTGGCTTGATTGGCATTGCTGCCGAAATTCGATCCCAGTGGACCTCGCGTGCCGTTAAATGGACCTGCCATGCCGTCAAAGGTCACGCCCGCTTTCGTCACGTAAGTGGTGTCTTCGCCGAAAGGACCGCACGGGGTTTGTCCGGGCGCCAGGTTGGCGGGATTGCTCAGAAATAAACACAACGATGGATCGCCGGGGTTCGCTTCCTCGATCACGAGGAGGCGGTGCGCCTGAGTGCCCACATAATTCAGGCTGAACACGGTATTGGCGCCGAGCCCGCGCTCGAGCGAAAGCATGTATTCCTCGGTGTAAGGAATGCGATTTGTGGTCAGGTAGTTCGGGAGTCCCGTGATGGGCTCGAATTGCGCCCAGTTGATGCTGTCGTCCGGGTGCTTCGCGCTTGAATTTAACGGCGCAAGCGTCACCGGGAACACCTGGCCGAGCGGCTCGCCGCTCGCTGCGGTAACAAAAGGAGTGGCGAAAAGCGGCGGCGCCGGGCTGGTGTAGGTGGTCCCGTACGGCGCGTTCGCGGCCATCACGCCGATCGTGAGAGCCTCGATCGCGGTGTAAAACATGCCGAAGCTGGCGCGGATGCTGGTCTTGCCGGGCCCGCCCAATATTTTGGCGAGCGCGCCGTCGCCAGAGACATCGGGCGAGTAAGCCAGGCCGATGCGCGGCGCAAAATCGCGATTCCCCGGAGGCGCCAGAGTTCGCGGCACGCCCGGATCCGTGGGATAAAGAATTCCCGCAGGCGCTCCCGGGAAAACGACCGACTGCTCGCCCGGCACGAATGTCGCGATCTGGTTGAACTTCTCATACCAGGGCTCGATGCGATCCCAGCGCAAACCGTAATTGAGCGTCAGATTATGGGTTACGCGCCAACTGTCTTGTCCGTAGAGGCCGACGTATTTGTTGCGGCCGTAAAAAGGCTGCAACTGGCTTTGGTTGTACTGGCTGGGAATTCCCAGCAGGAAATCGGCGAAATCGGAGCCTGTCTCCGTGCCGAAGAAAAGAAAACTGCCGTTGAACTGCGCGATCGCGTTGACGTTGATCTCGTCGAAATGGAATTCGCCGCCCACTTTGATTGTGTGGCTTCCGATCACTTTTGAAAAGTTGTCGAGCACCTGAAACGTGTTGCCGGCCTGCCTGAGCTCGTTGGTGTTGGTGCCGGTCGTGAAGCTATTGAAGCTGACGCTTTCCACTCCCTCGGTTTTTGGCGACAGCGGAACTATTCCAAGAGTTCCCGGGCCCACTTCGAATCCTTGCGACGCCAGGCTGACGCCCACTCCTCCCACTGGCTTGCCGAGGTCATTCGAATCGCGCAGATAGCTGAAGTGAAATTCATTCAACGTGGTCGGGCTCACCGTTTTTGTGTCGCCAAGATCAATCAATTGCGAGCGCCCCCTGTAGAGTGCGCTGAAACCGGGGACGTTCGCGCCGCCCTGAGCAACGGGGTAGGGATTGTTCTGAGACCAATCGTCCAGGAAGTAGTAGGCGGATATCATTCCCCAGCGCGTGTTGGCGTCGAGCCGGTAGGCACCCTTGTCGTCGCGCAAATTCTCGTTGAAAGCGGACGTGGAAAATGTCCCATTCGCATTGTTGGGCGTGGGAATGTATTTCAGCAGGTTGGTCGCGGGCGCGGACCATGCCTTCGTGGGGATCACGGCGCCGGGGAAAACGCAGGTTGCGGGGGTGCATCCGGCCGTGTAGTAGGGTTCGCCGGCGGATACCGTGTATCCCAGCCTGTCCGAGAGGACGCCGGCCCAACTAGTTCCGCTCACGGTCGTGGGGATCGTGCTTCCCGCCGCGTCGGTGGTTACAAACGAACTCGCCAGGTCGGACAGATTGCCCATCTGGTCCTGCACCGACGGAACGGGAATCTGGCCCGTATCAACTCCCTGGGTCGCGCGAGTTCCCTGATAATCCGCGAAGAAAAAGATCTTATTCTTTCGAATCGGACCGCCCGCCGTGCCGCCGAATTGGTTTTGATCGAACGCCCCGCGGGTGGGCGAAAAATAGTTGCGCGAGTCGAGGTCCGTGTTGCGCGCGAATTCAAACGCATCGCCGTGAAATGCGTTCGCGCCGGATTTCGTCACGACGTTGATCTGGCCGCCGCTGAACTCGCCGTATTCCGCATCGAAGTTGTTCGTGAGGATCCGGAACTCCGCGATGGAATCGAGGTTCGGAATGATCGCCGCGCCCATGTTGACGTCTTCTTCCACGTCGCTTCCATTCACGAGGAAAGCGTTCGCAAACTCCCGCTGGCCGTTGATGGAAATGGTGCCGGGATTCAGATCGCCGGAGGGAGAAAGCGCCGCAGCGCCAACGTCCTGTACGGTGCTCGATGTGATGGAAGTGGCTGGAACCACACCCGGCTGGAGCGACAACAGGTCAGTAAAGCTGCGCCCATTGAGGGGGACTGCGGTCATCTGCGTGCCGGTCACCACCTCGCCCATTTGAGAGTTCACGGTCTCCACGTGAACGGCGGACTCGCTTACGGTGACGGTGTCGGTCCGCTCGCCGATTTCCAGCGCCGCGTCCACGACGAGCGTGCTATTGGCGTCAACCACCACATCCGTGCGCCGATAAGGCTTGAAACCCGCGTGGCTGACTTCTACGTCGTAGCGTCCCACGGGCAGGCTCAGGAAAGAGTAGCTGCCCCTGTCATCGGTGGTCGTCGCCTGGTGGACTCCGGTGCCGGTGTTCGTCGCGGTGACGGTCGCTTGCGGTATCGCGGCGCCGCTCGAGTCTTTCACGCTGCCGGAGATGCTTCCGCCGACGCCCGCCCACGCCACGAGCGCTATGCAAGGAAGCAGTGCAAGCAGTGCGGCGGCGAAAATTCTCAGGAAAATGGATTTGGCCGGGGGCACGTTCAATCCTTAAGTTCTGAAGATTCGCGAGTTCTAAGCTAGCGCGCTCTCAGTTGTAAACCATTATCAACTGAGGCGGCGAGAGTATTCCAGTTGAAAAACACTGTCAAGAGCTATTTGCAAACGGTTATCAACTGGAGTTTACAGCGGGTTGGCTGGCTTCGCTAGCGCCTGCCCGACTCGTGAGTCATCCCGAGGCGGGTGTGTCACGCGAAGCGAGATTCTTCGGCCTAACGTGCGGGTCTCGGAATGACAGCCCTCCGTCGAGACCGCGAAGAACTAAGGAATATAAAAAGGAGAGACGCGACCCCAAGGCCGCGTCTCCCCTTCATTCGACGGCCCTAGAAGTGAAAGCCGATCTCTCCCGTCAGCGCGCGCGGCGTCACGTAGTGCGTGCCGCTNNAGGTTGTCGTCCCCTATGGCGATATCGAAGAGATTCCGGGGAGCGATGCGTGGCGGATTTTTGTCGTCCTGTTCCGTTCCCGGAGCGGGCACCTTGATCAGATTGGAGCCGAACTCGTTCGCGGGGCATGGATCGGGGATTGACTGAGTCGGCGTGGCGTGAACGCTCCCGCAAAAGAAGCCCGCCTGGAATTCCTGGTCAGCAGTCAACGGAACGCAGCCGTTTCCAACCGCCTGAAGCGTGAGGCATTGCGGGTCAATGAACGGGGCGCCGCCCGCGCCAGTGAAGGATTGAGGGCAGGTGTTCCCGTCACTCACGCCGTAGCAGGGAGTTGCCCCCGCGACCAGACCGCTGTCGTAACGCCAGTTGAAGCCGACCCACGGCCCCTTTTTCCATGGCTGGTACTGGAGGTGCGTGGTCTGGTTGAACCGTTCGTCGTGGTCAATCCTGAAGGGCACAAATTCCCCCGGGGTGGAGACGACGGGAACGGAGCCGGCCCCGCCGATCTGAGGAGTGAAGAAGCGCGCAGCGACGCTGGACATCACCACGTAGGCCGTAAAGCCGTGGAGGTTGGTCAGGTTCGTACGCGCGGTGAAGCCGGGAATTTTGGAGTTGTGCCACTCGATGGGGAACGTAATCGGTGTATTGCCCAGCACGCTGAAATCGTAGGCGTTGTGCGTGTATTTCCAGATGTACTCGCCGTCGAATACGATGTGCTTGCCGAATGCCTGCTGCAGCCCTCCGTGGAACTCATTGCGGAATCCCGGGCTCAGCGGAGACAAAGCATTGGAAGAGCAAAGCAGCAGCGGATTCAGGACCGGAGACGCGCATCCCTCGCTCGATAGCACCAGGTTTTCGTTGAATGGCGTTTCGAGTGTTCGCGCGTAGGAAACGCGAAGGACCGTGTTGCTCTGCTTTACGTTGTAGGCCACGCCGAGCCGGGGCTCCGCCTGGCTCGCCTTCGTGAGCCCGTTGTAAAGGTCGCCGCGAATCCCCAAATTGAAGGACCAGCTCCCCTTGGTGATCGTATCCTGCACGTAGAGAGCGAGCTCTTTCACATCGGTGTGTCCCCGGAATGCGAACAAGCCGCCGCCGCGCGTCAGGTCGAACGGCAGCAGAGTTGGGTTGAAGTTAGGGAAGAATGTGGAGCCGAGCTGCGCCGGAGACGCAAGGTTCGCGGCCGTATTCGGCTCGTCCCCCGCCGGGCAGTCCGTGGGATCGGTGAACCCGGCGACAGGGACGAAAGCGAACGCGCTGGGACCGGTTGCCGGACCCAGGCACGGCGCATTCAACGTGGGATCGACGATTCCAAGGTGGTCGTCCTCGGTGACAAACGTCTGTTCGTAGGTGACGCCGGCCGTAATGTTGTGAACGCCCTTCACGTAGGAAATATTCGCGCGAGCGCCGGCATTAGTCAGAAAGCGGAGTTGAGAAACAGACTCCCTTTGAAGATTGACCGGGCCGGCGTCCGCGAGAGGATTGTCGCTGGGATAGTAGTTGTACTGGTCGTGGCGCACGAACGCGCCGGCGGTGAGCACGGCGTTGGCTCCGAGCAGCCGGTTCCACGTCGGCGCGACGTTGAACGTTCGAATCTGAGACCGCTGATCCGCCGGGCCGATGAGCGTCGCGTCCGCGGTGCCAAGGAGGTCACCTTCGGTGACGCCCGTGTTCAGGTTGTCGAATGTATTGGGCGTCTGGAACCACGAACGCGAGAACCCCAGATTGAGGTGAAGGGAATCTTCCTTCGTGAGCTGGTAATCCAGACGGTCGAACAGGTTTTCTTCGTTGCCCTTGTCGTGCATCACGATGAACTCGGGCGGATCGAGGAATCGGCCGCTGTTCAATCCGCTGACGGAGATGAAGTTTCCCCAGTTCTGGCCGCCGTAGCCGAGGTTGAAGCCGAGATTCGACGTGCCGAACGCGCCATACGAGGTTGTGATGGCACCGTGGGGCGTGGTTTCGCCCTGGCCGGAGCGCGTGGTGACGTCAATGACCAAGCTGGTTTTGTCGCCGTATTCGGCAGGCGGCGCTCCGTCAATTACCTCAAGTGATTGAATCGAATCCACCGGGATCTGGTTCGAGAAAACCTTGCTCTGCTGGTCCGTGATCGGCTGGCCATCCACCGAGAACGAATTCTCGGCGTGGTCGCCCAGCCCGTGGAAAAGTCCATTGGAGTCCGCGGCCACTCCGGGCGACGTCTGGGTAACCAGCGCGCTCACCGATGACGAGGCGCTTTCGAGCGGGACCTCGTTGAAAAGCGCGCGGTCAATGTCCGTGTGCGACGTCGAGTCCGTCTCGAGCAAATCGCCCGCGGCTTCGACGGTTACCGTACTGTTCGCCCCGGCGAGTTCGAGACTGATCTTCACGCTGAGCGGCACCGACGAACGCACGTCAATGTCCTGCGCGTGGCCGGCGAATCCCGTGGCGCTGACGGTCATGTGATAGGGGTTGAACGGAACATTGGCGAATGCAAAATTNNAGGAAGCATAAAACGACGAGCACGGCTCCAGGCAAAGCACTTGCGAATCGCATGATTTTCTCCCTGTATGACAGCGGCCGCAGCGCATTCCTGCGCCGTGGCTAAGACCGAATGTGGAAATCCACACGCGCCGCGCGACAGGCGCCGCGTGCTGGGAGACGATGAATTATTTTGGGAGAACGCTTTTAAGCCGGAGGGGCTCGCGGAATGCTGGGGCTGCCTACAAATTCAAGATCGGGTGCAGATCCTTCGGCGAGCGCGAGCCGCGCAATCGGAGCGGCTGCCTGCACGGCCACTTGCGCCGCTGCTTGCGGGATCGCGGCGTGGCCGACGTGGCAGATTTGGCAATGATCCTCGTCGTACGCGTGGGCATGCCAGTGGCTGACCGCGTGCGTGGCCAGCAGGACCAACGCGACGACGATCGCGACTGCCAGCAGGCGTTTTGTTGTGCGCTTCACCATGCTTGACTCGACCGAAATCAAACCTCGTACGCTAATTCCCGGACGCCGGGATCAGACCTGCAGAACGTCGCCATCGCGGGCGACCATTTCATAGAGTACTGGGTTCACGAAAACTCCCAGGAGGAGCCGGGAGATCAATCCCGCCACAATCACGATGGCGAAGGGCTTCTGCGTGTCCGAGCCGATGCCGGTTGAAAGCGCGGCCGGCAGCAATCCCAGGCAGGCGACAAGCGCGGTCATCATGATGGGCCTTAAGCGCAGGAGCGAGGCTTCGCGCGTTGCCGTGCGAATATCCTTGCCCTCCTGTCGCAGTTTGTTGATGAACGAGACGAGAATCACGGCCGTCTGCACCGAGACTCCCATCAATGCGAGCAGCCCCAGCACCGACGAGACGCTGAACGGCGTGCCCGTGAGCTTCAGCGCGATCAGCGCGCCAACGGGTTCGGTCATTACCACGCCGAGCGCGATCGTCACCGGGAATTTGAAGTTGCCGTAGAGCGCGAACAGGATCATGAAGATCAGCAATAGCGCCAGCGGACCGATGATCTCCATCTGGTGCTTCGCTTCCAGGAACTCGCTGTACTCGCCGCCCCACGTGAGCCGGTAGCCGGGCGGCAGCGACTTTTGAACCTCCGCGATCGCGCGCTGGCCGTCGGCGACCGCGCCCTGCAAATCGCGCCCCTCGACGCTGTACTGCACGCCGATGTAGCGCGAGTTATTTTCGCGATAAATGAACGACGCGCCGCTCGCTTCGCGAATGTCGGCAAGCTCGCGCAGCGGAATCTGCTGGCCGCTGGGCGTGCCGACCAGCAAGTTGCCGATCTCCTGCGCGTTTTCGCGGAATTCCGGCTTCATGCGCACCACGAGGTCGAACAATTTCTCGCCTTGAATCACCTGCGTCGCCGCCTGCCCGCCCACGGCCGCCTGCACCACGGCTTCGACGTCGGCCACGTTGATGCCGTAGCGCGCAATCTTGTCCCGGTCCGTGTCAATCAACAGGCTGGGCTGACCGAGTTCGCGAACCACCGTGAGTTCGGTGAAGCCGCGAACCTGCGAGAGGCGCCGCTTGATCTCGAGAGCCTTGTCCTGCAGGACGTTCAGATCGGGGCCGTAAATTTTCACGGCGAGCGAGCTTTTCAGGCCGGTGAGCGCTTCGTCCACGGCATCCTCGGCGGGCTGCGTGAAATTGAAGATCACGCCGGGGAAGGCATCGAGCTGCTTCTGCAAGTCGGCCGTCAATTCGGCTTTGTTGTGGATCGGGCCTTTTTTCCAGGTCGCATCGCCATAAGGTTTCAAGCCCACATAAAATTCGTCGTTGAAGAATCCGGTTGAGTCGGTGCCGTCATCGGGGCGGCCCAGCTCGGAGCCGACGTCGGTGACCATCGGATACTTCATCAGGATATTGCGCACCTGCGGGCTGAACTTCGCCGCTTCCTCGTAGGAAATCGTGTAGGGCATCGTCGCGCGGACCCAGATCGCGCCTTCATCGAGGTGCGGCATGAACTCGCCGCCGATAAAGGGAATCAGCAATAGGGTCGCGCCGAAAATGGCGAGCGCCACCACAATCGTGGTCTTGGGACGATCGAGGCATCGGTCGAGCTGCGTCGCGAATTTCCCGCGGATCCACTCGTAGGGCCGGTTCACCGTCTCGTGGACGCCCTTCCGGAACCAGTAGGAGCACATGACGGGCACGAACGTCAGCGTCAGGATTAGAGCCCCCACCAGCGCGATGGACATGGTGTCAGCCATGGGATGGAACAGTTTTCCGGAGGGCCCGGTTAGCGCATAAATGGGAATGTATCCGGCAATGATTACCGCGACGGAATAAAAAATCGGCCGGTCCACGTCCTTGGCCGCGGCCAGGATCACTTCGCTCAGATTGTATTCCGTGCCTTCGCGCAGGCCCAGCTCGCGGAAAATGTTTTCGACCATCACCAGCGTGCCGTCAATGATGATTCCGAAGTCAATGGCGCCGATCGAAAGCAGATTGGCGGCTACGCCGCGCGCGTGCAGGAAAATGAACGAGAAAAGCAGCGCGACCGGAATGGTCAGCGCGACGATCACGGCGGCACGGAAGCTGACCAGAAAGAAAACCAGCACGATCAGGACCAGAATCATTCCGCGCACCAAGTTGCCTTCGACGGTATCCGTGGTCACGCGCACCAGGTCGCTGCGGTCGTAATACGGAACCACTTTCACATCCGGCGGCAGAATGCTTTCATTCAGTTCCTTCGTTTTTGCCTCGACGCCCTTCAAGACATTCTGCGCCTGCTCGCCGGTGAGCAGCAGGATGACACCTTCCACCGAATCATCGGTCTTGTTGAAGCCGAATTCGCCCAGGCGCGGCGCGTTGCCGATGGTCACTTCGCCGATATCGCTGATGCGCACCGGCACGCCATTCTGCGATCCGACGACCACGTTGCCGATATCCTTCTCGTCCCGCAGCAAGCCCAGCCCGCGCACGTAGTAGAACTGGCCGCCTTGGGAATAAAATCCGCCGCCGGTGTTCGCGTTGTTGACGGAAAGCTGCTGGATTACCTGCGGAAGAGGAATGTGATAGCCGTAGAGGCGCGCCGGATCGAGCAGCACCTGGTACTGCATCACCGTGCCGCCGAACCCGGAATCGTCGGCGACTCCCGGAACCTGCTTATATTCGCGCTCGATCACCCAGTCTTCGAATGTCTTCAGGTCCTGCGGCGTGCGGTCCGGACTTTGGAGCACGTAACGATAGATGAGGCCCGAGGGACTGGAAAGCGGCGCGAGTGTCGGCGTCACTCCGGTGGGATACGTGACCTCGCTCAGACGCTGGAACACCAGCTGCCGCGAAAGATAATTGTCGGTGTCCTCGTCGAACGTGAGGATGATGTCCGACAGGCCGTAGAGTGAAATCGAGCGCTGCACATCCAGCTTCGGCACGCCATTCATTTCGATTTCAGTCGGCAGCGTCACAAGACGCTCGATCTCCTCCGCCGCGTGGCCGGGCCACTGGGTGATGATTTCCACCATCGGCGGCGAAAGATCCGGGTAAGCGTCCACCGGCATGTGCTGGAACGAGATGCCTCCGCCGACGGCAATGAATGCCGTGAGGATCAGAATCAGAAACCGCTGGCGCAGCGCGAATTGGACGATGCGATGGATCATTTCGCCTCAGTTAGCCTCGAGTCATTCCTAGCTTTGCTCGGAATGACAATGGATTTGTGTTTTGCGCCATAACTATTGTTGGAACGAATTCGCGAATTGCAGGAACAAGCTGCCGTCGCCCACCACTTTGTCTCCCACGGAAAGCCCCTTCAGAATTTGCGTCTGGCCGCCCTGGCTCTCGCCGATGTCAACCGGCCGCCTGCCGAATTGACCGGACCCCACGGCCACGTACACGAACGGCTGGTTTTCATCGTCGCGCAAGACGGAGGCGTCCGGCACGCTGATCGCGTTCGGGATAACACCCGCGGTCACCGTGACGGTGCAATACATGTCGCGCTTCAGTTTTTCGCCGGGATTATCCACCACGATGCGCGCCTGCAGCGTACGCGTATTCGGGTCCAGCGCAGCCGAGACGTATGAAATCTTCCCGTGGAAAGTTTCCGGATACGCGTCCGTCTGCACCACCACGTCGTCGCCCGACTTCACAAACGCCAGATCGCCCTGGTAGAGATTCGCGAGCACCCACACCGTGCTCATATCGGAAATCGTAAACGCCTGCGTCTGGCCCGCCTGCATCACCTGGCCCGGCGCCACCAGCCGCTCGACCACCTCGCCGCTCATCGGCGCGATCACGGGAATTTGGGCCGAGGAGGGCGCCTTCGCCAGATCCTCCGGGTTCTTGATTCCCAGAATTTTCATCGCCTGTTCGGACGCGTTCAGGTCCGCCTGCGCCTCATTACGGTCCGATTCGGCCTGCAACAGGTCGCGCTCGGCGATGGCCTTGTGCTCGTAGAGGTCCTTCGCGCGGTCGAAATTCTTGTCCGCCACGCGGAAAGTTTCGTGGGCCTTCAAATATGTGTCGAGCAATTGCGAATAGTCAGGGCTGGATACTTCGAGCATTGGCTGACCTTCGCGCACGTGATCTCCCGGCACGACCAGAATCCTGCTCACCGGCCCGCCCACCTGCGTGATCACCGGCGTGGTCTTGAACGCGTTGTAGGCCACCGCTCCCGTCAGCCGCAGCGTGCGCGTGAGCTTCGTGGACTTGATCGTGATGACCTGCACGTGCGACACCTGGTCCGGCGGAATGGTGAAAAGCTGCGGCGTGGCCGACTTTGACGCCTGTGAGGAATACGACGTCATTTCGCTGGCGTTGCGGTCCGAACTGCAGCCCGCGAGAACGCACGCGAGCGCAAGTGCGGCGGCGATCCCGAGCGAGCGGCTGGAGTGCGTGAACGGTTCAAATCTCATGGCAGGTTCCTCGTTCCCACGGCTTCGCGGAGTTGCTCGAGCGCCAGCAAGTACGCTGCGAGCGACTGCCGGTATGCGAGTTGGGTCGCGCGATAGCTCCGCTCGGCGTCCAGAAAATCGAGCAGGCTCGCGGCCCCGCGCTTGTAGGCGTACTCGCTGATGTCGCGGTCCTGCTGCGCGTCGTCGAGATAGCCGGAGCGGTAGAGCTGTACAATTTCATCGTTCGATTGCAGGCCGTCGTAGGCGTCTTCCACGTCGGTGATCACCTGGTCGCTGGCGGCCTTTTCCTGTTCCTGGGCCTGCGTGATTGCAAAATGCGTGCGCGCGATTTCGCCCTGATTGCGGTCGAATATCGGAATCTGGATCTGGCCGAACAGCGAGACGGTGCTCAAATCGGCGACGTGCGTGTAATTGATCTGCCCGGTCACGTCGCGCTTACCGTTCGCTTTCGCGAGTTCGTACTGGCTGTTTGCGGCCGTTACTCCCTGCTGCGCGGCGCGCAGGTCAGGACGCGTGGCCAGCGCCTTGACCTCCAAATCCTCCATCTTCGCCTGGAGTGGCTGGTAGTCGAACGGACCCGCCACGTCGTAATCGAGCGGCACGGATTCGCGGCCGACCAGTTGCCGCAGGTCGGAAAGAGCCTGCGCGCGCTGCAATTCCGCCTGCGCGGAGTCGCTCTGGAACTGGAGAAGCTGCAGCTTGATCTTCAGGTAGTCGTCCTCGCTGATGTCGCCCGCGCGATAGCGCTCCTTGCTGATATCCACGGAATTCTGAAAGCTCTTCAGGTCCTGCTTCGCCAGTTCGATCGTGGATTCGGCGAGCTGCGCGTTGGTGAAAAGCGTGGCCACTTGAAAGCTGAGGGTGCGCTCGTTGTCCCCCACCGTCGAGCGCGTCACGGCGGTCGCATCCTTCGCCGCGGCCAGACGGTGCTGGCGCTTTTTGCCTCGCTCGAAGAGATAGCTGATTCCGAGATCAAACTGCGCCAAATTGTCCAAGTAGTTCGAATCGAACTGGTTCGCGTTGAAGGCCGGCAGAAACTGCGCATCGCCCATCAGAACGGGGTCCGGCCGCAGGTTTGCGGTGATTTCCTGCGCTTCATTCTCCTGAATCGTGACGCGCTCGGCTTGCAGCGTGTGGTTGTGCGCGAGCGCCATCTGGATCGCGTCGTCGAGCGTGATCTTCACCGGCCCCTGCGGCGATGCAGTCGCCTGCGCGCGCGCGGGCCGGCCGGCGAACAGTGCGGCAAAAATCGAAACTGCAAAATACATACCTCGTGTACGCATGAAATTCTTCCCTCAGTGAACCAAACGGACGTGGATTGGTGTGCCGCGAGCGGCACGGGACAACCTGGGTTTTATGCGGTGGGTGGAGCTCGTGCGGGGACTCGCCGAACCGTGGGGCTCGGCGCCACATCGGCGTCGCGGGGTTCCGGCGTGGGTGTTACCAGTGCAAAAGTGGGAGCGTGATTCGCGGCAATCGGCCGGTCAATCGGCTGGTGGCTGAGATGGCAGATCGGGCAACTGGTTTCGGCGGCGGAGCCATCGTGATGATGCCAGACGACGCTTCCGAGCGTCATGCCCACCAGCAGTAGCACCAGGAGCGCTACCGGAACCACCAGATACCTTGTTGGACGTCGCTTCAGCATGGCCTGCGCCGACTGCTCGAAACCTCAATACCGATCATATAGTAGATGCTGGCGTGGTCCAAATGGGTTACACGACGAGTGTACTGAAAGACAGCGGTGTTCGGCTGCTTGAAGGGATGGGGCGGCTAGCCTGCTTAGTTCGATTGCTCGAGCGCTTTTTCCACCAGCGCGACGCATTTCTCGACGCGCTTGCGCAGCGGGCCGTCAATTTCCTGCTGGCGTTCGCGCAGCGTGAATAGCTCGTCGGCGATATTCAGCGAGGCGAGCACGGCGATCTTCACCGAGTCAACCATCCGCGTGGCCGAGGCAATCTCGCGCATTTTCGCGTCCACGTAGGCCGCGAGCTCTTTCAGATATTCTTCATTCTGATCCGCGTTGACGCTGTACGCCTGATCGTAGATTTCGATTTTCACGTTCGCGCTCCCGGTCGCATGGATCGCTGGGCTGCCGCCATTGTCGGCCATTGCCCGGAACCGCGCAATGGTTGGTTTGACTCGTAGGGGCGCTGCTTGCCGCGCCCGTTTGCTCGGAGCCTGCGTCGAAATTCAGTCTTGCGCCCCTAAGCGAGAGCTGTCATTCCGAGGCCCGCGTTAATGGCCGAGGAATCCCTCTTCGTGTGACACGTTCGCCCAGCGGTCGATCGAAGAGAGATCCCTCGGGCAAAATTCGCCCTCGGGATGACACGTCAATGGGGGAGAGGTTCGGGGAACCAATTCGCGCTTAGGTCGGCCCAGCTCGGATTCTTAGATTCAATTACAACGACTCGCTTCTTGCGCGTCCAGGCCTTGATCTGTTTTTCTCGCGCAATTGCCAAACGGATGTCGCCGAATGTCTCGAAGTAAACGAGCTTTGTCACATTGTATTTCTTGGTGAAGCCCGGAACGAGTTTCTGCAGGTGCTGGCTGACCCGTTTCTGAAGACCATTCGTGACGCCGGCATAGAGAACACCGGACGCGCTTGCCAGGATGTAAACGTAGTAAGTCCGCATGAAGTGTCTCGCGGGGATTTCAATCTTCAATTCCACCCTTAACCATAAAGCTGTCATTCCGAGGCCCGGGTTTCGACGAGGAATCTCTCTTCGTGTGTCGACGTCGCCCCGGCTTCAACTGGCGCGAAGGGTGGCGCCCAGCTTCGATTCGAGCGCGGCGACGATCTGCGAGGAACACTCCGCGATCCGCGCGTCAGTCAGGGTGGTCTCGCCGCTTTGAAACGTCACGCGGATCATCAGTGAGAATTTTCCAACCGGCATTTTGCCGCCGCGGAACAGGTCGGCGGGCTCGACGCTTCGAAGCTCCGGGATCGCGAGCGCGCGAATTGTGTCCGCAACTTGCGCGAACTTCACGCCGTCCGTGAGCACCAGCGAGAAATCGCGCTCGACCGCCGGGAAGCGTGGAATCAGCGTGAATTTCTCGGTCGCCCGAGCCGCTTCGATTCCCGCTAGCAGTGGCTCAAGCCGCAATTCAGCGACGAAAATTTCCTGCCGCAGCTTCAACTGATCGGCCACGCGCCGCGCGAGCTGTCCGGCCACGCCGAGCGCGCCGCTGTTGCCAGCCGATATCCGCGAGGCGAGCCCCCCCGCGAGCCACGCGGGGCCGCCGGACTGCCAACCGAATCGGCCGGCGAGCTTGCCAATGCCATCGAGGTCACCCTTCAAATCCGCGAACGTGAACTCGCGCTCTGCTTCGTGAATCGTTTTCTCGCGCGCCAAGCCAGTCGCCCCGAGCGTCAGGACGGCCGTCTCGACCGGCTCGCCATCACGCAGCTCGTACGTCTTGCCGATTTCAAATAGGCGCAAATTGCGCTGCCCGTGATTCAGATTCCATTCCAGCGCGCCGAGCATGCTCACGATTCCCGTCGAGCGCATTACCGAAGCATCTTCCGCGAGCGGATTGCCGATCACGGCGGGCGCCACACCCTCTGCGCGGAAAATTTCGTCGCGGCGCGCATCCACCAACGGAATCGCCACAATTTCCTGATAGCCGAGCGCGACCACGCGTTCGCGCAGGCGGTCCTGCGCTTCGGCGTGCGGCAGGCGATGCGCGGGCTGCTTGGCCGGAGGCAGGCGCGGAGGGAATTTGTCGTAGCCGTAGTGCCGCGCGACTTCCTCGATCAAGTCAATCCCGCGCGAGGCGTCGCGCCGCCACGAAGGTTGCGTGCATTGCCAAACGGCGAGCAGCGAGCCGGGAGTCCCGCGATGCGCATCCGTGCGCGAAGGATGAAAACCGAGCGCGGCGAGAATTTCCTCGATGTCGCGGTCCGGCACGTCCGCGCCCATCACGCGCAGCAGTTCCTTGCGTGAGAGCTCGATCGAAGGCGCGGGCGCGCGGCCTGGATACACATCCACGACGCCCGATAGAATTTCGCCTCCGCCCAATTGCTGAATCAGCTCGGCGGCGCGCCGCGTGGCCAGCTCGGCCATTTCCGGATCGGCGCCGCGCTCGAAGCGATACGAAGCTTCGGTGCGCAGTCCCAGCGCCTTCGAAGTGCGTCGCACGGTGATGGGATCGAACCACGCGGATTCGAGCAGGACGTTGCGGCTCGCGAATCCGATTTCGCTTTCCGAGCCGCCCATCACGCCGGCAATCGCGAGCGCACGCGATGCATCCGCAATCACGCACATGTCCTTCGTAAGCGCGCGCTCCACGCCGTCCAGCGTGCGAATCTTTTCGCCTGCGCGCGCGCGACGGACCACGATGCGACGCTCGCTGAGTTTGTCGAGATCGAACGCATGCATCGGCTGGCCAAGCTCGAACATCACGTAGTTCGTCACGTCCACCACGTTGTTGATCGAATTCTGGCCGATGGCTTCGAGGCGCTGGCGCAGCCAATCGGGCGAAGGCTGGATTTTCACGCCGCGCATGATCCGCGCCGTGTAGCGACCGCAAAGTTCCGGCGCTTCGATTTCGACGCGCGTCGCGTCCGATGCTTTTATCGCCGCCTCCTTCAGCTTTGGCTGGAGCGCCTTCACGGGAAGCCGGTAAATCGCCGCCACCTCGCGCGCCATCCCGTAGTGGCCCAGGCAGTCGGGACGGTTCGCGGTGATTTCCGCGTCGAGCACCGGCCCCGCCGCCGATTCCTCGACGGAATCAACCGCGACGCCCGCAAGCGAAAGCCGCGACCGCAGCTCCGCGGGCGGCGCCGTCGCGTCTACGAACTCCTTCAGCCAGTTGTAGACAATCTTCATGCCGGGCCCGAAATTTCCTTTCGCCGGTAAACTACCAAATTGTCATTCCGAGAAGTCCCGGCCTCTATTTGGCCGGGGGCAACGAGGAATTTCTCTTCGAGTGGAGAATTCGCCCCGGGTCACCACGAAGAGAGATTCCTCGCTTCGCTCGGAATGACATCGTTGCGTACTCACCGTGAGGTCCCTGCCAATTGCCCGTAATAAACGTGCGTCAGGTACTTGAACCGCACGTGGCCGCCTTCCGCGTGCGCTTTAAATAATTTATCGAGCGCCGCCAGCATCGGCTCATGTTGCGGATGGCCTTGCGGTGGTGAGTACGACGAACTCAGGAGCCTTCCGCGCAGCCCCTCGAAGTCGAATACCTGCTCGCTCGCGAACGATTTCTTCCCGCCCGCGCCAGAGCCGAAGAAACTCCTCATCGAACGGTCCTGCGGATATTTCTCCGAGACCTTTTCGTAATCCGTGCCAAACGCGCGGAGAAGAGTCTCGTACTCGCGCAGGAACGCCGTGTCGTCCTTTTTGCGCTCGTTCCAAATCACGGCAACCCAGCCTCGCGGCTTCAGCACGCGTTCGAATTCCGCGCGCGTGGCCTTTGGCTCGAACCAGTGAAACGCCTGTCCGGCCACGATGAAGTCGGCACACGCGTCGGGCAGAGTTGTGACTTCCGCCGAGCCCGCCACACCTCGGAAGTGTCCGTATTTTTTCAGGAACGCCTCGCCCGCTTGCCGCATGGCGGCGTTTGGCTCGACGCCGTAAACCAGATTTCCGTTTTCAAGAAACAGTTGCGTCAGCAGACCCGTGCCGGAGCCGATGTCCGCGACGATGGACTCCGATGCCAGGCCGCACTCCTCACTCAGCAGGCCCAGAATCGCGCGCGGGTACCCTGGCCGGTAGCGGACGTAGTCCTCCACGCGGTTCGAGAAACGCTCTTTTGAGTCTGTCGCCAGCATTTTCGCATCCGCCGATCTTAATTCGGCCTAACCTGTGCGCGTGTCATTCCGAGGCCCGCACTTGGCCGAGGAATCCCTCTTCGTGTGCGGAATTCGCCGCGTCTGACTCCGAAGAGAGATCCCTCGGGCGTCCGCAACGGCGGACTCCCTCGGGATGACAATCCTGATCGGATTATCACGGAAACTGCCGCAGGAAACGCACGTCGTTCTGCGTGAGCACGGGCAATTCGCCGACGCCGTACTTCATCATCGCGAGGCGATCCACGCCCATGCCAAAAGCGAAGCCGGAAAGTTTCTCCGGATCGTAGTTCACGCAGCCGTAGACGGCGGGATTCACCATCCCCGCGCCGAAGAGTTCAATCCAGCCGGAAAATTTGCAGACGCGGCAGCCGCTCCCGCCGCAGACGTGGCAGGTCGCATCCACTTCCGCGGAAGGCTCGGTAAAGGGAAAATAACTCGGTCGCAGCCGAGTCTTCGCCTTCGGTCCCAGAAATTCGCGCACGAAATATTCCACGGTGCCTTTGAAGTCGCAGAAGGTGATGTCCGTGTCCACGGCCAGACCTTCGATCTGGTGGAACATGTAGCCGTGCGTGGAATCAGGATTGTCGCGGCGATAGACTTTTCCGGGAACGATGATGCGCACCGGCGGCTTTTCTTTTTCCATGGTGCGAATCTGCATCGGCGAGGTGTGCGTGCGCAGCAAATGGCCCGCCTTGGACCCTTCGATGTAGAAGGTGTCCATGTTGTCGCGCGCGGGATGGTGCTCGGGAATATTGAGCGCCTCGAAATTGTAATAGGGCGTCTCGATTTCCGGCCCCTCGACCACGCGGAAGCCGATGGAGAGGAAAATGCGCTCGAGCTCTTCGTAGGTTTGGCGAATCAGGTGCCGCGTGCCAATCGCGCGCTCGACGCCGGGCAGAGAAAGATCAATTTGATCGCGCGCGGCGGCCGATTGTTCCCGAGCAGTATCTTTGGCAGCTGCGAGCGCCGTAAATTGCCCTTCGACATGAGCCTTCAGCGCGTTGAGGCTTTGGCCAACGGCGGGCTTGATCTCTTTGGCTGCGGGCTTCAGCCAGTTATCGCCGATCTCGGCCAGGATTCCCGCTTTCCGGCCGAGCCACTTCACGCGCGCGGCTTCCAAATCAAGCGAGCTTATCTCATGGGCAACATCGCGATCGAACGCGGAACGCAGGTCGTCGAATAGGGACGCAACTTTGGTCGGAGAATCGACACCCATTTGCGCGAGCGTCTGTTTCGTGGAATCGGTCGTAGCCATTGAAATGTTGGTTCGCGACGCGGATCGGAGACGCACCTGCGCGTTGCCGAGAACAATTCGCCGGCCTGAAGGCCGCCGCTACGCAACCGACGCCAATATTACACGGGATTGCGAACGCGCCGGGCGCTGATTGCGCGCTAGGCCGCGGGCTTGGCTGAAGCTTTCGGCGGCGCGGTCATGTGCTGTTTCGCCGACGTCACGAGCGCGGCAAATCCTTCGGCGTCGCGCACGGCCATGTCCGCCAGAATCTTCCGGTCGAGATCAATCCCGCCAGCTTTCAGGCCGTGGATCAATTGGCTGTAGGTGGTGCCGTTGGCGCGCGCGGCGGCGCCGATGCGCTGGATCCATAGCGTGCGGTAATCGCGCTTGCGGGTGCGGCGGTCGCGATAGGTGTACCGCAGCGAGCGGTTCACCGCTTCCTTGGCGGAGCGGAAGAGCTTGCCCTTTGTGAGGAAAAATCCCTTCGCGTGTTTCAGCAGCTTTTTGCGGCGGGCGCGCCGCTTGGTACCGCGTTTGACTCGTGGCATGGTTCTGGTCTCCTCGTGCGCGCCTCGCGGGCGCTTTCGATGATTTCTAGTTCTCTACGACGTCGAAATCAAGAATGTGGATCAACGGGGAGACAAACGCGGCCCAACCGCCCGCAAGAATACGCGGGAAGTTAGACGGGTTTGTCTCATTTGACTGCATTGCGCCCCGCATATTTGCGGGACAACCGGCCGGCAGGCACCCGTTACGCTCTGCCAGGCGCGGATCGAAAACTAAAGACCGTAAGGAAGCGCGAGACGGATATTGCGCTCGTCCGCCTTGTTCACCCGAACCTTATTGAGTAGCTTGCGCATGCGCCGCGGCTTCTTCGTGCCCAGCAGGTGGCGCTTGCCCGAATGCCAGCGCATGATTTTCCCGGTGGACGTAATCTTGAAGCGCTTGGCCGCGCCCCGGTGCGTCTTCAATTTCATTTTTTTGTTCTTCTTCACAATTTCCTCTTCCCGAAAATTTCTTTAGGCTTGCCCGCCGGCGGTAGGCTGCGCGGGCCGCGTGGGCGCCGCCGGAGTCGCGCCCTTTTTCGGCGCGAGCAACGCGAGCAGAATGTTGGCTTCCATCCGCGGACCGAATTCCACCAGCGCGTGGTCCGTGACTTCCTTGAGCAGCCGCTCCATCTTCGCGCGGCCCACATCTTGATGAGCCATTTCGCGGCCGCGATGGAAAATCATGGCCTTTACTTTGTGTCCCTCGCCGAGGAACCGGATGATCTGGTTCTTGCGCACCTGGAAATCGTGCTCGGCGGTGGACGGCCGGAACTTCACTTCCTTGATGTGCGAGCTCTTTTGATGTTTCTTGGCTTCGTGGGCTTTCTTGCTCAGCTCGTATTGAAACTTGCCGTAATCCACGAGCTTGCAGACCGGCGGCACGGCGCTGGGCGATATTTCGACGACATCGAGGCCGGCATCCCGCGCCGCCTTCATCGCGTCGAACAGGGTCATCACGCCAAGCTGATTCCCCGCTTCATCCACCACACGAACTTCCCGAGCTCGAATTCGCTCGTTGACCCGAAGGCCAGGAGGACCACCCCGTTCTGCGATAAAACCACCTCCCGGGCTCGAAATTGGATTTCGATGCCCGCTTGACCGCCGACCCGCTCACAAAACGCTCGCGGGGAGCGACAGGCCAGAAAGTATAGCACGGCTTAATGGCTCGCCTGCAAGGGCGGCGTTAGGGCTGGGGTACCTGAGTTGCCCCGCCAATTTTCCCGGAGCTTTGGGGCGCGGCGGCGGCGCAGGCATCGAGCGCTTTGCGCGTTTCGTTGGCCCATTTGGGGAACGAGCGAGACTCGAGCGATTCCAAGACTTCGGAGTCGCCTCCGCCAACCGATTCGTGGAACTGATAGAGGATGGGATGTTCGTCTTCGGCGTCATCGTCCCTGGGCCGGACAAACTGAATATTGGTGAATGCCTGAAATTGCGCCGCGACTGCTGGGCACTGCTCGGCGGAGAATTTCCACTCCTGGATTTTCAAGTCCTGTTTCAGCTGCTCGTACGGCTGCGACGGATCCTTTGCATGAAGCGCCAGGAGCTGTTGATAGAGCGGCGCGCTTTGCGCTTCGCGAAGAATGCCGCGAATCGCGTGCGGGGTTTGCGTATTTTCCAGCACCACCGAGAATTCAGGGACGTCGTTCACGCCATCGCGGTGCGCGCGAACAGCGATGAAATCGCCCTCGGCGTGCTCGATAGGAAAGAATTCATCGAACGCCGCCATGAAATGCTTGTCCGCCCAGCTGCGATCGGCCTGCATCTGCGGCCGGGCCGGCGAGCAGGCCAGCGAGAATCCGATGACTAGCGCGCTGGCCTTGAGTATCGAGAATCTCATTTTGTCAGCCGAGTTCGCAGGCTACAGCGCGGTGCGAGTATCAACCTCGGAGCGCAGGTCCGCGATGAATTGTTCCACCGGGCGCGGTCCGAGATCGCCCTTGGTGCGATGGCGCACGGCCACCGTGCCCGCTTCGGATTCTTTCCCTCCGAGGACGAGCATGTAGGGAATTTTCTGCAGCTGCGCGTCGCGGATCTTGGCCTGCAATTTTTCATTACGGTCGTCGAGATGGACGCGGAAGCCTGCGTCCTTGAGCTGCTTGGTGATCTTGTGCGCGTAATCCATGGTTTTCTCGCTCAGCGGCAGCACGGACGCCTGCACGGGAGCGAGCCACGCCGGAAATGCCCCGGCATAATGCTCGATCAGCACGCCGAAAAATCGCTCGACCGAGCCCCATAACGCGCGATGCACCATCAGCGGCCGGTGGCGGCCGCCGTCCTCGCCGATGTATTCGAGCTCGAAGCGCCCGGGCAAATTGAAATCGAACTGCACGGTGGTGAGCTGCCACGGGCGGCCGATCGCGTCCACCAGCTTGACGTCAATCTTCGGGCCGTAGAATGCGGCCTCGCCGGGAATATATTTATAGGGGACGTTCATGCGCTTCAGCGTGCTGGTTAGCGCATCCTCCGCGCGTTTCCAATCTTCGGGAGTCCCGGCATAAATTTCCGGATGCGCGGGATCACCCGCGGAAAGCTCAACAACGTAGTCGCTGAAGCCGAAGACGCGCAGAACTTCCCAGGCGAATTCGACGCAATCCTGCACCTCTTTTTCGATCTGCGCCGGCATGCAAAAAATGTGTGCGTCGTCCTGCGTGAATCCGCGCACGCGCAGCAGGCCGTGCAGCACGCCCGACCGCTCGTAGCGATAGACAGTGCCCAGCTCCGCCAGGCGGATCGGAAGCTCGCGATAGCTGCGCAAGTGCGATTTGAAAATCAGGATGTGCCCCGGACAGTTCATGGGCTTGAGCTGGTAATCGGCCTTTTCGACTTCGATCGGGCCGAACATGTTGTCGCTGTAAAAATCCGCGTGGCCGCTCGTCCGCCAGAGGTCACGCCGCATGATGTGCGGCGTATAGACGAGATCGTAGCCGCGGCGAGTGAGCTCCGTGCGCAGCCAATCTTCCATGATGCGGCGAATGATGCCGCCCTTCGGGTGCCAGAAGATCAGCCCCGGGCCAGCTTCGTCCTGAATGCTGAAAAGATCGAGTTCGGCGCCGAGTTTGCGATGATCGCGGCGCTTGGCTTCCTCGAGCTTGTGAAGGTGCTCATCGAGTTCCTTCTGCTCCACGAAGCAGGCCCCGTAAATGCGCTGCATCTGCGGATTTTTTTCGTCGCCTTTCCAGTAAGCGCCCGCGACGTTCATCAGCTTGAATGCCTTGATGCGACCGGTCGAGGGAATGTGCGGGCCGCGGCAGAAGTCTATGAATTTTCCGGTGGTGTAGAACGAGACCATCGGCTCGTCGGCCTTTTCCTCCACCAGCTCGCATTTGAATTCCTGGTTCGACTTGCGATACAGCTCAAGCGCTTCGGGCTTGGGGATCCACTTGCGCTCGTTCGGAATGTCTTTCGCGGCCAGCTCGCGCATTTTGGCCTCGATTTTTTCGAGGTCCTCGGGAGTGAACGGCTGCTCGCGCACGAACTCATAAAAGAATCCAGTTTCAATCGGCGGGCCGACGCCGAGTTTCACATTGGGATAAAGCTCGAGCACTGCGGCCGCCAGCAGATGCGCCGCGGAATGGCGAAACACCTGCACCGCGTCGGGATCTTTCGCGGTGAGGATCGAAAGCTTGGCGCTGCGGTCGAGCGGCTTCGAAAGATCCACCAGCTCGCCGTCAACGCGCGCGACGAGCGCGTCCTTCGCCAGGCGCGGCCCGATCTGGCCCGCGACCTGCGCGGCGGTGGTGCCGCCGGGCACCTCGCGCGTCGAACCATCCGGCAGCGTGATTTGAATATTTTCCATTTTTTCTTTTTTGGCGCTAATTTTTTGAGCTGAATCAGTGTCGATTAGAGTCTGCCCTGACTCTTTGTTTTCAATGGTTTAGGCCCGTTTCTAATCGCCGGTGTGTCGATTAGAAAAGGCGCGGATCCGGAAGCAGGACCGGAGCCTCGCTCCAGCGCGCCATCGAATTCTCTATCTTCTATCGTAATCATAAGCGCCAATTACCGTAGCACGATCCCTGCGCGATTTCATCCGGTTGTTGGTGTGAAGAGTTGCGAATGCGTAGGGTTGCGGAGTGATTGAGAATCAGCGTTGAACCAACGACTTGCTGCAATAGGAGCAGCGCATAGGAAGGCGCTGCGCGCGGCGTCTATATGTCGAAGTTGAAGCTCCGACCCCCTAAGCCGCGCGGCGCTTTTTGTCGTGGCTGAAGCCACGACCCACAAAGCGATTTGCGTGCGAGCTACGCGCGACTTCTGAAGGGAGGCGCCCACAGCAATTGCAATACAGCAGTTCTTACTTCGTTGAGTACTTAATTGGCACACTTCTATGATTTGGTGTACGTGGGGGCCGCAGACAAATAGTAGTGTTCTCGCCAGAGGTGAACCGTGTCCTGGACTAGAACTCGCAGGGCGCTGGTATGGCTGTCTGGCGCTACTTTACTATCGATTTTCTCGGGAGTGCTCGGCGCCCAGCAAACGATGAACAGCGAGGACATGGGCCGGGCGCGACAGATGCTGCGCGACGCCCGTGATGCGGTGAAAAAGCACTACTACGATCCCAAATACCACGGCGTTGACCTGGACGCGCGCTATCAACAATTCGATGAACGAATCAAGGCTTCTCCAGATCTCAACAACGGGCTTCGCATGGTCGCCGCGTTTCTTTCCGGGCTGAAGGACAGCCACACCTTTTTCGATCCGCCGACCCGGCCCTACCGCCTGGACTGCGGCTTTCGAATGGAACTCCTGGGCGACAGCGCTTTCATTTCGCGAGTCCGCCCCGGCACGGATGCGGATTCGAAAGTCCACGCCGGCGACCAGGTGATGGGCTACGACGCGTACACAGTGAACCGGGTTGATTTCCAGGATCTTTCATACACATATAACGCTCTGATGCCACAGATGAAGACGCAACTTGATCTGCGCGATCCGGACGGGAATACCCGGCGGGTTCTTGTTGATTCCAAGATGAAACAGGGAAAGAAGACACTGGATTTTACCGCGGAGGGTGACGAAAACGATGTTTGGCAATACATCCGCTCGGAAGAGAATGAGGACCATGTGGTTCGCCAGCGTTACGTAGAGATGGGCGACATCACCATCTGGAAGATGCCGGAGTTTGAACTCGAAGACGGCTCAGTGGATCACATTTTCGACACCGTACGCAGGCACAAGGCTCTCATTCTGGATCTGCGCGGAAATCCCGGCGGTGCTGCCACCACGCTAGAGCGCATGATCGGGAACGTGTTCGATCACGACGTGAAGATTGCCGACCGGATCGGGCGAAAGGAACTGAAGCCGGCGATTGCGAAGACGGCCGGCGGGCGCGCTTTTGCGGGGAAAATCGTCGTTCTGGTGGACAGCCAATCGGCATCGGCGGCGGAGCTATTTGCCCGCGTGATGCAACTGGAAAATCGCGGGACCGTGATCGGAGATCGCAGCTCGGGCAGCGTGATGGAAGCGCTGGGATATGGTTACTCGCAGGGAGTGGAAACCATCATTTCCTACGGGTTTTCCGTCACCGAAGCTGATTTGGTCATGAAGGACGGCAAGAGTCTCGAACATCTCGGCGTGACTCCCGACGAAATCATACTTCCCACCGGCCGCGACCTCGCTGCCGGCCAAGACCCCGTTCTCGCGCGCGCCGTGGAACTCGCGGGCGGCAAGATCGATTTCACACAAGCCGGGAAGCTTTTTCCCTTCGAGTGGATGCCTTTCTAGCGAGCCAGCGCGCTCCTGCTGACCAATTCATCGAGGTGCGACCGGTGCGGCGGCGCTCGCGCACCGACTACTTGCTGCAATAGGAGCGGCGCATAGGAAGGCGCTGCGCGCGGCGTCTATATGTCAGAGCTGAAGCTCCGACCCCCTAAAACCGCGCGGCTTTTTTGTCGTGGCTGAAGCCACGAACTACAAGGTGGTTTGTGCGTGGGCTGCGCGAGTTGCCAACGCGGCGACAGCGGGTTGGCGCCGAAGACGCTGAGCAACTGCATCCAGGTACGACCGGTGCGGCGACATTCGCACAGCTCGGCGATCAAAAAAGGCGGCGGCGAAGAATGCGGGGGCGTGCGATACTGCCTGTGCAGTCGAAGGGAGAAAAGGAAAAATGGCAAAGAATAGACTCAAGAACGCGGCGAAAAAGATTGGGGCCGCAATTGGCAAGGCAGACCGCACAGCGCACAAAGTAGCGAGGGCCGGAGTGATGGCCAAGAGCGAGCTCGAAGATATTTCGAAGCAGGTTGACGCCCTGAAGCAGCAGTTGATGAAAACCACGAAGCGGCTGAAGAAGGCGCTGAGCTAGCGCCCTTCCGGTCGGAAACAAGAACGCTCGGACCGGTGTCTATATTACCGAGCGTTCAGCGGGGAGTTGCGCGGCATTGAGCCGCTCCCCGCCGTGGTCGAAATGAATTGCGCGTGCGCAAAGCGATTCGGCATGTTCCTCGGAGCAGCGTGCTTCCTGACGGCTGCGGCCGGTGGCGCGCACCCTCAGGACCGTGAGCCCGCCTCACCAGTTTCTTCCCCCTCCGGCACAAACCTGGCGCAGCTTGTAAGCATGATTCACCTTAAGGCTGAGGCTCTCGCAAGCAGCTCCGGCATGCGCGCCGGTTTTCGCTCGTTCACATCAGCGCACGGACTTTCGCCCGATAGCATTCGTTACTCCGACTACGTGGTCGTCCGTCTGCTTTTTGAGGCCACGCGGGATGCGGGTTTCTGGAACGTTCATTGGACGATCACCAACCAGCCGCCGAATTCCGACAATGTCTGGCGGCAGTGGAAAATCTCGAGTAAACCTTCGCCGCTGTCGCCGACCGCTTCGGCGGAGTGCGACGAACTCTCGGCGCTCTACGCATTTCTGGTGGAGCGCGAAGGCGTCAAGGGCGTAGGGCTTTTCTGGCCGTATTGGAACCACACCGTGGCGGTGTGGGTGTTGCGTCCGGCCACAGGTCCCGTGATTCGCGTGGTGGTGCCCACGTCGCAGATTTTCCTGGAAGAAACCGACTCTTTTGACACCAGGAAATTCAATCCGTGGAGCCAAAAGACGATCTATGAATATACGCGCCGCGACGTTCCGGATTCGTCCGAAGTTCCGAAACCTCTTTTCGATTTCTTTCTGCGACAGACAGACAAATACGCGGGTGCGTCCGACGCCACGCTCCAGCAGATTCGGTATTTGCGCGAGTCCGTGTTTTTGAGGAATTGGACCCCCGAAGAAGCCGCGCACGCCGCGGATAAGAAGCGGACAGCGCTGGGGTCCGGTCCCGCGGAGGATGCGGCGGCGTTTTGGAATTTCGCGCAGGACATGCGCTCCGAACCGGTGCCGCGGTAGGGCCTGTTGCGGCGGCGCTCGCACCCCGACCACTTGCTGCAAAAACAGCAACGCAAAAGATGGCGTTGCGCGCCGTTCTTATTTGTCGGAGCTAAAGTTCCGACTCCCTCATGGGACCGCTCATTTAATCCACGGCGGCGGCCGGAATGTTCGCCGGAATGAACGCTGTGAAGATGGCGCCTTGGCCTATGACGGCGTCCTCGCCGTGCTTGAGCACGGTGAAAAAACCCGCGTAAGGAATCAGCCTCGCCGCGTTCGGCGGCTTGGCCTCGCCCTCTTTGGTCGCACAGCCACGCAGTTGGATGACGTTGCCGTTCGCGCTCAGAGTTTCCGCCTCAAAAGTAAGAACCCCAGGCGCGCCGCCCACTCCCGTCCTGTCCACTGCGGTAACAATGGCCGTGGCGGGCGATCCCTTAGGAGCGTACATCACGCCCCCAACCTTCAAATCGTCGGCAAGCGTCAGCTGAATTTTGTCTCCAACTGACGCGGTTCTGGAACTAACACTCGACGTGAAGACGAGCGAAACTGGAATTCCCTTCCGGGACTTGGATTTTGCGGGAGCCGACGTTGCCGATGATGGCGGCAAACTCTGCGCCACGGACGATGATGGCGACGCCGGCGCGTTCAAGGCATATTGCGCGCTGGCGACAAGACTCCGCTGATAATACGGCGCAATCGCGATCGCCTGGAGCGTGGTGGTGGAGTCAATGGTGATCGGACCGCGATAGCGCGGCGATGATTTGGTCGGAGTCCAGCCGTCGGCCGTGTAGTAGATGGTGGCGCCGCGAGTCGAGTCCGTGATCTTCACGGTCTCTGGCGCCGAGTACTTCCCCTGCTTCAGCGAAAATTTGGGCTTGGCTGCGAAGGGCGGAGCCACCGGATTGTTCTCTAGGTTGCGCTGGGCTTCGTCCACATTCTCGTTCATCTGCTGTTGTGAAGCCGCAGCCATTTGCGCCTGCTGCTGCTGCATCTGGTCAATGGCTTGCTGATTCGCTTGCATCCCCTGCTGCATCGCTTGCATTGCCTGTTGCGCGGAATCGTCCTGCGCCTGCACGAAGGAGGCGCTGAGCGCGAGTATCAAGACTATGAGGAGTGTTCTCATGTTATTCCTCCCTGCAAATGTGACGCGCGATACGGTAGGCCGGTTGCAGCGGGGACGCGTTGGTGTTACTGCTGGGCGCGCACATCGAACACTTGCTGCGATAAGACCAGCGCAAAGGAAGGCGCTGCGCGCGGCGTCTTTTGTCGTGGCTGAAGCCACAACCTACAAGGCGGTTTACTTGGACGAAGCTTACGTGCCGCGGCGATTTCCGGCGGGCTTGGCTCAATACCAGGTGTATTCGAACGAATGCAGCTCCCTCGGGCAAGCCGACGTACTCCACAGAGGCGCCGCAAAATTGTCTGCAGCGCCAAGCATCGGCGCCGGGCACGGCATGCTGTGCCCGTACGAGGAGAAAGGCGAGAGGCGGGAAACTGCGCCAAGCTAAAGGTGGCCGCTACGAGACCGGTGCCGACGCGTTCACGCCGGGCGATCACCGGGGTTTTGGTGGTGGAAGGGGTCGGCGCCGATGGTGCCGACTAGTTCGTCGAGATATGCGGGCGATGTTACGCGAGCTAACTGATCGCGTGCCAGCGAATGGCGGTTGTCGAAATCAATGTCGTCCTGGGGAGGGAACTCCTGCTCGGCGGCGCGAAATTGTTCGAGGGCGCGGACGTGCCGAAGCCAGAGCGCGATATCGCGCTGCTGCTTCACGCGCAGGCGCTCGTTGTACCAGTCGCTGGCGAGCAGGGCTTCGCGGGTGAACATGCCGCGGACCTCCGGATGTTCCACTCCCATGCCGTAGTAAGAGCCGTGCGCCATAATTTCGAGCAAGGCGCGCAGAGGAGGGCACGCGGCCTCGAAGCTGCCGTCCTCGAAGTAATTCATGGCGACGCGGCGCTGCGATTCGACGATGGCATCCACGCCCGCCGCGAACATAGCCCCATCCTGCAATTCCGGCCGCAACATCTCCACGGGGAATACCGTATCGGGCGTCTCGAAAATGCGGCCGAGAAAATGGTCCACGAACGGCATGGTGATTCGATAGCCGAGGCGGCTGGCGAGCACGGTGCGGCCACCGAAAGCGAAATCCTCGATCTTTTCGAGATATCCGCCGTCAATCAGGAAGCGCGGGTCGCGTTCGGCCGTCCTCATGCGGCACCAGATTTCCGGAACCAACATGCTCACGTCGTGATCCACGCGAAAATGCGGGCCGATGTGTCCGGCGGAGGTGGTGAAGCCGTTGTCCCCTGTGAGAATCGCCGAGACGAGCGCGTTGTTGAGATCAACGACGGGCCAGAGCGCGTTGAATGGACCCTTGGTAAGCGCGCCCTCGCTGCCGAATCCCGTGGTCGCCGGAGATTTGCCCGTGAGGCTCGAGATGCACTCCATGAAAAGCTCGGGCAGCTCCTGATAGTGAATCGGAGCGTACACCGCGAGCGGGGGCAGACCAGCGGCGACGTCCGGCGGACTGTTTTTGCGGCCGGCCAGAACGGCAGTGACCGGAAAGTGTACCGGCCGCGATGCGGGGATATCGCGCTCGAGACGCGCGGCGATCCGCGCGAGATAGGCAGCGCGCGGAGCGACGAGGTCCGGGCGCTTTTGGAGATAGCGCGGATTTAGTGAAGGCTTGCCGTTGACCATGCGCGGATGCGACGAACAAACGGCGTACGCGCCGCCATTGTTCCCGGCTTCGCAGGAGGCGAAATCTTCCAGCAGACGCTTCATGGGATCGGTATAGCGGTCGAACTCAACCACGTGATCCACGAGCGCGCGCACCTGTTGCCCGGTGAGCGGCTCGTAATTCGAAAGGAACGTGCCGGGGCTGGCGATGTCCGCTTCGGCCTGGTGGTCAGCGCCGGGATTGATAGCCTCGTCGGGACGCTGGAACAAAAGAGTCTCGCAGTTGGCGACGAGCTTGACGCTTTCGCTTTTGAACTCGCGGTCGAGGTCGTTGAGGCTCGCGCGAGGGAGAACGACGGAGGCGGTGATGTCGTCCTCCACCTGAACTTTTTCCGCGGGGCAGAAATCGGGACGGAGTTTATAGATGCGCCACGCACCGTCGCGGTCGTGGCCCACGCGCAAGTAGTTGCTGACGAGCGGCTCGTTGTCGAATTTGAGCTCGTGGCCGAGGAATCCGTTAATGCGGTCCACGGTGAAGTGCTCGCGCCAATTGTCGCCCCACTCGGGGCGGTAGTAGCGCTTGACGGTGTACAGGAGCTGGCGCGTGGTCTGCGGGAGCCGGCGCACCCATTCATTATGCTCATCGGTGTACTCGGGAGACGTGGTGAACATCCGGATCACCGAGCCGAACGTGCGATCGGAGCTGAGGATGGGCCGGCGGGAGCGGGTGTCAGGAGGGCGCGATTTGTAGATGGATGAGAAATCGCGTTGGAAAATCTCGGCGACGTTGTCCATGTCCTCGCGGTAGTCGCGGACATATACCGGCCCCACCAGCAGGGCGTGGGCGATGGATTTCGAGATCTCGGATTTGCCTCCGCCTGAAACCGTGCAGGGCTTGTGGCACAGCGTGCCACGCGGGCGGGAGCCGACCAGCCTCCAGGCCGTGCCGGAAATTTGCTTTTCCAGGTGCACGCGGAAACCCGAGGGGAGGACGTAAACGGCCGAGGGGTGCAGAGTCAACTGATGCGTGCGGCCGCCATGCTGCCAACGGACAAAGCCGTCGCGCAGGGTGAAGACGGAATCTTCCGGGACGTAGAAGACGTCCGGATAGCGGCGATCGATCGCGTATCCTTCGGGCTGGCGCTCCACGAGTTCGCCGAGCAGGGCCATGCCCTGTGCGAACGCGGCTTTCTTGAGACTGACGGTGCGGCCCGCCAAAAACTCCGTGCCGAGGACGTAGGTGGCAAAAGCGATGGCGCCGCCGGCATGCTCCTCCTCGGCGAGCCCGAAAAGATTGGCGGCGTAGCTGATCTGCGTCTTCACTTCCTTCTTGCAGTAGCCGTAGTAGTTGTCCGCGAGAATGGTGACGATGACGCCGCGATGATCGCGGCAGCAGATCTTGAAAGCGGCGCCTTCGTTATAGAGCTCGTCCGGATGGGACCAGCACATGCCGTCGCGGCGCTGGCGATCCGTGGCATCGTTCACATGCGGCAGGCCGAGCGCGGTTTTCTTCATGCCGACCAGATGCGGAGCGAGGATCACGCAGCCGGTGTGGCCGGTCCAGTGGGCCACGTCGAGAGCCGCATCATTTTCCGGGAGATGCGGGTCGCCGCCGTTGCCGAAGATCCCTTCGACGAAATCGAGATTGCTCACCAGGCTGCCGGGAGCGAAGAAGCGCGTCTCCATGGTTCGCGGCGCGTCGCTTCCGGTGGCCGGACACACCAGCGGGCGAAGCATCAAGGAAACGAAAAGATGCGCCGGCTCGTCCTGGCCCGCGGTGAAGGGCAGCTTGAGTACGTCGCGCGGAGGGCGAAGCGCGGCGGCGAGCAGGGCGGCAAAGGTCTGCTTGGGAACCGCTTGCTTGTCGGCGGGAATCGGGAAGCCGCCTTCGGCAATATGGAAGACGCCGCGCGTGGTGCGGCGGTCACTCGCTGGATTGTGCAGAACGCCCTGCGGAACCCGGTAGGAGCTCACGTACGGGGACGAAAAGCAATCGGCGTCCGGCGGCAGCGACATCGCGCGAGCCAGACCGGCGCGATCGAGAATAAAGGTACTCGCGGGCAAGTGCGGCGCGCCGCCCGGACAGCAATCCGCCAGGTAGGCATCGAGAAACGACTGAATGCGGGCGTCGGCGGGACACAAATGCTTTCCGAGCAGCCGTTCCTTTTCATAATGATTGCGCAAGAGCGGCCGGGCAATTTGCAGGAAACGAGCGTCAGCGGAATTCTTTGCGGCAGGCTGGCCGAGGGCAGCGAGCTTGAGATGAAGGTACTGAACTAAATCGAGCGCACTTTGGGCCGTGGCCATTCCACCGTCCTGGCCCCCCACCCCCTTAATTGTCTTGATGCGTTCGCCGTTGGACGGAGTCTACCAAAAAAGAGCGGGAGGGCGTAGCGCGGGAATGCAAAACGGCCGCAAAAGAGAGATGGATGGGCGGCATCGCGCCAGACATGTGCGCCAGGCGCATCATGCTGCGCCTCACGAAACCAGCGAGGATGGGTCGGCGGATGAGCGCGGGGCGAGATGGCGGTACTCGCTCAGGGGATGATGACGCCGGGTAGCCCGCGAAAGTGGGTGTTCGCGGTGACGAGTTGCGCCTGGCAAACGCGCGCGGTGGCGTACACGATGGCATCGGTGGCGGTGAGGCGGTGGTCGAGACTCACGTTGGCCGCCGCCAGGGCGACGGTCTCGTCGAGCGGAATGACCTTGCGAAGGAGCGCCTGTGAGGCGAACCGGTCAGCCATCGGCCTCCCGCGATGCTTTGCAAGGTGCCGATAGACCTCAAAGATGACTACCGACGGGACCAGGACCGAGGCTTCGCCTTCCAGATAATGGCTAAAGGCAGCCGCCTTGGAGTCTTCGGTCAGGTATTCGAGCCAGCCGGTGGAGTCAACGAGGTAGAGTTCAGAACCGCTCCGTGTGGTCACGATATTCGTCTTTCCATTTGAGGCCTTTGGCGATGCCGCGGAGTTCCTTGATGGAGCGGCGGGGCACGAGACGCAGCGACCCGTCGAGCACGTACATCAGGAGTTCCTGTCCCGGCTCGATCTTGAGCTCTTCGCGGAGAGCCTTGGGGATGACGACTTGAAATTTGGGAGAGACGCGAACCGTAGCTTTCTCCATTAGGTAAAACCCCCAGGCATCGTATCGATTGGCATATGGTATGTCAATATGCCGATCGATACATCTATCGTAATACCGCTGCCGGCGAGGCGCGCAGCATCGAATTCAAAGCATGAGTGTTAGCGACGGTACCATTCAAATCAGAATGGTTCGTTGCACGTGAAATTTCCGAAACATGCGCGCGAAAATTGCTGACCTGTCGGCGGGTCGACATGGCAATTTGCGCTGCAAACATTTCCAAGCGCGTCGATAAATTCCCGTGGCGAAGCGAGCACCGCGCGATGCGAGCCGGGCGACAAGTGTGTCGCACCCACGGCGCTTAGGATCGAAGGGTGATTTGTAGCCCAGCCCTGACGGGCTGGGCTATCGTCTGCCGCGCCTATGGCGCTGATGGTAGAGCGGGAAACCATTTCAATTTGCACCGAAATTCGGGCGCGATTCTATTTCTTGCGCGCCGCTTCCATGGCGTCCCAATCCGCGTCGGACATGTCGGTGAAGTGATTGAATTCGCCGGCGCCGTTGATCCATTCGCCGCCGTCAATTACTACGCACTCGCCGTTGACGTAACCGGCTTGCTCGCTGACGAGATAAGCAGCGAGGTTGGCGAGTTCCTCGGGGCGGCCGAAGCGCTTCATCGGATGATGATTTCTCGCGCGCTCCTCGAGTTCCTTCGACGGCACCAGGCGCGAGAACGCGCCTTCGGTGGGGAACGGTCCGGGAGCAATTGCGTTGAGCCGGATGTGATGACGGGCCCATTCGACGGCGAGCGAGCGAGTCATCGCAAGAACGCCGGCCTTGGCGCATGCCGACGGTACGACGAAGCCCGAGCCGCAGTTCGCGTCCGCGTAGGTGGTGACAATATTAAGGACGGTGCCGGGCTGCTTCGCGGCGATCCACCGACGGCCGAGCGCGAGTGTGCAGTGGAACGCGCCGTGGAGGACGATCCCGACGACGGCGTTGAAGGCGTTCGGCGAAAGCTTCTCCGTGCGCGCGATGAAATTTCCCGCGGCGTTGTTCACGAGCGTGTCAATTCCGCCGAAAGGGCGGCCGAATTCTTTTTCCGCTGCATCGAGCAACTTCTCGACCGCCGCGAAATCGCGGATGTCGGCTGAGAACCAGGCCGCGCGCGCCCCTTTGGCGATAATGTCGCGGGTGGTTTGCTTTAGCGGATCTTCGCGACGCCCGACGAGAAACAGGCTGGCGCCGAGTTCGGCAAAGCGCAGGGCCATCGCCCGGCCCAGCCCCGTCCCGCCTCCTGTGATCAGAATCGTGCGGCCCTTCAGTAAGTCGGTTTGGAACATGGCTCAAAACCTCCCGGAATTCGTGCGGTATTGTTCTCGCATTGCGGCCGGGACCGCAAGGTACAATTCGCCGTGGGCTCCAGGCTCCGAGATTACGTGTTCGCAGGGCGTGAAGCTGAAGAGAGATTTTTCGACTGCGCGACCGGACGTCCCGCAAGAGCGGGACGAAAGTAAAACTCCGGTCATTCCGCTCAGGATGACAGGGTAGCTGGGGTGCGCTTGGGACGAACGGGAGGGCGAGCATGAAGTCATTTGTGATCGGTCTGGTCGTGGGGTTGCTGATCTTGCCGCTGGCTTTCGGGGTGTATGTGGCGACTGGACGCATGCCCGTGGCGACGTCGGATTCTCCGATGCCGTTTGAGGCGGCCCTGGCCGGAGCAGGGTTATACGCGCGGATTCACCGCGAGGCGCCCGCGCGCGACGTTTCCGGTGACCCGACAGCCGAACTCGTGAGCGGCGCGGGGGTGTACCAGAAAAACTGCGCTTTTTGCCACGGTTTGCCCGGGCAGCCGGCGCCTCCCGCGGCCCAGGGAGAATTTCCGAAGCCGCCGCAGCTTTTCACCGCGGACGGCCGGGTGAGCGATGATCCAGCCGGCGTCACCTATTGGAAGGTAAAGAACGGCATACGGCTGACGGGAATGCCCGGTTTTCAGGCGTCCCTCACGGATCAGCAGATGTGGCAGGTCACGGCGCTGGTCGCTCGGGCCGATAAGCTGCCTCCCGAGGCGCTCGATTCGCTGAAGCCCGGGCCTCCGGTTATCCTTATTACCGCCGGAGCCGCGAATCCGTCGGCGGGCGCGGGGTCTGGTCAGATCCAGCCTATCCATTAAACCACGTGGAATCATCTTCTTAGGGGCGTATTCCGCCGCGGCGGACTACGCCCGGCTTGGATGCTTGGCACGATGCAAAACATCTGGCTCGCTCCGCTCTGGTTGTCAGCCAGAGGGGCAAAGTGACGAGGAATCTGTCTTCTGACGCTCAAAGAGAGATCCCTCGCTTCGCTCGGGATGACAGCTCCCAGATGGATGGCTGATCCTTGAGCATGCTTGCCGGGCGTAGTACGCCGCGGCGGGCTACGCTCCTACGACTCCCACGACACCGCCCGGCACGGTGGGTTCGCTCGGGATGACGATCCTGTCGGATTGTCAAAAATCCACGTGGAAGCGCAGGCCGGGGACGGTGACGGGACCGCGGACCTGGTTATAGCCGGGGTTATTAATGTGCTGGACGTCGAAGGAAGCGAAGAATCCGCGCCAGAGATGCGCGGTATAAAAGCCCTCGAAGATTTTTTCCGGGCCGTAGGTCAGGCCGCCGTCGCCGAGCAGGAAGCCCAGTCCGCCGAGAGCAAGATACTGCTGGTGAGCCGCCACGATTCCGTTGGCGACGAAGGCGATGCCCGCGCGGTCGTTGCGCCGCTTCCAGAAAGTTCCCTTCGTGAAGCCGCCGAGCTCGAGGGTGCGGTCGTCTTCGGTGTACGCGAAAGATTCGTTGCGGCCATCGCTCCAGCCAAGACGCCCGAAGACTCCCACGTCGGGCACGATTTCCTGCTCGAAGTTCAATTCGAAGCCGTACCTGTGGCGGCCCTGGCGGCGGGTGGCAATGATGTCGGGCGGGGAACTTTTGTCGCTGTCGAGGTATTCGTTGATTGCTTCGTGGTAATTGCCCATGTCCGCGTGATTGAGATAGCCGAGCAGGCGCACGGTTCCGTCGCGATGCGCGATCCGCTTTCCGGCCGCCTGGAGTTCGAGATTTTCGGCGCGCGCGCGGGCGATATCCGCGTCGAGATGGATACCGTTGGCCACTTTGGGCATCAGCACTTCGGCGAAGCGGGCTGAGAACCAGTGGTCGTCGTACTCGAGAATTGCGCCGTCGGTGTAGCCGCGCGTGTTTGCGGCGTAGTCGTACGCGCCATCGTTGTCCACGGTCCAGTTGAGGAACTGCAGGTGGCTGTCGCTGCCGAATGTATTCAGGTCGAAGAAATCGGCCATGCCGAATTTGCCGAAGCGAAACTCGATCCGCCGCGCAGGAACGGAAGTGGCGAGATGGAACTCGTCCCGATCCTCTTCGACGCGCTCGCCGGTGAGGGGAATGATCTGGCGCAGCATCACACGCGCGAGGTAGGGCGTCTCGCCCAGAGTCGGATTGCGCACGACGTCGAGATTCGTGAATCCTGCGAGCCCGAACGCCGCGCCGATGCCGTGGCCGCCCGCGCTTTCCGCGTCGAGAAAAACTTCGGTTGTGGATGTAAGTTCGTAACCGAGAAACAGCGTATAGACTTTTGACGTGTCGTTCTCTGCCGGGGCCTTCAGGCTATTTTTGCCGCTATATTTCGCCGGGAACGTGGGATGCCATTGCAGGATGATGTTGCCCTGCCCGGAAATCCAGTAGCGGCTCGAGTCGGAATGAGGGAAAAGCGTGAGCGAGTCAGAGTCCGCAGAGTCATTCGAATCACTCGGCGTGGAAGTGCTTGGATTCGTGCCGGTTTGATCCGCGCTCGAATCGGGCGGCGCAGGCGTGGTGGTTTGTTCCGTCTGTGTGCTTTGCGGCGACGCTTGCGCCGGGGCCTGCGCGCGCGCAAAGCGCGGTGCGGCCACGCACACGAGCAGCACGCAGAGAATCAGACGCGCGTATCGGGCCACCGATCCTTGCAGGGGCGCTGGATCGGCCGGGATTCCGTAGGCGCCGCGCCTCGCGCGTATTCTTCGATGTGGATCACGCCTCATAACGTATATTAACCGCAGTTAACATCGAACGTAAATATAGGTGAACCATTGTGATTCCGCAACCCCGTAAGGCATGGCGCCTTGATCCTTGCGTGGGAGTCGCGGCCACGGCATTCAGCGGCACACAGTACATCATGCGGCTGCCCTCGTGGCGTTAACAGAGCGTTACAGGCCGACCCGACAATCGTGGAATGAGCGGAATAGCCCTTTACGACGGAAATGTGAAGACCGGCTTGACTACTTTTCCGGCCGCCTGATCTTCGATCGCCTGATTTATTTTCTCGATCGGATATTTCGTGACGAGCCTGTCGAACGGGAAGCGGCCGTTGATATGCAGTTCGATGAGATGCGGGATAAAAACATCCGGCGCGCTATCGCCTTGAACGATCCCGCGAATCGAGAGGCCGCGGGTCATCACCTGGTACATTTTTGGAGCCTCGGCAGGCACGGCGCAGAATCCGAAGCTACCTTTCGCGGCGAGCGATTCGATCGCCTGCTGATTGCTATCCGTGCGGCCGGTGGTGTCGAACGCGAAACCAACGCCGCCTGGAACGATCTTTCGAATCTGCTCTGCGATTTTCACTTCCGGACCAGCCAGCACGGTGTGCGTAGCACCGAGATGCCGGGCCATTGCCAGGCGCGATTCGAGCAGATCCACGGCGACAATCGCGGAACAGCCGCACACAACCGCGCCCATCACCGCACTGAGTCCCACGGGACCCGCGCCAAAGATCGCGATGGCGCTGCCCGCGGGCGGATGCAGGGAATTCATGATCGCGCCCGCGCCTGTCTGCACGCCGCAACCGAGCACGCCGAGAATTTCGAGCGGCGCGTCCTTGCGCACGGGAATCGTATTGCGCTCTCGCGTGACGGCGTAATTTGAGAATGAAGATTGGCCGAAGAAGTGGCCGTGAATCGCGACGCTTCCCTTATTGAACGAGCCGGGCTCACCGGTCCGACCGTCAGTAAAATTCAGCGACGACATGCGGTCGCAATACGCGGGATTGCCTGCGAGGCAGGTGGGGCAAGCGCCGCAGGAATCGCCGGTGAGGACGACGTGGTCGCCCGGCTTCACTTTGGTGACGCGGGCGCCGACGCGTTCGACGATTCCCGCGCCTTCATGCCCGAGCACGACCGGCATGGGAACGCCCATTGTTCCCTCGCGCGCTTTCACGTCGGTGTGGCAAAGCCCGCAGCCGGCCATGCGGACCAGAAGATTTTCCGGCCCGGGCTCGCTCATCTCGAGTTCTTCGATCGAGAACGACGGCCGGCCCTCGTAGGCGACCGCGGCGCGCACCTTCATGCTTTTCGTCCGTGTCGCGCGGAGGAGTTCACTGCCCGGCCGTCGGCATCACTAGTTTTCCCACCACAGGAACTGGCAAAGCGCCCTGATCGAGGACCATGTCGTGGAACTTGAGCATGTCAAACCTGTTCCCGGCCTTGGCTTGATATTCCTTGCGGAGGGCGAACCATTCGCGGAGGCCGACATAGTATGTGGGAAGCTGCGTGGAGCTGAGCTTGGCGCGCAGAAGTTTTCCCTGTGCCTCGGCTTGTGTTTGAAAGGCATCTTTGGTCATCAGGTCCATGGCTTGCTCGTCGGTCATGCCCATGGTCTGCAGTTTGACGTCGAGGATGGTGTTGGCGAGCAAGCGGAGGCGGATTTTACGCATCATCATGCGGAAGCGCGGATCGTTATTGAGGAAGCCTTCGTCCATCATCACCTGCGCGCCGTATTCCGCCCAGCCCTCGACGTACGCGCCGTTCCCGAAAAGCGCCCGCAGCAAGCGGCGAGATTCAGGCTGGATGTTGTTCGCGTGCTCGGCCTGCACGTAATGTCCCGGCAAGCCCTCGTGGAGGGAGAGCCACTGCAGCGTGAAATTGTTGTACTCGCGCAGCCGGGATTCGGTTGCGGCCGGCGGAGCATTGGGATCAATCGGCGTCACCCAGTATTCGGCTTCCGCGTGCGGCTCGAGCGGAGGCGCGCTGTGGAATCCCGCGACGGAATAAATTCCGCGCATGAAAAGCGGAGTGGGAATCACTTTCAGGTTGTCGCGCGAGCTGAGCGTCACGATTTTCTTCTCGCGGATGAACGCGATGATGCCGGTGAGATCTGACTCGATTGTCTGCTGCAGTTGGTCCGGGCGCGGATGGTCATCTGAGATTTTTTGCAGCACTTCGCCGATGATCTGATTCTCGCGGTCGCGGCCGGTCAGATCGGAATGGTCGCCATGCGAGGGAAACATTTGCGCGTGCATGGGCAGAGCAAGCCCCAGCATCTCAGCGCGCACGGCCTTCAGCTCGGTTTCGGCATCGGCCAGCAGCGCCTCCGGCGTGACGTCGGTTTCCATCACCAGCCGGAATTTCTGGTCGTAGAAATCCTTGCCCAGACGCCAGGTGAGCCGCGACGGGCGCTTTCCGAGATCGTCGTTGAGCCACGCCGAAAAACTCCTCAGCGAGGCGATGGCCGGCGGGGCGACCTGGTCGTACTCCGCTTTCAGCGCCGACCCGGCGGGAATTTCCTTGGCGACGTCGTTCTGAATTAAATCAATGTTCCCGTCGTTTTCCGCGACAGCCGTGCTGATGAAGATCGGGTCGGCATCGCTGAGGTACGCCTTCACCTGATCGAGCAGCCGGGGAATCTGGCGGACCCGCGAAAGCACGTGGCCGAGGCGCGCTTCCTGCGGCGCATAGCTCTGGGTCAGGGGCAGAAACAGGGCGTTGCCGATCAGCTCGACCGGAACGGTGGGGTTGTGCCGATAATCCTGAATCCTGTCGAATTCGAGCAGGTTCAGGCCAATCTGATCGTCAATGAGCTGCCAATCGGCCGCGTCCTGCGGACCGAGCGTCGCGAGCGGCGTCTCGGTGCGAAATCGTGCGCGCCAGCCGGAATAGAATTCCCGCTGTGCGTCCATGGCTTTCAGGCTCATGTCGTCGAGCTCGGAGTCGAGTTCGATCTTGTTGCCCGTTTTCGAATCCACGTGGATGTGGTATCCGGCTTGCGAAGCGTTCGTCGGCGAAAGCACGAGCGATTCCTTCATGAACTGGTCGCTGAGCGCGGCAAATTTCGGCGAGCTTGAATCCACGGAAGCGTTTGCAGAGGGACTCTCCGGCTTGGAGCCGGACGGCAGCAACACCATGAGCGAAAGTACTGCGCAGAAAACGGAAACGCTGGTCGCCTGCATCAATAATCCTCCTGTGAATTTTGAAAACCGTGCGTTAGCCGCGGCCCAGCGCCGCCAGAACGCGGTTCGGCGTCAATGGAAACTCGCGCATGTGGACGCCTGTCGCATCAAAGAAAGCGTTCGCGATTGCTCCCGCCGCGGCCGCCATCACCTCTTCGCCCGCGCCGGTGGATTTCTGATCCACGCGCTGCACGACGATAGGCGTGACTTCGGGACATTCCTCGAATCGCAGGATCGGGTAGCTGTTCCAGTCGAGGCTCGTGACGTTCGTTTTGTTGAATGTCACTTCCTCGTGCAGCATGCGGCTCACGGTTTGCACCAGCTGTCCGCTGATCTGGTTTTCGATGAACGCGGGATTCACGGCGAGGCCTGCGTCAATCGCGCCGTACATGTGCTTCACCGCGATCTGACCCGTTTCCTTGTTCACTTCGATTTCGGCGACGGCGCCGCCGTACGACGTGAGATGCGTGCCGAGTCCGATTCCGCGGCCGCTCGCGATTTTTGCGTCCGAAAGCTTCGACGCGGGCGGGCGCGATTCCCATCTCGACGCTTGCGCAACCGCATCGAGTACGCCCATCCACCGTTCATCCTTGATATTGCGCCGGCGGAACTTGTACGCGTCCATGCCTGTGAGACGCGCGAGCTCGTCAATCGTCTGCTCCGATGCGAACGAAAACGAAAGATCGAGCGGCGACCGCAGCCAAGCGCCCTTCAGGTATTTCAGCCCCGGCACCTGGTGATTCACCAGCCGCACGTTGGGAATATCGTACATGCCGCCGCAATCGGTGGGATTCACCTGCTGGGCCGCGCCGAGCCTCCACTCCGCTGCCGGTGTGCCGAGCGCGAGCTGCGCGGATGTCTCGATGGCGCTCCAGTTGTGATGCCAGCCGTCGTACTGATACGCGACGATCTTGCCATCGGCGTCGGCGGCGGCGCGAATCTCGCCGACGTGCGCGGGGCCGTAATTGTCCCAGCCGTGCTCGTCCCAGCGCATGAACTGCAACCGGACGGGTTTGCCGGCCAGCTGCGACAGAATCGCGGCTGCTTGCGCTACGTCGTCATAGCAACTGTGGCCATACGTGCCCGATCCTTCGTAATACTGCACGCGAACTTTTGGCGCGGGAATTCCGAGCACGCCGGCGAGAGTGTTGCGCGTGGCGTACACATCCTGCGTGGAGCAAATAACCAGCGCGGAATCGGCTTTCACGTCCGCGAGCGCGCCATTGGGCCCGAAACCCGCGTGCGCCTGATAAGGAGCGTGATAATTCCCGGAGACAACGTGCGCGGCTTGGCCGAACGCGCCGGTCACGTCACCTCGTTCGAGCACAATTCGGTCCGTGGTTTTTTCGGCGCGCATCGCGTCGTATAGGCCATCGCTGCCCGGCAGAGTCGCGGGCATGTCCCAGGTTATTTTCAATTGTTGCGCCGCGCGCACCGCGTCCCATTCGCGCTCGGCGACCACGCCGACGAAATCGCCTTTGCGCAGGACGCGCGCGCCCGGAACGCCGGCGACGGAGGTTTCATCGAGGCTCGCGATTTTCGCGCCCGCTCCGTAGACGCCCTGGCCACGCGGACGAACCACGCGTCCGTGGACCATCCCTAGCAGGCGCACATGCTGCAGGTAAACGTATTTGCCGCTCACTTTGTCCGGAATGTCGTTTCTCGTGGGGCTCTTGCCGACCAGCTTGTAATCCGCGACAGGTTTCAGCGGCGCCGATCCGGTGAATGCGAGGCTGAACGGCTTATCGCCGACCAGTTCGCCGTAAGTGACGGAACGCGCGCCGCCCGTCGAATCTTTCACCCCGACGGTACCGCGAGATACCGTCAGGCGCTCGATGGGCGCGTCGAGTTTTTTCGACGCAAGCTGGAGCAGCGCCTGGCGCGCCTCGGCGGCTGCCGTGCGAATTGCGGGGCTTCCACGAGCGATGGACGAACTCGAGTATGTGCCACCCTGATTCGGCGTGATGTTCGTATCGAGACGGATCGTGCTGACCTGGCCCATGTCCAGGTCGAGCTCTTCGGCCGCGATTTGCAGAAGCGACGTCGTCGAGCCTTGCCCGAGCTCGACGTAGCCGATGTAGACGGTCGCCGTGTTGTCGGCGTGGATGGCGAGCCATGTATCAATTTGTTTTGGATCGGGAGGACCAGCCGCCAGGCCGCGCGAGATCGCAGCTCCTTGCGCGCCGAGTGCGCCGCCGCTTAGGAAACCCTTCATGCTGAATCCGATGACCAGCGCGCCGCCGGCTTTCAAAAATTCGCGGCGTGGAAACAATGCCGATGGAGCGAGCTTTGCGCTGCTCATTTTCGTGCCGCTCATCGCGCTGCCTCCGCCGCGCGCTGGATCGCCTTGATGACGCGCGGATAGCTCCCGCAGCGGCATAAATGGCCGTTCATCGCAGTTCGAATTTGCGCTTCGGTCGGCTGCGGTGTTTTCGAGAGGAGTTCCGCGGCCTGGATGATCATGCCGTTGAAGCAGTAGCCGCACTGGACGGCCTGCTCGTCAATGAAGGCTTGTTGCACGGGATGCAGCGCGGGAACCTTGGCGAGTTTTTTCTGTTTCGCGTACCACGCGGGCAAACCTTCGAGCGTCGTCACCGATTTCCCCGCAACCGCGGACACGGGCGTCACGCACGATCGAACTTCCTCGCCATTCACCAGCACGGAGCACGAGCCGCACTGCGCTAGCCCGCATCCAAAGCGCGGGCCTTGCAGCTGCAGTTCGTCCGAGAGGACGTAGAGCAAAGGCGTGTGCGGCGCGGCGGCGATTTCCGTCACGCGCTCGTTCACACGGATCTTGAGTTTACCCCGCACCTCGCGCGCCTCCTGTTCATAAGGGAAACGGCTAAGTGTTAACAGGTTAGTTTGTTGTGTCAAGCACGCGGTGCCTGGCCGGGGGCGTTGCCGCAAGGGCAAGCGCGCCATTCAGAAATGCCGAAAGCTGAAAACTAACGGCAAGCCGTTTGTCGATTGGAAAACAAGATTCGCACTAGCTCGCGAAGAAGTAAGAGTCGCAGATGTGACGTAGCACACATTACCGTCACGATGCGTTACACACACACAAATATCGAGAGCAAGCGAGCGGCGGTTGAAAAACTCGACGGTTTTGGTGACAATTTGGTGACAGTCCAGGCGAAAATGTACCAATCAAGCGCAGCACTGTCGTTAAATCGAGCCCCAAGTTACAATGTTTCAAGAGGTTAATTCGGAGGGGTAGGAAAGTGGTTGACTCCGGCGGTCTTGAAAACCGTTAGGCCCGAAAGGGTCTCGTGGGTTCGAATCCCACCCCCTCCGCCAACCAGTCAGCACTTATCGAGAGAGCATGCGATAACGCTCGCAATCTGCGTTTTTCGGGCCATTGTCGTGGGTATTCTCGGCCTACTTAAATTCTCTGTTCCCTTCCGAAGGGTGAGGACAGAAAATTCCCGCGAAATTCTCTGGCCACCAACTGGGACGTCCGTTTCTAAACCCTGAAAAGGAACTGAGAGTTCGAATGTCTGTCCCCCCGCCACTCAGTCCGGAAGTTTCTCTACAAATCCGTTTGTCAGCCGAAAAGTCCCGGTTCTGGCGCTGGAATAGCAGTTTTCAACCCGAGCGAGATCCCCGCTGCGGTCGTGCGAACGAGATTTCATAGCTCAATTGATTATTTTCTCTGGGAGTCGAAAGACGTGTCCGTTCCTCGGTGAACGGCAAATGTTTGACTGAAGCCAGTATCTTTGGCCTGCGCTTTGCGCTTAGCAGTTCACAGACCGTCCGCGAGGGAATTTAACAGAGAACAGCACAGGCAATGGATAGCCGAGGGAGCGATCTCGCGTAAGGCACACGCAGATCAGGCGCGCTGCCCTGAAGGTAACGCTTGCACGACGCGGGATATGATGAAGGTGTGCGAATCGTGGAAAGAGTTGGTGAGCCCTTCAACATTTAGGCCTCCTTCTCGCCAATGACCTCACTCGCGCACGCAGTCGGCGCGCGCCCGGAACCTGTGATGGGCCAGTGAAAATACCTAAGTAGCTCGATCAACGTGATGTCAATTATCAATTGGGGTAAGGCACGCGCAGCAGGGTGCCTGAAGTCGACGGCAAAACGTAGCGGATGCCGACGTAGACCATGCTGAGATGCGCATTCCTGGGGTCACCCGGAGCCACATACCAGGGAGCGCGAGTCAGATAGGAATACTGTGTGTAGTACTGCAGCGCTCCGTATCTCTCGCTTTTCCAAAAAGTCAGTAGCCAATCGAACGTGGCCTGCTGGATGGCGCGATTATTTGTATTGGGCGAACCGGGACCGCCATAACCGATAATCGTTCCCGGATGGGCGGTGTTGGTCGTGTCGGGGAAGAAATTCCGCCCGTAATAATCTGCACCGTAATAAACAGCGAAGGCTTCTTTCGGGCTTGCTCTCCACTCCAGGCCGGCCGAGCCCGCTCCGGCATGCAGCATTGAAAGATTGACGTCGGTACCAGCAGCGTCAGGACGAACCACGAGTTCGGGTCCCGTTCCTACGAGGTAGTGAGCACCACCGTCGCTCCAAAACACGTTCGCGAGGAGAACGAGCTTATTGGGTAATAATTCGTAGTTCGTGGCGAATTGGCTACCACCGCCGAATGACGTGTGCTTCTCGAACACAGTTGATCCAATGGGCATCACCGAGGCGTGGGCGCCGGTAAGAAAACCCGTAAGTTCCGCATGCAAGTGTCTGGCGCCGAGATTGGTGTCGTAGGTGGTCTTGGCGATAATGTCTGGCATGAGGTTAGCCGCTCCCGCGTTGGCGTTGTTATCGAACTGCGAACCAACCGTACTGAACTGTGCTGGGAGCGCGACATAGTTGCCGATAAACTGGTTGGAATTCTCAATACCTGCCCCAATCGCCCAATGCTCGTTGGGGTGGTAAGCGACGCGGAACTCGGCCGCCCGCGTATAGGGCACTCCGACGCCAAGGTTTTGATCCTCGTTGTACGTAACGGCGAGATCGGAGGGGAGTGGGCCGATGCCATCACGGTTCGGCGTCAGCCAGCTCCACGTTTGCCCACCCAAAATCTCCCACTTGCCATGCCTTACATACCCAAAGTAAAGCCGTAGTCGGTTGGTGAGACCGTTCACGCTTTGATAGACGCCGGGGGCGCTGTTCCCGCTGAAGTCGCCTTCAACGTAGCCCAAGAAGTCACTGCCCCGGAAAGTGTCTTCGATCTTGAAGTTGAGGCGGGAGAACTGCGCCGTCGTGCGGAATTCAGAAACGCTTCCTAGCGCAGTGTTGCTGAAGGGTATGCCCGCGAAATTGGTGGCGATGTTGCTCTGCGTGTTCGTCGTGCGAAATATATTTTCGAAATCGACGAATCCTCCGGGAGTCAGCACAGCATCGCCGATTTTGATGGACGCTGGCGAAGCTGTCTGTCCCGCCTGCTGCGCCTGCGGATCCGCAGACGGACTCGAGGTGTTCGCAACGTCGTTGTGGATTTCCGGCGCAAGGTCTGACGGATTCGCGTTTGTCCCACTCGGATTGGGCCGAACTACCTCGACAGCGGACACTAGTGCGCCACCGGCGCCAGATTGGCCGCCTTTCAATTGCGCCTTTAGGACTTGGATTTCTTGCTGTTGTGCCGCTACTTGCTGCTGGGTTCGCAAAAGTGCTTCGCGGAGAGCGTCCAGCTGAGTCCCGACGTCTGAGGTGTTCGTAGAAGAATCGGCCGGGTGCGCGGCAGTCTGGCCATACGCAAGGCCAGGTACCATCAACAGGAGCCATAGACTTCGTAAAAGGATTCGCATCGCAAACCTCACTGTTGTTGGGTCGGTAACGCTCGCCTGAAGTCGTCACCTACACCAATCCCCGAGATTGCCACACCCCCACCTGGGCGTGTGGCAATCCGACGGTAATTGCATTCTGATGAAGATTGTCTCGGCAAAGACGGCCTCAACCATCTCGAGTATCGGTTTAGAGCGACTCCAGTGACTCGCCGATGTGTCGAATATTGCCCTCGATCGTGGCCACCACTTCCTCGATATTCCCGGAGAGCACCATCTTTCACATGGCCAGCGCGAAGCCCACAGCTTGCGACCGGTCGGCATGAGAAGGTATCGAAAGAGCATTTGGATCGGTCACTACATCGACGAGCACGGGCCCCGAATGCTGCAGCGCCTGCTTGAGGCCCGAGGTCAAATCAGCCGGGTTTTCGATTCTTACACCCATCATGCCGATAGATTCGCCGAGCTTCGCGAAGTTTGGATTCTTCAGGTCCGTTTGAAAGTCGGGGAATCCACCGGTTTCCATCTCGAGTTTCACCATCCCCAGCGCGCCGTTGTTGAACACCACAATTTTGATGGGGAGGTCGTATTGCGTCACGGTCAGGATGTCGCCCAGGCTCATCGCAAAACCGCCATCGCCACACATGGCGACAACCTGGCGACCGGGATAGGCACATTGGGCCCCAATGGACTGAGGGAGCGCGTTCGCCATGGAGCCGTGGTTGAAGGAACCGATGATCCGCCGGTCCTTGGTCGCCTTAATATATCGGGCATTCCAGACGTTGCACATGCCAGTGTCCGCTGTAAAGATCGCGTCGGGCGCCGCAACTTCACTCAGCGCCGCTGCCACGGGCTCCGGGTGCATGGGCGTGCGTTTTCCCACGTGGTCAACATAGACATTCATTTTTCGAAGCTTCTCTTTGTGTTTGCTGACCATGCTAACCAGGAATTCCCTGTCCTGCTTTGTATCCAGCATCGGCATCAACGCTTGTAGCGTCTCGCGCACATCGCCCCAAATTCCGAGATCGAGTCTGCTTCGCCGTCCCAGACGCTCAGCCCGGATGTCGATTTGCGCGATCTTTGGTTTTGTCGGCAGGAATTTGTCGTACGGAAAATCGGTGCCCAGGAGCAGCAGAAGGTCGCACTCGTGGATCGCCTCGTAAGCCATCCCGAAACCAATCATTCCGGTCATTCCCACGTCATAAGGATTGTTGTATTCGACGAACGGCTTTCCCCGGTAGGTATGCCCAACCGGAGCTTTCACTTTCTCCGCGAGAGCGACTACCTCATCGTGAGCGTTTTCGCATCCTATGCCGCAGAAGAGCGCAACTTTCTTGCTGGAGTTGATCAGATCCGCCAAACGCGCCAGGTCCTTTTCGCTGGGACGAATGCTCGGCCGTTTGGTTACCAGAGAACGGGGTGACCCTTCGGCAGGTAAATCCGCACCACCCACGTCGCCGGGCAACACGATCACGCTTACTCCGCCCTTTCCAAGGGCGTTTTGCATCGCGATGTGAAGAACGCGCTCGAACTGCGCCGGATTGGAAATCAATTCACAGTAGTGGCTGCATTCCTGAAACAAGTTTTGTGGATGGGTTTCCTGAAAGTATCCGGTGCCGATCTCACTGGTGGGAATATGCGATGCGATGGCAAGCACTGGGGCGTTGCTTCGATGAGCGTCGAAAAGGCCGTTGATCAGGTGTAGGTTGCCGGGGCCGCAGCTCCCCCCGCAGGCTGCGAGCTTGCCGGTGAGCTGTGCCTCCGCGCCGGCCGCCACTGCTGCAGCAAACGCTCCTACAGAAAGTCCTGCGACCGCCTCCGGCTTGACGCCTTCTTCAAAAAGAGCGCGGGCTACCGCGACACCAGAAGCTAACAATGCAAGTTGGACGGAGACGGTCGACTGTAAGGCTTCTGCGGAGTCGAGTTCTCTAACGTCCGCGTGCAGGTATTCGCTGATCTCATCGAGCGTTCGCCTGACGGCGGGATCATCCGGGAGGTTGCGTAGCATTCCCGGTGCTTGTGAACCTTGTCCCGGAAATAGGAAAGCTATGCTCATGGCACGTCGAACTGTTTGGCTACTGCAATCCGATAACCGCGTTCCTTACCTCTCCGATGGCTTGAGCTTCCAGTTGGGTCAAGCGGACTTGTTCCTTAGTGAGTTCTGCACGATCTGCGCCCAGGTTCGCCAGAGCAACTTTGTTTTGAACTAGTAGATTGAACTGTATGCCGGCTTCGAAGACGCGCGAAGCACGTTGACCGCCCGCAGGAATTGGATCGATAACGCCTGCCCCATTTGGGATTCAATTCCAACTGTTCGTTATGGAACAGTCTCCTAGCTGGTGTGGGGCGATAATTTTGTTTGGGACTTAGCTTGACGGCTTGATGCCGGTGTACCCGAGGAGAGGATGAAATGTCCACGCAAAATTCTGTTGTCGCGGTGTATCGCAGTCATACGGAAGCGGATCAAGCACTGAAGGAGCTTCAGAGCGGCGGAGTTGACATGCGCAAGTTGTCGATCGTCGGCAAAGGCTACCACACGGAAGAGCACGCGGTGGGCTACTACAACGCCGGCGATCGCATGATGTATTGGGGCAAAGTCGGGGCGTTCTGGGGAGGTTTCTGGGCACTCTTGTTCGGTTCCGCAATTTTCATGATTCCTGGTCTGGGCCCAATCCTGGCGGCGGGACCGGTGGTGGCTTGGATTGTGGCGGGGTTGGAAGGTGCGGTGGAGGTGGGAGCGCTGGGTGTGCTGGGAGCCGGCCTTTTCAGCATGGGAATTCCCAAGGACAGCATTGTGAAGTACGAAACCGCGCTGAAGACCGATCAGTTCCTGTTGATAGCGAACGGAACGGCTGAAGAGGTCGCGAAGGCAAAGGACATCCTCGAAACCACTCACCCAGTTTCCTTTTCGACTCATGGGAGCGAAGCACTAGCTGCGACCGCCGTTTAGGATCCCGTCGAGCCAAACGGGCAGGGACCCTCGCGACTTGCCGCAACCTTTCCCCGAGCAGGGTCCTGAGCTCCTAAAGGATCGGTGGTGTCATTGGGCCGAATGCACGGGACAGGAAAGTAAGGAGACGACGACATGAAAAACAATCCTTTGAAACAACTGAGAACGCTTGGCCAGTCGATTTGGCTGGACTATATCCGACGCGACCTAATCTCCAGCGGCAAGCTCCGGCGTCTGATCGAGGAGGATGGATTGCGAGGAATGACTTCGAATCCATCCATCTTCGAAAAGGCGATCGTGGATAGCCACGATTACGACGAGGACATTCAGGCCATGGTCCGCCAGGGTAAAGGCACCGACGCAATCTACGAAGGGCTCAGCCAGCGTGACGTTCAGAACGCCGCTGACGAATTCCGGCCTCTCTACGACATGACGGACGGCGAAGACGGATATGTCAGCCTCGAGGTCAATCCCCATCTGGCGCACGACACCGGCGGAACAATAAACGAAGCCCGTCGGTTGTGGATCGCGCTGGATCGGCCCAACGTCCTCATCAAGGTTCCGGCGACGGCCGACGGACTGCCCGCCATCCAGCAACTGATCAGTGAAGGAATCAACGTCAACGTGACTCTGCTCTTTGGGCTGCTTCGTTATCGGCAGGTGGCGGAAGCTTACATCGCCGGCATCGAAGCACGCGTGGCCCAGGGCAAGTCGGTTGAGAGCATAGGGTCGGTGGCCAGCTTCTTTGTTAGCCGCATTGATGCGCTGGTCGATCCGCTGCTGGAAAAAGTAATTGCAATGGGCGGCAACGAGGCGGACCTCGCGAAAAAGGTACACGGGCAGGTTGCGATCGCCAGCGCAAAGATGGCCTATCAAGTCTACAAGGAGATCTTCGAAGGCGAACGGTTTAGCAAACTGGCCTCCCATGGCGCCTTGGTCCAGAGGCTACTTTGGGCCAGCACCAGCACCAAGAACCCCGAGTACAGTGACGTGAAATACGTCGAAGCCCTCATAGGTCCGCGCACGGTTAATACGGCCCCGCTAGAAACCCTCGACGCCTACCGTGATCACGGAGAGCCAGAAGCTCGGCTCGAGCAAAATGTCGGGGAAGCCCGCTTGGTATTCGATAGATTGCCAGAATTGGGAATCAGTCTCGACAATGTGGCACAAAAACTCGAGGACGAAGGTGTCGAGAAATTCAATCAGCCGTTTGACAAGCTGATGGCGACTCTGGCGAAACGGTCATCGCCGCATTTGGCGAAAGCGTCATGAAGATAAGTCCGCTGGCGGGGAAGCCAGCCCCAGCATCGATGCTGGTGAATGTGCCCAAGCTCGTCACGGCCTATTATTCTGAACAGCCTGACCCTTCCGTTCCCGCCCAAAGGGTCGCTTTCGGCACTTCAGGACATCGGGGTTCCGCGTTCGACAAGGCCTTCAATGAGTGGCACATCCTCGCTATCAGCCAGGCGATTTGTCTGTACCGAAAGCTGCACCTGATTGACGGCCCGCTGTTTCTTGGCATTGATACGCATGCGCTCTCAGTTCCAGCGCTAGCGAGCGCGCTTGAAGTGCTGGCGGCCAACGGAGTGGAAGTGATGCTCGCGGAAGGAGACGAATATACTCCTACTCCCGTTATTTCCCACGCGATTCTGACGTACAACCACGGGCGCAAAATCGGACTCGCCGACGGTGTCGTCATCACCCCATCGCACAATCCGCCACATGACGGCGGCTTCAAGTACAACCCGCCAAGCGGCGGCCCAGCGAACGGCGACGTCACGGATTGGATTCAAGCGAAGGCAAACGAATTTCTCGAGGCCAAGCTGCAGGGCGTGAAAAGAATTTCTGTCGACAAGGCTCTTCAGGCTTCCACGACGCACCGGCACGACTACCTCAATACTTACGTCGCTGATCTCGCAAACGTGGTTGACATGGATGCGATTCGCGGCGCGAAGCTCCGCATCGGCGTTGATCCCCTCGGAGGCGCTGGAGTCCACTATTGGGGGCCAATTGCCCAACGATATGGGCTGAATCTCACGGTTGTCAACGAGGTGGTCGATCCGACGTTTAGTTTCATGACCGTGGATTGGGACGGCCAGATTCGGATGGACCCTTCTTCGATTTACGCGATGCAGCGTTTGATCGCCATGAAGGACCGCTTTGACCTTTCCTTCGCCTGCGATACGGACCACGACCGTCACGGTATCGTGACCAAAAGTGCAGGACTGCTGCCGCCCAACCATTACCTATCTGTCGCTATCTTCTACCTGTTTCAACACCGGCCGAAATGGCGCAAGGAAGCAGCGGTAGGAAAGACCGTGGTGAGCAGCCAGATGATCGATCGCGTTACCGCGAAGCTTGGCCGAAAACTTTACGAGGTGCCGGTCGGCTTCAAGTGGTTCGTGGATGGCTTGCTCAACGGTTCGCTTGGCTTCGGCGGAGAGGAAAGCGCGGGTGCGTCCTTTTCTCGCCTCGACGGCACCGTTTGGACGACGGACAAAGATGGAATTGTCCCAGCTTTGCTCGCGGCGGAAATCACGGCACGAATGAGCCGCGATCCCGGCGAAATCTACCAGGAACTCACGCGCGAATTCGGCGAACCTGCTTATGACCGCGTGGAGGCGCCAGCCACGGCGGATCAAAAGGCACTGTTGGCGAAACTTTCGCCGCAGCAGGTCAAGATTACCGAGCTGGCAGGCGAAAAAATCCAGACTATCCTCACCGTCGCGCCGGGCAATGGTGCTCCCATCGGCGGGTTAAAAGTAGCGGCAGAGAGCGGATGGTTCGCGGCACGCCCGTCGGGTACCGAGAACATCTACAAGATTTACGCGGAGAGCTTCCAGGGCGTAGACCAGCTGGGTCGCATTCTGAAGGAAGCTCAGACGATTGTCAGTGGCGCTTTGACGGCTAACCCGGTGCGCGCGCAGAACAAAGGCCACCAAGAACCGTCGATCCCGTCCGCGGATAGCAAGCACTCGCAAGCAAGCGGGCGGTAACGATGACGACCCAGGTGACGCAAGTTTCATGAGACCTCCAAACGCACATAGCCTGACGATTAACGGCAGCTCGTCGATCAAGAACGCATCATCGGCAAAACGGCTTCCTGCGTTCTCAGCCTTGGCTCAGAACAGGAGAATTGAAACATGAAGACGGAAACTCTTACGCTGACTGACTCAGCGACTCTTTCACCGGAAACCCTCCACAAGATGAACGCCTACTGGCGAGCCGCCAACTATCTGTCGGTCGGACAAATCTATCTCTACGACAATCCGCTGCTGAAGGAGCCACTCAAACTCTCACACGTAAAGCCGCTGGTGGTTGGACACTGGGGCACGACCCCCGGCCAAAACTTCATCTATGTGCATCTGAACCGAGTCATTAAGAAGTATGACCTGGATATGTTCTACATCGCTGGTCCTGGGCACGGCGGCCCCGCGATTGTGGGCAACGTATACCTCGAAGGTACCTGGACTGACGTCTACCCGAACGTCACCCAGGACGAAGCCGGAATGAAAGAGTTGTTTAAGCAGTTTTCGTTTCCCGGTGGGATTTCGAGTCACGTTGCGCCGACGACGCCTGGTTCGATTCACGAAGGTGGTGAACTCGGCTACTCGCTCAGCCACGCGTTCGGAGCGGCGTTCGACAATCCCGAACTGATCGTGGCCTGCATCATCGGCGATGGTGAGGCGGAAACAGCCTCTTTGGCGACTTCATGGCAGTCCAACAAGTTCCTCGATCCGATTACCGACGGAGCTGTGCTGCCAATTCTGCATTTGAATGGCTACAAGATTAGCAATCCGACCGTCCTGGCACGCATCGAGCACGAGGAATTGGAGCAATTTCTACGCGGCTGTGGTTGGACGCCCCACTTTGTCGAAGGCGATGAACCGGAAAAAATGCACGAACTCATGGCCACTACGATGGAAAAGGCCATCGAGGACATCCGCAAAATCCAAGACAATGCGCGAAGCAATAACGACACCACTCGGCCGCGCTGGCCAATGATCGTCCTCAAATCACCCAAGGGCTGGACGGGACCGAAATTCGTAGATGGGCTGCAAATCGAGGGCACTTTCCGGGCGCACCAGGTACCACTCTTGGTCGATTCCGATCATCCCGATCACGTCAAACAGCTTGAAAGCTGGATGAAGAGCTACAAGGCCGAGGAATTGTTCGATGGGAACGGGCGACTTATCCCCGAACTGCAGGAGCTGGCGCCAAAAGGCGACCGGCGCATGGGCGCCAATCCGCACGCCAATGGCGGCATTTTGCTTCGCGATCTGCGCATGCCGGACTTCCACGTCCACGCCGTGCATGTTCCTTCGCCCGGCGCGGTTACCGGCCAGGATACGCTCGTGCTCGGCAATTTCCTTCGCGATGTAGCCAAACTGAATGATGATCAACACAATTTCCGAGTCTTCGGTCCCGATGAAACGCTCTCGAATCTTCTGGGCGCAGTTTTTGAAGTCACCAACCGTCAATGGGATGCCCGGAAAGTGGGAAATGACGAATTTCTCGCGCCTGCGGGGCGGGTGCTGGATTCGATGCTCAGCGAGAA